>JBBQZS010000093.1:0-18718 GCA_038207495.1 Chloroflexia bacterium
CTGTCACAGATGTTGGACTTAATGAGAGTTGGTTGTTATACTCCATTTCACTCCTTTTGTGTTTGATTTGGTGTCTAGGTAACCCAATTCTATCACGAAGGAGTTTTTGTTAACGTTCTTCCCTATTTATGAAAGGCTCTCTTTGCCACTTTGAAGTTTTCATTAGTTCGTTACTCCTTTTTCATTATTAAATCTATACCCTTCTATTAATAGAATGCGAAACGTTAGCAGTGGTTACGCCAAGTTTGTGATATTATTCCGGCAACGGATGTCGGCGATAGGTCGAAAGTCAAAGGTCGCAAACCGAAACTCCTTTGGCATTAAACTTTTAACTCGGCACTTTTTACTTTTTATCAATTGGGGGTATCACTGAATGTGTGGAATTATTGGCTATGTTGGCGATAAAGAGGCTTTGCCCATTATTATCGGTGGGTTGCAACGCCTTGAATATCGGGGTTACGACTCGGCGGGAATAGCGGTACTGGACGACGCAAATGAAATGCACCTGCGGCGGAGTGTTGGCAAACTTTCTAACCTGACCGCTGCCCTTGATACCGAAGCCCGACCATTGCGCGGAACGCTTGGAATGGGGCATACCCGCTGGGCTACTCATGGCAAGCCCACCGAAACTAACGCGCACCCTCATCGCAGCACAAAAAACCAGGTAGTGGTGGTGCATAACGGTATCATCGAAAATTACGTGAAGCTGAAGCAGGATTTAGCCAAAAGTGGTTATTCCTTCACGTATGCCAGCGAAACCGACACCGAGGTTATGGCTCATCTACTGGAAAAACATATTTACCAGGAAGGTTTGAAGCTGGAACAGGCCGTTATCAAGTTACTGGGCGAAATTCGGGGAACTGCCGCCCTGGTTACGATTTGTGCCGATGAGCCGGATAAAATCGTAGCCGCCCGTCTGAGTAATGCGGGGGCGGTTGTAATCGGCTACAGTGACGAGGGCGAGACTTTTGTTGCCAGTGATATTCCGGCCTTGCTGCCCCACACTCGTCGCATGAGCTTTCTGGATAGTGGTGAGGTAGCGGTTTTGTCAAGGCAAGGAGTAGTTTTCTATAATATGGCGGGGGAAGTGATTCAAAAAGAAATCCTCACTATGAATATGGATGCTATCAGTGCGGCTAAGGGTGGCTACAAACATTTCATGCAGAAGGAGATTTACGACCAGCCCCAGGCTTTGACGGACACTATCCGGGGGCGGGTGGATATCGCCGCCGGACAAGTTATGCTTGAAGATGTTAAATTTACCCCCGCCGAAGTTGCTAACTTTGAGAAAGTGATTATTACCGCCTGTGGTACTAGCTGGCATGCCGGGTTGGTTGGTAAATATCTTATAGAGGAACTGGCCCGTATTCCAGTAGAGGTGGATATAGCCAGCGAGTTTCGTTATCGCGACCCGATTATCACACCCCAACATTTGCTGGTGGCGATTACCCAGTCGGGGGAGACGGTGGACACCCTGGCGGCAATGGAAGAAGGCCATAACAAACGAGCCAAGTTGCTTTCGATTGTAAATGTGATAGGCAGTCAGGCGGCACGACAGGCCGATGCTTTGATTTATAATCAGGCCGGGCCGGAAATCGGGGTCGCCAGTACCAAAAGTTTCACCGCCAGTCTGGTTGATTTGGTGATGCTGGCGGTTTACCTGGGACGGCAACGTGGCACGCTAACCCAGGATAGAGCCCAGACTCTGTTACAGGGATTAGTCGAAATTCCCAAGCAGGTAGCCGATATTCTGGCGCAGGATAAGATTTACGAGGCCATTGCCCGCAAACTTTTTAACGCCCGCGACTTTTTGTATTTGGGGCGAGGTATCAATTACCCGATTGCGCTGGAAGGGGCTTTGAAACTCAAGGAACTATCCTATATTCACGCTGAGGGTTATCCGGCGGGTGAGATGAAACACGGCCCGATTGCCTTGTTGGACGATGGCTTGCCGGTGGTTGCGATTGCCCCGCAGAGCAAGATTTACGAGAAGGTGGTTTCGGCGGTTGAACAAGCCAAAGCCCGTGACGCTTATGTGCTGGTTATTGCCACCGAGGGCGATACCGAGATTGCCAGGAAAGCCGATGAGGTTATTTATATTCCGGCCTGTGACCCGCTTCTGACCCCCATTCTCGCTACATTGCCGATGCAGTTGTTGAGTTATCATATCGCCGTCAAACGCGGTTGTGACGTTGACCAGCCCCGCAACCTCGCCAAATCGGTTACGGTGGAGTAGGACAACCTAACCCTCTTACCCCCTTCCCTATCAAGGAAGGGGGAATAATTTCATCCTCCATCCCTCCTACTTCATCCCTTTTTAGACACAGTTCGCGTTAACCGTAGTCAGGTTGGTTAAATAGGTATAGAGGCAGTTAAAGGTGATAGAAGGCCCACTGACCACGTTACCCAACTGGCTGCTACCAACGGTGGTGGTGCTAGTGCCAGTATTGACGATAGAAAAAAAAGCACCCTTAATCAGGCTGTTTAGAATAGTAGTTGTGGAGCTATTATTTTGAATTCCGGTATTGGTAACACTACCACCACTGGCGTTAATGATAAGGTTTTGAGCCGTCATGGTTGTGCCGTTATTATTGACGATACCATAATTATCGCTGCTACCCCCTGCATTAATAACTGTGTTATAAACATTCACGGTAGAGGCGATATTTTTCATGCCATTGTTGCTGTTGCCGCCTGTAACATTCAGGTTAGAATCCTGGATAGTAGCAAAAGAACCCGTATCATTAAAAATACCATTGTTAGTATTATTAGTATTATTGGTAATGCCACTGGCTTCAATATTAATATTCTGGATAGTAGCGTTTGAGCCGTTGGAATTGGAGATACCAAAAGTAGTAGTAAGATTACCCCCACTTACAGTAATGTCACTGTTACGGATGTTTGGCGTTGAATTATCGCTGAACATTCCATAATTGGCAGTGCTGCCCCCACTGGCGGTAATGGTCGAATTCAGGATATTTGGTGAAGAAGAGCTAACGTTATAAATCCCATAATCAAAACCACCTCCACTAACAGTAACAGTGGAATCCAGGATATTTGGAGCGGAACCGGTTTTGTTGTAAATTCCGTAGTTATTGGTACTGTTGGTGTTCATGGAAACAGTTGAATTGCGGATAGTTGGGGCAGCACTATTGTTGCAAAACATCGCTAAATTGTTGCCGCCACCCGCCGTGGTCAGCGTCACGTTGGTTAGCCTGGCGGTCTGATTAACCCCACTGGCATATACCGCCACCCGATAGACCGTGCCGGGGGCATTGTTGGCAACGGTAAGAAAGCGCACCTCGCTACCGCTGGCAAGGGTGATTGTGCCGGAATTGGGGATAGCAGCGGCACCGTTAACCTGGGAGGTAATGGTGGTTAAGCCTTCGCCTGAACCTTCAAGGTCAACGCCAGATTTCATTGTCAGAGTAGTTACCCCTAAATCATAGGTACCGGGTTCAATTTTTATCATTGTTCCGCTTGTAGCGGCATTAACCGCCGCCCGCAAGTCCCCTCCGGGACTGACCAGCACTGTTTTGATATAGCTGTTCAGGTTCAGGGTGGTTTCGGCGGAAAGGCAGGTACTACCCGTTGGAATGCGCACCAGACCGCCGGGGGCCACTTGCTTCCCGGCAATTTTGACGGTAGAAGTGCTGGTTGCCGGGTCAACACAGGCCGGGAAAGTGCCACCAGTGATAGTGCCTGCACCGCCTACCCCCTGCACGGTGGATGAGGTCAAGCCAAGTAGTAAAAACGCTATAATAACGAGATAATAAGGTTTATGCTGCATAGTTAGCTCCTCTAAAAGATAGCCCAGAATAAAAACCCCTAACCATATAGCTAAGGAATAGGCTAAAGTATAACAGATAGGCCGAAAAATAGGCAGGTTCAGATTGACTGTTCTAGGGTTTTACTTCGCACTTTGAATGTTGAAAGACGTTTATTGTATTATTATTCCTATCAGAATAACCCCCCACTAATCTAATCCAACAATATTGTGTAGTCGCAAGGAGGAAGACAATGGTTAGTACCGAAGAAATAGATGACCTCAAGCGGATGATAGCCCAGATGCAGGCCGAATTAGCCCAGCAACGGCAGGAAATAGCCGAACTAAGGCGTGAACGGGTAAGTGTTCCCCCCACCACTGAAACAAGTAGCCGCCGCAGGGGTAAATATCTCTATCCCAACGAGCATAATCAGCCTAACGAACTAGGGATTGATTACCCTCAGCAACAACAAATTGAGGAACACCGGGCTGCTTCCAGGGAGAAAGAAGCTAGAAACAAAAAGCCAGAGTCAGGGGTTGTTGCCTTCTGATTTTTCGCGCTCTTGCAAAACCATGCGGGCTACTTCGGTGCGGGCGGCAGCTTGATTTTCGCGGCGGCGCAACTCTTTGTCTATTTGCTCCCGGCGGTTATTCCGAAAAAGCCAGGGTAAATATAACAGTAAGAGGATAAATGGTATAAGATAAAAATTGCCGACCCAGACCCAATCTGGCCCGCCGATGGAAGCTACCGCAAATACGATTACCACAACCCCAGCCGCTGTCCAGGGCGCAAAAGGGCCAACCCGGTCTACCAGTCGTCCAAACCAGTCGTCTCTGGGGGATTTGGGCAAGCGCGAATCAAGCGGTAGGTCAGCTACGGTTTTAAGGAGTTCCTGTTCGGGCGAATTATCTTCGGCCACCTTTATCTGTTCCTTTTTGGGGCGGTTGTTTTTTTATCTGGGCGGTGCGTTCCTCGATGGCCTTGATATTAGCAGCAAATCCATCACGGGCTTCGGCATCGGGCGGTAAATTACGTTCGCGACGGGCTTCGTTAAATACTTCCAAAAGCTGGGTATCGCGCTCTTTTTCTAGCTGAGTCAGGATTTCGATGCGTCTTTTCTGGTTGCGGTTATAACGATAATAGGCTAACCCCGTCGAGCCAAAAACCACCACTGCAATAAGCACCAGGGTAAGTTGGGCTAAAGTGCGTTGGTCGGCATAATATAGTCCGATTGCCAGCGCGGCTAACCCACCCGAAGCGATATTAAGCCACCATTGCAGGCGGGTAAGGAAGCGGGTTTTTTCTCGCTCGGAATCTATCTCAGCTTCGGGTAACTGTTTTGGCTCATTGCTGCTCATTAATTTAACCCCTCAATCTGGCCTGACATTCCATCGGCATCGCCTACTCCCGCCAACCCGGTCAGGCGCACGGGGGTAATGGTATTGAACAAATCAGCCTCGCTTTGAGTATAAACCCGTAAATAATTGTCGGTTAGTCCAGGCCACAATGCCCCCTCCTGATGGTGTTCCCACAGCACTGAACGTACTTCTCCTATGAATCCCGACCGCCACCGCCTACTTAGTTCATCCGAAAGCAACCGCAGTCGTTCTCCGCGCTCTTTCTTGATTGGCTCGGCAACCTGATTGGACATTGTAGCCGCCGGAGTGCCACTACGGGGTGAGTAAGGGAAAACATGAATCTTGGCAAAGGCCATTTCCTCGGCAAATAACAATGTCTCGCTGAATTCCGCTTCGGTCTCGTCGGGGAAGCCCACAATAATATCAGTGGTAATTGCGGCATCCGGCAATTCTCGCCGAATTTGCTCCACAATCTGGCGATAACGCTCCAGGCTATATCCCCGCCGCATCCGAGCCAGCGTTTCACTACTGCCAGATTGCAGAGCCAGATGGAAATGACGATTGAGGCGACGGTCTTGCTGCCATAATTCAAGCAAAGTGGGGTCATAATCCTGCGGCTCAAGCGAGGTTATCCGCAAACGGGGAATTGCTACTTCACTTAAAACCGCTTCCAGCAAAGCCCGAAGTCGTACCGCCCGTTCCCCGCTATCTGACGAAAGGGATGGGGCGCGATATTTGCCCAGGTGTACCCCTGTCAAAACCACTTCCTGATAACCCGCTTCAAACTTGCGGCGCACTCCCTCCACTACCTCACTAATACCGACACTGCGTGGCCCACCCCGCGCGGTTGGCACAATGCAAAAGGCACAGCCCGCATTACAACCGTCCTGAATTTTAACCATCGCCCTGGTATGATAACGGCTTTCCAGAGTAGCAAGTGGCTCTTTGCTGGTCAGACCTCCGGCGAAAAGCCAGGGAGTCGGCTCGGCTCGATAGTCCAGTTCATAGCTCAAGCGGTCTGAAACCAGTTCCACCATTCGTTCTTCGTCAGCCTTACCCACCACCAAATCCACTTCGTCCAGCTGGTTAACCTGTTCGGGGCTGGTATAAACATAACAACCCGTCGCCACCACCAACGCCTGGGGATTATCCCTTTTGGCCCGTCGCAAAGCCTGCCGTGATTTGCGGTCTGCCACATGGGTGACGGTGCAGGTATTTACGATAAAAACATCCGGCCTGTCTTGGCCTTCGGGGTCAACTAATACATAGCCGGCCCGTTGGAAATTCTCGGCCAGGGCTTCGGTTTCACTATAATTGACTTTGCACCCCAAAGTCATAATTGCCACACGCGGGCGCAAATCCTCTGGCGTCAGGTTGTTTTCCAGACGAGCGGCTAACCCCGGCGTTACGACTGGAATTGGGTTTGTACTAAGGTCTAATTTAATAAGTTCAATAGTTCGCATTTATAACCAACATCTAATTTTTAACCTTGAATAACCAATCGTAATTATATTATGGCAGGTCTGTTTTAGCAAGATTTTTTCAGGTTTTGGGGCTTTAGCTCTTAGCTATTGCCAGTATCCGCCATACCACTCGAAAATTCTGTCGAGTGGTATAATTAGGGCGCGTAAGCTCTAATTGTGGTAAAACTAATAGAACAGGATTTATTAAAACATGCTTTTATATTTGGTGCGGCACGGTCAATCGGTTTGGAACGCCGAAAAGCGTCATCAGGGTTGGCAGAATGTGCCGCTTTCTCCTTTAGGCGAGAAACAGGCCGAAAGTATCGGGCAACGCCTCAAAAACCTCAAATTTGATTATCACTTCACCAGCCCCATCAAACGCTGTTACGATACCGCCAGTGCGATTGTTCGCGCTCAGGATTTAGACCCGGCTCAAGTATTGACCATTGACGAAGATATAAAAGAAGCCCGCTTGAGTGCCAAACTGGAAGGTTTAGCCGAAACAGAGCTAAGAAAAGACTGGACGGAAGAGGAAAAACGCCGTTTTAGCGAGGATTATACTTTCAAGTTCGAGGATGGGGAGTCGGTGCAGGGTGTAATTGAACGTACCCTTACATTCTTCCGGCGCGTAGCCGAACTTAGCGAAGAGCCACCCCCAGAGCCTAAAGAGGGCGAAGAGCCGCCGAAATTTGTGCAAAAAACCGCCCTGATTGTAGCCCACAATATTCATGTGCAAATCCTGGCTTTGCACGCGCTGGATGGCCTTGAGGCGGTAGTACGGCGACAGGATAACATTGACCGTCTATATATTGGCAATTGTGCCCTAACGGTTATTGAAACCAATCTAAAGGGGAAACGTCCTCATTATCGCGCCTTAACCATTGGTGATTCAAGCCATACTGCCGGAATTAAGGTCAGTGACGAGCCTAAAGCTGAGGGTTAAAGTAACGAGTACCGAGGACTAAGGGGAAGGATGAAGGATGAAGGATGAAATAGTGAAAATTAAGAGTTCCAGGTTAAATGTAATGAATAATGAGTCAAAGGTTGAGAGTCGAAGGTTGATAATAGGCCAGAATATCTAAAATCTATAATCGTTGTTGCATTCTATAAAATTCCCTCTTCTATGAGTCAGGGAAGGGGTCAGAGGGTTAAGTTTACCAAAAACCACCCTAACCCCGCCGCCAGTACCCCCAATACCGGACTACCCAAAAGATTCCACCAGGCTTGCTTATCCCCCTGCCGGAACAATGTTAGGGTTTCGTAACTGAAGGTGCTGAAAGTGGTATAGCCTCCCAGAAAGCCCACCGTTACCAACCACCGCCACTCGTTGTCCCCCAGAATCTGCTGGGCTGCCAGCCCATTAAATAATCCGAGGATAAAGCTGCCTGATACGTTTATAAATAAAGTACCGTAAGGGAAGCCGCTACCGTAACGTTGGGCGAACCAACTGCTAATCAGAAAACGGCAAATGGCCCCGATTGCCCCTCCGAGGCCAATCAACAAAATTTCCAGCAGAACTTTAGCCTTTCTATTTCAAAAAATAACAAAAAAAAAAGCTTCTAGCCAAACTGACCACACAAGTGGATTTGGTAGAAGCTATCAGCCCGGGTGGGCGGTTAAAGGTGAGCATCATCACCTATTTAGTTGTTTAGAGAATTCTTCCTCATAAGCTATTAGCCATAAATAGTATTGCCTCGGCAACTTCTCTTGGCTTGGTTACAGGGCCTTCGTGTCCGGCATTTACCGGCATATGTTTAGGTTTTCCCAGACGGCTGGCATGTCGCGGATAAAAATCACCCGGTGGCAGGGTCAAATCCTCGTTAAAGCTGATAAATCCGGCGGGTGGGTGCTGGCTGAAAAAATTGGTAAGTCTTATTTTTTCTTCCATTGGGGCAAGCGGCGCGGCGGTCATTTTATCCAGCAACTTCTCGGCACTGCTCTGATCATCATTTACCACATTGTAATACCAATAGTCTGGCATGTCTGCCAACGAAATCATATTTTTAGGGTTTGAGGCTGCCATTTGTCGGAAGTAAGTTGCCATCTCCGGCGGCATAACATCCAGGATACTTTCGCCATTTTGCAAAATATAAGACCCAACAAAAATCAAGCCGCTAATCCGGGCTTGCTGCTCAAATTCAAGCTGCTCGGTTACAAGCTGTAGTACCGGGCCGCTCATGCCATGTCCCACCAGCAAAATTTTAGCGGCCTCGGAACTGGCAATAAATTCTTTGACCGCGTTGGCATAATCCTGAAGGGTCGGTTGAAGGAGGGCTGGGCTGTTGCCATAGCCGGGTAAATCCAGAGCCATCGCGCTATATTCGCGTTGTTCCAGGTGGGCAATTACCCCTTCCCAGGCCCACGCGCCATGCCATGCGTCGTGTACTAGCACAATTAAATTATCGTCAATGTCCAAGGTAGTTCCTTATAGGGTTGACCTAACCCCCTAGCCCCCTTCCCTAAAGTGGATGGGGGAACTCGAATAACCAACAACTAACAACCAACAACCAATGACTGACAACCGATAACCGTCAAAGGGCCAGTAAACTGCTTTCGTACATCCGGCGATAAACCTCACTCCAGAAGTCGGGCGAGTCACTCAAGGTTTCAAAGTCAGCCGCCAGTTCATGGGGCTGTTTGGGCGTAACCAACACCGTAGCCATCTGGCGAGTGTGTCGCCCCACCACTACCTGTCCCAGGCGGGTCACTTCCTGGCGGCTTTGAGGCATAAGCTCGCTGATAATCAGTAAATCGCTGGTGAGCATCGTCAGCGAAGTATCCGCCGTAACCTGACGGGCAATCGTGAATTCTTTGTTCAGTTTATCATTTTTATTCTGGGGCTGATTTTCGGGCACGTTCAGTTGCTCTCGCATATAGGTATTCAGGGCAAAATCGCGCCAGGGAATATGGTTATAAGTGATATAGGGGCGGAAATCGCTCAATCTCTCTAGAAAAAGCTTGACCACCCGCGAAGCTCGGTTGCGGTCAGCATTAAAGATAAACCAGCCACGTCCCTGCCGCAGATGGACATCTGCTCGGCTTAAATATTGGTTAAGCCGGGTATACAGGTCACGGTCCTGAGTGTTTATGTCGGGGATAATCGGAATGTTATCGGGTTCATTTTTCTCTAGCATAGGCTAATCCCACTTCGTAGAGTTGTTAAATTACAGATTTGGCGACAGAGGGATATTACATCCCTGATATGTTAGAAGATTATAGCAAAAGTTTATGAATTAACAAACCCTCTAGGCGTGCGTATATGCTAGAATATGAGTCAACAGCTCATCTATAAATTGGCAAGGGGAGAAAGTTGGCAAATCATTTAATAATGTTTCTGGGTCGCCCACCCCAAACCCAACTAAGCCCTATCGAAACGGCAATGGATGGTTTATTGAGGGTTGCGGCTACCTCTACGCTGCTTTGCGCCAGTCATACTGACCTGTTTGAACGCTTGATAATTGTCACAAGTGACCCGGATTTTGTGCCACCCGCCGGAGTTGAGCTGGTGCGAGATGAACCTGATACTGAATTTGAGTTTGGCAAAGCTCTGTGGCGGGTAGTTCAAAGCTTGCCACCTGCTGATGGAGTGGTCTATGTGGGGGCGGGGGCAGGGGTTCTACTCACCCCGCTGGAGTGGCGGGCTTTGGTGGCGGCAATTGAGAGCGGGCCGACAACCGTAACCGCTAACAACTTTTTTAGTGCTGATTTAGTCGGCTGGAAACCTGCCACCGCGTTGGGCCAATTAGCCGAGTTGCCGGAGAGCGATAATAATCTGGCCTGGGCTCTGTGCCAACTGGTCGGACTTAGCTGGCAGCAAATGTTGCCGGGTAACTCTAGGACTGCTCGAACTATTTTTGATATTGATACTCCCACCGACGGGGCAGTTTTGAAACTGTGGCTGGAAAACCAGCATGACGATAGCGACCTGGCTAATTATCTAAGCAATTGTGCTGATTTTGAAACCAGCCGAATAAAGCTATTATTGGCAGAGTTGAGTCGTTTTGAAGGACGAGTGCTGGTAATCGGGCGGGTAAGTGGTGGAGTGCATCGTCTGCTAGACCTTCGCTCCCATGGGCAAACCCGTATTTTGAGCGAAGAGCGCGGGATGCGAGCAAGCGGGCGGGAGAGTAACGGGTCGGTAGTGTCGCTGGCGGGTTTTATGTTAGATGAACTAGGGCCAGGGAAATTCTTTGAGCGTTTGGCGAGGCTTGGCACAGTGGCCGTAATAGATAGTCGGGTGCTGTTTGCCCATCAGGGACTCAAACCAAATAGGGCTGACCGTTTTAACAGCGACGCTTTTCAGTTATCAGAAATTTCCGACCCTCGACTTCGGGCTTTTACCGAAGCAGCCCTCGAAGCTCATGCACGTTATAATTTCCCGGTTGTGCTTGGCGGACATTCGTTGGTGGCGGGTGACATGATGCTGTTGTTGGATATGCTTCCGCCCAGGTTCGGCTGATAGTAACGAGTAACGAGTTGAAATCTTACCCCTTAAACTTTAGGGAAGGGGGTTAGGTCAAAACCAACAACTAACAACCAACAACTATTATTTGGAGAACGGTTTTGGCAAAAAAGAAACAAACAAGACCCGGTGCCAGCCCCAATAACCCGTCAGGAGTAGTTCGTCGCCCCGGAGAACGTACAACGGGGTCGGTTTCTGAACGCACTCCTTTGCACGACGAAGAAAAACAAACCAGCGATATTCGGATATTAGGTTGGCTTGGCACAAATACCTGGTTGCTATCGGTTTTATATTTAGGGGCGACGGTTGCGCTGGGTGCTTTGATGGTTATGGCTCTGGTCAATGGCACTTATGGAGTCTTTCTGCCAATCGGGTTTGGGCTGTTGGCTTTGAGTTTTTTGGTGCGTTTTCTAGAAAGTTTCCTCAAATTGCAATTGGGGCAGACCGGGAAATGGCTAAAAAGCCTGATTCCGCTGGTGGCGTTGGTATGTTTAGTTGTGGGCTTGACAATTAAAGCATGATTAATGTAATACATATATCAAATGTCTGCTGTTATGGTTACTTTAAGTTAGTGAAGAAACATTCTTCAACTCCATCAGGATACTAATAGCGGTGAGTAATAAGGCGGTGACTTCAAGTGAAGGTACGCGTCTTAATAAAACGGTAAGAATATTTAACAGGTAAAGCTAAAGAACTTTACATAATATTATAAAGAGGTTATTCAATTCAGATGACTAGAAAAGTTTATAGAGTCGCGATGCTAAGTGTCCATACTTGCCCGTTAGCCGTATTAGGTGGAAAAGAAGCAGGTGGCATGAACGTCTATGTACGCGAATTAAGCCGTGAATTAGGGAGGCGCGGCCTGGAGGTAGATGTATTTACCCGTACTCAGAATTTGATTACACCCCTGACTCACACTCTCAGCGACAATACCCGAATAATCCATTTACCAGCCGGGCCGCGTAAACCCTATAATAAAACCAAAATTTATGATCATTTGCCTGAATTTGTTGAAAGCATCCATCAATTTCAACAATGCGAAGAACTGGAATATGATGTAATCCATGCTCATTATTGGTTGAGTGGCTTTGCTGGGCTGATGTTGCGCGAAAAATGGAATGTGCCAGTGGTGCAGATGTTTCATACTCTAGCCCATCTCAAAAACGCCACCGCCCGTAGCGAGGAAGAACGCGAACCAGCTTTCCGGGCCGAGCGCGAGACCGAATTGATGGACAAATTGGACAGAATTGTAGCCGCTACCGCCGCCGAAAGGGCCGCCCTTAGCTGGCAATATGGGGCGGATGCCGAAAAAGTCGAAATTATTCCTTGCGGGGTAGATTTAAAACTGTTCCGGCCTCGCCCCAAGGCTGAAGCGCGGGTCGCGTTGGGATTGACTGCCAAAAACATTTTGTTGCTGGTTGGGCGGATTGAACCAATCAAAGGGGTGGATGTTTTAATTGGGGCAGTCCAAAAACTGGTGGAGCAGGGCGACCGTGAAACCCAGGCTCTTATCGTTGGTGGAGGTAGCAAAGCCGGACAGGACGACAACCCCGAAGCCCGCCGCTTGCAAGCGATGGTGCAGGAACTAGGGTTGCAGGATTACGTTAAATTCCTGCCTTCTCAAAACCAGCAACACATGCCCTATTATTACAGTGCGGCGGATATTACTATAATGCCCAGCCACTACGAAAGCTTTGGGATGGCGGCTCTGGAGTCACAGGCTTGCGGTACGCCTGTAATTGCCAGCCGTGCGGGTGGATTGCCCTATGCCGTCAAAGATGGCTTTAGCGGTCTGCTAGTGCCCTCCGGTAACCCTGAAGAATTGGCGGGGGCTATTCGTGGTTTGTTAGACCAGCCCGAACTGCGTAGCCGCCTCGGACAACAGGCCATAGTTCACGCCGAGCAATTTGGCTGGCGTTCGATTGCTGACCGGGTGATTGACCTTTACCGTGATATGACGGGTGCGCCTACCATAGAACGGCTTGCCAGCCTCAAGTAAAGGATGAAGAAGTATAAAGGATGAAAAAAGGGCAGACACATTGGTCTGCCCCTACTAATTTCCCTAACCCCCATCCCCCAACCCCTGACCCCCGTTTTTGAGTTTTATCGCGCCGGAAAGTTCGGGGTGCCAACCCAAACTATCAAAATAGGCTTTGGCTTCAGCCAGTTTTTCCAATACATCAGGCTCGAAATTGGTGGTACGGCGGGTACTCATATCAATATAAATAGCTACACGCTCGTCCACCGAAGCTATTACATTTTTGTCCAGGCTGACAATATAATGGACAAAATGCAGCCGTTTGTTATCGTAACCTGCCAGCCCGGTATGTAACGCCACTCGCTCACCTTCGCGCAACTCGTTCAGGTAACTTAGCACCTGACGCAAGGCAAAGGTGCCCCGTTCCCCGCTTTTGATTCTGTCCCAGGCCAATCCCACATTATCCATAAATTTTCGCAAGCCCATATTACCGACATGGGTGTAATACATCACGTTCATATGACCGTTCAAATCCAGATATTCGGTGGGGATAATTTGTTCGTGGGTACAGGGTAGTTTCAAAACCTGTTCCAGATAGTTGGCGGCATTTTCTCGGTTCGTCATATTTACAAGAATCCTTCTTCAACTAAGAAGGGTAGACACATTGGTCTACCCCTACAATTATGTCTGTTATCAGGGTGTGGCAAGCAGCACCCCTACGAAACTGGTTTGGGAAGGGCGCGGAGACCACGCCCCTACGCAAATTGTTCCCCCTTCCCTGATTCAGGGAGGGGGGCTAGGGGGTTAGGTCAAAATTTATTCCCGAATACCGGCGGGTAAGGCCGGGAATTGGTTGGTGGCGGCGGCGCGCAATGCAGCAAACACATTAAGGGTGCCGTAGCCATATTTCGGATCAAACTCGCCGGGGTTTTTGCCGGGAGCGGGGGTTGCCGTTGAGGTCAGGTAAGCCTTAACCTGGTCAGGCGTAAGGCTGGGATTGACCGAAAGCAACAATACCACTGCCCCCGCTACAGTCGGTGCGCTGAAGGAAGTACCATTAGCGCAACCAAACTTCCCGGTACGAAGTGTACCACAAACCCCAATTCCAGGCGAGGTCAAGGTAACGGTATTGCCAAAGCTGGTAAAGTAGGCAGGAGTTCCCAATTTACCCGTAGCCGCTACCGAAATCACGCCGGGATAAGCTGCCGGATATTCCGGCACATCGTTTCCAGCGTTTCCGGCAGAAACTACCAGCACAACCCCTTTGGAACGCGCATAAGCTACTGCCTCCCTGATGGAAGTAGAGTCACTTGTCCCGCCCAGGCTCATATTGATTACTTTTGCCCCGGCATCGGTTGCAGCCCTGATGCCTTTGGCAATTGCGGCATTCGGGCAACCTTCCATACAGACTCGGTACATCAGCAGTTTACTTTTCCAGGCTACCCCGCTGCCGAATTGTCCGTTGCTACCCGACCCGGTAATAATTCCTGAAACCAGCGTACCGTGTCCTACCACGTCGCCCGGAGGGTTATTCCCGGTCAGCATATCGAAATTGCCTATCAGGTTGTCTTTCAAGTCAGGGTGATTTTCATCAATTCCGCTATCCAGAACAGCCACCGTCACGTCCGTCCCGGTGCTAATGCTCCAGGCGCGGGGGGCTTTAACCGTTTTAAGGTGATATTCCTGCTGATAACCAGGGTCGTTGGGTTCGACCACATCCTGCAACTGATACAAATAATTTGGCTCGGCGTACTCCACACGCGAGTCCAGGCTCAGGCGGGAAATCGCACCCTGAACGCTATCAGGGCCGACTTTGAAAATCGCCAGGTTTCCGTCCAGTTTCGCGCTTTGTAAACCAAACTCGTTCAAACTGCTACCGAAGCTCTGCACGCTGGTCTGGCTATCGCGGAACTTAACCACGACTTCACCGGGTACAGCGTCAGGTTGGGAATATTTTTGGAATAACAGGTGGGCGTTGGCTGACTCAGTTCCTCGACTGCTATTCAGTTTAGGCACCACAAGGTCGCCAGGGTTGGTGCTAAAGCCGGTATAAGGAACTGCCCCGGCGGGTGCATCAATTTTAACGGGCTGGTTGTAATTGCCATAATTGTATGTCTGGTTAACGGTTTGACCGCTTCCATAATCATTCAAAAATACTCGTTGCAACCGCACTCCCGTTTTTTCCGCAACCGCATCAATCTGGGCGGCTTTGGAGCCATCCAGGTCAAGGAATTCACGGAACAGCGATTTGGTTACTTCCTTGTTAATCGTGCCGTTTGCCCCAATCTGTAAATTGAGGTTATCGTCGTTAGGGGAAATTACCTGGAAAGTTGGGAAACGGAAAGGCGCAGGTACATCAATGTAAACCCAGGGGGTAGCTTGTTTACCCTCTATAAATACCGCTTCAAAGATACGGTTTTCGATAAAGACGTCAACTATCGTGGCATTTTTGCCACTGGTGGTTTTAGCATATGTGGTTTCGCGCTTCTTGTTGGGAGCCTGATTCTCGATGGTCATCGCCAGTCCACCATTGACGAACTGGTCAATTTTGACCGACGAAACCCCGTTCATATTGGTTGCAGCCTGATTGTAGAGGTCAAGGGCTGGATATGAAGTAGGCACAGGCGGTTGGGGGTCGGCGGCGGGCACTGGACCGGGTTGGTTGTTGCGCCACTGCACATAAGCCCGTCCCAGGTTGCCCATTTCTACCTGAAACTCGACCGGGTTGCCTGGGGTGTAGGTCAAGAGGCGGCGTTCGAAGGCCTGTACCAATACATATTGTTCTTTACCAGCAACAGTGACCCTCGACCAATAGCCTTCGCTGATAGGATGGCCGAAAACATAAAGAGGGTTGTAGAGTGCCGCATTAACAATTTTGCCGTTTTGCAACACTGGGCCGGAGCTATTCATAAAATTCTGGAATACATCTGCGATATTGTGCCCGGTAGCGGCATCGTAGGCGGCATATTTAACGGTGCTTCCGGCGAAGCTGGTATTAACTTGTCCACCCTTTTTCAGGGTCGTTTGTACCAGTTTTCCGGTCATATCATTGGATTTCCAGCTACCGTCAAAGCTTACCAGTTCGCGCAGGGAGGCGTAGGTTGGCGCATCAGCAATGATAGGAGGATTATCACCAGCCAGTATCACATCGGCTGGTTCGCGGTCCTGGAAGGTGGCATCGCCTAGCTGGGCTTGCCCGGTGATAAGTTCTTTTAATAAAAGCCCACTGGTAGCATAAAAGTCGTAATTCTGATCAACCGCCGGGTTAGTAATTTCCAGGCGACCTTTATCAAAATAATATACTGCCCGGTTGCCACCCGGTGATTCGCTGTAAAGCTCGTTTTGTGAAGCAAAATATTCGCCCCAGGTCCAGCTCCGTTTGGTCTGACCACCGTAGACTGGAGCATCGGTGCGGTCTACAATTTTTTTGACTGGAGCGGGGAGGGCAGGTAAGGCAAGTGCCTGTGTTTCAGTGGGAATAAAGGCGGTAAAAAGACTTAGTAGCATAATTACCGAAAGAAAAAGGCCAACACGCCTCATGGTTTTCACCCTTTCTGTTGGTTACCCAGCTTATTAAATTGTGCAACTTATAAGCTAAACTGTTTTTTGGATTGAAATTTTAGTTACCAATCCGCAAAAATTATATCACATAATATTATCAGTTTGATAACCTTTCAAGATTAGAAAACCTGACTACCTGGTTTGCGGTTAGAGTTTAGCTTCCTCTATAATGGCGGCGAGGAGGGATAAAATGCAAACTTTTCATTTCAGTTCTTATAAAGCCTCAGATGTATCGTCTATTCTGGCTCTCTGGAATAGTAGTGAATTTGGGCAAAAATACCCGCTTGATCCGGCTTTGTGGCGGGCTAACACCGAATTTGAACCTAACTTTCGGCCTGAAGATTTTCGAGCCGCCTGGACTGACAAAAATGAGCTTGCCGGGTTTGTCCTGACCCGTCGTTTCCGCGAAACTGCGGACCCGCTAATGGTTGACCGAATTGGTAGTAGCGGGTGGCTATGTCTAATCCTGGTTGGGCAAAACTGGTGGGGGCAGGGTCTTGGTTCTAGCCTGTTAGAGTGGGCTGAGGCGCAATTAGTCGGGGTAACAGCGATAAAGTTGGGGAGCGAGGTTGGTAATTTCTTTCCCGGCCTACCCCTGGAATTAGCCCCCGCCTTTTTTGAAAAACGCGGGTATAGCTTCAATCCCAACCCTGTACACGACCTTGCCCGCAGTTTGTCTGACTGGCAAGTGCCACCAACACCCCCTGCCGTCCAAAATGGCGAATATTTTTACACTCAAGGGCAAGAGGGGGAACAGGCGGCTATTCTGGATTTCCTTCGTCAACCCTCTACTGGTTTTTCACCCCGCTGGCCCTTTCTGCTGGAACGCTGGTTTGGGATGGGTTATGCCCCTGCTAATGTTACTTTGCTCAAACGGGCAAATGGAGAGATAGCAGGTTTTTGCCAGACCTGGAGTTTTGATAACGGCTGGTTTGAGGGTTGTCCTCGCACTTTATTATATTGGGCGCGGGCTGAACTCCCGGCTGAAACTCACGCCAGCCTGGGGCCGTTAGGAGTTGATAGCACGGTGCGGGGCGGTGGATTGGGGCTGGGGCTAGTTGCGGCAGCCACTAGCTATATTTGGCAGCAGGGCGCAACCTTTGCCACCATAGATTGGACAGATTTAACAGATTTTTATGGTAAGCTTGGCTATCTCCCCTGGCGCGGCTATCTCTACGGTCAAAAGGATTTAGCTAATCAGCAAAAAGATTAAGGAGCTTGTGAATTGGATTTCCAGCTGAAATTAGACCCGAAGATTGAAGAGAATTTCCCGCACTATACCGCCATGATTATCTATGCCCGTGACCTTGATAATACGCCCAGCGAGGAAGCTAGTACCGAGATTTTACGAGCGGCGGAACGACAACAGCGGGCGGCCTTTGGCGAGGAAAAGCCCACCTCTCACCCTCACATAGTAGCCTGGCGCGAGGCCTACAAAAACTTTGGCCTCAAGCCGAGCAAATACCCCTGTTCGGTTGAAGCTCTGTTAAGCCGTACTTTGAAAGGCCAGGATTTGCCTACTATCAATAAAATCGTTGACCTTTATAATGCGGTTAGTATCAAATACGTTTTGCCAGTGGGTGGTGAGGATTGGGATGCCCTGACGAGCGACCTCACCCTTGATTATGCTACTGGTAGTGAACCATTTGGAATTTTTCAGGAAGGCCAGGAAGTTATTACTTACCCCGAAATCGGTGAAGTGATTTGGGCCGACGGTAGGGGCGTAACCTGCCGGGGCTGGAATTGGCGGCAATGTGTCCGAACCCGCTTGACCGAAAGCAGCCGAAATGCTTACTTTGTACTGGATAGACTGGCTCCCTATCCTATCGAAACTTTAATGAAGGCAGGACAAGAATTAATAAGCCACCTGCGTACAGTATCTCCTAACTGCGTAATAGAACAGCAGATTTTAGGCAATCCTAATTAGGGCAAAGGATACATTATACTAAGTCCTGAAAAGTAGTATTTAAATGTAGGGGCGGGTTTGTAACCCATCGACTCCAACAAATACAAAAGTTCTAAAATATTTGAGCTCAAAATCTACTTACAAGCCATTTCAAATCAGATTTAGAGCAATTCCCTTTGATAGAATTTGCTCTGAACCAAGTAGTAAATGAGTAGTTTTGAAC
>JBBQZS010000094.1:0-18309 GCA_038207495.1 Chloroflexia bacterium
TCGTCGAGTTAGATTACACGTCCTGGGCTTCAAGCAGTTTAGCCTTGGCCTTGCCGGTCTTGCTCTGAGAAACGTTTGGCTGTGCTGGCAGCCTCACTTTCCCTTTTCACAGCGTGCTGTGGTCCCCATTAGTCTTTCGACTTTTGGGTAAGATGCTGAGCAGTTCCCCTATCCACAAGGAACGGGAGATTTGATTGTCCCACTTTGATTAAAGTCCCGATACGGGCGCACTGTCTCATCGACTCGCCAGGATTTATCAGACTTTCCTTTTCTCTATGCCCTAAGTTTTTCGGTAAATAAAGGAGTAAAACGTTCCTCCCATTCTCGCACGGCTTCATAGGTAAACTCAAAACCTCGCTCGATGAACATTTCCGGCCACATCCCTCAAACTCAACTTATAGCGCAATCGCCACATTACAACAAGGAGTATAATATCAGTTGGAAAATGCAAATCATTATAAGGAGTTTCGGTTCTTTTTTTAAAATAGGGTGTCATTTTGGGCAATAAAAAGTAAGGTAGCCAAGTTTAGTCGTTTTAGCACGTTTATTGGTTTCAGGATTTTTGCAGAACGGGCAGGCCAAAGGTTTTCCTCTTGGTAGTATAATTTAACTGACTTACCATAAATAATACCAAAACTCAGCCTGCTTGCCAACCTATCCTGATTCCTGACAGAACCGTTTAGAGAGGAACAGCTCAATTCTGAGATCTTCACCAGGTTTATGTGAATTGAAGTTTTTACGAGTAGGCATACAAGACACTCAATCTGAAAATAGATTTCAATTAGGACAGTATTCCCAAAAACTCATACGACACCAGTATTATACGGATAGATTATACATATAGAAACATCAATATGTAACCCCTAATTTTAGGCTCAAAATAGGGTATTACAATTAGCCTTGTTAATACCTACCATTGCAGCAGCGAATAAATTACTTATCAGAATAACCCTTCTCGCAAGTAATACCTAATTTCAAAAGTAAATAGGGAACTGAAATCTATTTACAAACAATTATTGTTGGGGGAATTTTTACACAACCGCGCAACCTAACGCGAATTAGGTCATATAATTCCCACCATTTACATCAAGAGTAGTTCCAGTCATAAAGTTAGCCAACCCAGAAGCTAAAAATAGACAGACCCCGGCCACTTCCTCTACGCTTGCAGAACGCCCCAGGGGGGTATTTTGCACGATATAATCAAGATGCTCAGAACTATTCTCAGCCAGCATATCAGACACAGTTACCCCCGGCGCGACGGCATTAACCCGAATTTTCCAGCGAGCCAGGGTACGGGCCAGAGTCTGAGTAAAGCCTATTACCCCGGCTTTGGCTGCGGCATAATGCACATCCCCAAACATACTACCGCGTCGCCCGGCAATTGAGGAAAGATTAATAATACTGCCACTCCCCTGGCTCTGCATGAGAGGAATCAGTTCCTGGCAGGTATTAAATAGTCCGGTGAGGTTGGTCTCAATCACTTGATGCCAGGTTTCCTGGGTCAGACCAAAAATATCATTGGTCAGGCTCACTCCGGCGTTGTTAACCAGAATATCCAGGCCACCAAATGCGACCTTCACCTGGGCTGCCATTTGAACTACGGCAGCCCGGTCAGCCACATCAGCCTGAAAGAGAACAGCCCGACAACCCAATCGCCCTATCTCAGTGGCTAATTCCTCCGCCGCCGCCTGATTCCGCAGATAATTAATACCTATATCAGCACCCATCCGGGCAAATAAAAGGGCCGTGGCCCGCCCGATGCCACGTGATGCGCCTGTGATCAGGGCGGTTTTGCCTTCGAGACTGACCGGGTTGTTGGGAAATATCATTTCTGTAGCCCTCGTTGACGGGCCTTTTTAGCCAGGAAAGCTTTATACTGACGCTCGATTACTTCTAGCTCCAGCTGGAAAATCGGGCCAATCTTTAGAGCATGGCTATAGACCTCCGAGATTTTTTCTACTACCTCACAAACATGCAGGGCTTCGGTTAAATCGTCACCCACTCCAATTACGCCGTGATTAGCCAGAAGCGCAGCCTGACAATTTTCCAAAGCAATTACCAGATTCTGAGCCAATTCTGGCGAGCCGGGAAAACCATAATCGGCTACCTTGACCGGCCCGCCCGTAACATACATCAATTCATCAATAAAAACCGGGATAGGGGTTCGGGTAACAGCCAAAGCACAGGCAAAGGTGCTATGGGTATGAACCACCCCGTGGCAATCCGGGCGGGCCTGGTAGGTGGCACTATGAATCAGTAATTCGCTGGAAGGCCGCATGTTACCTTCCAGAACATGTCCATTCCAGTCCACAAAGCACAAATCTTCAACCGAAAGCTTAGAATAATTCTTACCACTGGGAGTAATAACCAAACCCTGGTCGTTTGGAAGACGCGCACTGACATTTCCAGCCACTCCATAGGCCAATCCCCTGGCTACCATTTCGCGGGCGGTGGTCACGACCTGTTCGGCTAGAGCCTGATGTTTTTCAAGCAAAGTTCTTTCCATTGTATATATGGCCTCGTTGGTTAAGCTAAAGCCAGCCGGGCTAACCCCTGATAAGCCGCCCGCCAGCGTTGGTAAAAGTGGTCAAGACTTTTGATAGGACGTGGTTCAAATTTCTGCCCGGTTCGGTGCATAGCCAGAGCCGCCGCTTTTAAATCTGCAAACAGCCCGACCCCTGTGGCAGCACACATAGCAGTACCCAAACCGCTTACTTCAGCCTCTTCAGATACCAATACCGGGTGTTGGCAACTATCCGCCACTAATTGCGGCCAAAAGCCTCGCGCTGCCCCCCCACCCATCCGCAATGATTCCGCCGGGAAGTGATTACAGACCTGTTTGAGTTGTTCCAGATTGGCTCTGACCGCGAAAGCAGCACTTTCCAGAGCTGCCCGGAGAAGGGTCAGGGGTTCATACCGGGCAAATGGCAAGGGGAAAAGCATCCCACCCCAGGGTAATAAGGAGCCGTGACGTGAGTCCATGATACTTGACCCAATACACAGGGGCAGTCCAGTAAATTCTGGACTGGCAGAAGCCATGGCTTGGTTGAGTTCACCAAAATCCTGTCCCGGAGCTATCAGCTCACTTAGTCGCGCATAGCTTAACCCGGTAAACATGGCATTGCTTTCCAGCACCCACTGCCCTTCCAAAAGATAGGGACTGGTGATAGTCCGGCATAGGGGGTCAATTAGGGGCTGGTCTAAACAAAGTTGCAAGGGAGCTGAAGTCCCGGCTATTAGGGCCATTTCACCCGGCCCGACTACTCCACAACCCAGCGTGCCGCACTGGGTGTCGGCCCCGCCTGAAACAACTGGAATACCTGACGGCAAGCCCAGGGCTTTTGCTATCGGGTTGCTCAACTCACCCAGGATTGTCCCGGAGGATTGCAAGTCTGGTAAAAGGCGATCGGCTAGTCCAAAAGTTTGGATAGCGGTAGCCGACCAATCCCTCAGATTAATATCGAACAGGCAACTTTCGGCAGCCTGGCTTGGGTCGCTGGCTTTGACACCACTCAAACGATAAAGCACCCAGTCGCTAAGGGGTAAAAAAGTATAGATGCTGGATGCTGCGGCTAACCGTGGAGCGGTGTGAATCGCGCCTGGCCAGCGACCTACAGTTGGGTATAGGTGTTCCGCAGCCCCTACCGTTAAACGCGACTGGACCGAACGGTCAAGGTTGGGCCAGCCATATAGCTCCTGTCCTTCCAGATTAAACCCGACAAAGCCATGTCGCTGGCTGGTGGCACTGATGGCAACAATCCTGCCAGGGTCTACCACAGCCAGAGCCTCCCGCCCCAGTTTTATTAAATCCGCCCACCATCTCTGGGGATCGAAAAATAAACTGCCGGACTCCGCAGTCTGGTAGTGCCAGGGGCTGACCGCACGCGCTACCTGATAGCCGTTAGAGTCAAAAATCAAGCAGCGACCACTACCCGTCCCCACATCGAACACTAGCAAAAGCGGCTCAGTCTTCAACTCTATACTCCAGTCTTAACTGGGCGCAATGGAGCTTTACCATCCAGCACTTTAAGCACATCCTCCACAATCAATTCGGCGGCCCGGCGACCCATATCACTGGAGTACCCGGCGATATGAGGTGTTACCAATACGTTTGGTAGTGCCAGGAAAGGATGATCTGGCGAAACTGGTTCCTGTTGCAACACGTCCAAGCCTGCCCCCCGCAACCGACCTGAACGCAGGGCCTCATATAGGGCTGTTTCGTCTATTAACCCTCCCCTGGCAGTATTAACCAATATCGCCCCTGGTTTAAGCTGTTCAAATTCGGCAGAGCCTAATAGAGCCGAACCGTTCGGGTCAGGTCGGGCGTGCAAAGAGAGATAATCCGATTGGGCCAGCACTTCCGCCAGCGAGGCTGGTTGCGCCCCATAATCTATCAGAGTTTCCGCTGCCAAATAGGGGTCATAAGCCAGGATTTTCATACCAAATCCCAGCCCCCGCCGTATCACCCGGCGGCCTATATCGCCTGCTCCGATCAAACCCAACGTCCGACCATTTAGTTCCGGCCCTAACAAAACAGATTTTTGATAGGTATTGTTAAACCAATCACCTCTGCGGACTAACTCGACTCCCGGTAACAGTTGGCGAGCAACTGCCAGTAGGAGGGCGAAAGTAAAATCGGCTACCGCTTCGGCGTTGCGACCAGGGGCAAATACTACCGGGATGCCCCTATCCTTCGCAGCCTCAACATCCACATTAAGCGGGCCACTCCGAGCGCAGCCAATCAATTTCAGGTCGGGAGCTTGCTCAAGCATCGCCCGGCTGACTGGGGCCAGGTGGACTAATAAAATATCTGTGCCTGGCATGGTCGGGAGGAGTTGTTCTGGTCGCCCCGCAAACTCAGCCAGTGGCGGTTCGTTAGATAGCCCGGCCTTACCAGCCCGATCAAGGGTGACGGTCTTTAGCTCCAGGTCGTATTTTGCGGCGTTTGCCTGTAGTAGTTCCACCATCAAGCGGGCGGTGTCAGTGCCATCCAGCACCGTCAAGATACACTGAGTCATTTTCCTAGCTTTCCAGTTTTTGGGTCAGGCCAGCTCTTCTTCAGAATAAGGCATTAAAATTGGACGGACTCGTTCCGGGCAACCGCAGGCTTCATCCAGCTTCCAGTTCAACAGGGTATTTAAGGTCACTTTTGCCACGTTCGGGGCGGCTTCTTTGTAGTTCTGATACATTTTGCGGCGGTTCTCCGGGTCTGCAACCAGTCCCGCCGGATTTACTACCAGATAAATCCCGGCATAACAGGCCCCAATCTCACGAGCGAAATTTATCTCAGGTACAGTGCTTTGGGCCACCAGATCAGCCCCGACCTGCCGCATAAAGGCGACATGGGCCAGACTTTCGATGTATGGCCCATTACTACAGGCCATAATGCCAGTGTGGTGAACCCGCCGGAAGTGCAGGTCGGCCTGTTTAATCAAAACCTGCCGACCTGCCGGGCAATAGGGTTCGACCATCGAAACCGAATTGGGCCAACTCTCTTGCAGGCTGCTGGGACGGGCCTGGGTGAAATCCAGGTAGTCATCGGCTACTACGATGTCGCCACCCTGTAACATTTTATTAATACCGCCCACCCCGGCGTTGCCAATAATTTTGCGTACCCCGGCCTGCTTCAGTACCCAGAAGACCTGTTGTGGCCCGGCACTGGTGGCCCAATTATAACCCTTACGCCAACCATGCATCTGCACCGCTAACACCCGGTGCGCCAGCCCGTCGGTAGTGTAGGACGGGCTGAGTTCAAGCAACTTAAAAGGGGTAGTTGTTCCAAAAGGTGTTTCAAAGCACAGATTAGCCTCAATTATTTCTACCCCTGGCACCTGGGCATCCTCCGGTATACGGCAGTTACTGGTAGCCGAGCCGCCCACTATCGCAAATTCGGCGGCTGGAATGGTCTGGGTAATGGTCATAATTTTCTTTATTCCCCTGCTAATTTCAGACCCGGTGTTAAGGTTTCGAGTCGGTAAACCAGGCCCTGTGGCCCTTCGGTTACAAAAAGTTGCTGTCTATTTGGGCCACCAAAGGCCAAGTTAGTCAGGCCATAGCCACCAACAGGCAACTTTCCCACGATTTTACCGTCCGGCCCGACTACCCAGACCAAACCGCTACCAAAGACTGCTACATACAACTGTCCGACCATATCGAAAGCCATACCGTCCGGTTTGGGGTCAAGTTGGGCGAACACTTGGCGCGGCCCTAGCGAACCCGGACTCACCACGCGGTAGCATAGTATCCGACCAGTTCGAGTTTCGGCTACATAGAGATTTTGCCCGGTTGCGTCCAGAGCCAGACCGTTACTATAAGCAATGCCTTCGTCCAATAAGCAAGGTTCACCAGCCGGGCTGAGATAAAAAAGCCGCCCGCTCGGTTGGGGATTGGCTATCGGAGGTGGGTCGGTGAAATATAGCCCGCCCGCCTGGTCAAAGCATAAATCGTTAGGAGCCTGAAATTTCCGACCCTGGAAAGCCCCGCAGACCTCCCGTACCTTACCCGATGGGTCTATAGCTAGAATCGAGTTCAAGCCGCTATCAGCCACATACAAATCCCCGCTGGCGGGCTGAAAGGCACTACCATTTGGCGCACCTCCCGTCCTAGCAAAGAGTTCTACCTTGCCCGCCGGGTCTACCCGAGAGAGGAAACCACCTCTTAGATTGACCAGATACAGAAACCCATACCTGTCAAAAGCAGGGCCTTCCGGGAACTCAAAACCCCTGGCAAAAATAGTAAACCCGCTCTGGGGGAATTCTGGCTGCTTCACTGACCATTCCTGACTGATTAGCTTGGTTGGCATAGGCTGGACTGCTCGGACTGTAACTGAGCAATCGCTTTGCGGATATGCTCGTCCTCGATATGATGCGCTCCCTCAGCCACTCTCAAGTCCTGGGCCAGCTTGATAATGGTGGCCTGGGGAATGTCTTGCGGCGGGGGCGTAATCCAGGTTAGAAACTCCAGAGTAATGCCGTTTGGGTCAGGAAAGTAAATTGAGGACTCGTAGCCCCGGTCAATCGGGCCACGATACTTTACCCCTTTAGCGGGCAGATATTCCAGGGCTTCCTTGAACACTTCTGGAGTAACATCAAAGGCCAGATGCTTCATAAACCCGACTGTACCGCCCTGAGCCATATTGGTATTGGCTGGATAACCCGCCGCTGGCCCGAAGAAGGCAATAAAAGTATTGTTGCCCGCATCAAAAAAGAGATGCTCAAGGCTAGGGTCATCCAGGTTGGGTTGCCGCAAAACCAGGGGCATCTTCATAACTTCGGTATAAAAGCGGATAGTTGCTTCGGTATCACTGGCTACCAGTGCCGGGTGATTAATACGTTGACTGAAAATCATGTTCTTGCTCTTCCTGTCAAAATAAGTTAAATGACCGCTAAAATATGCCCTTTACCCCCAGAGCATTATTTCTTCTTTTCGGGTGGTAATAAAGAGCCCCCTGCCCCCCCGTCTATGGTAACAATCCCGCCCGTAATGGCACAGGCTAAGTCCGAGGCCAGGAAGGTAGCCAGGGCCGCTACTTCTTCCGGGCGGACAAATCTACCAAGTGGAATGTTTTCCTCGGCATAACGCTGCAACGCTTCCAGGGGCGGCAGGTTATAACGAGCCGCCACCCTTTCGCCAACGCCACCCGAGGCCAGCAAGCGCGACTCGCTCCAGACCAGGCCAGGCGCAATCGTATTGACCGTAATACCACTGGTCGCCAATTCACGCGAAAGACCCCGGCTGTAATTATTGACTGCCGCTTTGCTGACCGCAATCGGCGATACACCGGAGGGGGTCTCGCCCGCCACCGAAGAAATATTGATTATCCGGCCCCATTTCTGGGCCTTCATTATCGGAATAACCAGTTCCGAAGCATTTATAGTGCTGTAGAGGTACTGCTCCATGTGGGCCTGCCAGCCTTCCGGGGTAGTCGCGCCCGCCCCTCGTGGTGCTTCCCCCGCGTTATTCACCAGGATGTCCAACCGACCAAAAGTTTTAACGGTGTTTTCTACCAGAGTCTTTAAGTCCTGGCGGTTGCTGACATCGGCGGTTAGTAGATAAAGCCGGGTTTGGGCCTCATCCTCAGCAAGTCCGGCTCTGAGTTCGCCAGCCACCTCTTCCAGACCAGGCAGGCTACGAGCGCATAGCGAGACGGACGCGCCGCTAAAAAACATCTCACGACTGATAGCCCGCCCGATACCGCGACTGGCCCCGGTAATCAGAGCCACCCGATTGTTAAGAAGAATTTGCATTTACTTGAAGCTCCTGATATTCCCTAACACCGTCGGACTGGTACTTCCACCTTGAGACCGTTCAACCGTTCGTAGCCGGTGGCTGTAACCACGATCTGGTCGCCCACGTGAACTCCCATCTTTAGGTCAAGGGTGGCGGCTCCCGGTTCCATACCTAATACCATACCCTCGCGCAAAACTTCTTTACCGGGATAATCCGGGATGCCGTAGGGTCTCTCCCAACCAAGGCACATCCCATGAAAGAAAACCCCGGCATAGAGGTCGAACCCGGCTTTCTGGATTGGCTCGAACATAATCCGGCATAGTTCTGCTACCGCCAGGCCGGGCTTGATAGCTTCGACCCCGGCGTAATAGGACTGCAAACTGGCATCAAACAGCCGCGCGTAAGGGTCGGGTGCTTCACCCAGAATCATAGGCCGTTGGGCATGCGAATAGTAGCCGCTATAACGGGGGCTATACTCGGTATCAATTACATCACCTTTTTCCAGCTTGCGGCCTCTGGCAAAAGTCAGCCTGGTAGCCCGATTTGGCTTTCCCGCCCCCCACAAAAACATTATGGGGATTTCGCTGCCATATTTGATCAACGCATCATGCATGGCGGCTACTACCTCGGCTTCTGATATACCGGGGGCGGCACATTCATACATGGCTTCGGCAGCATAATCACCGAGCAGGGCGGCTCGCCGCAAGAATTCAATTTCCTCGGCACTTTTAATCATGCGTTGTTCTTCCATCAGGTCAGTCGCATTCTCAAAGTGGGCCTGTGGCAATAGCTCCTGGATTTTTTTGTAAGTAACATATGGAATATCGCCTTCGGCCTCAGTTCCCTCCAGTCCTACTATCCCCAGGCGACCAGAAGTCAAACCCAGTTCCTCTATTTCTTTAACAATTGATTTAGACCAACTTGGGCGGGCGTAACGAGGCATGCGGCTGGAACGAAACTCATGCACCCAACTCTGAGCGGAAGTCCACTCTACCAGCATCATCATTGACCACAAAATGACTATTGGCTCGCCCTTTTTAGGAAAAATGCAGGTGGCTACCTCGCCGTTACCGCCGACCTGGGTAAGGTAGCGTACATTAGCCATTTTTGAGTCCCATTTGCCAGTATCACCCCAAACAATCAGGGCATCCAGACCCCGCTTTTCCATTTCGGAGCGGACTTCTCGCCAGCGTCGGTCACGTTCAGCCAGCGAAAGTTCCTGTTGCGGGAAAATTTGGCGTTCCAGTGGTTTTCCCCACCAACCGCTTAAATCGGTTGAAAAATTTTCTGACATAGTTTAACCTTCTCTTTCTTAACTCCCATTTAATACGCCTACCCCAAAGGATAAATTTTGCTGACCGCCGATGGTATAAAGTAACATCAGGACTTCTTCCAGCTCGGCCTGAGTAGCCCCCGCGTCTCTGGCGCGTTGGGCCAGGATTTTAACGCCATCCATAGCCCCTCTGGATACATCCAGGGCAAAGGCGATTAGTAGTTTGGTTTTTACATCCAACGCCCCCGGCTCATACATTACTTGTTGCCGGAGAGCCACCGTCTGGCGATAGAATTCGGGATTATTTTTTTCAAAAGCCTGCAAAAAAGGCGGGATTGAAGCAGCCAATAATTTTCTCCTTCTGAACTATCCTTTTACCGCTCCTCCAGTAAGACCGCGCACCAGGAAACGCTGTAACATTAGCGAGAAACACAATACCGGAAGAATACCCACTACAGAAACCGCCGAAATCTCCGCCCACAAAACACCTTTGGCCGGGTCAACAAAGCTGGCTACCAGAAGCGGTACGGGTTGGGTTGAGTCGGTTTGAGTAAGGAGCAATGGCAAGAAAAATTCATTCCAGGATAATACTGCCGCAAAGGTGGCGGTAGCCACAATACCCGGTGCTATCAAGGGCAACACGATTTTTACCAGAGCTGACAGGCGGGTACAGCCATCTATCTGGGCCGCTTCTTCCAGTTCAATGGACAACTCATCAAAAAACCCTTTCATCATCCAGACCACATAGGGCAATTGAATCAACTGCATCGCCAGAATGATGCCAATTAAAGAGTTGAGCAGATTTAGCGTCTTCAGAATGATAAACAAGGGGATAGCCAGAGCCACTACCGGGAACATACGCAACCCAAGCAGGGCGATTGAGGCCGAGCGACTTCCTTTAAATGAAAAGCGTGAGAAGCTGTAAGCCGCTAACACCCCGACTACAATTGCCAGAGTAGTCGAACCAGCCGTGATAGTGATGCTGTTCAACAAATAATTGCCAGCTTTAAAGTTGCCAAAAGCGTTCTGGAAACCACTAAAGCTAATTGTGGACGGTATGATCTGGGGAGGGTCGGCTGAATAGTCGCGGGGCAACTTAAAGGCCGTACCAAACAACCAGGCCAGGGGAGTAACAGTCCAGGTCAGGAATAAAAACACTCCCAGATATACCAGCCCATTATAACCCAACCGTTTCCAGCGGCGTTTGCTAAACCCCAACCAGCCAACCCCAGGAGGGGATTGCACTATTTTAGGATTGTTTATTTTAACCTCATCTAACTTTAGCGTCATATTACCAGTTTTCTAAATTACTTTTCGTTCGGCCTGGAGTAGCTTGAGCAGGAGCAAGCAAACCAGCGCAATGATAAAGACTAGCACATAGGATATTAGAGCCGCATAACCCATGTCCCACCGCTTAAAACCCAATACATAAGCGTAATATGCCACCGTTTCGGTAGCCGAACCCGGCCCACCCTCGGTCAGAGCATAAATCTGGTCAAAAAGCTTAAAAGTAGTCAGAGTCCGCAACAGGATAATGATGGTTAAGACTGGCATCAAGAGCGGCAAGGTCAGGTAGAAAAACATCTGAAATTTACCAGCCCCATCCACTTTGGCTGCATCAAAGACTTCCGTTGGCAAACTCTTTAAGCCGGAAAGGGTCAGCATCATTACAAAAGGGATGGTACACCAAAGTTCCATAATAACGGTGGCCCAGAAAGCTCCTTCCGGCGTATCGAGCCAGCGCACCCGGGGAAACCATAGTAATCGGCTCAAAAACCAGTTAATAATGCCGTCCTGGTAATCGAACAACATCCGGAAGTTGAGTCCGACCACCAGTGGCATAACCATCATGGGCGTAATAGCCAGGGCGCGGAAAAGGCGCATACCGGGTAGCTCATGGTCGAGGAGCAGAGCTGCCCCGACTCCCAGCACTACCGACAGCGGGACGCATACCAGCACATAGCGAAACGAGTTAAAAAGAGCGGTGTGAAAGCGTTCGTCCTCCAGCATCAAGCCGAAATTCTCCAGGCCAGTGAAACGATTCTGGAGAGGCCGGAGTACGTTATACTCAAAGAAACTCAGGCCCAGCGCGTACAGAACCGGAATAAGGGCTAAAACCACCAGAATTATTAGCAGGGGCGACAGTAATAGCCAGCCTTCCAGCCCGCCGTGCGGGCTATAGCGCAACTTAAACCCGGAACGTTTCAAGATAATCCTCGCTATTTCTTGTTCTGAACTTCGTACTTGGGTTTGTCCCCGGCGTAATAACCAGCCCGACCTAGAATCTGCCGCCAGTTTGATGCGACATTATCCAGAGCGGCTTTGGGAGGGGTTTGCCCGGAATAGGCTTCCGATAACTTCAAATCCAGTACCTCTTGCAAAGAAGCAAACTCAGGAATAGTAAGCTGCTTAAAGATTTGTCCAGTGCCTTCTTCCAGTGCCACTTTCCAGGAGCTTTTGCCATCGCCCCACTTGGCCTGAAAATCCGGGTTGTTATATGCCGAAACCATCGTTGGCTCTACCCCCGTTCCGGCTACGGCTTGAGCCACTGCGGTCTCCTCACAGGCCAGGAAGCGGGCGCACAGGTAAGCCAATTCCTGATTTTTAGAAGTTTTGGTAATAGCCAGCGAAACTCCACCGGGGGAATATTGACGCTTGCCGCCCGGCCCGGCTGGGAGAGCCATTACCCCGAATTTACCGCTAATTTTGGAGTTGATGGTATCGAATTGGGCGCGAGTAGCTGTAGTGGAAAATTGTTCCATAAATCCAACCGAACCGCCCAGAAAGAGTTTATCCAAATCGGCAAAGCCAATGCTGACCGAATTGGCGGGGCCAACATCTTTTAGCTTGGTAGCATATTCCAGCGCAGCCACTGCTTCGGGGCTATTGATAGTCGGTTGCCAGTTAGCGTCAAACCAATCTCCCCCAAAAGAAGCCAGCTTGGTGGCAAAGAACTGCCAGGTTCCGGTGCGACTCATACGCGGAGCATACCCAATCGCTTTGGTGCCGTTACCATCAAGGTCCTGCCCATTCATTTTTTGGGCAAAGGTAAAAACTTCGTCCCAGGTGGCAGGCGGTTTACCCGGGTCGCCCCCGACTTTCTGTAACCAATCAGTGCGGTAAAAGAGCATATACTGGTCACCATCATAAGGGATACCATAAGAGCCGTTGCCGATTTTGCCATACCACTTGAACATATCTACCAGTTGAACTTCATCAAACTTGTAGGTAGTGTTGAACTGGGTTAAGTCGGAAAGGTAGGGCGCAAAAGCACCAAAATTACTGCTAGTCACCGAAACGAGGTCAAAGTTCCCAGCCCCACTGGTAAAGTTAAGGATCAGTTTTTCAAAAATCTCGTTGGGTGGGATGGCGGTAGTTTCGAGAGTAACCCCGGTAGCTTTTTGCCATTCTTCGTTGACGGCGGCAAGGGGCGGGCTAGTACCAACCACCGATAGACTCAATTTAGTTCCGCTATACTTTTTAGCCGCGTTTAGAATTGCCGCTTTGGTTTTCAAGGAAGTGCCACTGACTGTCGCGGCAGTTGTAGCAGTGGTTGAGGCAGCAGTAGTAGCCGCACTGGTAGTAGTGGTAGTTGCGGCAGTTGTGGTGCTACTGGAGGTGGTAGCGGTGGCATCGCCACAAGCAGCCAGGAGATTACTGGAACCCAAAGTAACTCCGGTAACCGCCAGATACTTTAGAAGACGGCGGCGCGAAAACGATTCATGAATACGTTCTCTCATGTTATCTCTCCCTCTCTGGATATAGCAGTAGAATGCTAAATAAACCCCCAACACTGGGGATTTAGAAGTATTAACTTTGGGTACTGATGTATCAGAATTTTCCCTGAGATATTGACATTAGGTTTGACTATGTGTATATTTCTAGCATAGCCTTAGTCTAATGTCAATATGTCAGACATTAGACTTTTCACTAATTTTTTACCTTTTAAGGGTTATACTCCAAACTTGGTTAAAGGAATGCCTGGTCATAGCTGGATTCCTAATAATTCTCCTTTTCTTTTCAGTGGTGATAGGGCTTGGAGTAACCACTACTAAACTTTTATAAAAGCAGGAGGTTAGATTTGGAGTTCAAGCGTTTGAATAACGTCAAACGCTACGAAGAAGTAGTCGAGCAGATAAAGAAGGCCATTTATAGCGGAACTTTAAGCATTGGTGCTAAATTGCCCTCCGAAAATGAGATGGTTTTACAATTTGGAGTCAGCCGCAGTGTAATCAGGGAGGCATTACGTAGCCTGGAGCAGATGGGGTTGATAACGGTTCGACAGGGGTCGGCGGGCGGCACCTTTGTAAGAGACCTGAGCATGGGAAAAATGGCCGAGGTCTTTATGGTAATGCTCAATCTGGATCGGTTCAGAACCGAGCATGTCTACGAGGTGGCCCTTTTGCTAGAAACCACTGTGGCTGAACTGGCGGCTCTTAACGGCACGACCCAGGATATTGAATTGCTAGAGCAAAACCTCCTTGACCATTATACCGATGATGATCGGGAGAGCGAGGAACATGCTACTCTCGGCTTTCACCTGGCACTGGCAAGGGCTACTGGTAATCCTCTGCTCGAAACTTTAGTCAATGTTCTGATCAATGTGGTCAGACTGAACCCGGTTTTATATCCGGCTGGGCTGGATTTCCCGCACGAATCCAACCAGGACCATGTAGCGATTCTAGAAGCAGTTAAAAAGAAAAATGGGGCTGAGGCTCGTCGCCTGATGCGCGAACACCTGTTGAAGATTGAAAAAGCGGTGTTAGCTTCAGCACCGGAAGAATCAAATCAGCGCACCAACGGTCAAATTAAAACAGGATAAAAAGGTTGAAGCAAGAAGAATTACTGGTTTATCTGGCGAGCCAAAGCAGCCCGACCATTGCAAACGCCATCGAGCATTTCAAAGTCCGGCCGGACTCCGAAGGCTTTACCAACTCCCTGTTACGCTGCCTTTTCCCAGAGATGCCGTCAGTTTGTGGTCGGGCCTTTACTGTCACCGTCCAGCAAGCCGCTCAAAGCGGGGTCGGGTACGGAATTTTTCCGGTCTACGAAGCTCTTTCCAAAATCGAGGGTGCCAAACTGGTGGTTCTCAAAGATTTGTCAGGTGGGGCAGCCGCTTTTGCTGGCGAAATTATGGCGGCTACTTTCCTAAAGCTGGGTGTCTGCGCCATCGTTACCGATGGACTGGTACGCGACCTGGACGAAGTGCGCCAAATGGGGATGCACTATTTCGCGGCTGGCACAGTTGCTTCCCATGGTGATCTGACTATCAGCCAGATTGGGCAGGAAGTAGAAATCGCCGGGCTAAAAATAAAAAGCGGTGATATTCTACATGGGGATAAACATGGTCTGGTAGCCGTGCCAGAGTCTGTTTTAGACCAGTTACCAGCTATGATTGAGAAAATTTTAGAGAAAGAAAAGAAACGTCTGGCCTTGATGAACGAGCCGGATTTCTCGGTTGAAATGCTGCGGCCCAGGTAATGTACGCCTACTTTACTTCCAATTTAATCTTTTTATTAATAAACGGAAAATTAAAGAATTATGAACCAGCCTGAATTTACCCGGACGGTCTTGTTTTCGAGCCACCAGCGTTTTCAGGCCCTTCGCCCGCTCCTTTCGGAGGTAGAAGCTTTTGCCGGGGTGCGCCTGGTCTGTCCGATGGAATCAGGGCAGGCGGCTTTTGTTAAAGCGGCGGCAGATGCGGCAATTATTATTGATCTAGCGGAACCGATAGATAAAGAGCTAATTGCAAAGGCACCTCATCTTCTTGGCATTGTGCGCTGGGGCAGTGGCTATGATTGGGTAGATACCGAAGCAGCGAGTGCCAGAAATGTGATAGTGGCAAATGTGCCAGTTTTGCCGGAGTCGGTGGCAGAAGGGGCTTTATTGTTGTTACTTGCACTAGCCCGCCGCTTGCCCCGCCAGCAACACTTTGTCCAGACTGGAACCGCCGCTAACGACTCCTTGCGGGGGGTTATGTTGCGCCAGCGTAGTCTTGGAATCATCGGGTTAGGTCGTATCGGTAGAGCGTTAGCTGAAATGGCAACGGCCCTGGGGATGCGGGTCGCGGGCTATGACCCCTATCTAAGTAGCTCTGTTCGCCTGAGTAGCGGTTTGGAAGTTCCTTTGTTAGAGTTGGACGAGTTACTAGCCTCTTCCGAATTTGTATCGTTACATTGCAGTCTCACCCCGGAAACTTGGCACTTACTAAATCTGCGGCGTTTGAAATTACTACCACATGGGGCATATTTAATCAATACAGCCAGAGGTGGTTTGATTGATGAGGTGGCCCTAGTCGAAACACTTCAACAAGGGCTACTGGCAGGGGTGGCCCTAGATGTTTTTGAGCAAGAACCAGTGACTCCGCACAATCCGCTACTGGCTTTTGAGAATGTGATCGCCACCCCCCATTTTATTGCTCAGACAATCGAGTCACGTGAAGCAATCGCCCAGGAAGTGGTGGCAGCAGTTAAAGCTATACTTCAGGGGCAGACTCCCCGTTACCGGGTTAATTAAATTTTTTAAGGGAAATTTAGTCCCAAACTGGAACTGTTAATGAACCTTAGTATCGGGTTTGACAAGGAGGTAGAACTTGAGTAAAAAGTACCCCATCCCTTTACTAATTATAGGTGGTGGTATTGGTGGATTGACCGCCGCCCTCGCTCTGGCTAAAAAGGGTTTACCAGTACACTTAATTGAGCGAGAACAGGAATTCGGGGAAATTGGGGCAGGGATTCAACTGGCCCCAAACGCCTCAAAGGTGCTGGATCATCTGGGGGTACTCAAGGAAATTGAGCGTTATGCCGTCTATCCCCAACGGATTGCATGGATGAATATATTTTCGGGTCAGCATATTTCCTCGTTAGAGCTGGGTGAAAAGTTTGTAAAGAGTTATGGATATCCTTATTTCGTAATACACCGCAGTGATTTGCTGGCCACCTTATTAAAAGCCTGCCAGGATAACGAGCTTATTCAGCTTGAAACTGTCCGGCAAGTTATCACGGTGGAAGATCTGGGGGACGGAGCAAGAGTAGAATGTGCCGATGGTTCAGTTTATGAAACCGAAGCTCTGGTGGCAGCCGATGGCCTCCACTCGGTAACAAGGCAGCTCTTAATAGATAGCAGCGAACCGATTTGTGCGGAGTTTGTAGCTTATCGAGGTGCTATTCCAATGGAAAAAGTCACGGAACACGCCGGACTTGATAATGTAATGTACTGGGTGGGTCCAAACATGCATATGGTGCAATATCCTTTGCGGCGTGGTGAGCTTTACAATCAGGTAGCGGTCTTTAAAAGCAATCGTTATACCAGCGACTCCGACGATTGGGGAACAGAAACAGAACTGGAAGAACACTTCAGCCAGACCTGCCAGTTAGTAAAGAGTGGGCTTGCTCAGATTAAACGGAATCGGCGTTGGCCTCTATATGACCGACTGCCTGCCAATAACTGGACTAGAAATCACATTACTTTGCTAGGAGATGCGGCCCACCCGATGCTGCAATATATCGCACAGGGGGCTTGCCAGGCTTTAGAGGATGCCGTTTGTCTGGCAGATGAACTCGAAAAGCACCCAGACAATATTAACCAGGCTTTTAAAGCCTATCAAGAGGTTCGCTTCCCCCGCACAGCCCAGGTACAGACCCGCGCCCGGCAGTTTGGCGAAATTGTCCATATAGACGGGATGGGTGCTATTTTGCGGGATGCCCTGTTTGCCCAAAGGGCATTGGACGACTACACCCATATTAATTGGCTTTACAGTTGGGGATGGGAAACCTAGCCACAACAAGTGACCTGTGGGTTGGTCATTCCTTTTCCACAGGCTGAAAGCTTTGTCTCAAATAGTATACTATTTGAGACAGTGCAGCTAGGCTGAGGCGAGGCGAGTTCTAATTGAAGCTTAATCCACCGTTTCGGGGGGTTGTGCAAAACCCCCCCAATTTTACAAAACCAACCCAGGCCACTCTAACTTAAGCTTATGAAGCACAATCTAATTGTCACGGTCTTTTTTTGTTCACCGTTGGGGAAAAGGGCGCGCTGCGAAAGAACACGGCCTACAGTCGCGATAGCCAGCGCAACAACAATCAAACCCGCCGCGACGGCGAACGTGACCCGCATTCCGACACCAACAGCCTCGGGACTCGCCGGGGTGATGTCGCTCGTTCCCAATCCGAGCGCAAACACAGCACCCATCACCGATACACCTGTGATAAGCCCAAGATTGCGCGACAGATTGAGCATACCGGAAATGGCTCCCCGCTGAGCCGAGGAAACATCCTTCATGACGGCGGTGTTGTTGGCGGTCTGGAACAACGCATAGCCGATTGTGATGAGGACGATGGGTGCTATATACCCGGAGATACCAAACGCCGATGGAATCAAGGATAGGCTGCAAGAGCCGAATGCTATTGCTATAAGCCCAAGGATGGTCATGCGGTGTGCGCCAATGCGGTCCACAATCCGGCCAGCTGGCACACCGGTCAGCACGACAACAAGCGGGCCAACGGACATAACGATCCCGATAAGAGCTGGATCAAGCCCGAGCCCATGCGATAGATAGAACGGCCCGACTACCAGGGTTGCCATCAACACCGTCGCGACCAGCGCACTCGTAGCGAAGCCGGCGCTAAGAAGCGGATTGTGGAACACCGCCAACCTGATCAAAGGCGATGCTGCTCTTGCCTCGGCCAACACGAAGAGGCCGACACCGAACAGAGCAGCCAACAGCAGGGCCGCATTGAGAGCACCAAATTGACCGCGCCCCAGCGTCATGGCAAGCGCATAAGCCGCCAGCGTCATGGCAAGCAACA
>JBBQZS010000095.1:0-18144 GCA_038207495.1 Chloroflexia bacterium
CAGTTTTATCCGTATAATTCGGTTTCAGATTTTAAGTGGCACTTACCTGTCATCTCAATAACTCTGGAATACCGAGATGACCTTGAAGCTGGCTCATCTCAATAATTGTGGCACAAATCTCAATAACTTTGAAAACTAACACGCTACAACGTATTTTGCTAAAAGTCTCCCGTGAGTCCTATTTACTGGTGGATAGTACCAAGTTTTCCCGCCCCTCTTTCTGGCTAGTTGCAGGGTTAGAACTATTCAAGGCTATCATTACTGATGAGGCAGTACCACCTGAGACTGTTATTAGCCTTGAAAGGGCGGGGATTAAAGTTTTAGTGGCTGAGAATAAAAATGCTTGATAATAATAAATATTCCGAGAAAAGGTTTCCAATTCAGGCCGCAATTTTTGATATTGACCAAACTCTGCTCAATCTATTTGAGTTACATCAGGCCAGCTATGCCCAGACCTTTGAAACTATCTTTGGTATTCAGGCAAATATAAGCGATATTGCCTTCTCCGGCAAAACCACCCCCAATATTTTCCGAGAGGTTTGTGCCTACTGGCAGCTGGATAAAACTTTTACGGAGGCCCGTTTAGAACAGGCCATGCTTTATCTAACCCGGCTTTCGCAGGCAAAGCTAAAGGCCCTGGGAAACGGGATTGCGCAGTACGTCCTGCCAGGGGTTTTTAAACTTTTAAGTGAGTTACAACAACGAGATGTAATATTGGGTATATTGTCTGGTAATCCCCCCGAATTAGGCTTTTTGGTTTTAGAAGCCACCGGACTTTTGCCCTTTTTTAGTTCTTTTACCTTTGGTACCGAAGCTTCCAGCCGACCAGAATTAGCCCGGATAGCTCTAAAAAAATTAAAATCCACACTAAAGCTAGAACTTACTCCCCAGCAAATCCTGATTATTGGTGACTCGGTTTTAGATGTACAAGCCGCTTTAGAGGTAGGGGTAATTAGTATGGCAGTGGCTACCGGGTTTCATAGCCTGGACGAATTAGCTCGGCAAAGGCCTCACTTTATCTTTCCAGATTTGGCCAATACTAAAAACATTTTAATGGCTTTAGAAAACCAGCTAACCACTGACTAGGGCTAATAAAAACAAGCGTATCGTAAAGTGTCACTAATGGGCTTTAGAGATTTGTAAAGCCATTTAAATTTGGCAATAATTCTCCAAAATAATTAGCCAAAAACGAGGTAATTAGTAAAATAGCTATATATTTTATCCCATCCGAAAGCCCTGAATACATTTCAAAACATTAATACTGGCGTGCTAAGGCAGTGACTTTTTTCTGCCCTTAGTTGAGCAAACTTTTTGGGTTTTGTAACATTTCATGCAATGAATAAAACATATACCTATTTCTATCCGAATACAGATATTACTTTTCAGAATGACCTTTTTGTGAAGCGACTATTTCCCCCAATTCCAACCAGAAATAAAGGGTAATTCTAACTGAGGGGGATATGTTTGATATAGAGATTTTCTTCAGCAAAAGCTACCTGAAGAGCTCCTTCACCCAGCCTCGATTGAACTCTACTAAATTCTCATCAGAATAACCTCTGGCATTGTACGAGTGGCCTGGTCTAATACTAAATCCGGGAAAGTAGTGTACAAAAAACTGTTTCGCTGGCCTCCCAACTACATTGGTCTTTTGTACACTACCCAAGCGTACTTAGTATAAATTGTTGGGGACTAACCCCATTTCGTTAGGAAACGGGCTCCTTTACCAGAGGTTAAGTTTGATGCTGTAGCCACTACTCAAAATACCATCCAATTTTCGAGCCGGATCAACTTTGAATTTACCCTTTTGCCGAATTAACGGCTGTCCCAATAGTTTCACAAGCCTATTCCCTAGAAGGTTTTTAGTAACGAGTACCCACCGCTGGTGGTAGCGCGTTTAGCTCGGCTAAATCACTGGTACTCAGTTGAATAATAGCCGCTCCCAGATTTTCCTCTAAATAGACCTGACGTTTGGTACCTGGTATCGGGACTACCTGCTCGCCCTGCGCTAAGACCCAGGCCAGGGCAACCTGAGCTTTACTAGCACCTAATCTTGAGCCTATTTCCCCTATTTTGTCCACCAGTTTCTGATTGGCCTTGATCGCTTCGGCCTGAAAGCGGGGCATATTGGCTCTGAAATCTGTGGGACTTATTTGTTCCTGGCTCTGATAACGCCCGGTTAGAAAACCCCGTCCAAGCGGGGAGAAAGGTAGAAAGGCGACCTGATGGGCTTGGCACCAGGGTAGGATTTCGGTCAGAACATCCCGGGTCCACAGCGATAGTTCGGATTGAAGGGTCGAGAAGGGATACACTTTATAGGCTCGTTCCAGAGTTGGCAGATCACATTCAGACAAGCCAATAGCCCGCACTTTGCCCTGCCTGATCAAGTCAGCCATTGCTCCCACACTTTCTTCAATCGGAATCTCAGGGTCAGGGCGATGCAATTGATAGAGGTCGATTACCTCTGTGTCTAATCGTTTCAGTGAGCCTTCACAGGCGGCTCTAATATAAGAGGGGGAGGCATTGCGGCCATATTGATGGGTAGCTGGGTCAGTTACTACCAGTCCACATTTGGTAGCCAGCACCACTTGGTCGCGTTAGTCTTTTAAGGCCTTGCCTACCAGAACCTCATTGGTAAAAGGACCATAGGCATCAGCGGTATCAAATAGGGTGACTCCCAGTTCAAGGGCTCGCTGGATTACCTGGATTGATTCGGCTTCATCACCAGTTCCATAAGCCCAACTCATTCCCATACAACCCAGCCCGATGGCCCCGACTTCCAGTCCTCTATTTCCCAGTTTTCTTGTTTGCATTTTGCCACTTTCGTTTATTTTTTATGAGGTTTCCAGGCCGTTATATTTATGGTTCAGGGGGTAACTTTATGTTAGTTTTGTTCCCCGAGAGGCAGGTATCTTACTCCAGACCGATTTTGAAAGCCAGATGCGCTTACTCCTGCTTTTTCAATTTAGGGTTAATCAAAGCGGGCCAGATTGCGGGAGTTACCCACCTGCTCTATAAACCCCACCGCCGCCTGGGCCAGTTTTTCGGAGTTTTCCCCGGCCCCTTTAAGGCTGAAGCGGGCAGCCACGTCTTCCCTCAAGGCCACCGCCAGCAGTTTTGAGCTCTGGTAGTGCTGATAAGCCAGGGTCAGATGCGGGATAGCTCTGGTTAGTTTCAGGGCCGAAGGCAGCCGATCCCGTTTTAAGTGGGAGTTATAATAGGGGTCAGCCGGTACCAGATTCCAAAGTTCGTTTATGGGGTAGACCGCTACTGGTAATAGATGGTCGAGGTCATATTTTATGCCCCGCCCAATCTTTTTTTCGCTCCAGGGGCAAACAAATTCCTGGCCTTCCAGGATTAACAGGTCGATCTGGTTGCGTTCCCAGGTAAGGGGGCGACGGTTATCCGGTCGGTCGGTAAGTAAGCGGTAGATATTTCCCCAGTCTACCCCCGCGCCAGTATCCTGGGCCACTCTTTCGCTGAACAAACACCACTCGTGGATACATAAAGCTTCTACCCATAGGTTCATTTCCCGAAAGGTTTGCCATAATCCAGCCGAAATTACCAGACATTTGTCCGGGGGGCGAGTGCCGGGGATGGCTTCTGGGGTAGTGGTCAGCCGCTCAAAACGTTGGGGTGGAGAGAAAATGCTCCATTCCTGTCCGGCTGGTCCGGCGTACCGGATCGGCATCTCCAGGGTGCCCGAGATGGTTTTGAGGACTTCGTAGTAAGTTGTCAGGAGGGCGGGTGGGTAGCCCACCCTTTTACGGGGTAACCGAAGTTCGTTTATCAGGAAGAAGCCGTCGGCGGGGCGGGCGGGGCTTTCCAGGAGTTGTTCCCATTTCTGTCTGAGCCGGGTGAGGCCGGGCCGAAAATCCAGATCCTGGGTTAAGTTCTGACCCCGTTTAGCGCGAGGTCCCTGAAGTATCGGACTGGTAGGGTTTACAAAAGGCCAGTAATAGGCCACCCAGTATTCGGCCAGCACTCTCAGCGGGATCGCCACCGCCTGGTCGCTGCGACCCAGGTCAGGAAAACTCAGTACCACATCGTTAATCGCCCGTACCAACGCCAGTTTGTAGCTGGTGACTTTGCGGTCGTGTTTGAGGATGGTACTTATAACCTGATTGGCGGCGACGTTTTCCATTTTTCGGTGGGTCTCCCCGGTATCGAACCACCCGCCCTTTTAAGTGGGTTTGCTGCGCCGCCTGACTACTGCGGGGTGAAGCTGGTGGAAGTGCTGTAGGTACGCCCGTTGTAGCTAAAGACCACATCTATTACCACCCGGTAGCCCAGGGTGGCGTTCCCGATAGTCCGACTACAGCTAGCCTGTCCGCTACTGTTGGTAATATCACTACAGCCAACGGTGGTAGTTTTGTAGTGCCAGGTGGTAGTCATGGTTGCCCCCACTGCTGGTAAGCCGTTGACGGTCAACTGGCCGTAAACGGTCTCCAGGCTATATTTAGGAGGGTTAGGGTCGCTGACCGAAGCACTGACGATAGTCGGTCCCACCACGTTGGTCAGGTGGAAAGAAGCGGAGGTGGCTACCCCCGCCGTGGTGGCCAGCACGTTGTAACCACCACCCGCCAGATTAGCACTGAAAGCAGGGGCGGTGGCAATTCCACTAAAATCGGTATTGACGTTAACGGTACTAGAGCTGCCGGAGAAACTGCCCGAAGCTCCGCTTGCGGGAGCGGTAAAGGTTACCAGGATGCCGGATAAGGGATTGCCGTTCTGGTCAGTGACTTTAGCTTGCAACTGCGTCGGGTAGGTGGTGCCAACATTGGTACTCTGACCGGAGCCCGCCACCACCGTGATTGCACCTGGCCCCAGGTTTACCAGACTAAAGGAGGGAGTGGTGGCTACCCCGGCGGTAGTGGCCGTTACCAGATAATTTCCCTTAAGGTTATTAGCATTAAAGGTTGGGGCGGTGGCAATCCCACTACCATCACTACTGGCAGAAGTAGTGGTGGAACCGCTGGAGAAAGTGCCAGAAGGGCCACTGGCGGGGGCACTAAAATTAATGGTTATCCCGGAACGGGGGTTGCCATAGGCATCGGTTACTCTGGCCTGGAAGGGAGCCTGGAAAGGCGTGCCAATTCGGGTACTCTGACCAGAGCCGGAGTAGGCGGTCAGACTGGCTGGTGGTCCGGCCAGATTGGTCAGGTTAAAATTAGCTGTGAGGCTACTGTAACTGGCTGATAGGTTAAAGCCGCCGGCTACCGTATTGGCTTTCAGGGAGGCCAAAGCTACCCCCGCACTGTTAGTGTTATAGATTTGCTGGTTTTGTCCGTTGGAGAAACTGCCACCCGGCTGGCCACTCCCGAAGGGAGCACTGAAGGTTACACCTATTCCGGGTACCAGATTGCCAAATGTATCGGTCAGGATCACCTGGAAGGGTTGAGCGAAGTAGCTGTTGACGGTGGCGGTTTGTCCCTGACCACCGGATATAACCATAGAAGTGGGACTTCCGGCTAAATTAACCAGGCGGTAGCTACGAGTAGTAGGAGTGGAGCCGGGCAGGGTCGCCGACACCTGCACGGTAAAATCCCCGGCAATAGTGTTAGCGTTGAGGGTGGGGGCCGTCGCCAGACCGGTATTATCTGTCAGAATATCTACGCTGCTTAACCCCCCGCTAAAGCTGGCACTGGCTCCATTTGATCCGGCATTTATACTGAAAGTTACGGTTATTACCGGCAGGGCTTCGCCATACCAGCGCTGGAATTTCACCTGGAGCGGGGTTGAGAAGGCGGTGTTTACGGTGGTAGTTTGGGTTAGTCCCTGAATTGGTACTATCTCGGCGGCACCCCCGGCTTTTATCTGAGTGCAACTAAAAGTAACGGTACGCGCAGCAGTGGGGTCAGGGTAATTAAAACTGACCTGATGCTGCCCAAACCCCCCTATTTTTAGGCCACTGATATTATTCTGGCCACTTAGTACAATTCCATCACCAGCCAGAGCGGTACCATCCAGAATCAGACCCAACCCACAGGGAGCTGAAAGGTTGGCCCCCACCGGCACCACCAGGCTACTTCCGGTTACCGGGATAATGGTGCCCTGGGTCAGGGAGGATAAATCTACCGTTTTATCGGCTAGATTGGGGTTAGTAGCGATATAATTCAGGGCGTAGCGCAGGGTGCCACAGGTCGCCAGGTCATCCGCCGAGCTGGTGATTACCAGCGGTAGACAATCGAGCAGGGCCTTGCCAGGTTTTGAGCTATCACTTTTCTTCTTGGCTGAAGTTTCTTCAGAGGGGACAGCCACAAATGCCAGATAAAGCAGTCCCAGGGTCAGAATAAAGACTGAAATTAAGGCTGCTTTGAAAGCGCGTTGAAGGGCTTTCTCTCGACTTTGAGACTCTGGCATGGTTCTGCTCCTGAATGAATTGATTGCCCGGGATGGGATTGGTAATGGTTAATAATATTAGCTTGACAGCGGGCGGGAAATGGGGTACTTAAAGCCAGCTTTATTAAGTAACCGTTCACGGTCTTTGCTATTCTGATACCCCTACGGACACAGTTGCAAAGCCGAAGAATCTCAAGGTTATTAGCAAGACCCTTCGCAAGCTCAAGGTAACAACCGAGGTGAACGGTTACTTTATTAAGCTGAGTGTTACCTGATATAAATTAACTCCCGGTTAGTTTTATAGGTAATTTGTTAGACCCGCAATATTTTAATTTCTTTCTATGATGTTTAGCTTATCATATCTGTTTAAAGTTGTAAATCTGTTCTGATTTTGAATTCCTCTGATTTTTAGAATGGCCCGATTAGAACGTTTATTATTGCTTTTCGGATTTTTTAATAGATTTACTCTCTATAGTGCTGTAAGACCGTTTCCTTTAGATTTTCATAGAGCTGCCAGAGTATTAAGCAATTAGCAACCCGGGCCATTTTTTCCTAGCTAATTACCCCAGTTTAAGTCGGCTACAAGCTTGCATGCGCTCTTTCTCAACTTACTCTAACCATTAGCTGATTGGACTTTTGTCGGTAATTTCTCGGTGTTTTCTCGGTTCATTCTACTAATTTTCCATTACAATTAGTTTACTTAACAAAAAGCTTTGGTTTCTAAGTACCATTTTTTAGAACAGGGATCGGTACTGGCTAACCTCGGTCGCTCCAGTGGTAGAGGGAGGGTAACTTATTACCCGCTAGGAAAGGAAGAGCTGTGATGTTAATTACCCGTAAATTGTCTTTACTTGGTTCAATTAAGTTATCTCGTTTTTTTAATCGATTTACCAATCCGATCCGTAATAACCTACTAAATCATGGTCTACTCAACTTGTTGGTCTATCTGCGCTGGGTTTTGTGGGGGGCTATTCTGGTCAGGTGTAATCTCTTTAAGCCCCCCGCCGATTTCAAGGATAGTCTAAGATTTGATCTGCTGGCTACCAGCTTTTATGGACTATATCTGGCGGGCTTAACCTTTTTGATGCTCAAGCGCTCCAGAGTTTTTAATTTAAATGTCAGTAAAGTTATGCAAGCCCTTTTAGATATTGGCTTCATTTCAGTAATCTACTATCTAAGGGGGGATGTCCGTTCGGATATTTTCTACTGTTACTTTATTCCGTTGCTACTGGCTTTTCGTTATCTGAAAAGCTGGCAACTGAACCTGATGGTGGGGCTGATAGTTTTAGCAGTTTTTTCGGTGTGTTATCTTGCGGTTTTGGCCGAAGATGGATCAATCTGGGAGGCTCTATTTATTGTGCCTTCGCGTTTTATCCTGCTACTCAGTCTGCCAGCTTTAAGCTATATTTTTGGCGATTATCTGAGGTTAATGAAGGTTTTCAGTCGGTTGGCCAAAATGGAAGGGGCGGGTCTACTGGAAGATAAGGCTGACATGCATGCCAAACTTAATAAAATTGTCCGTCAGGGCTACTGGGGACAAGGTTTTGAACGCTGGATTGAGCCTATTATCTCTAGATTAAACCAGGTATCAGATGAAAATTATAACCAGGCCCTTTATCAGGAGGTGATTAAAATTGCCCAGGAAGATCTGGCCTGCGAAACGGTGGCTATTTTTATGTTTCAGACTGGCCTGGTGAAAAGGATCAAGGCCGATGGGCTTACCCAACGTTATTTAGGCGAAGAAAACTACCAACCGGGTCAGGGTTTGACCGGGCAGGTTTTTGGGCCAGCTCGTGATGGCAAATTTAGCCGAAGAATTGTCAGAGAAAACAATTTAAGCCGAACTCAGGGTTTAGTTAATGAATTCGTGAAAGCCTATAGCCAGTTTTTACCCTCTAAACAACTTCGCCATTTCCTGGTGGTGCCAATTTTTGCCGGGGATGTACTGGTTGGGGCCGTCAGGGTGATGAACAAGTTAGAAAGAGCGGGTAGTTCTGTGCTGGACCCGGCAGGGTTTAGCGATAAGGATGTGGCGATTCTTTCGATTATTGCCGACCTGGTGGGCACCGGTCTGTATAAACACAATCTAACCTGCCATCTTCAGGAATTAAGTCAGGCGGTATCCACTCTGGCCGGTTTGACCCTTAAAACCGAACTCTATCAATATTTTAAGGAAGAAACCGCCCGGGTGCTGGAAGCCGAGGATTGCACTATTTATGCTCTGGACGAACAAAACAGTTTACTGGAGTTGGTTGCTTCCAAAATTATTCCGTTGGACGATTTTGGCGACCACTGGAGGATAAAGCCGGAGGATCGAAAAAGGGCGGGTTTAGTGGCCTGGGTAGCTGCTGCCAAAACTCCCCTGTTATTAACTGGTAAGGAATACAAACAGCATCAGGCTTACCGTGAGTCAGGGAGTTACTATCGCTATTTAAGAACCGAGGATTGCCATTCGGTGATGGTTTTACCTTTGCTGGACTCAAACGCAAAATGCCGGGGAGTGGTTCGTTTTAGCAACAAACTAGGGCTAAATGTCAAGAGCCGCTTTAGTCAACTGGATTTTGAAATGGCGAAACTCTTCTGCGGACAATTAGCCAACGCTTTAAGTCGGGTCTATAGCGATAAACTGGCTCCGGCTCCAGCCGGTGAGGTTGATAATAACGGGCACGATTTACTCCAGTTGCATCAATTTGTCTTTTCCAATCTCAATCGCCCGACCCGGGCTTTAGAGGTGCTTTTGGAGCGGGCCAGGAAAATGCTTAAAGCGGATATTGTTTTCCTGAATCCCTCGCCTGCCGGGTATCAGGGGTTAGGTCGCTTTGAGGAGGAGTTGGCCCAGTTGCGCTATAAGGTTAAATTAAGTTCGGCCCAACCTTCCAACCCTCGACCAAATGGGATTACCTCTTTGGTTAACAACAGCCCAGGTGGTTATGTTTTTGTGGATCTGGTACAACATCCCGAGCTGAATTCGGAGTTCTTGCAAGCTGAAAAAATTCAGTCGGTAATGGGGCTGGCCCTGAAGACCCAGGGTTCGGATTTCGGGGTGCTCTATCTGGATTACCGCCGGAATTTTGCGCCATCTTTTAATGAAATCCGTCTGGCCCGGATTATTGCCAGTCTGGCGGCCCTGGTCTTATATATCGCCCAGCTCACCCGCCATAACGGTTTAACCCTGGACGAGCTACAGCTAATCGGGACCCTCAACGAGCAGCAAAAATTGTTGGAACAGTTGCAGGAGCTTATCTCCAGCCAGTTAGAGCAACCGCTAAATCAGACGGCCCACTTTGCTTATAACCTGCTGAATCAAACGATGTCCCGCCCGGAGCAGGAGTTGGTCTGGCTGGCCCAAAATGGCAAATTGTTTGGCGGTTGGATTGAGAGTCTCAAACAAAGTATCGAAATTGTACGCTTAAATCTAAGTAAACCTTTGCCGGAAGCGACCGATGTGGTGGCTATGCTGGATGATCTGCTGGAAGAGTTGGCCGAGCGGGCCAGCGAACAGGGGGTAGCCCTCAAGTGTGTCACACCAGGGTGCTTGCCGTTAATTCAGGCCGATCCGGTTTACCTCCAGCAGATCCTTAAAGGTCTACTAGAAAATGCCCTGGCCTTTACCCCGTCCGGCGGCGAGGTAATTATAAGCTATGCCATAGACAAAAACTGGCTCCGACTTGATGTTAAGGATACCGGGAAAGGGATTTCCAGAGAAGAACGGGAAAGGGTTTTTGAGCTTTTTTATCGCGGTAAACCGGCTGCACACAAAGGAGTATCTTTAGGCGCAGGTCTTTATTTCGCCCGGAAGTTTGCCCGGATGCATTATGGTTCGATTCAGTTGGCCAGTTATCCGGATCAGGGCAGTTTCTTCCGCCTGGAATTGCCGCTGGCGATTAAAAGCCCGGTAGCAATTAAGGAAGATGAAATTCTGACTACCGAATATCATCCGCCAATCTTTTTTTCGAGCTAATTGCTACCAAAACTACGGTGCTTTAGAAATTGTCGCTTTTTTCTCGGTGGCGGCTACTTTATATTAGTAAAATAGTTGCTTATACTATTTCCATTAACATTTTTCGAGTTATGTTCGCTTTTATAACTCAGGTGCTTCAAAAATGGGAAGGTGGTAGTGAAATGGGTGATAATTTTTCAAAGGTAGCAGTAGTGGTGGCGGTGACTAATGATTTTAGTTTCAACGAACGCCTCAAGCAGCAGAGTGCGGCTTTAGGGGTTGAGGTGCATCTGACTCCCTCGTGGGTGGAGGGGCTGGAATTAGTCTTGGTACACCGCCCGGATTTTGTCTATCTTGGCCCCCAGCTGGAGAGCCGCCAGCGGTTTATTCAAGAAATGCGAAGCCGGGAGGGCTTAAAACTTGTCCCGGTGGTAGTTTGTATCACGCTCTGTTATCTATACCTGCAGGCTGATTTGTTAGTGGGTCGCTGCGAGGGTGAGCCGCCTACCGCGCTTGACCCTCAGCTTTTTGCCTATGATTGTGGGATTACCGGGGGGCTGCTGAATTATTTTCAGGGGCGGACTAAACCCACGCTTATTGGCAGTGGGCGTTTTCAGTATGATGTGGAAAAAAGGCTGGCCATGGTGGATAATAAGCCGGAACCCCGGGTTAAGAATTTGCGCTACAAGCTCTATTGCACCCTGGTAGATCACGCCGGGAAATTTCTGGATAAGAAATTTCTGGCCAGGGCGGTTTACAACCAGGCGGTTTATACCGCCGGGGTTGACCACGAACGGCTAGATGCCCTGGTGGGCGAGTTGCGCAAAATCCTGGAACCAGGGGTAAAAAAATACCGCTATTTGCGTAGCTGGAATGGTGGCTATATCCTGGATAGTTTTTGAGCCGGAGCTGACCCTACTCTGGTTTTAGCGGCGGGTTTGCTTCAGTACCCCTTGATTTTTTGTTCTTGTAAAGGCCTTACCAATTTTTGGTAGGGCTTATTTATTTTCTCCCCTATTTGACTCCCCTTTATCGCTTAAATCTCTGAAATCCTGACCACTTTTTAGCCTAAGATGGGGCTATAGCAGGCTGAGGTAACCTGTCGGGTTTACAGCCATTGGTTGGCTTTACCATTAGGTCTTGAGAATAAAGTGAGGGTAGTCAGATGATTTCTCATTGGTTGGTTAAAAGCCCTTTGCCAGAGCAAAGGGAGGTAACTCCAGTCCTGGAAATGGTCAGCGAGGTTTTAACGAACCTAAAATTAAATCAGGATTTGTTACCTGACTTGCTTGAAGTGGTAAGACAAGTGGAACTTCAAATGGTGCACAACCCCGAGGTGGAAGTGGAATTTCTGGTTTACCGGGTTATTAGCCATTTACTTTATTTGGGTTTTTCGGCGGAGTTAGAATATACCAGGGAAGGGTGGCTAAGCTGGCTCGAAAACCACTTGCACGCCTATATTTTGCCCAGGCTACACCAGCGGAAAGAGTTAGCCGAGGAACTGACTAATGAGGCCCTGGCGATTATTTGTAATAAATTTGAAACCTGTAATTCTTCCTATCATTTCTTGACCTGGTGCCGACAGGTGGCAGTACGGCTGGTTCTTCAATTTTGCCGCAAAGAAAAGGCCTTGACAAAGTCGGGCTTCAGAGAGGTGTCGCTGCAACAGCTTGAAGCCAGGGGACAGAATCTCCAAAATTCCGCCTGGTCAGAAGTTGAGTTTGAGGAGCAAGAGTCAGGGGAATTTACCGGTGCCCTGGCCTTGAACCCCGAAATTTTAGTTCTAAGGGCGGAAGATGATCAGGCGCAATTTAACGCCGACCCCCAGAAAGTGGTAGTAAATAAAGAGCAACTTAATTTAATTATCCAGAAGGTTATGGCGATTAAACCCACCAAACGCGCCAAATCCTACCAGCAGATTTTCTTTGGCACCTATTTTCAAGGATTAACTGACCAGGAGTTAGCCCAGAAGTTAGGACTTTCGCTGGCCGAAATTCACAAGAGACGTTTTCAGTTGCTAACCATTTTACGGAGCGACCAGGATTTTCTGGAAAGGTTGCGATAGTTTCGGGGCGAGGTTTTTCTTAAAGTCAAACAGCGCAAGGAGAAATTAGAGCTCAGGGCGGGAAGTAGGTAACTTGAACCTGGGTACAGGAATTTCTTCTAACTGGCTGGTACTAAAGGAGCGGAGTTCCAGATATTCCTCGGCACATTCTTCACACTCCGTCAGATGTAATAATAGTCGGTCATGTTCTATTCGGTTCATCGCTCTTCGAGTTATTGGGTCCAGAAAAGCTGGTAATTCAGCCTGACATTCTTCACAATTTATGAGAGAAGTGGTTAAGATAGTCTGGTAGAGAAGGCTTAGTCTGGCCTGAGTTTGAGGGTTACCAATAAAATAGTCGAGGGCCGAATGGTAGTCCGCTTCTGTGACTTCGTTAGCAAAATATTGTTCTATTAGATCTAAAGCTGTTTGTTCATCCATAGCTAATATTATATCTTTACCGCAGGAATTTGCAAACTTGATTCCCGCACAACCATTTAGCGGGGAGCAAGGTTTGAGCTGAATTTTCTGGCTAGTTAATACCAGAAATTCTGGAACAGAATTATGCAAAAATTCAACCAGGGCATTTTAGACCACCTGGAAGGAGAAGTAAAATGGGCTTTCGCTGTAGTAATGTGCAGGTTTATACCGCTGGTAAATCGCCAGAACTTCTCAGACAGACCGTAATTCAAGCCGTTCGGGATTTTGTGCTTGCTGGTGAGTTCGAGGAGCTTAGCGATGAAGCAAAATCTCAGGCCGATCGTTCCATTCTTATTGGTCCCCTAACCCCAGAACCCTGGCTGTCAGTCTTCGACCAGTATTCCGAGGAAAATGAAGAGTATCTTAAGGAGTTAACAGCAGGGCTGTCGAGGGCAATCGCCGGAATAGCTCTCGGTATTAGTGCTTTTGGTGAACTGGAATTACAACTTTATCGGGCGGGGCTATCAGTGGATAGTTATTCCAGCCAGTCAGTCTGGCAAGCTTATGAGGCCGAAGAAGATCGGGTTGAGGAAGAACAGCTTGAAGCAGCGGAGGAGGCTCTTCGATTGAAAACTCTTCAGGGGCAACCAGAACTCTGGCAGGAAATTTTAGTAGCGGGTAAAAACCCCCAGGATTTGCGGGCAGTCTGGCAACCGCTGGTTCCCGACCAGCAACGGCTACTCGACCTGGCAGCTCTACTTCAGTTGAACCCGGATTATTGCCAGACAAGTTACTACCACCTTGATCTGGAAGAAGAAGAAACCCCCTTTACCCACCTGGCTTTCCGCTCTACCCGTCCCAGTCGTCAGGCTTTAGACAAGGAGCAGCCCAGCGGTCTGCCAGAATTGGTAATGAATGGCGGTACTTCCAGGCTGGAACTTTCTGTTGGAGACTCTTTCGATTCAAGCTTGCTTTATCTGGTAAATAAAGGCGGGTTGGGTAAGGGGCTTAGAGTGGTGGTCTGGGGTGAAGCCCTCCAACAAAACCTATTAGAACCTGAAACCCTCAAAATCTATCCCCCAGAGTTTTTCCAGCAAATGGCTGATCCTTCTCAGAGTAAACCAGTACCAGTGGCTATAAAGCTGACAGCTTCAAGGGCGGCAGATGATCAGAAACTTTGCTTTGTAGATTTACCTGACCTGGAAATTCCCACTGGCAGTATTCATCCTACGGTGAGGGGTAAGGTCCTTGCAGCGGGAAAAGCGGAACTACATATTGGGTTTGCCCCTCTGGAAAATCTCGAAGCAGGACGAGCTTCCTGGACTATCCCTATCACAGTTTTTGAGCAGCCTCAGAGAAAACCAGCCTTTTCGGTCGAGCGGCCAGAGTTACAGTCTTTTCTGCTTAGAAAATTGGAAAAAAGTGATACCCTGGCGGCCCTGGTAGTTTTGGCCCCAAACTGGCAAGAAAATACTGCCCTTATTGCCGATAGCTTTGAACGCTGGGATCACTTAATTGGGGAAACTCTAAATTCTAATGCCGCTAACGGAAAACAGGGAGTAACTACCCGAAAAGGAGGAGCTAAAACTTACGATATTATTCAGCATGGGCTGGATACCCGGACAGAGATGTTCAGGATTAAAGTCGGGCAGCTGGGGGCTGATAAAATCTGGCAGAAAATGCGGGCTGGTCTCCAGAACTATAAGATGATTTCCGCTAACCTGATGTCCCCACCTGACCGAAGTGCCGCAATTCCTAAAATGACCGAGGCTGGTTTCGCCTTCGATACCAATCGGTTTCTGGCAGGAGAGAAGTCAGCCGAAGAACCTGCTACCCATTTGAGCCTATGGCTGGATCTAAAAGGGCTGGAAGCCTCTCAGGAGCAAACCTTAAACTCTTTAGTGGTTAAGCTGGTAGACGAACTGATGAGTGGTGCCGGAGGCTTACAGGCTCAAATAGTCAGGTGGGATTGGACCTATATTTTCCCGTCCCAGCCCAACCCTTATGAAACAGTAGCCGGGCTAAACCCTCAGATTATTTCGCTGAAATCCTGGTGTTCGAGCTATTTGAGAGCCGTTTCCGAACAGTTATGGTTGGGGTCTGAACTTTTAAGCAAACTTGAGGATAGGGCGGCTTTAGAAAAGGTCGCCGAGCTGGTATCATTGGGCGATACAGTGCGCTTAACCCTGCGGGCCGGGGTAGAAATGGACCAGTTTGAGGAAGCCCTGGCCCGGATAATCCCCCTTCGTTTTAGTGCTTAAACTCCTGGATAGTTTGAATACCATTACTGAAACTTCTTTCAACTGACCTGACCTGAAATCTCTAATCCGTTGGGGAGGGGTAACTTGTCCCTGGTAGTGTTTAAGTTTCAATTGATTTGAAGTCTGTTTGGCAAGAGCGGTTTAACCTGGCTTTTGTATAATTGGGCTACCTTTCCCGGTGGTGAATTTCCTTTTCCTGCTGGTAAGTTCTTAATTCTGCTCAGGCTACTGTTGCATAGACAAATCACTCCAGTGAGGTGGGATTGCCAGCCAGATTGGTCAGGCAATAAAATGTTCTTAAAAATTTCCTCCGGTTTTAAGTGGTCTCATTCTCTTCCCCTCCCCCTGCTTTGAGTTCCATATGAGTTCCATACCGATTACAAAAGCTCTGGCTACTACCCCCAGCCTAGATAATAATTAGTTGCAGATACGGGGTGGGCGGACTTATAAGAAGCGATTATCGCCAACCCGTATTTCAATCTATAGTCAAGCTTAATAAATAATCAGGAGAAAAATATGAAACTCAAACCTTACTTACCCGCGTTGGTTGTGGTAATCTTGCTAACCTTCACGGCCTCTAGTGCCTTCGGGATAGGGAACGTGGGCACGGTGACCGGCGGCACTTTTAGGGCCTGTGTTGACCCGACCCTCATCACCACTCCCATCAAGATTGGTGGGAAACAGATTGCGCCCGGTGGATTGGTGCGCGTGCCCAGCGGGAGTACCTGTGATGCCACCGAGACCAGCCTGAATCTGAACAGCTATATCAAGACTGTGCTGGTCAGCCCCGGCCCGAATGACCAGGCCAATGGAACCAGCCTCCGAAACGCTATCACCATTGCCACCCCCGGAACGCTGGTTAAAGTTGAACCGGGCACCTACGACCTCGGCCCTACTTCCCTGACCCTGAAGCAGGGGGTAGATCTGGAAGGTTCGGGCGAAGGGCTAACCAAAATTACTTCTCAGGTGGGGAATGCTGGTTTCCCACCGGCTGGCACGGTGGTGATAAGTAGCGGCAGCGAAATCCGTTTTGTGACCATCGCTAATACCAGCAGCTTTAAGTTTAATACGGGGGTTTATGCCGATGGGGTGGATAAAACTGCCAGATTGACCAACGTTACGATTAACCTCAGTAGTACTACTGACACTAATTTTGGTATCTACAACAATGGTGCCGCCCCCACCCTCAAAAATTCTACTATTTCCGTCAGCGGGGCGGCCAATAACTTCGGCCTTTACAACGATAATTCCTCACCTACTATCCAGAATTCGACAGTCTCTGTTACTGGCGTAGGCAACAGCACTAACAATGGCATCTTCAGCTACACTTTCTCCACTGTCACCGTCCAGAATTCAACCATTTCCGCCAGTGGGGGTAATACTAACTATGGCATCCACAGCGTTACTCAATCCAGTGCCACTGTCCAGAATTCGACTATCTCCGCCAGTGAAGGCAGCATTAACAACCAAGGTCGTACCGCCAAGGTGGGCAGTAGCCAGTTGGTCGGGCCGATTGGCGGCTCTGGTTCTACCTGTGCCGCCAGCTACAATGTCAATTATGAGGCCCTTAGCCTAACCTGTGGGCCGACCTCTTAACCCCCGGAACGCGGCCTGCAAATTTTGTAGACCGGGGATAAATAACCAGCGCCGGGATTACACTTCAGAACTTTTACGGGATGGTTCGGTTCTAAAATATTGAACCTGATATTTTAGAACCGAACCATTCCACGAGTGTAGCCTCACGGCAGCTACAGTACATCAAAATATCCTGGAATTTGGCGTATTAGTATGGACAAAACAACTAAGATCTCTAATAATTTTACCTATCGCAATGAATTACAAAAGGCTATTGAGTCAAAATGTTCCGCCAATTATAATACTCCCTGGTAACACTGGAGATATACGTCATGAACATTCTGGAAAAAGTTTCGCATAAAGCCATAAACCAATTTGAACACGATTTTATGCGCGAGGTGCTACTCAGCGAGCGGCGACGGGTAGTGATTCTAGCCAGCGTATTGACCGGGCTATTAATCGGTGGCTTACTACTCAATTTTTTCTTTGGTGATAATCTAAGAATCGTGGTAAAAGAGCGATACTGGGCCGTTATCGTGTTGGCACTGGGGGCTATCTATGAATTCCAGATCCGCCACTTATTCGGTTACTTTATAAAGCTAGAACGCCAACCTCCAGCGATAGCCCGTTATGGCAACGCCCTGTTTGAAACTAGCCTGCCTTCTTTTTTGATAGGGGTTTTCGCCACCTTTATTGATCCGGTTCAGGCCCTGGTTAATCCCCTCTCGAACCTCTATTTTTTGTTTATCATCCTGGCAACTTTGCGGCTTGATTTTGGCCTGTGCCTGTTTACCGGTGGAGTAGGCGTAGAGCAAACGTAGCTGCGATTTGACGACAACTAATAAACACTTGTTCTAGTGTCAGAATGCTTTCTAGCACAATTTTGCCCTGAAAACTATCCCTAGACCTTCAAATTAGTTCCCACTCGCCATTTCGCAATGCCACTTAACCGTTTTTTCAGTCCCTCTTCCAAAAACTTCTTGAGAGTAACTTACTCTTATCTAATAAATAAGAGGTCGCTGAGTAAAGTTATTCCCAAAATAGCGGATTCATACTGCTTTTTAGGATTTGAAAAGTGGAATATCCTGCTGATCTCTTAATTTTTGCTAATCAAATTAGAACATCTGTTTATTACCTGTCGTCAAATCGCAGCTACGTTTGCTCTAGGCCTACCAGAAATGATCGCCAAATATCTTCCCTCCCAAGAAGAGCTGGAAAAACGGCTATTTGAAATGCCAGATGAAAGGAGCGATGACTAATTATAAATATCTACCGGGAAAGAAATAGAACCTAAAGAATGATATATAGGACACATATCCCAACATAGCCTGCGAAAAGGATTCCCTACACCCCTTAAATTTGATAAAATAGTTTCAAGCTTTTAGCTTCAGACTTAATTTCACCCTTACAAATCGAAGGGCTAACTACCTAAAATTGGCGCAAATTAGAGGCAAGCTGCTGAGTTTGCCAAAAGCACCTTAAAAAGAGTAAAAGTGCAGGCTAAAAGGCTTGCTATAAAACAGGTATAGTGCCATACCAGTAATAGGAAATTCCAAATCTTATTA
>JBBQZS010000096.1:0-18077 GCA_038207495.1 Chloroflexia bacterium
TAACCGCCACTCTGGAAGATATGAATAACATCCTGGTGGCGGGCAAATCCAAGTCTGGTAAGTCCACCTTCCTGCGAAACTTGCTGACCCAAGCTCTGGTAGCCGAACTTCAGCGGGGGGGGGACGAGCCGCCCCGTGTGCAGGTAGGAATGATTGACCTGGAGCAAATCACCTTTAATGGCGATTTGTTTAGGGGATTGCCTCAAGTGTTCGGCAAAGGGGTAGTCACCACCGAGGCGGAGGTTCTGCGGTTTCTGACCGGGCTGGAAGGAGAAATTAACCGAAGGCAAGCCCTATACCAGTTAGCCCCCGGCCTACCTGAGAGCCTCAAAGACTTTAATCAGGTGGTGAGGGCTAACCAGAAGCTTCCTGTCCTGTTGGTTTTCGTAGAAGAGATTACCGCGCTGGCAGGCTTACTCAAAGCAAAGTTACTGGAGCCACTCCAACGTCTAATTATTCGTTGCCGGAAGTACGGGGTTTATTTCATTCTGTCCGGGCAGAACTTTCGGGCAGAGGTGATAGACAAGGTGATTTCGGAAACCTGTGATGCCAGTTTCCTGTTTGGGGAGGCCACCGGGGAAACCTTGCGGGTGTTGAACTTTGAAGCCAAACACCGCCTATCCGAATACCACAGGGGGCGCGGCATAGCCCGATTATTCGGGCAGTCGGAAGTAAGAGAGTTTCAGGGGTTATTCCTCCCGAAACCAAACTTCATGGCCTTGATAAACCACTTTCGGGGGATGAGTGGCTTACCCGAAGTGGGAGTGACCAACAATCTGGATAAAGCTGCGAAGGCCAGTGTCCCACAAATGGTAACTGCAAAGGCCAGCGTCCAGCAAACGACATCTGCCCAGGCACTGACCCCTGAACAGGCATTGGTATATAATTTGCTAACAGGGAAGGAATTGGGATTTGAAGGTTTACACCGGGAATTGTGGGTGAGAGGCTACACCGTGTCTCAGAGCGTGGTGGTAGAACTGGTGGAGCAGTTGGTGAGTATGGGAGTTATCCGAAGAAAAGAGCAGCCAGTGCAAGTTGAAGTGCAGCCCCCGGTAGCCGTTCCCGCCCGGAAAATTGAAAAGGTTGAAGAGCTTAAAGCGAAAGCCTTAGCCGCACAGTCAATGATACCAGCGGAGTTGGTGGTGGTGGTGGCTGCCTGGAAGGGTGGGGCAACCAGCACACGAAAAATGGCGGCGGCATTGGGTTATGGGAAATCCAAAGCGGCAGAACTGATGTCTAGAGCGCGAGGTATGGGGCTGTTGGAAGAAAGTGGTCCGGCTGAGGTGGCGGCCTAACCGGTGTCCGGGCAGTCCCGGTTTGGGTAAAAAAGTGTCCGGGCAGTAAGAAGATTACTGTCTTAAAAGCCGCCAAAAATGTCCGAAAAGTGTCCGGACAGTCCTGTCCGGGAAGCAAAAACCTGGTTTAAAGCTGAATTGAGATTATCTGGATGTCCGGGCAGTTACTGTCCGGGCATTTTTATGTTCCCCCCCCAACTCTTTTCCATCCAATCCTTGCAAATCAAGGAATTTTAATGGATTCATGAGAGTAGACTGTGCCTGCGATTTATTTCAACTTTGTACTTATATTGTTTGGAAGGAGGCAAAAACAACCTGTTCTAGTTACCATGAGATTTTTAGGATAAGCCGGATCACGAATTGCTGCGAGCTATTGTGACCCAGCCTATTGTACAAACATAGCTTATTGATTACTAACATTATATCCGGGAATCTGTTTGGTCGAACATTAGACTTCTTTGGCAGCCGATTTTATTGTAGGTTCCTTTCGATTGCCAAAGCAAACAGACTGTAGAAGGGAATCTAATCATGTCGCCACACACAGCCTCTCCAGTACATTTTAAAGACCTTTGTACTCGTCATTCCAGGGCGTGCAGGTTAAAATGTTTTTCAAAAAATACGCTTTTACGTCATACCCAATCCCAAAAACTGTTTTTGGAATTTTTGGGCGAGGACAGTATTGTTGAGAGTCTTTCTGCCGCTCACTTAGAAGATTTCATTTTGTACCTGTTAGACCGTAACCTCAAAGCTTCAACCGTTAATGTTCACCTTCGCACCCTCAAAGCATTGTGGAGGTGGGGAACTGAAATTGCTAACCCCCCTCTTTTGGAGAAGAATCCTTTTCGCGGTGTTTCTTTACTTAAAGAGGGGGCGCAGTTGCCCGGGTTTTTTACCCCCTACGAATTTCTAAGGCTATTACATGCTGCTGATCAAGAAGTTAACCCACTCCTGTGCGCTCGTAACAAAGCCATCCTATTGATGCTCTATGATACTGGGATTAGGGCTGAGGAGTTATGTGTCTTGCAAATAATGGATTATCAGGATAATACCAATACCTCCGTTTGGAAACCTAATCTAGCTATTCATGATCCAAAATGGATACCAGCTGGTACACTGACCATCCAGGGTAAAGGCGGCAAGGAGCGGCAAGTTCCTATCTCACCCTCTACTGTGCAACACCTGAATAATTGGCGAGTTTTACTGAATGAGACTGTGGAAAATTTAAAAATACAAAAAAAGGGGGAGAAAAGCATTACACTCCCCACCTGGTTATTTTGTTCTTCTCAACTTGGGCAAATGACACGCGGGAGATTGAGAGTTATTTGTGCAAAGTTGGGAGAAAGAGTGAATCTGCACTGTCATCCCCACAAACTCAGGCATTCTTTTGCAATGTTCTATTTGAACTCAAGCCCCAAAGAGAAGGAAAGCTTGCAAAAGATATTGGGCCACAGCAGTTCACGAATGACTGACCATTATGCCCGATTACTAAATCGGACTAACACCCGTTCACATGCTAGTAACAGTCCTGTAGCAAAATTGATGGGAGATGCACGGTCAAGGGAAGAAGCCTTAGCGATCTTATGATTTAACTAAACAAACCTGTGTGTTGAGGTAATTTGGCACGCCACATTCCTGCAAATTGAACCTATAAAAATTCAGAGAGCAAAGAATGTGACGTGCTTTCTCAGAAATAGCAAACAAATTGACAATTTCGGGCGTAGGCTCTACTATCAGTACGTAATTATTTCACTGTTTTTAGTTAAAACGGGAAGTCTAAATATGGGCAGGACACATTCTTGGTAAGAATGAGGTCAACAGTTCGATCCTGTTCATGGGCTTAAATAATCAATAAACAAAAAGCCCCTTGTGTTAAGCAAGGGGCTTTCGTTTTGTCTGGAATTCTTACTTCGCCCGTATTGAAGCTATATAAGCTACTATATTCTCCAATTCGGCATCACTTACAGTATCTTTGTCAATAGCAGCCATCGCGCCCTTGCCGTTACGGACAATATTACGGATGTAGGCCGGGTCTCCGGCGTTAGGGCTGTTGCTCAACTGTGGCCCAACTCCTCCAGCATTCCTACCACCGTTTAAGTGGCAAGCCTGACACACTCCCCGGAAGGTTTTAGCACCTGCTGCAGCGTCCCCGTTTCCGGCAGGAGCGGCAGTAGCAGTAGTAGCACCTCCGGGTGGGGCAGCGGTGGTTGCGCTTGCGGGTGGGGCGGTAGAGGCCGGCGTGCTAACATTGGTGGTACTGGCAACAGCAGCGTTGAGGTCGGAAATAGCCAGGAAGGTTAGCACCACCATTGAGGCCAGAATGAATAACATAATTAGCGAGGTTATCGGGCGGTTTAGTGGGTTGCGTTTTGGCCCTCTATCCAGAATGGGGGCCAACAATAGGACTAAAATCAGAATAGTTGGTACGATTACCCCTCCGATTGCCTCTCCCGATATTGAAAATAGCCCCAGATTAACCTCACCCTGGAAGGGGGGCAATTTCAGGAATTGGAATAGGAACAGGAAGTACCACTCCGGTTGAGGGGGGATTTGAACCTGTTTGAGTTCTTTTTGGTCAACCGTTATTTGTTTCCCATAACCCACATCCGTAATATAAATCTGGTTGCCCTTAGCGTCGGTGAGAGGGCTACCATCGGGCTTCACGGCTGCCTCTACATGTTCCCCGCTTTTTGTTTCGTAAATTATACCACCGGATTTTCCTTCTAGTGTGCTGTAGGGGTTGGTAGGATTTACCGGGTTAGCGTTTTCTACAGGCCAGAAAATTGTAGCCAGAATTATCAAACCGGCCACAACCAAACCTACCACCGCATCTTTGAAGATGATATAAGGAAAGAAGGCTCGCCCAGATTTTTTCTTCTTGATTTCGCTGGTGTCAAAATATTCGCCGCCAGTGTTTTCTTTCACAGGAGGCTGCCCACTGATACCGATTTTGATGACCAAAAACAGGTGCAGACCAATTAAGCCCGCCGTAATTGCTGGTAGCAATAAAACGTGGAGGGCATAGAAGCGGCTAAGGGTCGGTGCGCCGAGAGCAGGGCCACCTTTAAGAATAGACTCAACCGCCGGGCCAAGTAGCGGGGCGGACCCACCAATTTTCACGCCTACCTGAGTAGCCCAATAAGCCCGATTGTCCCAGGGCAATAGGTAGCCAGTGAAAGAGAACCCCAGTACCATTACCAGAATACCGACCCCGATAAACCAGGTTAACTCGCGGGGGTACTTGTAGGAGCCCATAAAGAATACGCGCAGAGTGTGGATTAAAACCACAATCACCATCATATTTGCGCCCCAGTGGTGGAAGCCGCGCATCCAGTCGCCAAAGGGAACGCTGGTTGTAATATGGCGAATACTTTCGAGAGCCTCATTGCTGATAGTGCCGTCGGGGCGAAGTACCTGGGCGGTGGATGGAACATAGCCCATTGCCAGGAAAATACCAGACACTACCTGAATAATAAATACAATTAGACTGGCACTTCCAAAAGTGAACCACCAGTTCACGGCTTTGGGAATGCGGCGGTATAGTACGTAGTCAACTGCCGGTTTAATCCCGGTACGCTCGTCTACCCATTCATAAACACGGTTTGCCATCGCTAAATTTCCTTCTAGCTGTTGACCCGGTTTGATAGTTAACTATCTTCCAGGCTTGATTTTTACCAGTCTTAATGCTAGACAAATGCCTGGAAGACGTTAATGGTTATATCTCCATTAACAATTTTTATATCATATTTGCCTAATGGCTTGGGGGCAGGTCCAGCTGTTACTTTGCCGTTCTTATCATAATAACTGGAATGACAACCGCAATAAAGATAAGACTCTGGCCTATCGGTTTTGAGGGCTACACTACAACCAGCGTGGGTACAGGTTGAGTCTAGCACCAGAAAATCTTTGGGGTCAGTTGCATTAGCTTTAAGGGCACGGACAAAAACCTGTTTGGTGATAGTAGATTTTTTGAAAGAGTCTACATATTCAACATCTTTGAGAGGTTTACCTTTAAGTTCGAGTTGGTTAGCAAAATCCGCGACTTTACCAACAGTGACTCGAACCTCTTGCCCAGAGTTTTCAGTCGCAGGGGCGATAAAGTAGCCAATAGTGGGAACAGCCACCACTACTCCCACTCCAGCGGCTACGGCATAGATGCCTAGTTCCAAAAATTTACGACGGGTAGCGGTGGGGTCAGTTTTTGGGCTATCCAGGTCTAAAATCTTTTTGTCTTCGGTAAGTGCCATCTTTGGCCTCCTGCTTAACAAGGCTGTTAAATGCTGCTAAACCTTGTGGGGGTTGAGTTTTGCTCTCAAGTTAAGGGTTAAACAATATCTAAACAAGGCTATTCTACCACATTTATGTTTTTTGGTCAGAAAATCTAATTAAGGAAATTACTTCTTATAACATCGCAGCAGTTGCATGGGAGCAAGGTATTGGGAAATAGCTTTAGTGTTCAACAAAGCAAAATCCCCCCCTAGTTAAAGGAAATTATAAGCCTCAAGCCGCATTGCAAGCAAGTTAGAATAATATTTAAATCGGGACTGTTGTGTAAACAGATAAGGTAAATTAATTCACAAGCGCACTGCCGGTTAATCCAAACCTTCTACAAAACTTAACCAAGTTATTTAATTGCTCCAACAGTAGCAACTATGGCTAATAGCACTGCTTTTAACTGTTGACTATAACTCATTGAGGGAGATTTAGCAGCTTCCTGCTCTTGTATCATTTCAGGCAAAAATGGCAACGGGGTTTCGGTGCATAGCCTGAAAAGACTCAAATCCAGTTAGCAGGATTTTGCCTTTAAGATTTGGATTAATTTCGGCTACCAAGTTTTGTCGTTTTCAGAGAAAATTAGAAGAATGGAGATGGGGGGAGGCGAACCCCCGTCCAAAAGGTGCGGACCAAAGTGTGCTACAAGCTTAGTTGCTGATTGTTTCTCGCCGCTAACTCTTTCAACAACCGAATTGTTAGCGACCAGTCCGTTGGGTCTATGATCAGGATTACCAGACTATCATCCTGTTAGCAGCCCGATTTGTCTTCGCGCTTTTTGACCCTTCGGGCTGGGGTCGGAAGCACGCCCGCTACTTAATTAGGCAGCGAAAGCAAAAGCCGGAGCCTTCGCATAAGTGTTTGTTTTGCCAGTTAATGGCTTGTTTCATTTTTATCGAGGATAAAACGCCCCGGCTTGCAACTTTGTATCGTTCCCCCCTGTCGAAACCAAGCATCCCCAGATTCACAGGTGCAAGTATATTATACCTAGCTTGTCAAGCATTTTTGGAGGAGTTCACAAAAAGGCTTAAAATAACCAGAACTGGCCTTTCATTAAACCCCGGCTTGACCTGGTATAGGAAGCTAAACCCCTGCTACAACTACCGAATAATTGCGTTTTAACGGCCTGTCTAATTCTACCAGGAAGATGCTTTGCCAGCGTCCCAGAGCCATCTGACCTTGCACCACTGGTACAACTTCGCTGGTGGATAACAGCAAATGCTGGCAGTGGGAATGACCATTCGGACATTCTTCGGGGGTCATGTTATGGGTGCGAATGTCAAAATTGTTATGCCCATAATAATCGCTCCTGGGGAATAACCCCTCCAAACGCTGGCACATGTCTTCAAGCAGGAGCGGTTCGTGTTCATTAATTTTGATGGCGGCGGTAGTGTGGTGGGAATAAATCGTGGCAGTGCCAAATTGAATCCCCGATTCCGCCACTATTTGCCGTACATTTTCCGTTATGTCATTGAAATTCGGGACATTTACCCCGGTTTCAATCGTTGTCTGGATAATATGGCAGCGATAGGTCCCGGTTACACTGGTCGGTGCAACTGCCACAACTTTGGGTAACTCGGTTAACATTCCCCTGATGTTGTTTAGATTATTCCCAGCAGTTAATCGTTCGTTCTCGTGCAAAGTAGTCATAATTTCCTTGAGCATCTAAATTCCTCCATACTAAAATATATCTTTTATTAAATTCCCTTAATTTGGAAACAAAACCATTTCAAACTTAGAAAATTTAATTTTAAATATATTCTGCATATAATATGAGGCACGAATTGAGTAATTGTAATGGGTTACAATTCCTATAAACGAGGGACAATGGTACTATGGACATAAAATGTTTCCACTGAACTAACGTTATTTCTCGCCCCCAAAAACGGATGCGCCAAAAATTCACTTTTGGTATTTTACCTACAATTGTTGGCAGGGGCAAGAATTTAGACTACATTTTTAGGCATTTGTCACCAATATTCCACCAATGCACCCCAAAAGATAACAATTCCCTGGAAATAAAAAGGGTAGACACATTGGTCTACCCCTACGAATTATTTCCCGATTTTAAATTTTGATTTTTTCATCCTTCATCCTTATAGCTAGAGCCAGCCCTTCTGCTGCAAGAGGGTGTTGCCAAGCAGACCTAACAAAACCTCGTAACGAGTACCTTTGTTTTCGGGGTGATACTCGAAGCGATTGCGCTCGAAATATTGCACTACGTAGGTCTTGCCATCATCGGGGTTAACCTCGTAAAACTCCTCACTGGTGGGATAGCCGTAGATGGATAGCCCGCCGTTGGCCTCCCAGTAAGCCTTGAAGCTATTACGCAGATTGTGCCCTGTTTCGGGGAAGTAGCGTCCTCCTGGGTAGCGTATATCGGCGAAATAATTGAACGCCCCATCGCCATCAGCTTTGCGTTCGGCAGTCAACTGATTGCCCAACAATCCCAGCAGTACCTCGTAGGGAGTGCCAGCCAGTTCGGGATGATACTCAAAGCGGTTGCGCTCGTAATATTGCACCAGATAAACCTTGCCATCGGAAGGATTATACTCGCGGAAAGGCTCGGTTTTGGGATAGCCGAACTGCGCCAGACCGCCGTTCGCCTCCCAGAACTTCTTGAAGATTCCCGATAGATTGTGGCGGGTTTCAGGATAGTAATTACTATCTGCCGCGCCACTAGCTAGGGCCGCACTGGTCAGGCTCTTGCCTATATCCGCTACATCCAGTTTGTAGAGTTTGTTGTCTCTTTCACCCAGGATTGTTAGCGGTAGATAGGGGCTAACTTTTTGTAGCTTTATTCCACCCCCGATTTTGCGCCAGCTTCGACCACCATCGTTGGAGAGCCAGGTGTTTCTGTCCACGAAATTGCTCATCAAGACCATGATATTAGTGTTTGGCACCGCAATTAAATCGGGGGCGGAACGATAACTCGGCACACTCTCCACATCTTCGGGTTTTGCCAAAGGTTGCCAACTTCTGCCGCCGTCCGTCGAGAGTTCCATTCTATAAATACCGCCACTCTCGGATAACCATGTTAGCCGGACAATCCCCTCATTACTATGAGACAGTTGCACATTTTGATTCGGCGAATTAGCACCAGCTTCGGTAAAAGTTCGCGCTCCATCGTTTGATATATAATCGCTGGTTGCGCCGTGTCCTCCACCAAAGGAAATAGTTAACTCGAGCACATTTACCGGGGAATTATGGCCCTCTAATGGGGAAATGAACATGTTATTAAAAACCCCCACGACATTTTTCTCCTGGCGTTTATCCCAGGTTGTGCCTCCATCCGCAGAGAAGTAAAAGGTATAACTGTATGTAGGAGGGGTTGTATTTCCTACATAAATAGCCAGGGCATAAATCGCCCGTGCATCTGCTGCGGATACCGCCAATTTCACATTGGTTGCACCGTTCATAAAAGGTTGGGTGCGCTCATTCCAGGTGTGACCGTTGTCGGGGCTGGCGTAGAGTTTCCAGTCAGTGGCGGAGTTTTGGTTCAAGGCATAAAGTTGCAAAGTGCCGTCCTGGGCTAGATGGGTGGGAAAGTGGTCAATTGCCCGTAAGTTTGGTTCTCGGCTGCTAAAAACAAAGCTAGTAGTTGGCTTGGTTCCAGGGTAGCGAAACCCATTACCGTCAGGCTAGAGATAAAGTTGGCCGGTTGACTGGTTGCAAGTAGTAAAACTGGACGTGAGTATTGAAGATAGCTCTTTGGTATTAAAGTTATAGCTATAAGTTTCAAAGAAGGGTACTTGTCCCACGAAGCGTTGGTGGACGAATAGCAGGGTATCGGGTTGAGTCGCGTCAAAACAAAAATTGTAGTTATCCCCTGTTATATTGAAACCCGTATCCTGCCAACCCTGAATTGGGGTAGGGTCATCGGCGGCCCTTGCCGTATTTCCACCAAAAGAGGCCAGTAGCAAAACCATCAGGGTTAATACCACCAATCCCAGGTTAAATTTCCTGGGAATTTTGAAGTTAGCATAATAAATCAAAAGCTTGTTCCTTTCGCTTAATATTAAATGTCGCAGGTTGTTCACCTGTAAATAATATTAACCCTCTCGTATTTAATTAACGCATCGTAAAGCTTTTGGTTACTATAAGCTGTGTCTCACTTCACTAAACTTAAAACTTATAACTCAACCCTGACCCCTAGACCCAAAATTTGGGCCTTCTGGTACAAGTAGCTTGCCAGAGCCACGTCCTGAACCGCATTCCCTACCGATTTGAAGAAAGTAATCTGGTCGCTTTCGCTCCTGCCTGGATGTTTTCCGGCAATGACCTCGCCCAATTCGGCCTGGATGTGATTGGCCTCAAATAATCCTTCGTGCAAGGGAATTAACACATCCCCCGCTTCTGCCAAACAACCCTCGCGCGCATCTACCACCAGCACCGCCCGCGCTACCGTTTCCCCCGGCACCTCCCGCATCTCATGGGTAAAAGAGCCGACACCATTGATATGTGTGCCTGGAGCGACCTCTCTATCAGCGAAAACCGGGGTGTGGCTAGTAGTGGCGGTGGCGACAATTCCCGCCCCCTGCAAAGCCTCCGCCGAGCTACCCGCCAATTTGATATTTAAACCCGTTTGCTGACCCAATCTCTGCACAAAGTTCGCACTATTTTCCTGATTGCGACTGTAAACTAGCACTTCCTCTAGCTTCCGCACGGCTGCTATCGCCCGAAGTTGGGTTTCGGCCTGTACTCCCGACCCGAATAGTGCCAGCACTTTTGCCCCTGGGTTAGCTAGATATTTGGTTGCAACGCCACTGGCTGCCCCGGTGCGAATCGCGGTGACGGTTGCGCCATCGAACAGGGCTAAGGGTTGCCCGCTATTCCCGTCCAGCAGCGTCACCAGCCCATAGATTAGGGGCAAACCTTTCGCCGGGTTATTCCTGAAAACGCTCACTATTTTGACTGCCACCGCCTCCCTACCGTCAAACCCTGGCATAGTGAAGACCACCGCGTTCTTGCCCGGTACCTCGAACACTCCCCGTAGTGGTACGGCGGCAATCCCGGCGGAAAGAGCCGCAAAACCCTGCCCGACCGCCTCGATAACTTCGTTCCAATCCAAAATCTGGTAAATTTCCTCTTTTGAAAGTATTAGCATTTTAAAAGTATCCTGTTTAATTCTGTTATTTTGGGATCAATAATAGTAAGTCCGGTAAGAAACTATACAATAAACCAACTAATCCATTTGACCAAAGTGGTAGAGAACCAGAGCGGCGGCGGTTGGACCGGCGGTTTCGGCTCGCAGGATACGCTTTCCCAGGCCGACCACTTTTATATTAGCAGTTTTGGCCTGTCGCGCTTCGGCGGGGGTCAGGCCACCTTCCGGCCCAATTAAAATCGCGACTTCAGCAGGAGGAGTCTGGATAGTGTTCAGGGTCTGGCGTAGGGGTTGGGTCTGGGCTTCTTCCCAGGCCAAAAGAGCCAGGGGTGCGGTTGACATCTGGGCTACTGCTTCTTTGAAGGAAATAGGGGCGGAAACTTTCGGCAACAGTCCGCGCCGGGATTGTTCAGCCGCTTCCCGTACGATTTTCTGCCAGCGTTCCAGTCGGGCGTTCTCGCTAATACAGCGTTCGGTTATCACCGGGACAAAGGTACTGATACCCAATTCGGTACCTTTTTGCAACACCCAGTCGAATTTCTCACCTTTTAGCAAGGCTTGATACAAAGTGATTTTTAGGGCTGGCTCGCCTTCCGCCGCCCCCCGCGCCACGATTCTTGCCAGCACCGGACCAGTTTTAGGTACGCAGGTTAGTTCCGCCTCGGCCTCGTTGCCCGATCCGTCCAGCAACAAAATCCGCCCGCCTGGCATCAGCCGCAAGACCCGGCTTAATTGGTGGGCAATTTCGCCTTCAAGGCTAATATTTTCGTTGGTAAATTGGGTTGGCGAAATAAAAAATCGGTGCATAGTTTTCAGTAACGAGTTAAGAGTAACGAGTAACGAGTCGAAAGGTAAAAGTCATTTAGCGTGCCATATACAAATTAAATATAGGTTGGGATTGTGACCCGCCGGGCGAATTTCAATCCCAACCCTACATTTTTTACGCCTTAGACAACCTAAACTGGCTGTAGCATTTCAGATGAAGCAACCTCATTCATTATTTCCAGTAGCCTGTCAGCCTCCTCCGGTGTGCGCCGACCCATCCCACAGGAACAGGCAATATCAACCGTTCCGCCGCGTAATCCTTCGATAGTCTTGAGCAATTTTTGGTGGTCAGCTCCGCTCAGTTTTTCATGCACAAATCCGGCAATGAATCTAGTCCCGGCAGGTAGCTTTACTTGCTTTAGTGGCGCATAAAAGGCCCTATCAAGGGTTGGTGGCGCGGCAGCCTCGGCCAGGGGGTAGTGAATGTAGAACGGGGGGTGATTCTGGGGCCATTTTTCCACCAGACAGTTGGAAAACTTTACCAATTTGTCTAGAGTAGAAGCTTTTACTAAAGCCTTGTTATTCAGGTCTCCCAAACAAATATGCACACCTACCTGGGCAGTGGGGCTGAATTTCTTGACCAGGGAACGCACACTCAAGACTGGTAAATCAATGAGGAAAGCCGGAAGTTGATAGGCCATGGCGAGTTCTCCCGGTACTTCGACCTGTATCACGACATCATCACCCGCCATTTTTATAATCTCATTTACTTCAAAGGCTATGCGCTGATTAAAAACACCAGCATACCTGATAGCATCTATTGGGTTCATCATGGTAAAAGTTATACCCAACCCGGTAGGCACCCCCACCTGAAATTTAAGGTCAGGTAACTTACGATCAGCTCTCAATCTCTTGAACGTCTCGTAACTACTTTTGAAGTATTCATCGTAGCCAAACCTTAAATGTTCAAATAAAGCCGCAGGGGAGTGTTTTGGCTTAAGTTTTTGAACCTTGTCATAGTCCGCCGGAAACCCATCCTCTGCCCGTGTTGGTTGTTTCACGACCCGCCAGTTGGCGGTATCCTCGGTACAAGCGTTAATTACGGTCATTACCCAGGCGGCGCGGTTCCCTTTTGGATATAGCTCGGTTTTTTCGCCGATTTCTCCGTCCGGCAAACTAAACAAATAGGGGGATAACTGTGCTAATGCCCTGCTCATGGCGTCTTCTTCGTTCTCAAAGGGAATGCTGCCTACCAAAAGTGTTTTTCTGGCATTCATATCAGTGTCCTTTCAATGCGGTTGGTTCTCGTTGGTGTAGATTCGCGGGTGCTGGTTTCTAGGTGTAATGTTTATATATTACCACATTTTATATGGATTTTCGCTCAATCAAATTGTAGGATGTGAAGAATCTATTTCCAGGTCTGGCTAACCAGGGGTTAAAAATAGGGGTGGTACTTTGACAAATCCAGGGGTTTTTACTCCCGCCCATACCCTTATATTGACAATTTTTTCCAAGGTGGTTTTGACTTTTTACTCACGACTTCCGGGCGTGGAGGGCTACCCAATCGCCTTCGTTACGTTGCTCGACGATTTTCAGTCCGGCAGCTTCAAACGCTTCAACGACTCCCTCAACCTTTTCCGAAATAATACCACTGGCGATAAGATTGCCGTCGGGGGCTAAAGCCTGCGCCATTGCCGGAGCTAGAAAAATCAAAATGCGGGCGATAATGTTGGCAATAATCAGGTCGTAGGGGAGGTACTGGCTGAGTTCAGGCGGGGTTTGTTGTGCCTCTTCCGGGAAGCTGTAAAAGCCGCCGTGAATAGTTCCGCCCTGCTCTACCGCCAGCGAGCCAGTAGCCAGAATTACCCGCCCTGTCAGATTGTTGCGTTCGACATTCTCGGCGGCGGCTCGAATTGCCACCGGGTCGGTATCTACCCCCACCACCGTTTCTGCGCCCAATCTCGCGGCGGCGATTGCCAATATTCCGCTGCCGGTGCCAATATCCAGAGCCTTGATTTTCTGGTTCTGGCTCAGGGTTTCTTCCAAAAATAATAGACACAGGCGGGTAGTGGGGTGCAAACCAGTGCCAAAGGCCATGCCAGGGTCAATTTCCACCACAATATCATCATGTAGGGGTTCATATTCCTGCCAGGGAGGCTTGATTACGGTGCGCCGCCCCACCCTGTGTACCTGATAATATTCCTTCCAGGCGTTGGCCCAATCTTCCTCGCGCTTCTCGCTGACTTCTAAATCCTCAATGTGCAACATTCGGCCTAAATGCCACAGACCTTCGCGCAGCTTTTGAATCCGTTCGTCACGGGAAAGGCCATCGGGTTCGCGGTCAGGCTCGGCTTCGGGCGTAACAGGTAGGTAGGTGCGAACTGTAACCAGGGCGGTAAAATCAATTTCGACCCCACCATCCGGGCCGGGTGTCACCGCTTCCTCGATAACTACCCCCTGATTATAACCATAACGCGAAAAAAGCTCTGTAATCGGCTCTACCGCTTCGGGCTCGGCCTTTACTGCCAGTTCCAGCCAGTAATTTGAAGGTGAGGTCATATTTGTTGCTTTTGTCCGGCCTGGCTAATAGCCGTATCGTTTAGTCGCACCACAAAAGCCTCGATTTCGTCCAAAATCTGCTCGCGCTCGCCGTCCCGCAAGATTTCGTGGCTGGTTTTGTGAAACCACTTAATTGTTTTATCACTGGAACCTAGTTTATCGTAGAGCCATTGTGAGGTGCGAGGGTCTATCACATGGTCGCGGGTGGTAGAAATAACCAGAGCCGGGACTTTAATTTGCCCGACCATCTCCGGCTTACGCATCCGTTTGTAGTAGCGCACCATTTCCATAACGGCGGTGCTAGGTATCCATTTGTAGTTCAGGTTGGTTTTTAGTTGCTCCGGGTCGTCCCAATCCGCTGGAACATCCTTGAAAACCACCTTTTTTTGTATCAGCCCTATCACCGGAACAAATGGCTCAAGTGGCGTTGCCAATCGCAAAGCCGAAACCAGTGTCACAATCCCGGCTATTTTATCCTGATAGGCAATTGTTAAATCCATACCTGGCAAACTGCCCATCGAAAGGGCAATAACTAACACCTTATCGGCCACATTTAATAAGTCCTTGAAAGCTTTTTCGGCATCAGCATACCAATCCTGCCATTTTACTCCTACTAAATCTTCCGGCTTTGTGCCATGCCCGCGCAAATAGGGCATCCGATAGGGAATATTATGTTTTTCAAGGCGGGGGACAACCGCATCCACACAATTAATATTTGAGGATAGCCCATGAAGAATCAGACAGCCGATGGGTGCTTTGTTCATTTTTATCTCCAAAAAAAGGTATTGGGGTAAGCCTTTACGAAACATGTCACACCCCAAAGGGGCGTGAGGCGAAGCCGAAGAATCTAAATGCTAAGAACGAGACCCTTCGCAAGCTCAGGGTGCCACTGGTGGTGAACGGTTACGATTGGTTAGCTAGTTTGAGCCGACCAGGGTCGGTACGGGCAAATTGGCCTTCTGACAATTCTGGCACTTCCCAAAAACCTCCAGCCAGTGCCCCCGAATAGCAAACCCGGTGCGCTCGGTCAGGCGTTGCAAAAGCTCAGTCAGGCTGCAATCCTCGAAATCCAGGGCAACCCCGCAACTGTCGCAAATCAGGTGATGGTGGTGCTGCCCGCCACAGACCACATAATTATGACAGCCTTCTGCCATATGGACTTTTTCCAGAAAGCGCAGGCTGGTCAGCAAATCCAGGGTACGAAAAACGGTAGCCCGCCCAACCCCTGGGGCTTTTTCCTTGACTATCTCATATAACTCGGCGGCACTGAAGGCATGCTCCCGCTTCAGGGCTAGTTCCACCACCGCCCGGCGCGATTCGGTGACTTTGTGGTCAGCCTCCGAAATCTTCTCCATTATCGCATCCCCGGCGCGGGTGTGTTCGATATTGCTCATCTTACCCTACCTGTTTTAAGGCCCAGCCTTCGCTTGGAAATCCAAAACCCAAGATCTAAAATTTTCGATCAAAGACTTTCGATTTTAGATTGTTTCAATTATAACCCAAGTTACAAGCTGGGCAAAATCAAGCTTTGCCTAATAGTTCGATTACCTCGGCACGGTTGGGCATTGCCGATTGCGCCCCGGCTTTGGAAACTGCCAGGGCTCCGGTTGCCAGGGCCCAATTAATTGCCACTCGTAAGCTTTTACCTTCGTCCAGGGCTACCGCCAGCCCCGCGTTAAAAGCATCTCCCGCTCCCACTGTATCCACCGGGACAGCCGGAAAGGCGGAATAGATAGCCGAGTTATCGCCGTCCGTCCAGTAGACCCCCTGCCCACCCAATTTTATTATAACTTCCTGGGCTCCTCTTTGTTTAAGGATTTTCCCGGCTTCAATTATTTTGGCGGAGTCACTCAGGGGAAAGCCGACCAGGGCGGCGGCCTCGGTTTCGTTGGGGGTCAAAAAACTGGCTAAAGTATAAAGTTCGGGGGGTAACGCACCAATTGGGACGGGGGCGGGGTCAAGAATAATTTTCACTCCCTTTTGGTGGGCGATTTGGGCGGCTTTTACCACAATCTCAAGTGGTACTTCTAACTGTAATAACAAAACTTTGGCGGTATTCAGGGCTTGCTCAAGTCTTGCTAAATCCTCAACACCCACCAGCCCGTTCGCCCCCGCCACCACAATAATGCTATTCTGCCCACTATCCTCAACCGTAATCAGGGCTACCCCTGAAGGCGCGTCCGGGGTTTGGCTGACTTTTTCGGTATTTACCCCGGCAGTTTGTAGCTGACGAAGCAACGCCGCCCCAAAGGTATCTTTCCCAACCCGCCCTACCATGGTGATAGCCGCCCCAAGTTTCGCCGCCGCTACCGCCTGATTTGCCCCCTTGCCGCCGGGTGCTTCATAAAAAGTATGCCCGCTGATGGTTTCACCCGCTTCAGGGCGGCGGGGAGTGCGTACCACCAAATCCATATTTATGCTGCCAAAACAAACAATCGCCATAAAGTTAAATCTAAAATCCAAAATCTAAAGTCTAAAATCCGCCGTGAATAACTTGTACAGTTTACCACGAATCAGCTTCGATTTTGGATATTTGATTTTAGATTTCCCCAAATATCCTGTTCATCCTTGTGAATGAACCGCCCCTACGAATTGCCCCGATTTTGGATATTTGATTTACGATTTTACAGTAGTTCATTAGCTTTCTGGAAACAGGCAAGGGGAGCGCGTACTCGCCCCGCCCCAACCTGCCCGACTCCTGGCAAGCGGTGGGCAATCCCGGTAGTCACAAAAGGCGTAATGCCTGTTTCCAGCACTTTTAGCACATCAATCCCCGTGGGTGTGCCGCGATTGCCCAATACTGCCAGGGAAAAATGGTTACTTTCGGCTACGGTAATATCATACATTTCGTAGTTAGCCGCCATCAATTCTTCGGCAGTACCGCCGATAAAGCCCGTTACGGCGGGCGCACCACCTGATGCAAAACCGCCCAGCCCACTGGCTTCGGTGATGGCACTATCACCAATATCCAGGTTAGCGTCGGCGGCGGTATATTCGGGGAAATAATGCCCGTTCACCACTGGCGATGGGGCCGCGAACCACTGCCCTTGCAACCGAATGCCGAATTCCACCCCGTTGCGAGCCAGGGCGGTAATAATACTGGTGTGGGGTACGCTTTCCGCCGCCAGCCAGGCCGCTTTGCAAGAGGCCATTGTCAGATTCAGGAAGAAATAGTCCCGCCCAATCAGGAAATCATAGACCTCTTTAATTTCCGGGCTGGAAAAGTTAGTGGAAAGGAAGTGGGGTAATAATGTTTGTAGTAGCAAGGTCAGGGCGGCCTTGTTGCGGCTATGGCACTCGTCACCCATCGTCAGAGCTTCCCGAATCAGGGGGAAAATCGCCAGACCGCCACTTCGCAAAACCGCCTCCCGCAATCGAGGGGCTAAAACCTCTCTCATCCAATGCAGACGGGCAATCACCGCCGGCCCATTTGCTCCATAACGCAGGGTTTTGCCCGGCCCTTCGTTGAGGTTGCAATAAGCAGTAGTGTGATTCACCAGGTCTTCAAGGATCCATACCGGCATCGAGGGCGAAGTGATCCCAGCCATTGGCCCCACCGCGCTATGATCGTGGTTAGGTTCGAGTTTAATTTCCCCACGCTCGGCGATTGTGGCTGCTTCCTCAAGATTGGCAGCTCGCCCTTCATAGACTAACGCGCCCAATACCGCCCCTTTCATTGGCCCGCACATTCGCTCCCAGCTTATTGGCGGCCCGGCGTGCAAAATCATATCTTCGGTGAGGCCGGGAATAACCTCACGGGCGGGCTTGATGTCCACCACCACCGGTTGTGCTTGCTGGAAAATCTCAATAACTCGTTTATTGGCGGCCTCCCGCTCAGGATTAACTATCATCAAGTGTTCCTCTTCAAATAAATAATTACTTCTATGAATCATTCCCCCTTCACTGTATCAGGGAAGGGGGCCAGGGGGTTAGGTTAATTTACCGTTAGTGCAATAGCGTCGTACTGGTAGAAGTGCTAAACTGAAGGGCAGGAGTTTAAAATTTTCTAAAAGCACTGGTGAAACTTATGCGCAAAAAAAGAGCATTTTCAAATCGGCTTAGACGAAGCTTTCTACCGGAAA
>JBBQZS010000097.1:0-17525 GCA_038207495.1 Chloroflexia bacterium
TAAAGACGAAAAAGTCGTGGCAAGAGCGTGGTGGACCCACCCAGCTCCATCCCGAACCTGGAAGTGAAACGCCTCAGCGCCGACAATAGTGCTACCGCAGGGTGGTGTCAAGATAGGCCGCTGCGGCTTTTTCGTTTCATACCCCCCTTATATTTTCAACCTTATTTCCAATCCATTGCCCTTATCATCTGGTGTTACTAACGTTCCAAGCGAATCAGCCTGGAAAGTGCCACCTTCTACCCCTACCACCAGATTATTACCCCTGACTAGCACTTGCCAGAGTTTTTTGGCATGTTCACCTCGAAGGTGAAGGGAGTCAGATACTCTATTGACTATCAGCTGCATTTTGGGCTCGTCGGGGCCTGTACTAACACTCACTTCCGCCATAGCTCCATCCTCAAACTCAAAAATCTGGAAAGTTACCCTATCCTGATAATCGTAATCCGGTCTATCATTAATTGAGCCAATCGCGATTACACTGTTGGGCCGCACCATTAGCGGTAAACTTAAATAGTCGTGTTTTTCCTGTCGCCAGTGACCACCTTCAACAACCTCACCGCTTAGAAAGTTAGTCCAACGGCCTTCCGGCAGATAATAGGTTACCTCACCATCTGGGCTAAAGATTGGCGCAACCAACAACGATTCGCCTAGCATATATTGCCGATCCAGATATTCACAGGTCGGGTCGTTCGGGAATTCCAGGAGCATTGCCCGCAGCATTGGCGTACCAAAATCGTGGGCTTCGTGAGCCATACTATATAAATAGGGCATTAAACGGCATTTAAGCTTGGTAAAGAAACGCACAACATCTACCGCTTCTTCGTCAAATAACCAGGGCACCCGATAGGATTGGCTACCATGTAAGCGACTGTGCGACGATAGCAGCCCAAAAACACACCATCTTTTATATAAATCGGGTGGGGCGGTTTGCTCGAACCCGCTAATATCGTGACTCCAATAACCGAAGCCTGATAGCCCCAGCGATAACCCCCCGCGCAAAGTTTCAGCCATAGAGGGATAAGAGGCCGTATTATCCCCGCCCCAATGCAAGGGGAACTGTTGCCCACCTACCGTTGCTGAACGGGCAAACAGCACCGCCTCACCCATGCCCCGCTTTTCCTCCAGCACCTCAAAAACTGTTTTGTTGTAAAGATAGGTATAGTAATTATGCATTTTAACTGGGTCAGATTTATCAAAATAAACTACCTCGGTTGGTATACGTTCGCCGAAGTCAGTTTTGAAGCAATCTACCCCCATATCCAAAAGATTGCGTAATTTATCGCCAAACCAGCGACAGGCCGCAGGATTGGTGAAATCCACCAGTGCCATTCCCGCCTGCCAGTGATCCCATTGCCAGACATCGCCCGCTGGGGTTTTGACCAGATAACCACCTTCTACCCCTTCGTCGAACATCGGCGAAAGTTGGGCAATATAGGGATTTATCCAGAGACAAATCCGCAGTCCTCGCGCTTTTAACCGCTTTAACATTGCTGCCGGGTCGGGAAAAACCCGCTCATCCCAGGTAAAATCCACCCACTGAAACTCTTTCATCCAAAAACAATCAAAGTGAAAAACACTCAGAGGTACATTGCGGTCGGCCATCCCCTGGATAAAGCTGGTAACGGTGGCCTCATCGTAATTGGTAGTAAAGGAGGTACTGAGCCAGAGCCCAAATGACCAGGGCGGCAACAGAGCGGGTCGTCCGGTGAGGGCGGTATAGCGTTGCAAAACCTCTTTGGGGGTCGGGCCGTAAATCAAAAAATAATCTAGCTCCTCGCCCGGTACGCTGAATTGCACCCGCTCGACCTTTTCTGAGCCAACTTCTAACGATACGCGCTCAGGGTGATTGATAAAGACCCCATAGCCCCGGTTGGTCAGATAAAATGGAATATTCTTGTAAGCCTGTTCGCTACTGGTGCCGCCGTCTTCGTTCCACAAGTTTATACTCTGACCGTTTTTAACAAAGGGGGTAAATCTTTCGCCCAGGCCATAAACATTTTCGCCTACCCCCAGGTTCAATTGTTCACAGGCAAAGCGGCCTTCGGGCGTATCTATTATTCCCAGGGCCTGCCCTCCACTACTGGTTATAACTTTTTCGCCATCCTTGAATTCAAGGCTCCACCCACCCACTTTACGTACTTGCACGCTTAATCGCCCACTTTTGAAAGTAGCCGCCTGGGTTTCATCCTGGATTTCGATTATATGACCTGAATCAACTACCTCTTTAAGCTCGAAAGAAGGCCCTTTAGCTACTTTACCCTTGTGGTGATACATTTGTACTCGAATGACATCCGGCATAGGCGAAGAAAAGCGCACGGTTATAACTGCCTGATTTAAGGTGTCGCCTCGGCTTTTTATCGGTTTAGTGGCGGCATAAATGGTAAGTGCGTCGGGCTCAACCTTAACCTTGACAGCTTCAACCGCAAAATGAGGGTTAACTCCCGGTCTCATTTGCCAATAACCGTCGGTAAATTTCATTATTTTTATCCTTTGCGCTATTCTTGATGGTTCGCCGCTATAAGCATGCTGTGAGGGGGTTTCCAGGGTTATATTAACATATTTATAGTTTGGGACAGTGCTGCAACCTTTTGAGACAATTCCGCCTGTATAATCAAATTGGGTCAGAGTTTTACAAGAATTTATCAAATATTTAGGATTTCGAGGCTCGTTTACGTTGCGCCTGCCCCAGAACTGAGTTAAGATAAGCAGGGAGCTGGGTTAGAAAATTCTTAAAATTATAGACTCGACCCACTAGATATGTTATACTAAAAAAGTAGAGAGGTGCTGTTCACCCTGAATTGCTATCCTCAATCTGAATAATCACCTGGAGGTTAGAATGTTTGCTCTTGATAAACCGGTAGTCTGGATAATAATTTTAGTTATCGTGATTCTGCTTTTTGGGGCAAATCGCTTGACTGATGTGGGAAAGTCCCTGGGTCGCGGTATTCGCGAATTTAAAGAAGAAACCCAGATGGACAAAGATAAAAAGTCCCCGGCTAGTACCACTACCACCGTTAATACCGCCCCCGTTAGCTCAACCAATGCGGTTGGCGATGACGAGGAAGTGGTTGTTACGCGCCGTGAACGAAAACGTGAAGATGGCACGGTTGAAGTCGTTGAAGAACGGGTTGTCCGTAAACGGTCTCAGGTATAATCCAGTTGCACCAGGGTGGTTATTAAACTATGACCATAATCTTTGCCATTGGTACGATTGCATTGCTGTCCTTGATGTATTGGGGAGCATACCAGAACGGCAAGGAAATTAAAACGATTGAAATTCGAGGGAACTTGCTTTTGCAGTTCCCTGAATTTATTTTCAAGCTGCTTTTATTGGGTCTGTGCCTGGGTATAGCCCAATCGCTGGAAGTAGCCCGACCAGAGAAATACTTTGGCTGGCCCCCCACCAACATCCCGGTTGATATAACCATAGGCGCGGTAATCGGTTTGGTTTGTCAATTTGGGGCGAATTTGCTGGCGGCGTTAGCAATTCGGTTTTGGGGGGCTGGGATTTATTCCCCGGCTATAATGAAAAGTATTGTACCCAAGACCTGGTTGCAATGGATATTAATTCTGCCGCCCCTATTACTGGCGGTGGTGGTTGAAGAAGTGTTATTTCGGGCACTGGCAATTGGTGGTTTTTCGGTTTTACCCATCCCCTGGATTCCCTGGATATTGGCGGTAGGTTCTTCACTACTTTTTGGGATTGTCCATGTGCCACAAGGTTCGCTGGGGATGATTCTGGCGGGGGCTATTGGTTTTATCTTTGCCGCTATCTTTATTATTACGGGTAGTTTGTTAATCGTAATTTCTGCTCACTTTATCCTCAATTTCCTCCAAATTCTACGAGCCAAAGAAGACGAAAACTGGCTCAATCGCTTCACTAGACCTGACCCGCCCACTGAGTCTCAATCCTCTCAGGGTTGAAATCAAAAATTTACACTTATTAAAAAAGGTAAAAAGATGAATGATGCACCAAATGGGGTTAATTTTGATGCTACTCCACCGTTGCAGGTCGTTGAGTATGACAAAATGGTCAGTAAGTTTGTGCCAGGATACGAAGCAATATTTCAAATCAGTCTGGCCTATCTGAGGACGGTAATAGCCTCCACTGCACAAGTGCTAATCGTAGGGGCGGGTAGCGGTAAGGAATTGGTTACTTTCGGTCAGGCTATGCCAGGCTGGTTACTAAGCGGGGTTGACCCGTCCGCCCATATGTTGGCGATAGCCCGCCAGAAAATAGATAAGTATAATCTAAGTGAGCAGGTAACCTTGCATCAGGGTGTAGTAGAGAATTTGCCTGTTTCAAGGAGTTTTGATGCGGCAACCTGTATCCTGGTAATGCACTTTTTAGCGGACGATGGAGCGAAGTTGGCCTTGCTATCGAGTATAGCATCCCACCTCAAGCCAGGCAGTCCACTAATCCTGGTGGATATTTATGGAGGCCCGGATTTTGTAAAGGAATTTGGCCCAGCCTGGATCTGGCACGGCCACCAGATGGGATTACCCCTGGAGGTAATGCAAAAACTTGAAAAAGCGCATGCCGATTTTCACCCCATCGCTGAATCACGTACTATGGAGCTTTTTGAGCAGGCTGGTTTTGAGAATATCCGGCGGTTTTACTCGGCTTTAGTATATAGTGGCTGGATTGTTACTACCAAAGCTTCTTGATAAGATACAAAAATTTAGATTTTGGATAAATCTTTACCGAAGCTTGGTAGCGTAGGTGATAAAGGCAAAAAAGGCCGGGGCAAAGGCCAGGCACAAAATAATGCTGCTGCCAAGCTGGAAGAAGCGCAGGAAGCCCACTCCATCCTCATCCATCTGCTTAAAACCCACCCAAAAGCCCTGTCCCGAAAGTATTACCAGACCAAATGCTCCTGCACCACTGGCTATAACTGCACCCCAATCGGCGGTGCTACCTCCACCAAATAGGGCTAATCCCAGGCTGACCAATACCACCAGCCCAATTATGGGTAACAAAACCAGATTTAGCTTGCGACCTTGTACCCCAAACTCCGGCACGGTAAAAAGCCGATAAATAAATACCCCCACAAAAACCAGTCCGGCAACTACCAGCAAAACCACAAAAGCTAGAAATAAGTAATCCATAATTGAAGGTTGTCAGTCTTTGGTCGTCGTTAAAGCTGTCAGTTTTTAGCAAAATCATTTTCTCACAAACTGCTCTTTATTTTACCAGTTTTTCAGCAAGGGGGTAAGACTAGACTTAACCCCAACCTCATTTAAGGTTAAAGAATAGGCGTCAATAAAAAAGAGAAATAGGTATCAATCGCCACTCCTTCACTACCTCTTGTTCGGATTGGCCCGACTACTTTAGCATCAAAAAAAGTCTTAAGCACCTCTTCCAAGGCCACTGAGTCAAGCCGAGCGTAGAATCGCTGGAGGTACTTTGGTTAGGGGTTCTACTATCGGGGCATTCGAGCTTAATAACAACAATATACTAACTGTAACTACCGGAACTGGAAATGGTACAGGAAGTCTGGCCGACGCGCTGCAACAGGCCGGACAATTGAACTCTCCTACTACAATTATTTTTCAGGTTAATCTGATAACCATTACAACCCCCCTGACCGTGCCGAATGTGGTCAGCGTGACTATCGAGGGCGTATGTACCAACGGCGTACCCCAGGTGCAACTTCAAAAAGGCGGTGTTTATACCGGGAATGGCCTGATTTTATCAGGCAAGGCTACTTTGGACGGGCTGATACTCGCTGGTTTTGATGGTTACGGAGTAGAGATACAGGGCAGCAATAATACTCTGACCTGTAATCGGGTTGGCACAGTCAATGGCACTACAGCCAGTCCTAACGGAAGCGGGGGTATCCATCTGACCAGCACCGGCACTAATACTATTCTGGGAAGGGCTGGTGATACCAAAAGCGGCAACTTGATAAGTGGCAACGGCGGGGTTGGATTGATGGTGGAAAGTGGTAGCAAAGGGAATATTGCCTATTACGGCTTGATTGGCTACAAGGCGGATGGGCAACCCCCGCTACCCAACAGCAACGGGGGAATAAAAGTTTTGGCAGGGGGTCAACTAAAGCTGATGGCGGGCAACAAAGTCCATCAGTAAAAATAGCCCCGCCTTTTTTAGGATTTCACCGCCTGAATTATCAGCCTGGCGGCTAATTCCGGCCCGATTTTGTCAGTATTGATTAGCAAGTGATAGTGGTCGGGGTCGCGCCAATTGGCATGGTAAAGAGTCTTGATGTAATAAGCTCGCTCCCCGTCACTGATATGCACCTGTTTGGTGGCTTCCTCCTGGCTGATGACTGACCGTTTCTTAAGCCGCTCTATTCGGTTGACAGTGGCGGCATAAATATAGACGCTGAATAGGGCGGGCCTTTTCGCCAGGAAATAATTGGCTCCATGTCCGGCAATAACTACGCTGGGGTAGGAAGCTACAGTAGCCAGAACCCCTTGGGTAGCTTCCTGATAAGTCGGAATATCTATAATCGCATCTGTATTAATTTGAGCAGCGTAACCCGCTACCTGCATCCGGAAACCCGCCAATATCTGGTCAACCAGATGCTCGGCTTTCTCATCCATCTGGTTAGCTTCGGCTTCCGAAATTCCCAGCCGTTGGGCCACTCCTTCGACAATCTCATGGTCAACATAGGGAACACCTAGTTTGTCGGCAACAAGCTTGCCAATTTCTCGGCCACAACTTCCAATCTGATGAGAAATAGCGATAATAGTCATGATTTTATCCTTAGTGCGCTAACGGTACTTCAACCTCCACCGACTTTTCGGTTACAGTCTCGCTTGAGATAACTCCTGCGGCTTTATTACGTTTAAGGTCGCTCTTGATGCGGATATTAGGTATAACCAGGGCCGCAATCAAAGTCACGAAAGCGATACCCAACGTAATATAGAAACCGGCGTGAATAGCATCCACCAGCGAACTATGCACCGCCCCCACCACCGACGGTGGCAAACTAGCCGCTAACTGTTTATCCAGCAAGTTTTGGGGTTCTTCGATAACCTCCAGCAGTTTGGGCGAAAGGCCTCTGGTGCTAGGGTCAGCCATAATGTCCGAAACATAATTGTTGGTAACAATCGTGCCGATTACCGCCACCGCCACTGTACTACCAATCGAACGGAAGAACTGGACACTCGAAATACCAACCCCTAATTCGCGCCGCGAAACCGATTCCTGAACCGCAATAGTCATACTGGGCATAATCAACCCTAAACCAAACCCTAGCACAATCAAAAATAGAGTAATTACCCAGACCGGGCTATCGGCATTCAAAGTAGTCAAAAGACCTACCCCAATCAGGGTTACAATTGCCCCACTGATAAACGGTAACTTGAGGATACCGACCCGCCCGATAAATTGCCCGGTTAGAATATTAGCGGTTACTAATGCCAGAGCCAGCGGGGTTGATACTGCCCCGGCACTTGAGGCCGATTGACCCAATACCACTTGCATAAATAGTTGGATGAAAAGCGTTGACCCTAACATTACCCCGCCAAGGGTGAAGCTAATGACCGCCACCGCCCGCACCGTTGCATACTTGAACAAATTCAGGGGCAGAATTGGCTCCTCCACTTTGGTTTCGACATATATAAATAACGCAGTAAGGATTGCTCCAATCGCGAACAAGCCTAAAATTTGAGGACTGTTCCAGGCAAAGCCCTGGGGCTCTTTCTTCCCACCCCAGGTCAAAGCCAGTAAAATCGAGACCACCGACCCGATAATCAGGGTAGCACCCCACCAGTCAATTTTGCGCCGCCCACTGGCATGCGAGCGTGGCAGGGTGAAAATCAGGGCAAAGATAGCCACTAATCCGACAGGTAGGTTGACATAAAACACCCAATTCCAGGCCAGATTATCGGTGATATAGCCACCGAGGGTCGGACCAATTACCGAAGAAAGACCAAAGGCGGCGGCGATAAAGCCTTGCCAGCGGGCTCTTTTGGCGGAGTCGGGGAAAAGTTCGGCAATAATGGCAAAAGCGTTAGATTGCAACGCGCCCGCCCCGATGCCCTGTAGCCCCCGGAACATCACCAACCAGAACATGCTGGGGGATGCTCCACTTAAGGCCGAACCTATCAGGAAAATAAAAACCCCGCTCAGTAAAATAGTTTTTCGCCCAAACATATCCCCTAACTTCCCGGCTATTAGAATTGTAGCAGTAGAAGTGAGCAAATAGGCGGTAGTTACCCAGGAGTAGAGGGAAAAACCCTGCAACTCTTTCACGATTCGAGGCATTGCCGGGTTGACGATGGTTTGATCCAACGCCGCCAGCAAAATGCTCATTATAATACCCGAAAGGGCTAAAGCCAGCTTTTTATTGCTCAATGTTTGAGTGTTATCTGGCTTATTTAGGTTGTTATTATTATCGGAATCTGCCATTGTATAAAGAACCTCCAGAGACGTATTTTTATTATTTAATTAACTCTTCGGCGACTTGAGGATTCATTTGTCCCTCAATCTTTTCCAGAAGAGAATGCAGCAGTAGAATTTCACTATCGGTCAAACCCTTAACCACCTGTTGCTCGAAAATAACCAGTTGGGGTGGCAGCGACTCGGTTAATTGCCGACCTTTATCGGTAATATAAACCCGCATCAAACGATTATCGTTTTCGTCGGGGTGGCGGGTAATTAAGCCATCCCGCTCCATCGCCTGGACGGTGCGAGTAATCGAAGCTGGGTCTATCTGGTATTGTTTGGTCAGGGTGGATTGGCTTACCCCTTTCGGTTCAAGGGCCTCGAAAAGTATCCGCATCTGGGGCATGCTCAACTCAATAAATTCCTCAAGTTGTTGGGATACCACCCGACTGGTGCGGCTTAATCTAAACATTAACGGTATATTGGCATTTGCCGCCCACGTTTGCGTCTGGCTTAGTCGCCGCCATGTTTCTCGCTTGTTACTTTGGTTTGCACTTATGGTTGGGTTTGCCACCATCTTTTCCTTGTCTTTCAATTAACTAACATCATCCAACTTCAATGAAATTACTTCAAACATATTCTTTGACATATCAATCTTTGATATGACAATGCTATTCTAAAATCGTTGACCTGTCAAGGGTTTTTAGGAGGAGGAAATGTTGCGAAATGATTACAAACCACCAATAGGTTTGCGGATTGGCCTGGCTTCTGCTAAAATCGTTCTATTGGTATAAAATGGATAGCACTGCTTCTTGAAAATGAGTTTGTCTCCTCTAACTTCTGACCTAAAGTTGAAAATCTAAAATAGAAAACCTAAAACAAATTATCAACAATCGTTTTTACGTAGCCTAATTACCAAAAGCCTTTATAAAAAGGAGCCTATCTTAAATGTCGGAAAAAGAATTGCGGGTTATTATCATCGGAAGTGGCCCAGCCGCTCTGACAGCAGCGATTTACACCAGTCGGGCTAACCTGGATACTTTGTGTATTGCCGGATATTCGCAGGGTGGTCAGCTAATGCTCACCAGCGAGGTCGAGAATTTTCCTGGTTTCTCCGAGGGCGTACAGGGCCCGGAGTTGATGGAAAACATGCGGAAACAGGCCGAGCGGTTTGGCACTAAATTTATTGATATGGATGCCACCAGAGTAGATTTTAGTGGCAAACTGAAAAAAGTTTATGTGGAGGAAGACGAACACGAGGCCGAAGCGGTGATTGTAGCCACCGGGGCCAGTGCAATGTGGTTGGGTCTACCAAGCGAACAACGTTTGATGGCGCGGGGTGTTTCCAGTTGCGCCACCTGTGATGGCTATTTCTTCCGGGGCAAGGAAATTGCCGTAATTGGCGGTGGCGATAGTGCCTTGGAAGAAGCCCTGTTCTTGACTAAATTCGCCAGCAAGGTAAATCTAATTCACCGCCGGGATAAGTTCCGGGCTAGCAAAATCATGCAGGAACGCACTTTCAAACATCCTAAAATCGAGGTGCTTTTTGATACCACTGTCGAAGAAGTACTTGGCGAGGTCAAGGTTGAAGGGATAAAGCTGAAAAACCTCAAAACGGGCGAAACTAGCGAGAGGGCTTTGCAGGGGGTATTTGTTGCTATCGGACATCGCCCCAATACCTCAATTTTTGAGGGCGTGCTGGAAATGAATGAAGCGGGCTATATTCTGGCTCAACCCGGCAGCGAAACTATCACCAGTGTACCAGGGGTATTTGTGGCAGGCGATGTTTTCGACTTCCGCTATCGTCAGGCGGTAACGGCGGCGGGGAGTGGTTGTAAGGCTGCTCTGGAAGCCGAAAAATATCTTGAAGAAGTGGCAGGGCAGCCGGGCGAAATGCTGACCGCTACAAACTGGTAAATTTGGCAAACCGCAGGGATGGCCCAAAACTATCTCTGCAAATATCTATAATCGTGGTAACACTGTGCTAGAACATCCGGCATTCTCTATTTTTCAAAGCAAATATTTCTACACTAACGAGCAGGTCACGGCGATTTACGGTACTTCCAATCTTGAGGTATTGCGGGAACATATCCGATTTCTGCGGGACTTTATTGATGGACAAGAAAAACAGGCTACTTCCGACAATAATGGTGAGCGCGAAAGTAGTCTGATACTGGCGAACTATGCCGCAATGTGCCTTCGCCTGGCCGAACAAGAAATGACCCGTCGCGGCTACACACCCTAAACATCTAAAAGACCGCCTTGCATAGCTATTCTTCGCGACTCACGATTACAATCGGCGAACTGGTAGCAACGCCGTTAATATCGCTGGCGGCCTTTACTACCGAGCCGGGGCGACCATCCGCCAGGGCTATTTCGAGGTCGTTATGCAGCATCCCACCTTCACCCAGAGCCGAATAATCCCCTTTGGCGGCACTCATACCCGCAACCGGTAACTCCAAACCGGCCTCTTCTTCTTCAGCAGCCTCGTTTTCGGCCTGTTGGGCGGCTTTATCGGCGGCGGCTTTGTCACGGGCCTTTTGTTTGGCCTTTTCAATCGCTTCCAGAATAGGCGTGCTGGAAGTACCGACAGTGGGTTTAGGAGCTTCCGCCACTACTTCGGGTTTAACCGTTTCTACCGCCTTAGCCACTTCCGGGGCGGGCGCAGGGGTAGATTTACTTAGATTCAAGAGGTCAATTACCCGGCTAGGCTTGAACTCCGGCGCAGGTTGACCCAGAATCCTGTCGGCATCTTCAGGTTGAGGTACTAAGGCTCGCAACCAGGGTATATAACGCCAGGCCAAACTACATCCCCCAACAAAAACCAGCATGCCTAGTAAAAATAGCCCGACTCGTGCGAACAACTCGCCCAGACCACCGCCAGAGCTAGGCATTGGGTCTCCCGCCAAAGTTATCGAGTTTAAAACAAAACTGACCATCCTGTTATACTCCCGTTCCCGTAATAACTTTACCAATTCAACATTTATTTAAAAAGGTGTTTGACAAATTTAGCTGACTACAGGCGAATCATAACCTGACGAACTATAGGTGTCTGTGGCGGAAACTACAATACTTTCCTACTCTCCCATTAACTGGACATTTCAGTTATAATTTTTAATGATTGATTTTTGCCAAAAGTGGCACTTTTCTGCCGTCTCCCCAGATATTTTTAGGCGCGGCAAGAGTGATAAGAATAACGAGAAGGAAAAAGGAGGGCGTGGCTCGATGCCCGAATTCAAGATAGTTTCTGATTTTAAACCTACTGGCGACCAACCCCAGGCCATTATCCAACTGGCGAAGGGTGTAAAAGAGGGGATGCGCCATCAAACCTTGCTGGGGGTTACGGGTAGTGGTAAGACTTTCACTATCGCCAACGTAATAGAGGCAACCCAACGCCCTGCTCTGATTTTGGCCCATAACAAGACCCTGGCGGCCCAGCTTTATCAGGAGTTCAAAGAGTTTTTCCCGAACAATGCCGTTGAATATTTTGTCAGCTATTACGACTATTACCAGCCGGAAGCCTATATTCCCCGTAATGATGTATATATCGAGAAAACGGCTGATGTAAACGAAGAAATTGACAAGTTGCGCCATGCTGCCACCCGCGCCCTGATGGAACGGCGGGATGTGATTATCGTCGCTTCGGTCTCATGTATTTACGGTTTGGGTTCGCCGGAAGAATATGGCAAGATTATTGTCTCGTTCCAGAAGGGCGAAACCGTCCGGCGCGAACGGGTGCTGCGCCACCTGATAGATTTGCAATACACCCGCAACGATATGTCATTAACACGCGGCACTTTCCGGGTGCGCGGCGATACTTTGGAGATTTACCCGGCTTATGAGGAAATTGCCTTGCGGGTGGAGCTTTTTGGCGACGAGGTGGAGCGCATCACCGAAATTGACCCGTTGACGGGCGAAATCCTGATTGAGCGCACCAAAGTGGACATTTACCCCGCCAAGCACTTTGTCACCAGTGCGGATAAGATGCGGCAGGCCATTGGCGACATTCGGGCCGAGTTGGAAGAACGGCTCAAGGAGTTTGAGGAACAGGGCAAAATTGTTGAAGCCGCCCGCCTGAAGCAGCGCACCCTTTACGATTTGGAAATGCTGGAAGAAGCGGGCTACTGTAGTGGGGTGGAGAACTACTCCCGGCATCTGGCGCGACGGGGCGAGGGTGAACAACCCTGGACGCTGTTGGATTACTTCCCGGACGATTACACCACTTTTGTAGACGAGTCGCATATTTCCTTGCCCCAGGTGCGCGGGATGTATGGTGGCGACCGCTCCCGCAAGCTGAATCTGATTGATTATGGTTTCCGGTTGCCAAGTGCTGCTGACAATCGCCCCCTAACTTTTGAGGAGTTTGAGAAGCATATTCATCAAGCGGTTTATGTTTCGGCAACTCCCGGCCCTTACGAGCGCGAACACACCCCAGCCGAAGGGGTCGCCGAACAAATTATTCGGCCTACCGGCTTGATTGACCCCGAAATTGAGGTCAAACCTACCAAAAACCAGATTGATGACCTGTTGGGCGAAATTCAGGTGCGAGTGCGCAAACGGCAGCGCGTGCTGGTAACGACCCTCACCAAGCGGATGGCGGAGGAATTGACCGACTATCTGGTGGAGATGGGGGCTAAGACCCAATACTTGCACAGCGATATTGTGACCCTGGAACGGGTTGAGATTCTGCGGGACTTGCGGCTGGGGATATACGATGTGGTGGTTGGTATCAACCTGTTGCGGGAAGGTCTGGATTTGCCCGAAGTTTCGCTGGTGGCGATTCTGGATGCCGATAAAGAAGGTTTTCTACGCTCGGAAGGTTCATTAATCCAGACTATTGGGCGGGCCGCTCGTCACCTGGAAGGTCGGGTGATTATGTACGCTGACCATGTTACCAATTCGATGCAACGGGCGATTGATGAGACCTATCGCCGCCGCAAAATTCAGGTTGAGTATAACGTGGCGCACAATATCGAACCAGCCAGCATAATCAAGGAAATCAAGGATATTACTGACCGGGTGCGGGCGGTGGCCGAAAGTCGGGCTGATTACTCCGTGACTGGGGCTGAGGCGGGGGATGTGCTGCCCGGCGCGTTGCCCAAAGATGAGATTGTGCGGCTGGTTAAAGACCTGGAAGGCCAGATGAAAACGGCAGCCAAGATGCTCGAATTCGAGAAGGCTGCCCTCTTGCGGGACCAGGTGGTGGAGCTTCGCCGTATGATTGTGGACGAAGACCCGGTGGAACAGGCCAGAAAGCCCGTCCTGGGCCGCAATTCCCAACGGTAAACAGTGGTCGGTGGTCGGCAGGGGAATAAGCTGGCGGACGAATTTTCCACACTAACGGAATGTTTGTATATTCCATTTAGCTCTCCTTTGGTTTGATTTTAGCTTGAGAACTTAAATCTTACCAAAGCTGAGCCTTTTTTGTCCAAACGCATTTTCCCTGGTACAGGCTCATAAAAGGGTTGACACTCTTTCGGCTGTTTGCTATAATGACTTTTAACTAATAATCATTATTAGCTAACCAACAGCAATCAAGAAAAATAAGATGTTGCTCAACAAGCAGCCATCCAAGTGAGGAGGGAGTGGTTACTGTATGTTTACGACTCTTTCATTATGTGATCGCTTGCATAGAGAGGGGAAGAAGGTTACACCACAACGTCGCTTAATCTATCAGGCACTCGAGAGTAACCGCTCTCATCCCCGTGCCGAGGACATCTACGAAGACGTGCGGGCCATCATTCCCGATATTTCGCTTGGTACTGTTTATAAAACACTGCGCGAGTTGGTGGAAATGGGCGAAATAATGGAGATAAAATATTATGGCGAGCAAAGTCGCTTTGATATTATTACCTCCCCTCATAACCATCTGATTTGTATCAAGTGTCAGAAAATTGAAGATGTATTGCGCCAGGTTTCCATCCCTGAACCAGATTCTATTGAAAAGAATGGCTTTCGTATTAGACAGTCCGAGATATTGTACTGGGGCTATTGTTCCAGCTGCCAATCCTGAGGTTTAGCCCTTACGTTGCAATTAACTGTTCCTGCTTTATCAATTTTTAGCTATTACGGGTTTGAATTTAGCACTGTCAATCGGAAGTGGGTTTTTCGACAGATTTAAGCCTTTTATTTTGGCTGGTTAAATCAAATGGCCTGCCAGCACAGAAATAAGTGCGGGTGAGAAAATGAGAAGTGACGCTAACAATCAGTAGTAACAGGCGTAATTATCAAATAATGGGTGTATTGTTTCTTATAAATTAACATTGCGCTAGTTTAGCACCTATAACAAGCTAATCAAGCAATGACCTTAAAAAGGAGAGGAATATGACCTTAGAAGCTCCCGAAAAATATTCGGTGATACACGGTGGACACACTGTTGTCGGCTTATCAAACACGGATTGGTGGCCTAATACCTTAAATCTAGACATTCTCCACCAGCACGACACAAAGACCAATCCGATGGAAAAAGGTTTCAAATACAGCGAAGAAGTCAAAAAACTTGACGTTGACGCCCTCAAAAAGGATTTGATCGCTCTTATGACTGACAGTCAGGAGTGGTGGCCGGCGGATTGGGGACACTATGGTGGCCTTATGATCCGTATGGCGTGGCACGCGGCGGGTTCCTATCGTATCGCCGATGGTCGGGGTGGGGCAGGGACAGGCAACCAGCGATTTGCTCCGCTTAATTCCTGGCCGGACAACGCGAACCTTGATAAAGCACGGCGCTTGCTTTGGCCTATCAAGAAAAAGTACGGCAACAAGCTTAGCTGGGCTGATCTTATGATTCTCGCGGGTAATATGGCCTATGAGTCCATGGGGTTCAAAACCTTTGGGTTTAGCTTTGGTCGAGAAGACATCTGGCATCCTGAAAAAGACATTTACTGGGGTGCCGAAAAGGAGTGGCTTACTTCAACCCGTTATGGCGGGGACGGAGAAAATCGTGAGACGCTGGAAAACCCGCTGGCCGCAGTGGTGATGGGGTTGATCTACGTCAATCCGCAAGGCGTGAACGGCACGCCGGACCCGCTTCGGACAGCCCAGGATTTACGCGTGACGTTTAGCCGCATGGCGATGAACGACGAGGAAACCGCCGCCCTGACCATCGGAGGTCACACTGTTGGCAAGACGCACGGCAATGGCGATGCCAGCCAGTTGAGGCCAGAACCCGAAGGTGAGAATGTGGAAGAACAGGGGTTTGGCTGGATTAACAAGGTCACGCGAGGAATTGGTCGTGATACGGTCACTAGCGGTCTCGAAGGGGCCTGGACGAGCCAGCCCACCAAGTGGGACAACGGCTATTTACAGATGCTTTTCGGCTATGAATGGGAATTGAAGAAAAGCCCTGCTGGCGCATTTCAGTGGGAACCTATCAACCTCAAGGAAGAAGACAAGCCTGCTGATGTGGAAGACCCATCACTCCGAGGTAGGGTGATGATGACCGATGCTGACATGGCTATGATTAAGGATCCTGGTTTCAGGGCAATTTCTGAGCGGTTCTATAAAGACCCAGAGTATTTCGCTGATACGTTTGCGCGGGCGTGGTTCAAACTGACCCACCGTGATTTGGGCCCGAAGGATCGCTATATTGGCCCGGATGTGCCACAGGAAGATTTGATCTGGCAGGACCCTATCCCCGCCGGCCCTAAGGATTATGACGTGTCTGCTGTCAAAGCGCACATTGCGAATAGCGGCCTGACCATAAGCGAAATGATTACCACCGCCTGGGATAGTGCCCGAACTTTCCGTGGTTCGGATATGCGTGGTGGTGCCAATGGGGCTCGTATCCGCCTTGAGCCGCAGAAAGGTTGGGAAGGCAATGAGCCAGAACGTCTTGCCAGGGTGCTCGGAGTTCTGGAAGGCATTGCCACCACTACGGGCGCAAGCTTGGCCGATGTGATTGTTCTAGCCGGGAATGTCGGGGTTGAGCAAGCTGCCAAAGCCGCTGGCTTTGATGTGACGGTTCCGTTTTCCCCTGGTCGCGGTGATACAACCCAGGAGCTGACAGATGTTGCCTCCTTCGCACCGCTTGAGCCTATCCATGACGGGTATCGCAACTGGCTTAAAAAGAATTACTCTGTCAGCCCGGAAGAGCTCCTGCTTGACCGTACACAACTTTTGGGCCTGACTGCCGCCGAAATGACGGTACTTATTGGCGGTATGCGTGTTTTAGGGACAAACTACGGCGGAGCTAAGCATGGGGTATTCACTGAACGTGAAGGGGCACTGACTAATGATTTCTTTGTGACCCTGACGGATATGGCGTTCAAATGGGAACCTGATGGCAACAATCTTTATAAAATCATTGATCGCAAGACAGGTGCGGTCAAGTGGACAGCTACGCGCGTGGATCTTGTCTTAGGTTCTAACTCGATTCTGCGCTCTTATGTTGAAGTCTATGCCCAGGATGATAACAAAGAAAAGTTTGTGCAAGATTTTGTTTCTGCCTGGACTAAGGTTATGAACTCTGATCGTTTTGATATTTAATAACGGTCAGAAAATTTAGCACATGACTCTAAGGTTTGCTGTGGTGGCATCGCCACCACAGCAAGAAATTGGACCACTTTGCTGCCTTAACGATATGGGCACCCCACCGCTCGGCTTTAAAACCGACGTTAGAATTTCCACTTCGTTTCGCTTTGAGTACGATCGCTATTAGCCTCGTAAATTCGGTTTCCCAATTGTGAATGGTTTCGTAGCTGAGTTCAAAGCTTTGAATAATGGTCATTTCTCACGAGTCACTTATGAATCTACCCAGAAATTTAATCGTAGGGGCGGTTCGCGAACAGCCCTTGTTCTAATAAAATTATGAAAAATTCAAATCCCTCAATGAAAGATATTCAGTGGCAATTTAATATTGAATATTGGTCTATGATAGATAACCTCGGCGATTTTGAAGTAGGCCAAAACAAACATTTAGTCTTGGAATTCGGGTATAAGCATCAAATAAATCCTGCCCTAAATAGCAGCAAATCCTGTCTATTTCTAGGCGAGGGGCGTTATCAGATAACAGGTGAAATCATCTATATAGATAATTACCTTGATTGCTAGTTGACACCCATAAGCAAACCTTACAAAATTGAGTTGACCAAAACCAATCTACGTAAAGGAGGAACTTATGAGTGCCGAATGGATTATAACGATTTTTGTAATGATTGACGACTTGATGGAA
>JBBQZS010000098.1:0-16455 GCA_038207495.1 Chloroflexia bacterium
GCACCTTTTCCCCTTACGCTTCCCAGGTTGAGCCCAATATTTTCGCCAGCTATGTCTTAGTAGCGGGCTTATTGGGAATTGGCTGGCAGGGTTTGGGCGGGAAAAGGCTGCCGAGGTCGTTATATTATGCCGCTCTAATCCTTACCCCCTTAGCTCTGGCTTTGAGTTTGACCCGTAGTGCCTGGGTTGGTTTCGTGCTCGGTTTATTGGCCCTCTTATTTCTGGCGCGAAATAAAAGGGCAATATTGATAAAGGGGGTTATTGCGATTGTGATTGCCCTGCCCCTGGTATATCTGGCCGCTAACTACCAGCTTGCCTGTACTCTTATTTTGCCGCAGAGTCCCGATGCCCCCGTAGAAACCGTTCGGGTTGACCAATCTCAACCAAACAACCCGAACAAGCCCAATAGTGTCGGACAGCCTAAAAACGGGCTGGTAGAACCCGGTCAGATGGGCTCACGCTTATTGGCTGGTGACTCTATTAGCTGGCGGCTAGGGGTGGTTAGTCGCGCCCTAAAAGACTGGTGGCAAAACCCCTTGATCGGCAACGGAGCTAATACTTTTGCCCAGAAATACATTACCAGCTCCAATACGCCGGACTGGATTGGAAATATGCTGTTAATGAGTTTACATGATAGCGGTTTAATTGGCTTTGGGCTATTTATGGGCTGGTTTGGCTGGCTCTTTCTGGTGGCATTTCGCTCTGTGCTGAAAGCTGAAAGCAGCGAAACGGCAATAATAGTGATGGCCCTATGTGTCAGTTTTGCCGGATTGCTGGTGGTTTTCCAGTTTTCCAGTGCTTTATGGTTGGGCTTTAGTTGGCTGCAATTGGGGCTGATTCGGGCTGGTACGCTGCTAATCAAGGCAAAATTTGCTGCGCCAGACCGTGTTGCCGCCAGCATCGGAGGCTAAAGAATGAAGATTGGGATAGATGCTCATATGCTTGGTCAGGGCGAGGGCGGTAATGAAACCGGAGCGCGCGGATTAATTGAGGCTCTCACCCGCCTGGATAGCCAGAACCACTATTATTTATTTGTAGAAGATTTGGCTAATTTGCCTGACCAGATTCAAGGAAGGTCAAACGTGACAGTGGTAACGCTGCCGACCCGCTCCTCGGTGCGGCGGTTGTTGCTGGAATTCCCCAGATTGGTCAAAAAATACGGCCTTGACCTTCTGCATATAACCTCCTACAACGCCCCGCCCTTTTGTCCTTGCCCGCTAGTGGTGACGGTTTATGACATCTCGTTTGAACGCTTTCCTGAGTGGTTTTCAGGCCGAGACCGTCTGTTGTTAGGGAATATGGTGCCGCGCTCGATAAAAAAAGCTCGGCGGGTTTTTGTGCCTTCCGAATTTACCAGGGATGAAATGCTTGAAATTTACAATCCAAGCCCTGAGAAAATAGTCGTAACCCCCTGCGGAGTCCTGACTCATTTCCAGCCTATTAACGATAAAATGGCTTGGCAAGAAATACGCCAGAAATATGGGATTGCAAACGACTTTATTCTGGCGGTAGGAAATATCCAGCCCCGCAAGAATCTGATTGGGCTTATCCAGGCTTTTGCGATTCTTAAAAGTCAGGGGTTAGCCTCTATGCCGCTGGTGATGGTCGGCAAGTCGCGCTGGCAGGTCCGGGAGGTTTATCAGGCGGTGGAAGCGAACAACCTTGAAAACCAGATTATCTTTACGGGTTATGTGCCGGAGCAGGATTTAGTGCTGCTTTATAATGCCGCTAAAGTTTTTGTTTATCCCTCCTTTTACGAAGGTTTTGGTTTGCCTGTATTGGAGGCGATGGCCTGTGGCACCCCGGTTATTACCTCCAATCGGGCATCGTTGCCCTGGGTAGCGGGGGAGGCTGCTCTCCTAATTGACCCGGATAAACCCAACGAATTAGCCGAAGCCTTGACGAAAGTATTAACTAACGACAATCTGGCAAAGGAAATGAGCCGGAAAGGGCTAGAACAGGCAGCCCGTTTTAGCTGGGACGATACCGCCACTCTAACCCTGGCCGCCTATCAAGTGGCGGCAAATAGAAAAGGCCTATGAGGATTGCAATGATTGGTACGCGGGGGATACCCGCCAGCTATAGTGGTTTTGAGACCTGTGTAGAGGAAGTGGGGGCATTGTTAGTGGATCGAGGCCATTCGGTGACAGTTTATTGCCGCTCTCACCACATAAAATACGAGGGTGAATTTTACCGGGGAATGCGGCTGGTTAAATTACCGACAGTGCGGAATAAATACCTGGATACAATTGTGCATACCTTTATTTCCTGCCTACATGCCATTCCCGCCCGCTATGATGTAGCCCTGATGTTTATTTCAGGCAACGGCCCTTTAGCGATTATCCCCCGCCTTTTTGGTCAGAAAGTAATCCTGAATGTGGACGGTCTGGATTGGAAACGCGCCAAATGGCCCGGCCCCGCCAAGAAATATATCCAGTTTGCCGAATGGCTCTCTACCAAATTCCCCCACCGGGTAATTACTGACTCAAAGGTGGTGCAAGCCTACTATCTTGAAAAATACAAAAAAACTACCAATTATATCGCTTATGGGGCCAGGGTTGAGCCCTTACCGCCGGGGGAGTATCTTCAAAAATTCGGGCTGGAAAGTCGAAAATATATATTATTCGTAGGCCGATTGGTGCCGGAAAACTGCGCCCATCATCTGGTGGAAGCTTTCAAGGGTCTGGACACCTCCTACAAATGCGTAATCGTGGGCGACGCTCCTTATGCCGAAGAATACATCCGCCACTTAAAGTCACTGGCAGGGGCGGGAGTTATTTTTACAGGTTATCTTTTTGGCGAGGGCTACCGCGAATTGAGTACCAATGCCTATTTGTTTGTTGAAACCTCGGAGGTAGGCGGCACCCACCCGGCCTTATTGGAGGCGATGGCTTTCGGTAACTGTGTGTTGGTGAATGATACGGCAGAAAATCTGGAAACCATGGGCGATGCTGGTTTTAGTTATCACGGGCAAGAAGGCAGCTCTAGTTTAAGCCAGACCCTCCAGAAATTGCTTGATAATCCCGAACTGGTGGAACAACAACGCCAACTGGCTCTGGAAAGGGTTAATGCCCATTATAGTTGGGAGCATGTAACTGACGAATATGAGAAGTTATGTTGGGAACTCCTAGACAAAAAGCGTTAAGCTTTAGCGAGCCTTTCGCCCAGATTTTTAACATAATAATCGTTAGCATCAACTTTTAGGGCGCGGTTGAACATATCCTGCGCCCCCGCTTTTTGCCCGGTTGCCAGATAAGATAGTCCCAGAATCGCATAGTCCCAGGCACTATTAGTTCTGACGGTTGTATTTTTCTCCAGCAATTTAATCGCTTCGTTATAATTACCCAGGAAATACTGGAAATATGCTACCCGCAAAGCGTATTCAGCATGGTTAGGGGTGAAGCTTAGTGCCTTTTGAGCTTTCTCCAACCCCTGCTGCCGCAAAGTCAGAGCTTTGTCTTTACTGCCAGTCAAATCTTCTTCCAGCGATTGTACGCCCAGGAAATAGGCCCAATCGTGGTAACACTGGTCTTGATAAGGGTTAACCTGAGTACATTTCTCATATCTTTTGTAGGCACCGTCAAAGTCTTTACGACTACCCAAAACTCCCGCCAGCACCAGATTAGCTTCGGGGTCGCCATCATTGAGCTTGAGTGCATCTCTGGCATATTTATCGCCATTAGACAGGTCATTCTGGTAGAACCGCGCCAGATAACCCAGGATACTTAAAATTCGGGATGAATCAGGCTGCTGTTTAAAGGCTTGCTGGACGATTTCGGCCCCTCTTGGAATATTGTTAGTTACATCCGCCCCGGCAAAGAAAATTCCGCGCAAGGCCACTATCTGGGGCATGTCCGGCCAGTTACTGATAATTTTATCCAGAGCTTCGTAGCCCGCCCGGTTGGTGGCACTAAAATTCGGCCACTTGGTTTTAGCCTCATAATAATAATAGGTACCAATAACCCAATAATAATAGGGGTCGGTAGTAGTTCCCGCTGCCTTTTGCATTGCGGCAAATTCCGGCACGGCTACATCAAATTTGAAAATCCGACTATTATATGCGGCAATAGCGGCATGACCATACCAGCCGTTGGGGTCAAGCTCCTGGGTAGTTTTAGCAGCTTTTTCGGCCTCGCCAAAGCGGTAATTGTCCAATAACGCGCTGGTAAGATATAAGGAGGTTTGGGGGTCTTTGGGATTCAGCCGCACCGCCTTATTCAGGGTATCAATCGAGTCAACATCCCTTTTCCAGAAATATTGAGCCAGCCCATAATCACGCCACAGCCGAAATTCCTCCGGGTAACTATTGGTAAGCGATTTGAATTTAGCCAGTCCCGCTTCATGTTCCCCCTTTTCAAAGAAGCTGCTATTAGCCTCCTTTAGTCCAAGGTTGAGGTCGGGCTTGTTAAAGAAAAGAATAAATGCCCCGATAGCGAGAGCTATGGCTAATAATGCAACCCCACCACCAATCAACAGACCACCATTCCGTTTTTTCCGTACAGGTGCAATAACCGTTTGCGATTGGCTACCAGTATTACTACCAGTGACAATTTGGGTTGGTTGTAGCCCCTGGGGTGGGGTAACAGTAGAAATTGGCTGGGGCGGATTTGTTGGGGTATACCAGCTCGGTGTGGGGTTGGAGGGGGTAAAATTCGAGCTACCTGGTATTGGATAGTTATTCTGAGCAACCGTCGGGGGGTATTGCTGAGGATTGACCTGGTTTTCAAAAGTCGCGCTCCGCCCGGTAATTGGATTAGGCCCACCAGGTATCGGCATTGTTTGATAATTGGCCGCCGGAGTATTTGAAATAGAGGATATTATGGCTTGAAAGGTTTTAGCCATTTCCCCAGCACTGGCATAGCGGTCTTCCGGTTTTTTAGCAAGGGCTCGGTCAAAAATGGTTTGCAAAATAGGCGGCAAAGTACCCTGTGATCGGGCTACCAGTGAAGGAACTGGGGCCATCAGGTGCGAGGTAATAACGGTCTCGGTGGCTCCGGAATAGGGTAACTGCCCGGTTAACATCTGGAAAAGCACACATCCCAGAGCGTAAACGTCAGTGGTTAGGCCAACATTCCCACTCAGTTGTTCGGGGGCCATATAACTCAAAGTACCCATCACGGCGGTATTGCTATTTGAACTATTGCTAGACCTCAAAACTTTAGCTATACCGAAATCGGCTAAAAGTAAATGGTTGGTTTCGGACTCAATTAACATGTTTTGGGGTTTTACATCCCGATGAACAATACTGCGGCGGTGGGCATAATCCAGGGCGGCAGCCGCCTGTCGCAAGAAAAAGCTGGCATCCTGGGGATGGAGTTTTTGCCCGCCACGAAGTTTGTCGGCAAGAGTGCCACCTGAAATATAGGGCATTACCAGGTAAGCCGTATTTTCAACATGACCATAATCAAAAACACTGAGGATGTTAGGATGATTTAGGCTGGCAACCGAAACAGCTTCTTTCTGGAACCTTCCCAAAAAGTTTTCATCCTCGCTCAAATCGTTACTTAAAACTTTAATTGCAACTGGCCGTTTAAGGAGTTCATCGGTTCCCAGATAAACTCTGGCAAAACCACCTTGCCCGATTTTTTTCTCCAGGCGGTAGCGGTTATTGATAATACTGTTTTCGCCTAACATCCTGGCATCAACTCCAGTTCTGAAACATATGAGACCAGAAAAATATGTTGTAATCAGTTAGTCTCTCTATTTAAAGTGTCTGTTAACATTCTAACATTACACTGGATGGTCGTAAAGGTATGAGGAGGAAATTCCCTGTGGTGGCTCTTGTGAAAATAAGTCTTACGGGCTGGGCTGCAGACCAACCCAGTTCTCATCCTGTACTTGCCAAGGCTACCGCTTTAACCGGTTGTAGGTTAACTTCGTAACCCAGTTTTTCTAACCGTCTTACCAACCCTCGTTCAAGTCGTTCCCGCCGATGAGCATCCTGGTAATCTGCACCCAGTTCCTTAAAATCTTCTCCCTTCAGGACGTGATACACTATCAATAAAATTCGGTGAGCCACCGCTACCATCGCCCGGTACTTATCCATTCGGCGTGCTAAGCGTCGGTATATTTCGCCTAAAAAAGTGTTTTTACTGCGAGCGGCTCCGTGGGCAGCTTCGATTAAAGCCTGGCGTAAGCGCACATTGCCTTTGCGGATTTTGCCACTGAGCCTTTTACCAGCACTTTCGTGGTTACCTGGGCAAATCCGCAGTCCAAATCGCCCGGAAGCTTGGGGTATCCGATAGTGTTTTGTACCATCGGCGCAAGAAACGCACGATTGTTACGACCGATAGCAAGCACTCAAATCCGGTAGTACCTAACCGGCTAAACCGGGATTTCAGGGCTAGTGCTCCTGACCAGAAATGGGTTGGGGATATTACTGGGGTTTGGACCAAAGAAGCTTGGTTGTACCTAGCGGCTCTGGTGAATATTTATTCAAGGAAAGTGGAGGGTTGGTCGATAGGAGCAAACCGGGATGAAGCTCTGGTAGAAAGAGCCTTACTAATGGCTTTGCACCGCCGTAACCCCTCTGAAGGTTTTTTGCATCACAGTGATCGGGGTAGCCAATACACCAGTGGGGGTACAAGGCTTTACTCCAACAATACTTACCATTGATCAGTATGAGCCGCAAGGGTGATTGTTACGATAACGCCTTAATGGGAAGCTTTTTCGGGACATTGAAAGTGGTATGTACCAATCGCTATATTTTTGAGAGCAGAAGAGAGGCCAGGACAGTAATTTTTGAATATATGGAGGTATTTTACAATCGGCAGCGATTACATTCTTCAGTGGGGTGTAGGACACCAGTAGATTTCGAGCTGCTGCCAGTCTGACTATTCCTACAATCCACTATTCCGGGGCAAGCGCAGGTAGTATAGGACGATTTTATAGCAATTTAATTCCTGGTGTGGAGTCAATCTTAAATTCCCGTTTTAAAATGCGCGAACCAGGAATAATAACGAACAACTAGCAACAAAGATGGGCAGTACAGGACTCGAACCTGTGACATCCACGGTGTAAGCGTGGCGCTCTACCAACTGAGCTAACTGCCCTTATAGCCCGGAAATTATATTTCAGGCTGGGCTTTTTGTCAATTTAGCCTAGAGGGTTGGTCTTAATCCGTAATATCACGGCTTGAGAAGACCCAAACCGCCGCCAGGGTAAACAAAAAGGTATAAATCGCTAGCATTAGCCATGCCAACCAGACCGGGTTGCTTATGACAATTTGGCTGTTTTGCCCAATTTGGTTCCCAGCTGAACTAAAACTAAACTGAAGAACCGTCTCTTGCATCTGAATGCGGTTGATACTACCCGAAAGCAAATAAGGTTGGATAAAACGTAAAACTTCAGCCAGGGGTTTTAGCCAGTCAGGCAACTCGGCAGTGCCACTATTGGCGAAAGCCGTACCAAAAACGTTGAGCGTGCCATCTATGGCGTTATAAATCACGTAAAAAATAAGCCCCGCCACAATGGTTTTAAAGCGGTATGTCATCGCAATGGCGATTAAAGCCAGAATAAAATTATGCAGGTAGGCAAATATAATATAACGCAAACCGTTGCCGATATTGCTCAGGTCATAATCAGTAAAGCCAAATGGTTGGCTATAAAAATATTTCAAAAATAGGGCATAGATAAACCAGCTAACTATAAACGAGAGGCAAATTGCTGCCGATAGGGTCAGGGCAAACAAACATTTCGATAGCACCAGATTTGCCCGCACCGGTTGACGGGTTGCCAGCATTTTAATCGTATTCCAGCGATATTCATTAGCCACCATCAGGGTTGCAGCAATAATTAGCAGAATCCCGTAGGAACCACCAATTCCTACTAAGAGTGTACTACTGGCTTCGGCAAAAGTCCCTTTGTCGCCCAACCCGTAGAGGCTATTGGTAATGCTCGAATTAGTAGGGACTCTGCTTCCCACATTACCAAAAATCTTAATCAAAAATTGCAGCAAAATAATCAGCAAAGTCAAAGCGGGTGGAATAAAAATCACAAAAGCATAGAATTTATGCTTGACCCCCTTGAAAAGCTCATGGCGGTAGGAGGTTAGAAGGCTGGGTTTGGGCTGATAGAGGCTATTAGTTGCCATTAGGATTACCTCCGGGTTGGCTCATAGGCGGGTATTGAGGTTGCGGCTGAAGTTGTGGGTAATAATAGGCGGGGGCTTCTGCTTGAAAATTAGTCAGGCTCAGGTAATATTCTTCGAGCGATTGGCTGCGGGGCGAAATTTCGCTGGCAAATATGCCATTTGTCGCCAGAGCTTGATTGAAAATTGCGCCATCATGAGACGGTCCCGCAATAATCAGATATTCGCCTTCGGCCCGTAAGCGGGGCGCGTAGCCTGCTCCCTGCAAAATGTACCAGGCTTTTTCCCACTCGTCGGGCCGTACCTTGATTTGCACCGAGGTTTTACCCGCCAATAGCTCATCAACCAAACCTTGCTGGATAATCTGACCCATCTGGATAATCGCTACCCGGTTGCAGACCTGTTGTACTTCGTTTAGTAGGTGGCTGGAGAGTAGCACCGTTACCCCTTGCTCGGCTAATCCCCGGATTAGGGTGCGGATTTCGACCATCCCCGCCGGGTCAAGGCCATTGGTAGGTTCGTCCAGGATTAGAAGTTGGGGGTCGGTTAGCAGCGCCGAGGCGATACACAGGCGTTGTTTCATACCGAGGGAGTAGGTGGAAAATTTATCTCTGGCCCGTCCCGACAGGCCCATACGGCCTAATACATCGTCAATCTTGCGGTCAGGATTTTGAATGCCCACCGCGATTGCCATTGCCTTAAGATTATCATAGCCGTTCATGCCGGGATAAAGGGCGGGAGCTTCCACAATCGCCGAGACGCGGGCTAGTACCTCGCCCCTTTGTTGCATGGTATCAAAGCCAAAAACCTGAGCGGTACCAGCTGTCGGTTTTACCAGACCCAAAAGCATGCGTATTATGGTGGTTTTGCCCGCGCCGTTTGGCCCTAACAGACCGAACACATCACCCCGTTGTACCTCAAATCCGACATTATTTACTGCCACCTGTGTCCTAAACCGTTTAGTCAGGCTCTGGGTGCGGATAACGGGTCTGCTTTCTGTTTCGCTGCTGGCTTTTAAACCTTCATCGGTTGCTTGCACTGGCTACCTCCTCAGTTGGTTGTCGGTTGTCAGTCGTCGGTTGAAAATCTAAACTCTAAAATCGAATATCTAAAATCCTGAACCCGTAGGAGGATGCTCCACCCTCCGATAGTTATCGCAGGTCATAGGCTACTTTTACAAAAATCAGTAAGAGGGCAGACACATTGGTCTACCACCACCAAAATCCTTTAATTTTGACTTCCGACTTCTGACTCCTATTTCTTTCATCCTTTAACCCTCATCCTTTTCTAACCAATTCCCAATTGGGGTGAATATCCAAATCCCAACTGGTAGTGTGGATTTTTTGGGTTTGCATTTTGTAATAGGCGGCGGAGGCTACCATCGCGGCATTGTCGGTGCAAAAGAGCGGTAACGGGAAGGAAATTGGCACCAACTTCGGCTTTTTGGCGGCTTGTTCGTTCAGAGCAGCGCGTAAGGCTTTATTGGCTGCCACGCCCCCCGCAATCAGGATAGATTTTGCGCCATAAGCTTCGGCGGCGGCTACGGTTTTGGTCGCCAGGATTTCTACTACCGCTTGCTGGAAACTGGCGGCAATATCCTCGACTGGCAATTTCACATCTGCATTCTTTGCCAGCGATTTCTCCCAGGGGTCGCGGTTTGGACGGGGATTATTGCCGGAGAATGGGGCAGGTTTGGTAGGCGGGGCTTGATATTCCTCCACCTTGCGTAACACTGCCGTTTTTAACCCACTAAAACTAAAGTCATAAGTGCCTTTAAGCCAGCTTCGGGTGAAGGGGAATCGGTTGGGATTGCCATCCTGAGCGGCTTTTTCCACCAATGGCCCACCCGGATAGCCCAACCCTAACAATCGCGCCACTTTATCAAAAGCTTCGCCCGCCGCGTCATCCTGGGTTTTGCCCAAAAGCTGATAGTCGCCATGTCCCTTTATCAACACAATCTCGGTATGTCCACCCGAAACTATCAGGCAAATCAGGGGGAATTTGGGGGCGGTGGGTTTTTCGCCCTTTTCTACGGCCTGAGCCTCGGTCTGGGGCGGAATTAGCCAGTTGGCGTAGATATGTGACTCCAGGTGGTTTATCCCGATTAGCGGTTTCTGACGGGCAAAAGCGATGGCCTTGCCCACATTTACTCCCACTAGCAAAGCCCCCGCCAGTCCCGGCCCCTTGGTGACGGCAATCGCATCAATCTCCGCCCAACCGAGTTGCGCCTTCTCAAGAACCTCTTTCAAAACCGGGGTAATATAAAGAATATGTTGGCGCGAGGCTATTTCCGGCACAACCCCGCCATATTTTTGATGTATATCTATTTGGGAAGCTATTACGTTTGCCAGCACCTGCCGCCCGTCCCGAACTATCGCGGCACTGGTCTCATCGCAACTTGTTTCTATTGCCAGGATGTTCATTTATTTTTAGTTTCAGTTAACAGTGGTGAATAATCAGTTAAAATATTTAGCCTTGTAGATTATATCATTTAAAGCAACTGGCGGGATTGGGCAAATATAAATCCCCCCTAATCTCCTAGGGGGGTATACTATTGATATGAGGGTGAGGATGGTGAGTACGCTTCTTCGATAAAGCCTTAGCTTTCTGCCACACAGTCTCATTAGTTTGTGTAAGTGGAGTTTAGTTGTTAACAAACCAAACTTTGTAGCTCATTTTCTTTTAATCTAGGCTGAAATTGGCCAGATTAAGCTTTGTACGATCAAACTTGCTTTAGCTGATTGACAAAATCAGGTTACACAAACTTTAGGGACTGCGTGCAGGATTCTAATATGCAAGGACGAAAATTAGAGAGGGGTCACAAAACCCCGGTTGGCACCAGATACCAGTAAGCCTTGTTAAAGACCATCTTTTCGTAATGCACCGTGTGGCTCGGTTCGGCTACTTTAGGTGGATTCTCATAGTCAAAGTTAAGCATACTGGCTTTACCATAACCCGTTTCCAAAAAGCACATCACATGACCGTGATATTCGGAATGCTTCGGGTCGAGGCTATTAGCCCGCAAATTGGAGGTGATTCGTTCAACCACTATCGGTGCTTCAAAATGGGCCGTGCTACCAGCCTTGCTAATGGGCAAATCGGTGGTGTCCCCCAATGCCCAGACGTTAGAAACACCTTTGACCTGTAAAGTGTTGCGGTCAGTTTTAACCCAGCCCTGCTCATCCGCGATAGGATGCCCTTGCAAAAAGTTTGCACCCCGGTGGGGCGGCACCATTATCAAAAGGTCGTAATTTAGCTCGGTGCCTTCTAAACTGCGTGCCAGTTTTTCTTCGGGCACTACCTCTTCCAGATTGAAGAAAGTTTCAATTTTTATATTACGCTGTTCCAACATCGGTTGGGCTATTTCGGCTACACTTTCAATTGTGAAAACTCGGTTTAGCGGAAAAGTATAGATAATTTCGGTTTTGTCCCGTAGATGGTGCTGGGTCAGGTACTCGTCCAGCAAGAAGGTAAATTCCAGCGGCGCAACCGGACATTTGTAGGGCAACCCGCCTACACCTACCACAATCCGCCCTCCGGTGAATTCTTCCAGGGCCGCGTGCAACTTGAAGGCCGCTTCCTCAGTGTAGAAAGAATGCGCACCCTCACTAAATCCCGGCACATCCTGTGGTGCGACCTGTGACCCAGTGGCAATCACCAGATAATCATACTCCAGGTTTTGCCCGTCTTCCAGAGTTACCTGCTGTTTACCAGTATCTAACTGTTGGACCTTACCAATAATCAGCTTAATTCGCTTACGTAAAAGGCTTGCCACCGGCCTACTCAGAGTGCGGGGGTCTTGCTTACCAAAAGGCACATATAGCCAACCAGGTTGGTATAGATGGCGCGAACTGGCACTGACCAGCGTAATTTCCGCTTCATCTTTTTTGAGTCTTTTCGACAATAGATTAGCCACCAGAGTGCCGCCAGTGCCACCCCCCAGTACCATTATCCGTTTCATAATCCTGCTCCTAAACACCTCTACCGGGTCGAGTAACGGCCCGGTTTAGAATTGTAACGCCTTATTTAATCTTGCGGCAAACAAAGCGGGTAGCACCTTCAATCTCTTCCATAACGAGGAATTCCTGTTTGGCTTTAGCTATCCAGGCGGGAATATCCTTTTTGCTACCTTCGTCGGTAGAAATTACTGCCAGTACATCGCCGACCTGGGCCGCACGTATTATCCGAATAAGTTCCATTAAAGGGCCAGGGCAAAAGCTACCCCGTGCGTCGGATTCTCTGGTTATAGTTACGCTTTGCATAGTAATTCTCGCTTCTACTTTGATTTATTAGTAACACCCATCACCATTTTTAGATAAATATTACCTGACCGCCCTCAGCCTCTTTAATGAAACTTACTACTCCGGTCACTTCGCTTACAACCGGTTCCAGGTCTGTCAGCTTAATATTGAACAAGTCCATTGTCATACCACAAGCCTTGATTTTAAGGTTGCCCAGTTCCATCGCGTCCTTGAGGGTACTCATCCAGGAAGGCACTTTCTTGACCTGCATCATTTCCATAGCGGGTTCACGATATTCCTCAAAATCCTTGCTAAAACGAGTATTGGTTTTCCAATCATCCTTGCGGAAACCTATCAGACCCCAGAAGGTCAGGAAGATTGTAACTTCCTTTTCCATTGCGACGGCTCCGGTGGCGATAATAGAGGCGGCCATCAGTTTGTCAACTGTGCCACTGAATAGCACGATGGAGAATTTCTCATTGTTCTCACTCATAGTCTTTTCCTTCCTATCTCTGCTCTTATTGAAATTTGGTTAGCCCCGCACCCTTTCCAGAAGCTTTTGCTGGCTTATCTGAGTTGAGGCTGTGTTAAGAAAAGGTTTATTTTCTGTTTGCAACTTAACTATAGCACCGAGGTTTGAAGAAACTATAACGCAATTATGAAGAAAGATTAAAGAATTTTGCAGGCTTTGGCTGTTGTCCCGACCACTTAACGGGGGGTTTGTCGAAACTTTAAACTTTCTTCATAGTTTCCGCAAAGTTCCTTCAAGTCTGGCTGCTAAGATGAAATTACCAGGTTATTGAGAAATAAGGTTAGCCTGCTATTTGCAGGTTATCTAAAAACAACAGAAGGAAGTGACACAATGGAAATGGAAACAGTGGTCAGATGGGACAAAAAAGGTATGATGCACTTTTCTGCCACCGCCGAAAGTGGACATGCGGTAGAAATGGATGCGGTTAAGGCCGGGGGTGGGGATGAGCAGGGTTTTTCGCCTAAAGCTTTATTACTGGTAGCCCTGGGTGGCTGCACCGCGATGGATGTGTTGCCTATTCTGCGTAAAATGCACCAGGATGTAACCGATTATCGTCTGGAAATTAAGGGAGCAGTTCACGAGGAGCATCCCCGCAAGTTCGACAAAATTGTGGTGGAACACGTACTCACCGGGCATAACTTAAGTCAGGAGATGGTAGATAAAGCTATCAACCTCTCTCACCATAAATACTGTAGCATTTCAGCCAGTCTGGTAGGAGCGGTTGAGGTAGAAATGACCAGCCGACTGCTGGAAGCCGCCCCTGAGCTTACCTCGGCACAAAGTTAAGTTGCGACTTAGGAAAAGTAAAGAGAAGAAGTGGGCGGCCTTGTTGGTCGCCCCTATGATTCCAAAACCAAAAGGTACTATTTATAGCAGTTCAGATTTTATATCAATCACAAGTACATTATACCGGAGAAACCAGAACTATGTTCAATAACTTATTTGGTGGAAGCAGCCGCACCCGCCCTTATACAGATGTGACCCCACAACAAGTGGAGCGGAAACGCAACAGTGAGGAAAAGGTTCTAATTGTAGATGTGCGGGAGCCTTACGAGTATAATGAAGGACATATTCCAGGTAGCAAACTTGTACCACTGGGGCAACTTACTCAACACCTGCACGAACTGGGTTCTAAAGAAGAGGAAGTAATATTGGTGTGCCGTAGCGGTGGGCGTAGTACAAGTGCTGCCAGCCAACTGGCTACAATGGGTTACAAGAAAGTGCTAAACCTTCGTGGAGGTATTATGGGTTGGCTCAGGGCAGGTCTTCTGGTAGAACGCTAACTCTTGCCCCAAACCAGGCTCATCCTTCTATCAAACAAATGGTACTTAAAGCCTGAACGCGCTATACTTTAGATTAACAAGGGCAAAACAAACATGTTAAAAAGGGGGCGAGCAAAAGATGGTAGAATCATCCGGCCCAGACAATACCAAAATTTTGATAATTGAAGATGAGGAGAGTATCTGGAGTTTGGTCAAGAGCTACCTGGAACGAGAAGGCTATCAAGTAGAAGTAGCCACAGATGGTAAACGTGGCCTGGAAATGGCTCGCCAACACCACCCTGACCTCATTGTACTGGACTTAATGCTGCCCGGTATGGATGGGCTAGAAATTTGCCGCATTCTCCGGGCCGAGTCCCCGGTTTACATCCTGATGCTAACCGCCCGTACCGACGAAATAGACCGGATAGTAGGGCTAACAATGGGTGCAGACGATTATGTTACTAAACCTTTTTCTCCGCGTGAACTGGTAGCACGGGTCAAAGCCGCCGTGCGCCGCCACCAACTGGATAGTGCCGGTCATAACAGTGGCAATATGGCACCTGAAATAGGCACTATTCCACTACCCCGCCGGTTGGAATTTCCTGCCCTGCTAATCGAACCGGAGGCGCGGAAGGTGTGGGTTAACCACCAACCACTAGAGTTGACCCGCACCGAATTTGATTTACTTTTGACTATGGCTGAGATGCCAAACCGGGTCTTTAGCCGCGAGAAATTGTTGGAAATTGTGTGGGGTTATGATTATTTCGGGGATGAACGGGTGGTAGACGTACATATCGGCCAACTACGCAAAAAGCTGGAAGGGGCGGGAGGTAGTCAAGCAGTCAAAACCGTTTGGGGAGTAGGCTATCGTTTTGAACCAACCGAAACTCAAGCTACCCCTGAAAAAGCCTAGAATGAGGAACCAGATATGCTGTTAAGTCTGCGCTGGCGGCTTTTTGCTTCCTATTTTATTATTATCATGGTGGGTGTAACTACCCTGTTTGGTGCGGCCAGTTGGATTGCCCACTCGTTTTTCCAGGCGGATATACGCACCATCCTGGCTGAAAAAGGCAACAGCGAAGCAGGAATTGAAGCCCTTAATACCGCTTTTAATAATGGGGTGCAGAACTCTCTGTTGGTAGCGGCGGTAGCCTCAATACTGGCAGCAATTGGTATTTCCATCTTTGTAAGCGGCAGACTGACGCAACCCTTGCACGAAATGGTTAGAGCCGCCAATCGAATCGCCTCCGGGCATTATGAGGATAAGGTACGCGCACCTACTATAAAAGAAATTGCAGAACTGGCGGCGGCTTTCAATCAAATGGCTAATAGCCTGGAATATAACGAAAAATTACGCCGGGAGATGGTTGCGGATTTAGCCCATGAGCTAAGGACTCCGCTAACTGCTATCGAGGGGCATATGGAAGGCTTGATTGATGGGGTCTTAGAGCCAACCCCGGCTACTTTTGGGCGGGTACAACGTGAAGCAAGACGTTTGCATCGCCTGGCCCAGGAGTTAGGAACGCTTTCGGAACTCGACTCTCCCAACTTAAAACTTAAGTTGGAAAAATTGTCAGCGCAGGACGTAATGCAAGAAGTAACCGCCAAAGTCCATTCGCAGTTTGAATTTAAGGGTATTCATCTGGAAGTAGCTCCCTGCCCGGAGCCTGCCGCCCCATTACAGGTAAAGGCTGACCGTGACCGTTTAGAACAAATTTTGACAAATCTGCTGGCAAACGCCCTGCACTATACCGAGATGGGGGGCAAGGTGTTGCTTTCGGTGAAGTCTGTAGGCAACCGGGTAGAGTTTATGGTACAGGATAGCGGCATTGGTATCTCCCCTGAATACTTGCCGCATATTTTCGAGCGGTTTTACCGGGTAGACCGTTCCCGCTCGCGCAAGGGCAATACCGGGGGTAGCGGTATTGGTCTGACCATTGTTCGACGATTGGTTGAGGCGCATGGTGGCGATATCTGGGTTGAAAGTAAACTCGGCCAGGGCACTACTGTCCATTTTAATTTACCCACAATCTTTTAGCAAAGTGGGAATTTTCCAACTTTCCCCTCAAATCCTTGGTCATTTGGGTGTATCAAATCTCGGTTAGGGCTGGTGAAAGTGATAAGATTATTGCCTTCCAGTATTAGGGGGCTTGCATTATAACTAACAAAGGGCGGCTTGAGCAGCTGACAAACTTATACCAAGTCTTGATAAGTAATGCACATTAAGAAGCAAGATTGGGCCACCAATAGAAAAGGGTTGAGCCTTTGATTAAATTGGTTTGTTGTTGTAAGGCTAAACAACGTTGAATTTGAGCTTGCTCAAGTTCATCA
>JBBQZS010000099.1:0-16264 GCA_038207495.1 Chloroflexia bacterium
ACCACGAAGGGCTACTTGATGCGGTTCAGCCTCAGGTCTGCTTAAGCTGATGGGGGGCTATCTACATAACGTGGTCGAGCCACCTGCCAACACAACTACCTCTCCATCAGCTTCTAGCCGACACCCCTATTATACGAGCCATTACAGGTTCCTTCAATATAATCTACAATTGATCTTGCAGCAGTTTTTACTTGCTCACTTAACTCGCTTAAAGTAAGTAAACTGTTATCTGAGTCACGAGCCTCACTGGCGGCCTGTTCCGCTTCAGTTGCGCCACTAACAGCACTTTGGCTGGCACGTTCGACTGCTTGGGCAATTCCCTCTAACGACCTGCGAACCTCTTTGGTAGCCGTTACTGAGCGGTTGGCTAATTGCTTGACTTCGCTCGCTATTACGGAGAAACGCTCCCCATAGACTCCTGCTCCGGCGGCTTCAATAGTAGCATTGAGGGCTAGTAAATGGGCCTCGCGGGCAATCTGGTAATGAGCAACAAGAGGAACGTAAAGTGTATTATTCATCAGGTTCAGCACCTGGGCTGTTCGCTCAACTTCCTGATACCCCAGTTGGGTATAGGTGGCTCCTAAGTTCCTCCTTTATTTTGCCTTTCAGCCCTTCCCTTTTTTCTTTACCCCTCCTATCCTGTTTTTAGGTCCAGCTCAAACCTTTCCCCTTATTTCCAGGATTTTACGCCCTTCCCAGTTTTTGAGCTGGCACCCACAGGTTGTTAATTCTTGAAAGAAAAAGGAGGGTATTTCGATGACAGCGGCTTTACAAGAACAACTGGTGGCAGACCGGGCTAAACTCCGCCAACTCGTCCTACGCCACCCCGATTGGGCTTGTGCCCAATTTATGCAAGCTACCCAACACTCCCATTCCTGGGTCAAAACCTGGCTTAAGCGTTTTAAGGAGGTGCCACCCGATGATCAAGCGGTACTTTGGGGGAAATCCCATCAGCCTAAAAAACTACCACAATCCCCTAACCCGATCTTACTGGAACGAATCCTCGAACTCCGCAATCACCCCCCGGCCAACCTCAAACGTATTCCCGGCCCCAAAACTCTGAGTTACTTCCTCCAACAAGATCCTTTCCTAAAACAACAAGGCATCAGCCCGCCCCGTTCTACCAGCACCATTTACAAACTGTTGGTCAGATTGGGCTGCCTGGCCCGACCAGGCCTCAAGAAAACTGAACCGCTGGAAAGAGCCCAACCTCTGGAATGTATCGCCTGTGACTTTAAGGATGCCACTACGGTGGAGATTGAGCCTGATGGCAAAAAGCAGCATTTTGTAGAGGTTTTCAACTTTATTGATGAAGGCACTTCCTATCTGTGGGCGGCGGCGGCCAGAGAAGACTTCAATGCTGAGACGGTGGTAGAGACCCTTTTGGCGCTATTTGAGCGGCAAGGTTTACCTCGTCTTTTACGCTTTGATCGCGACCCAAGGTTCGTAGGCAGTGCCAGCGGAAGGGATTTTCCAGCGGCGATGGTCAGGATGTTGTATGTCCTGGGCATTCAACCCACCATTTGCCCACCCCACCAACCTCAAAAAAATGGGTTTGTGGAAAGGTACAATCGTTCCTACAAATATGAATGCTTGCTGGTGCAGCGACCGGAAAATCTCAGTCGGGTACGGGAGGTCACGGCTGAGTACCAAAAGCATTACAACCATGAGCGTCCGCACCAGGGACGGAGTTGTCGTAACCAACCACCGCTAGTAGCCTTCCCCGAGTTACCGGCTCTTCGGTCTTTGCCGCTAGTGGTGGACCCAGACCGTTGGCTCAAAGAGGTGGATGGGGAACATTTTGTGCGTAAGGTCAGGAGTGACGGTGGGCTTTCGGTCGATAAATATGATTATTATGTTGGCAATGCTCTGGCAGGTCAATATGTGGTGGTAGTAGTGGACGCGGCCAAACGAGAGTTAGTGGTCGAACAGCAAAACAAGGTCTTGAAGCGACTGCCACTAAAAGGATTGTATCAACGAATAATAGGCATTGAGGAATACCGGGAGTTGATAAAAGAGGAAGCCCGCTCGGAGCGACGGGGCTGGCGGGCTAACCCGAATGGCAGTGGAACTCAAGTTGAAGCTAACAAAAAGTTGTAGGTAGCTAGAATAACTCGATAAACTGAAATAGCTGAAGGCCAGTTAGAACTGGGTGGATTAGTGTTGCCAATTTTGGGTTAAGCATTTAATACTGAATGATACTAAAGCAAGTTAGCCTGGAAAGTTAGCCACTTGCCAGGAAGCAATTGGCTTCAAATTTGTTGCTAACTCTTTTTAAGTGAGGGTATTAGGAAGTTGAGCGAACAGCCCAGGTGCTGAACCTGATGAATAATACACTTTACGTTCCTCTTGTTGCTCATTACCAATTTGGTAAGAATTCTCCAGATAGTACTGGCCGAGGTAGGCGGTTTGAGGCCTTGCTCCACCAGGACTTTATCTTTGGCCAGGTAGTAAGCAATGGCTTTGGGGCCGGGAGTACACTTAAGGTTGTCGGGGGGCTGGTCACGAATAGCCAAAATTCTATCAACTACAAGCGGATTGGTAGGTGGAAAAGGAGTTTTACGCCCTCTTTTTTGGCTAAAGAGAATGGAACTATCACTGGAAGGAGCCTGCTTGAGTCTAGCCAGCCACTTTTTGACCCAGGAAAGGGAGCGGGAAAGGGCGGCGGCAAATTGGGAATTAGTCCAATCAGGATGACCAAATTTAAGGAGCCGTAGATTAGCCCGGTCGGCTTGTCTTTTTTCTTCGCAATCGAGCATTTTACTATCCTCCACAAACACAAGCTGCTAACAAGTGTTGGAGAGTGTAAAGGAAAATGGTGAGGTTGGAAAGGGGGTAGCTACGAATTAGCCCGAATAGCTTCGAGTGTTGAAATTATAAAATCGTACAAGTGCCTGTTCTTTCGTTATATGTACGCTGGCATTTCGGGCAACAAAAGGTTTTGTAGCCTAGTTTAGTAGTTTTAGCGCGTGTATTGGTTTCAGGATTTTGGCAGAACGGGCAGAGCAACGCTGTTCTCCTTACGGTATAATTTAATCAACTTACCATAAACAATACCAAAACTCCTCTTGCTTGCCAAGCTATCCTGAATTCTGACAAAACCGCCAGTTTTATAAGCAGGCAACATTTAACCTCAAAATGCCATTCCTATTAAGTCATAATTAGCCTATTAGGACTGTTAAAAACCTTGAAAGTGGGTTAATATCCTTGCAAGCTTGGGAAGCTAATAACCTCATTAGATTTGATAATTGAGACAATAGGAGGAATCAGGATTAATCTTTTACTAACTGCGGCTGAAGGCAGCCGTGAAACCCTAAACCAGGTAACCATCGTTTTATGGCTCTTGATTGCGGTGACAGTCGTCGCGGTTCTTACTAAATATATTCGCTTGCCTTATGTTATAGCGCTGGTTTTAGCGGGTCTGGTAATTGCCCTGACCCCCGGTATTCCTACTGTTACCCTTACTCCCGATTTAATTGTTGTGGTATTCCTCCCGGCTCTGCTTTTTGAAGCTGCTTACAATCTCAGCTTTGAACAATTAAGGCAAAATGTGCGATTTATTTCAGCCCTGGCTTTATGGGGAGTATTAGGAACTGTAGCAATAGTGGCGGGACTACTCATCTGGTTGGTCGGACTACCCTGGGAAACAGCCCTTATCTTCGGGGCAATTGTGGGAGCTACCGATCCTGTTTCGGTAGTGGCCACCTTTCGCAAATTAGGAATTTCCCACCGCTTAACAGTTCTTATCGAGGGGGAAAGCCTGTTTAATGACGGGTCAGCCCTGGTCATCTTTAACCTCTTGGTGGGTATCGTAGTAGCTGGTAAGTTTAGCGTCTGGGAAAGTCTAAGCCAGTTTGTAATAGTAGCTGCCGGAGGATTGGCTTTAGGTCTCATTATTGGTTATTTCGCTCTGGCTCTCCTATCCACTCTTAACGATTATCTAACCGAAATATTGGTTACCATCGTGGTCGCTTACGGAACTTTCCTGGCCGCCGAACAAATCGGTGTTTCTCCAGCCCTGGCGGTGGTTGCGGCAGGTTTACTGGTGGGGAACTTTGGTCAGGAAAAGGCAATGTCCGCTACCAGCAGGGCGGCAGTCGGTTTGAGCTGGGAGTTTTTTGGTTATCTGGCCAACTCCTTGATTTTCTTACTGGTAGGGCTGGAAGTAAGAGCGATTGATTTCTCCCCCTACTGGGGAATGATAGGGCTGGGGATTGGAGCCACGCTAATCAGCCGCATCCTGGTAATAGCCTTCTTCAGTAACCTCTCCAACTTTATAAGCGGCCGCCCACTAATACCCTTCAACTGGCAAATATTATTGGTCTGGGGTGGGTTGCGGGGTGCGCTATCGCTAGCCCTAGCCTTGAGTCTCCCGGTGGTGCTTTCTAATGGTAACCCTTTTCCAGACCGGGATAAATTGTTGGTAATGACCTTCGGCTTGATATTATTTTCGCTTTTGGTGCAAGGATTAACTATCCAACCTCTTACCAAGTTATTAGGTTTGGGACCCCAGAGTAACGAAGTTATCGAAAAATACGAGATTTTAAACGGGAAATTGTCGATAATTCGCACTTCTCGCCAGAAAATTCAGGAATTGGTAAGTCAAGATAGTCTCTCTGCCGAAGTTGCTGAGAAATTAGTTGAAGAATACAACCAGAGAGAAAATAGCTTGTCGAACGAATTTCAGGAACTGGAAATGCCTGGTGAACTCTTAATGGAAGAACAACTTCTGTCCTGTCGGCGACAATTATTCCAACTTGAGAAAAACTCAGCCCGTGAGCTTCATAGCCAGGGGGTTCTAAGTGCCAGATCTTTAAAAGTTATTTGGGAAGAAATAGATAACCGAATTGCCGGGAATGAGGAAAGTGAGAAATATGGCAATGTAAAAGAATTTAAGGGAAATGAACCCCTATCATAATATAAACATTGATCCCTTTTGGTATTGGGCTACCCCAAAAGAGATAGGCTTCTTCAATTGAGCTTGTCAGGTGAAAAAGGTCTTGGGAGAAGTATGGCATAAGGCTCTGTTAAGCGTTATGAAATTTTCGAGCAGGGATAATGAGCAATTACAATTAGTAGGTGGCTTTAAAATCTAGAATTTAGTTTTACTGGGTACTCTTTAGTTAACGTACCGGGCATATGAAGACTTATAACCAAAACAAGGCTGAAAAATTTATTATTTCCCGACCAGAGAGCAATCGGCAAGGCGTTATTCCTTTTTTTGCGCTCGGTGTATCTATTTTGTTGTTGTTAACTTTAATGTTAATATTCTGGCGATTGGTAGCACCCTGGTTGGCAATGGTGATTTTTATGGGGGTAGGATTAATTCTATTGTGGCAATCCTGGCAAGGGCGATTCCAAAGTCATGCTACTAACCTTAGTCTCCTCTTAGCCCTATCTATTGGGGCAAACTGGCCTTTGCTGCAAAATCGAATGTTAATAACCCACGATCTTGACCAGTGGCATTTACCGCTCCTGGTACAATTTGATAGTCTGATTAAACAGGGGGCTATTTTTCCGCGTTGGGGTGATGTTTTGAACTCAGGTCATGGTTCTCCTCGTCTTAATTTTTTGCCCCCCGCCTGGCGCTACGCTGCTGAATTTTTCCACTTGATTGGCTTCTCCTTTGCTGATAGTTTCAATGCAGTTCTAGCATTTTCAGCAATAGCCAGTGGTTATACCATGTACCTATTTGTTCAGTCAAACTTTAAATTGGGCTTGGAACACAAAAGAGTTGGCCCGGCAGCTTTACTGGCAGGGTTGGCCTATATCTACTTTCCTTACCGAATGAGTGAAACCTATCAACGGGGAGCAATAGGAGAAGCTCTGTTTTTCCCATTAGCTCCACTTATTATGTTGGTTTGCTTTAAATTTTTTACCGAGAATATTACTCTGTACAAGTGGTTAAAGGCCAGTGCTCTCTTTGGCCTTAGCTTACTTACTTACCATATTCAAATTCTGGTGATAGCTATTTTTGGTGGTTTGTGGCTGCTCTATTTTTTCTATGTTTTGCAGAAGCACCGGCACACTGTATCCCAGAATTCAGGTATCCTTATGGGGTTCTCACCCTGGCAAGGACTAAAACGGTGGCTTGCACTGGTTGGGGCAGTATCATTTGGCCTGGTTTTAGGGGCAATATTTTGGTTGCCTGCTCTATCCGAAACAAATTTCGTGATGCTCAGTTATCTTAGTCAATCACTGGATGTTAATCTGGCGTATTCAGCTCAGAATCTGACCCTCTTTCCGCACATCTCACCTGAGAATTATAGTACCAACTGGCTGGGCCTCAATCAAATTATAACGGGGGTAGGTATTGGTATCTATTTTTTACAAACTTTCAGTAAAAGGCGAAGCAATCAAACCTGGCTTCAAAAGCAAACAATCTACCTCATTAGTGCTATTCTTTTTATCCTATTAATTCAGGTTCCTATTTTTTACATTCCTTTTATGAAGGTGAACCAATTTATTCCAATGGAGTTTCCTTCGCGGTTACTAGCCTTTGCTTGTCTGGCTAATGCCTGTTTGATCGGACTCTTACCGGTTATACTAAAAGGTTATAAGCTTAACATAGTTGGCGTGGTGCTGGCGGTCTGGCTAATGTTTACCGCTTTGATTAATCTCCAGGTTTTCTATTATCCATCAAATTTTGATGGGAATTTAAGTGCCGCCGAACTTAGGTCAAATCTACCAGACGAAGCCTATTTACCTATCAATTTCAAGCCCCTTTGGCAGGAACTAAGGGCTTCACCCTCAGCTGAAACAGAAAATTATGATCAATTAATGGTGAATCAAATAGCCAAAGCACCAGTTGGCTCACCCAGTGCAACCATCTTAAATCTACAAAATGGTCTGAATAGTTTTGAAATGGATATAAAAGTAGATCAGCCTACCAGTATTACCTTACCACCGATGTATTACCCATTCTGGCGGGTTTATCTGGTAGAAAATAACGAAAAGTTGGAATTGCCTACTTTTGCCAGTGAGGGAGTACCACTTCTTTCGGTAAAAATTACTAATCCGGGCGATTATAAATTGGTGGGCCAATTTGTCGATGGCCCACTCAGGACAATCGCCAATTGGAGCTCTTTTTCGGGTTGGGTTCTAGTGCTGCTCGGCTTATCAGGAATAAAGGCATACCATTTAATTAAAAATCCTACTACTAAAAAAAGAAAACTCATAAGAGTGCAGAGGGACCGGGTAACAGAAAAACACGGCTAAATTTAGACGGCAGCTGCCCTATTTAGCAGTGTTTTTCAAGTTCGGATAGAGACACGAGTCGGACAGGTGTTGCAGTCGCAAGCGAGGTGCCCCAAAAGGAAGTCGCAATGCGGCCAAACCGGGTGAAGCTCTCCGGTTGGAGCTATCCTTTTCCAAAAGTTGGCGGTTTTTCTTGGCAGAATGGTATGAGAGCCAGTTCGGAAGAAAACCTACCGAAGAGGAATTGAGAGAAGCCCCTCGTAACGTGGCTCTAAAAGCGATTGACCAGGCCGTTAAAGATGGTTGGGAGCGTAGGCATCCACCTTCGGGTGGAGCAGAAGTATTTTAACATCACAAGAACCAGTTTAATCTAAAGAATCAACTGTAACCAAGTAAGCCGAGAGATTCCTAAGTAATACAATCTGTCTTGAATCAATCACACTCACCAAACCTTCAACATGTCACAGCCCAACTTATTTTGTATCAAAGTTTTGACAAACTTTAATGAATCCCCTAGAATGCACATGATAATTCTTCAATCTTTACTGAATAGAATGAAATAAAGATGGCTAATCCTGATTCTTCAAACCCACCTTCGACCGCCTTGGATGTACTCAAACTGCTGGCCGATGAAACGCGCTGGCGATTGATCGGGGCCTTGCGCCACAGCGACCGCCAGGCCAGTGAATTGGCAAGTGTCTGTCAACTGCCAAATAATCTGGTGTCCTATCATCTGAACTTGCTGCGCCAAGCGGGGCTAGTTTTAATGCATCGTAGCGATGCCGATGCGAGGGTGTTGTACTATGGGCTGGATTTGACCTCTCTCCAGGCGGCCTATCAGCAAATTGGGGCAGCCCTGTTACTGCCTAATGTTGTTTCGGTGCCATCTTCAGCCACAACCGTAGTATTTCTTTGTACCCACAATAGTGCCCGCTCCCAGATTGCCGAAGGCTGGTTAAGGCATCTCAGTGGCGGGGCCATCATCGCCCGAAGTGCCGGGGTTACCCCCACCACCCTCCACCCGTTGGCAGTACAAGTAATGACTGAAGTAGGGGTAGATATTGGCTACCAACGTTCTAAAGGCTTGGAGAGCATTGAGGCAACCCCGGATATTGTAATAACGGTCTGTGATGTGGCGCGGGAACATTGCCCAACTGAACTCCAACAGGTTCCACTCCTCCATTGGAGCATCGCCGCTCCGTTACGAACAGCGGGCGAAGGGACAGAGTTAATTGAGGCGTTTCGGAGTACGCGGGAGCATCTTCGAATTAGGGTTCAGGGACTATTAAGTAGTATGCCGGAGCTGTTGCAGTCAACTGAGCTCAACCGTTGATAGTCGGCAACCTGTGACAAACAGGGGTTGGTTGGGTCGTAGCGATATATTTTTGAAATCATCACCTAATGCGCGAGGGAGATTTGCATGAGCATTCAGATTGGCATTAACGGTTTTGGGCGAATTGGCCGACTGGCTTTGCGGGCAGCCTGGGACTGGCCCGAGATTACCATTGCCCACATTAACGAGATTGGTGGCCCAGCCGAAACCTCCGCCCACCTGCTGGAGTTTGACTCGGTACATGGGCGTTGGCGCAAAAATATTCATGCTTTTGGTAACGCCATTGTAGTTGATGATGTTTCAATCGGTTATAGCAGTGTGAAGGAACCCGGTGCCGTCCCCTGGCGCGAGTCTGGGGTAGATATTGTGCTTGAGGCCACTGGCAAGTTCCGTACACCCGAGCAACTCCAGGTTTACTACGAAGCAGGCGTGCAAAAAGTCATTGTGGCGGCACCGGTCAAAAGTGGTGCGCTCAACGTAGTGATGGGTGTTAATGACCAACTTTACGATCCTGAGCAACATCATCTGCTCACCGCCGCTTCCTGTACCACCAACTGCCTGGCCCCAGTGGTAAAGGTTATCCACGAGGGAATCGGCATCCGGCACGGAATGATTACCACTGTCCACGATATGACCAACACCCAGACTATTCTTGACACCCCCCATAAAGACTTGCGCCGGGCGCGCGCCTCCAGTCTCTCCCTCATTCCAACCACTACTGGCTCTGCCACAGCTATCGGCCTGATCTTCCCGGAACTCCAGGGTAAGCTGGATGGTATCGCGGTGCGGGTGCCGCTACTCAACGCCAGTCTAACCGATTGCGTTTTTGAGGTGCAGCGTCCAACGACCGTTCAGGAGGTCAACGCGCTGCTCAAAAACGCCGCTGAAGGGCCGCTGCTCGACATTCTTGGTTTTGAGGAACGTCCCCTGGTATCAGTTGACTTCAAGGATGACCCCCGCTCGGCAATCGTAGATGCCCCCTCAACTATGGTAACAAACGGCACTCAAGTCAAAATCCTGACCTGGTACGATAACGAATGGGGTTATGCTAATCGTTACGCCGAGTTAGCTCGTAAAGTTGCCCTTAGTTTGGGCGGAAGGAGTAAATAATGGCAACCGCCCAGGCAGTCACCCCGGCAACTCCGCCCGGCAACCTCCGCAACTACATGCTGGTAACAGCGGCCTACTGGTCGGATACCCTCACCGATGGGGCGGTGCGGATGCTAGTGCTGCTCTATTTCAACCAACTTGGCTATTCGGCCTTCCAGGTTGCTTCCCTATTCCTGTTCTACGAAGTGTTTGGGGTGGTGACCAACCTGTTCGGTGGCTATGTGGCGGCCCGCCTGGGTCTCAAAGCCACTTTATTCGCTGGACTATGTACCCAGGTGGTAGCTCTATCCCTGCTGGCTTTACCTGATACAGCCTGGTTAAGCGTGCCCTATATTATGGCGGCTCAGGCCCTCTCCGGCATCGCCAAAGACCTGACCAAAATGAGCAGCAAAAGTGCTATCAAGCTGGTCGTAGCCGAAAATGCCCAGTCCACCCTCTTTAAATGGGTGGCTATCCTGACTGGATCCAAAAACGCCCTCAAAGGGGTAGGTTTCTTTGTAGGGGGTTTGCTGCTTTATTTGATTGGCTTTCGTTCGGCCCTGTTCGTCCTGGCCGGATTGGTATTTACTACCCTGGTAACCACTGCCTCCCTGATGCGCGGTGGTCTGGGTACAGCCAATAAAAAAGCGAAGTTTAGCCAGATGTTTAGCCAGAATCGGGCAGTGAACATCCTGGCGGCAACGCGGATATTTCTATTCGCCTCGCGGGATGTCTGGTTCGTGGTGGGTCTGCCGGTGTTTCTGTATACGGTGCTTGGTTGGAATTTCTGGCAGGTGGGCGGTTTTCTGGCGGTCTGGGTAATCGGTTACGGTTTCGTTCAAGCCTCTGCACCGGGTCTGATTAAGCGTTGGATGAAGGTTGATGCCACTGGTGTAGCCCACGGTAGTTTGCCAGATGGGCGCACCGCCATGTGGTTGGCCTTCGTCCTGGCAGCTTTTCCCGCCGGGATTGCCCTGGCCTTATGGCAGGGGGTTAGCCCAACCCTGGCAATTGTGGTTGGCCTCCTGGCTTTCGGTGTCATCTTCGCGCTAAACTCGGCGGTTCATTCCTATCTCATTTTAGCCTATACCGATAGTGACAAGGCCGCGATGGGGGTGGGTTTCTACTATATGGCGAATGCGATGGGGCGGCTATCAGGCACGGTGCTTTCCGGGGCGGTTTACCAGGTGTGGGGACTAGAAGGCTGCCTATGGTTCGCCGTTATCTTTGTCCTGGCGGCGGGGCTAATCTCGATTTTCTTACCCCGTCAGGCGCAACTTGCAAAAGTTCCCGTGAAGTTCAGCGAAGGTGGCGACTAATCTAGATATGACCTGCGGGTAGCTGCGAGTGAAATGAAACTCCCGACTTCAAAAAAACCTTCTTAGGCGAGAGACCCTTAAACGAAAGGGAATAACAAAATGGCTTACGATGGCACTAAAACCCGCATTTTGTTCTTATGTACCCACAATCAAGCCCGTTCCCAGATGGCCGAAGGGATTTTGCGGGAGCTTGGACAAGGCCGGTACGAAGTTTTTAGTGCCGGGACAAACCCGGCTCACTCTGTCCATATTTTAGCACTGCGAGCTCTAGCCGAAGAAGGGATTGACATCAGCCGCCAGAAACCCAAAAAACTGGAAAAGTTTCTCGACCAACGCTTTGACTACATTATTACCACCTGTGACCGCTTGATGCAGTATTGCCCCCCTTTACCGGAGCATGCTAATCAACTTAACTGGGATTTACCTGACCCTACCGATTTTGAAGGTACTACTGAAGAACAGTACCAGGAATTTCGTAAGGTAGCCAGCAGTATCAAGCGCAACTTAAAAGTATCATTTGATTTGCCTGAACCACCTCCGAAAAATGAAAACTACTAGGTTTTTTGAATAATCTAATCAACTAATAATTCAGCATGAGAAGGGAGTGCAACAGTATGACCGACAGTAAAAAGATCCGGGTACTTTTTCTTTGTACCCACAATCAGGCTCGTTCGCAGATGGCCGAAGGTATTCTACGCCATATTGGTAAAGGACGTTATGAGGTATTTAGCGCCGGGTCCGAACCCGCCGCCGAAATCCACCCCATGGCGGTAAAGGCGGTGTCGGAAGTGGATGTGGAGATGAGTACCCAAAATCCCAAGAGTCTGGACTTGTATAAAGGTCAGAACTTTGATTATGTCATTACCACCTGTGACCGGATTAAAGAGATTTGCCCGGTTTTCCCTGGCGACCCGGTTTTAATCCATTGGAGTCTGCCAGACCCATCATTAGTCGAGGGAACTGAGCGGGAAAAGCAAGCGGCCTTTAACCAAATTGCGATGGATTTACAAACCAGGATTCGCTTATTTATGGAGCTGCATCTCTATAAATAATTCTAACCAGAGGTAGTAATGTCCGAAGATTCGAGTAAGGTAGGAAAAGAAGGGGCGGCCTGTAGACCACCCCCTTACTTTAGATAGTTTTGGTAGCGCGCACAAAGGTACTAGCAAAACGGTTAGCCAGATCCCGGCTAACTTCGTCGCCCAATTTTCCTACCCAGGCTGGTAGGGGTTGGCCTAAATCTTCCATAGTATAACGGCGGGTAATTTCAAGGCTGGTCACGCTAAACCCGGTTTCTTGCAGATATTTTCGGTATTCAATATCGGTCAAAGCCCCGGCAATACAGCCCGCCCAGGAGGAAAAGTCTCGTCGGAATTCCATGTCGTCGCTAATACCTTCCGGTAACCCACCGTGAATGACAATATCTGATACAGCGAAACGTCCCCCCGGTTTCAGCACCCGAAAAGCCTCTTTTAATACCGGCTTCTTGTCTGCTGCCAGATTAATCACACAGTTGGAGATAATCACGTCTACGCTGTCATCCGGCAGGGGTATAGCCGCAATGTCGCCTTTCAGGAATTCAACATTTTGGGCTCCGGCTTCAGTGGCATTCTGACGAGCCAGCTCCAGCATCGAGTCGGTCATATCCAGGCCATAGGCAAAGCCAGTTTGCCCCACCCGGCGGGCGGATAATAACACATCAATCCCACCCCCACTACCTAAATCCAGCACGGTTTCGCCTGCTTTGAGTTCCGCCAGAGCAGTAGGGTTGCCACAACCAAGCGAGGCCAATCTGGTTTTTAGGGGTAATCCGTCCAGCTCGTCTACCGCATAAAGTCCTTGCGAAATACTATCCTTGGAGCTGGTTTCGCCACAGCAAGCAGTATCGCAGCAACTCGCCTCGATCTGGTTTTCCAGGACGTTGAGAGCAATTGCCCCGTAGCGATTACGCACGGCTTCGGTAATTTCCTGATTGTTTTGAGTAGTCATAAGAGTGCTCCTCTTAAAAATTGGCTTGCTCAATCTAAAAACCCAGGGGCTTGGTTAGTAGCAAGCTGTAAAAAGGGAAAGCTTCAGTTGTCGATTCAACCGCCGCTTTCCCCTAACGATTTAGCAGCAACTTGCCCCAGAACCCTGTACTAACTCTATAAGTTTGCCCCGGTTCAAACCGATGCTGGTGGCGGGAGTACAACAGGCTGCTTCTTCACCACTTTTGCTAACGGGAGCGTGGTGGGGTGCGTCAGCTTCCGTCACCACAAACACTTCCCAGCTGTTACCATTGGGGTCAGTTACCCATACTTTATCCTGTACGGCATAGCAGCATGCAACCTGATCTTCCTCAAAGGTCGCCAGCCCCTCTCGAATAAACCGCTCCTTGGCATCCAGCACCTCGGCGGTACTTTTAACCTGAATCCCGAAATGCGATAGGGTACCAGTGCCAGCCTGGGTAATTGGGTTCTCATTCAGGGTGAAGTTAACCGGGGGGTCGGCTACCTCAAATTTGGCATAGCCGGGGCGAAGTTTGGTCGGTTCCTGCCCGAAAAGCACGGTGTAGAAAGGTAAGGAGTGCTCCACATCATTCACGTTAATCGCTACGTGAACCCGGGTGGTGGTGGCAAATTCCACCGCGCTATTTTTAGTCTGAGTTTCGGTTGTCATCTGTATTCCTCTCCTGTAAATTGGTTTTGCTAATTAAACTTCTTCAAGTTTAACGATAAATATTAGGGTAAGCCCGTAATTTGAAATCTTCCAGGCGGGTAAAAACCTGTTCTACCCGGCAATCCGGCCCACAAACCTGAGCACAGCCATCACAAAAGGTCACTCGCTCTTCCAGTTTTTTGTTCTCGTTTCTATTCCTTTGCCAGCGTCTAATTAATGTCTTCGTAATTCAGTCTTTCTAAATAATATCTATCAACTCTTTATCCGTAAAATTGCCCTTTTATGGCTCATACCAGGCAACAATTACCAGGATGATAGGCCGGCTTTTTTGAGGTTAGCTCTTTTTCACCACCAGCCTGATTAAAGGCTCCCCAGCGCATTCCCGCTAGATCCAGCCCTAAAATTAGGGCTACTATCCCGCCCACAATAACTATTACTTCCATAAAACACCTTCCCAGCCCCCTTATTAACATTGACGTATTTCAATGTATTTGCTTGCTTCCAGGGTTTGAAAACCCTTATTTCACATCGAACATTTTCAATATATCATTCATATTGAAATTTGTCAATATATTATTTCAATCTGGTTTTACCCACTAAAAACAAAATTGGGTTTTATCCAGAGAGATATTCTGCTGAGATTATTTAGCATTACGATGCTCGGCTGGGGTGACAATAGCCCCACTTACTACGGTGGGACATCCTACCTCATTCACTGCCTTGACCATTTCTGGGGATATTACCCCGGTCTTGTTCCCGAAATACCGCCGCTGGAAAAAGAGTGCTACGCTTACCAGACCGATCAAAACCGGTACTTCCACCAACGGGCCAATTACCGCCGCAAAGGCGGCCCCTGAGTTAATCCCAAACACCGCCACTGCTACCGCTATTGCCAGCTCGAAATTGTTACTCGCGGCGGTGAATGAAATAGTAGCTGTTTTGGCATAATCCGCCCCAATCCTTTTTCCCATCCAGAAACTGACCAAAAACATCACTACAAAGTAAATCATTAGTGGTATAGCAATTCTTAACACATCCAGCGGGATTTGGACGATCAGGCTACCTTTCAGACTAAACATCACCAAAATTGTGAAAAGTAGAGCCACCAACGTGATAGGGCTGATTTTAGGGATAAACTTCTGCTCGTACCAGTCGCGTCCCTTAGTTTTTAGCAGCACATAGCGCGTTACCATTCCAGCCAGAAAGGGAATGCCCAGGTAAATAAAGACACTCTGGGCTATATCGCCTATTCCCACTTGCACGACGCTCCCCTTGAGGCCAAAAACCGGGGGTAACACCGTGATAAAAAACCAGGCGTACAGGCTGTAGAATAAAACCTGGAAAATACTGTTAAAAGCTACTAGTCCGGCGGCATACTCGCTATCACCTTTAGCCAGCTCGTTCCACACAATCACCATCGCAATGCAACGCGCCAACCCAATCATTATTAGCCCAGTCATATATTCCGGTTTATCCGGCAGTAAGAGTATTGCCAGGAAAAACATCAGGATTGGGCCAATCAGCCAGTTTTGTACCAAAGATAAAAGCAGGATTTTCCAGTTGCGAAAAACGTCCCCTAATTCCTCGTATTTAACTTTAGCCAGAGGTGGGTACATCATAAGGATAAGGCCGATGGCGATGGGAATATTAGTGGTACCTACCTGGAAGGTATTGATAAAGCTTTCCACCCCGGAAACGAAGTACCCAATCCCAACCCCTATCGCCATTGCCAGAAAAATCCAGAGGGTCAGGTAGCGGTCCAGGAAAGAAAGCCGCGAGGTTTGTTTAATTTTCATAAAGACTCTTCTTGATTAGCGTCAGATAAAAGGTTTCAAGTAGCCAGAAGAATACCATTACATCGAAAAAGTTCGATGTATGAGCACAAAAAAACTAGCGGGTCATTACCGGAATATCAAACACCTGCTCTAACAACGTTTGAACTTCCATATATTTGGATTTTACCACCGAATAATAGACCCATTTACCCCGTTTATCCCCGGTAACCAGTCCGGCTTCTTTGAGAATTCGCAAGTGGTGGGAGATAGTTGGTTGACCCAGCTTAAAACTTTCGGTTATATCACAAACACAAACGTCCTCCTGACTTGCTGCCAAAAGGTTCAGGATAGACAGACGAGAGGGTTCCGCCAACGCCGCAAACAATGTGGCCGCACTCTCGGCCTGTTCCCTATTGATAGAAGGTGAGTTGGTGGGTGTACAGCATGTTTCGGATTGAATTAAAGCCACGATTTTCTTTTTCATAGCTAAATTTTAGCATATAGATTGATAATAGTCAATGGGAACGGAGGGTGTACCCAGGATTGCTGTAAGAAAATTATAACACTGTCATTCTGAATTGTGTGAAGAATCTACAGGCTTTGCAAACCTTAGTCCTGTACGGTTAAGCCACCCCTTGACAATATTAAGGCAATTGCAAGAATTGTCACCCTGAACTTGCGAAAGGTTTCGGTTATAGCATTGAGGTGCTTTGGCTCCCCCTCAGATTGGCAACACCATAACGAGTTCGACAAAGTATAATGACCCAGATAAACTGAACAAGGAAAATAGGTTTGCTAAGGTGTATACTAAAAAACATGACAACACCCAGAAAAAAGTATTCACCCGCTTTTAAGTCTAAAGTCGTTCAGGAAGTGCTGGAGGGTAACAAAAC
>JBBQZS010000100.1:0-15994 GCA_038207495.1 Chloroflexia bacterium
TGTTAGTTTTCAAAGTTATTGAGATTTGTGCCACAATTATTGAGATGAGCCAGCTTCAAGGTCATCTCGGTATTCCAGAGTTATTGAGATGACAGGTAAGTGCCACTTAAAATCTGAAACCGAATTATACGGATAAAACTGAAGGGGTGCTAATTGGTGCAAAAATGGCTGGAAATAGCAATTGATAAAGCCATTTCTCAGGAGCTATCTTGCTTTTTTGATTAAAAAGTAAAAAATCTGAACAAATCTGCTTGATTTAACCTGATTTCCTGGTCTTTAGAGTCGCTTAGTTAGTGGTTTACCATTGCATATTCCCTCAGTATATACGGTATGATATGAACAATCCACTCGATGAGATTGGTAGCATTTTCTCAATAACTAGGGAATATCCTGAACAAATCTCAATAATTACGGAATTCTATCTCAATAACTTCGGAATACCGAGATAACCTTGAACCTGGCTCATCTCAATAATTGTGAAAACTAACATTCGTCCCGCCATTTTTGATGAGCTATTACAAACCCAGGACTGGAAAAAGTTTGAATACTACACCTATTACTTAATCAAGCTATTGGGCATTCATAATGCTTACCGTTTTGACCCAGATAGTCAAAGTGGTAAGGCTGATGGATTTTTCAAATTCAATAATCTGGCGGTGTTATACGATTGTACTCTCCGAACAAATTATGTGGATCTCAAAAAGATTCAAATCGAAAATTACTGTAAACAACTGGATGTGGGGGTAATTGAAGCGGCTCCCAAAATATTTGAGGAGTTTCATCATCACCAAAAACAGGTCTGGGTTATTACTCGTGGGAAAAGCCGCTTAATTGAGATGCGTAATGATATTGCGGTTAAAGAAGTGAGTGTGGATAAATTGATTGACCTCTATGAATTCAGGCTACGAAACGCTTTTGGGGCAAACCAGCTTGAGAATGAGCTTAGAAGCATTGAGGGTGGTGATGAATCTTAAAGAAGAGTCGGCAATGCATATAACAAACTTGTATAAAAAGGTCTTATCGGAGAAAAAGATTTAATAGAGAAGTGTAAATGATTCTAGAAATTTCCCGCAATGAAATATTAGCTTCCATGACTCGTTTTGACAATGAGTTACGAAAAAAGCCTGAATGGATTGGCTGGCAAAAAAATCGAGCAGAGAAATATGCTATTCAAAATGCAGGTCTGCTTTACCCTGTTAAACAAATCGTTTCTATGGCTACGGGGATGAATGTAGATACTTTCAGCGGAGGAGTTGAAGCTAATAATTATATCCTCAAAAGGAATTTCAACATCATTCCTCTAAGTCAAGATGAAAATACTCCTACAACTAATCCTATGACACAAAACGAGGGGTCTCTAAATGATAATTCGTTGAGCATGGATCAGGATAATTCGTTTGACGAAACTTTAGAGAAATGGATAAAGGGCTTTAATCCAGAAGTTCCTTTATAGGTAATATATCCCATATAGGTTAGAGAAGGTTAGGAATTGCCCAAATAAGCATCAATTGCTCCCATGGCCTTAGTGCCTTTATCGAAATAGCGTACGGCCTCAATTAATTGGCTTAAACCGTTACTAGAATCGTTACAGGTGTTGACTATAAGGACTACATGTTGATGGGTCGCGTTTGAAGCCGGAATCTTATTAGCAATATCAGATTTTAAGCGCGAAAGTACCAGGCTCCGTTTATCCATACTTTGCATACTACCACATTTTAGTAATAGCTCTACCAGCTGATCCAGCTCCGCCTGGGAAGGATTATCCAGGTCGGGCTTTCCGCTTGGTTGGCTAACGTTCGACTTCGGCGTGGGTTGGGTAGCCTGGGCAACCTGGGCGCGTAAGTTATTTACTAAAGTCCGCTGGTCTTCTAGTTCAATTTGCACGTGGGCTGGGATATTAAGAGTACCGTAAGCTGCGGCTTTGACCTCAAGTATGCCTAATGCCCGTTCGGCCATTTCCAGAGTTTTCTTTAAATACTGTTTCTGCAAGTTTTCCGACATGTTTGCACCTTTCTACAAAATGGGCTAAAACGTTCTATAAATTATAGGTTATTTGCTAACCAAAAGGCAAGAGTTCTGGAATAGTTAGATGTCTAGGGGCTTATTAAATAATACCTGAAGTACATTACCAAAATCATTATAAGGGATAGTCCAAGATTAACAAAATGAAATTACCACATTCTTAAAAAATGAGTGTGAAATATTGCTAGTTTATCTTTTTCTTGCTAGAATTATATTAAGTAATATCCCAAAGTCACTTCTAACAAACTATACTAATCGTCCTGGCTTAAACCCCCAAAGACCAGCAGATTTGAAATAAGGGAGAAGTAAATGAGTATTAGCCCTGCGCTTAGGAAAAAAATCAAAAAAACCTACGAGGACTTAGCCAAACTAGAAGATAAATGCAGGGAAAATCAACAAGAAGAAATTCTAGAAGTTCAGAACAAGTTCAGAGATGATTTAGTTGACGAACTCGCTGCCGAATTAGTAGCCGATTTCCATTATGACGATTTGGACTTCAAGCCTGGCAAGACCGACCTGCTAATTTTGACGGTAGGCACTTCACTTCCACCTCTGTTGATCAGTCTGGCAATTCATCAACCCCGTTTCCTGGCCCTGGTCTATTCCTCTGAAGTAAAAGACACCATCCATCAGATCGAGACCTTTATCACCCACAAGAGTTGGAATATCTCAACCCGGCATCCGCTTGACAAAGCCGATTTAAAGTTAAAAATTAACTCGTCCAAGTCGGATGAGGTATTCGAGGAAATGCAAAAACGCTGGAATAACCAGTGGAGCAAGTTGGAGACGGTGGGTGAAGGGCAGGTAGCCCTGGACATCAGTGGGGGCAAAAAAACTATGACAGTGGGAGCAACCCAATTTGCGGCGGTTATACCTAACCCGTCTTCGGAAATAGCTGGGCCATTCCCGCTCTATTATGTAGATTTTGAGGAATACGATGATTACCTAAACCGCCCCAACCTCGCCACTATCAAATATTGTCGGATAAAAGATTCGATTGACGTTTATATTTTGCAAAAAGAACGTCGGCAGATTTTGGCTTTCCCGGAAGAACCGGAGCTGACCAGAACAGATAAAGATAGATTGGTTGAGCTGCTTTTGAAGTGTGGGGAAGTCCAAAATCGTCAAAGTTGGGATGAAATATTAGGTCGCTTAAGAGAAACTGTCAACACCTACTTTGAAAGTGGGTTTGACCGACATATTGATGTATACCGCATTGTTGATAAATGTGCTGGTCATGTGGGTGGAGTGGCAAAGTTACTTAATTCAGTACATTATTTTGAAATAGATGGTTCTAAAGCCTGGGGAGCTATAGAGAAATGGGCAAAAGAAAATAATATACATTGGGAACACTGAAAGGGTGAGTGATGCCAGCTACGTATAAATTCTTGTTATTAGCCGATGCTAATAAAATCCAGGCCTACTTGTTCGAGTCGGTCAACCTCAAAGAGATAATGGGGGCCAGCCTCATCCTCAAAGAGTTTGATGAAAAGGTAAAAAAAGAGCTTGTAGATTCTAAGGAACTTAAAAATAGCGTAACGGTTATTTATCATCAGGCAGGGGTCGTTAGGGCCACTTTTAGCGGGAGCAGCCAGGAAGAGGCCGAGAAAAATGCCGAAATTGCCGCCGATATCATCCGACGCACTTACCATGAGTTAACGGTAAGTGGCACTATCAGTTTCAGCCAGCCTACCTTGATTGAACCAGGCGAAGATGGCTTCAAGAAGGCCAACCGCCAGGCCGAACTCAGCTTGCGCGAGAATAAACAACGCGGCGGTAATTTGAGTGCAATGTTAATGGCATGGCCTTATTTGCGCTATTGTGACGCTTGCGGCTTACGTCCGGCGATGGATACTCGTCAGCAAACCGCCCCGGATAACGAAATCACCGAAGAAGCCCTGTGCGCCACCTGTCGGGCCAAGCGCGATAGGTGGAACGCCGCAAAAAAGTCAACTGGAATGCTGTTTTTTGACAACCTTAGCATCCATATGAAAGAAAAGCACCAGCAAATCTTCGAGCCTAGCAGCCCGGAAGATTTTGACCAGATCGGCGAAAAAGCCCAGCCCTCTGGCTATGTTGGTTTTATCGTGGCGGATGGTAACAAGATGGGCAAGAAACTAGCCAAGTGCGGGTCTGCCGAAGAGTATGAAAAGTTGTCGAAGGCCATAACCGCTACGCTGGAACAGGCTTTATCGGAGGCGATTTATAAGATTTTTCGACTTGATGATAAGCCCGAAAACCTCCAGCGATATGTCAGAGGTTATCTACCGCTTCAGGTGCTAGTCCAAGGCGGCGATGACCTTGTTATTGTAACTACGGGCGATACAGCCTTGCCTCTGGCTGATGAATTCTGTCGACGTTTTGCCGAAATTGCCCACGACGAACATAAAGCGGAGTTTACAATCTCGGCGGGGGTAGTATTGGCTAAGGCAAATCTGCCATTTTTAATTTCACACGGTCTGGCAGACGAACTATTAAAAGAAGCCAAAAAGAAAAGCCCGGATGCTAAGGGTAACGAACAGGGCTGTGTGGATTTCCAGGTAGTGACAGCCTCTAACGCCCTGAACCTGAAAGATATTCGGCAGGGGCTAACCTTTTTCGACCCCAGCAAATCAAACAAAACTATCGACCCTTGTCTGGTCTTTACCGCCCGTCCTTACCCCGTCACAGGCGGTTTCTCGCTAAAAGCTCTGCTGGAGGCGATAAAGAAACTTAAAGAGGCAGATTTCTCGCACGCCCAGCTTGCTAACCTCTACGAAATATTAAATCCGGATTATGCCGCCGAGCTTGGCCCTAATTTGACACAAGTATGTACCAACCTGGAAAGAGAGTATGTCAGGTTCAAAAAACGACTTGGTGTAGAAACCTGGAAAGAGCTTGAGAAACTTAGCGCGTTTATGGGTACCGCTTCTAAGGAGCAGTTGTATTTTACCGATACCACTAAAAAGCCGGAAGAAAGAAAGATTCTTTATACCGACGCGCTCGAAATATTTGAATTCGTACCAGTGAAAGGAGTCTAGTCTTTTGAGCGGCTTAAAGCTTGATTTAACCGTAGAGTTACTTTCCGATTTTCATGTAGGTACTGGTTTTGGGCTGGCCCGCACCCTGGATGATCGGCTTCTCAAAGACCAGAACGGGCAGCCCTATTTGCCTGGTAGCACCGTGAAGGGCTTGATTCGGGATGCTACCGAGCGTCTTTTGGAGCTATTGCCCCTGAAAGGGGTGGTGCAGGTCTGCCAGGGGGAAGCCTATTACCGCAGCTATCAGAAAGCTAAATTAAAAGGCCAGCTAAGTAAAGATGCTGAAATCTCCACTTTGTGCGGGGTTGCGCCAATTTTAGACCTAGAGACCAAAAAAGTGCGTTTGCCGGATTGGTACTGCCCTCTTTGCCGGGTATTTGGCACTACTTATGTACCCGCCAGCTTTACCTTTACTTCGGCTTATTTCCCAAATGAGCAAATTGAGTGGGCTAACGAACTGTCTTACAATGAAAAAAGCTTGGGGGATTACCAAATCAACTCTGGTTTGGTTAAAAAGGCCGCGCGTTCCAGCACCATGAAGGCGGCTTATAATCGGATTGACCGTAAAACGGGCCGAGCCGAGGATGCCAAACTATTCAGCCTGGAACTTGGCACCGCCGGACTCCCCCTGAAGGCCGCAATTACCGAGCTATATTACCCGGCTGACCCCTTAGCCCGCTTGCAAAACTGGGTTATGCTGGCGGCGGGCTGTGCTTACGTGGAGGAGTTGGGGAAACGCCGCCGCCGTGGTAGTGGTCGCTGTTTATTTCAATTAGCGGCTCTTCCCGACGCTTTATTAGAGGCTTTAGCCCTAGAAACAGCCGATAATAGTGCTAACATTTTGCTGGACAATCTGGATAAGTTGGTCGAGACCCCGGACACTACTCAGCCAGCAGAAATTACACAGTCGCAAGCATCGGCTGATGGCTATGCAAACCGTTATCTGGTGGTGGCATTTACCGAAGAACCCCTGATTGTAGCCCAACGGGCGGAGGCTGGGAATACTACCACCACCTTACCTTATATAAACGGCACTAGCCTGCGGGGTGGGTTGGCGACGGCTTTTCTCCGGCGGCAGGGCGTAACCAAGCCAGAGCAACTTGACAATAGCTATCAGGATTTTGAGAGCCTTTTTGGGATTGAACAGCTTCGCTTCTCCAACTTGCTCCCTGCTAAATTAGAAATTGCCGGGGATAGCCATTTGCAAACTGGCGAAATTCAATCCAGCATCCCATCCCCCCGTTCCCTTTTAAGCTGCAAGCTGCATAAGGGCTTTGAAACCGAAGATTTAGCAGTTAAGCCACATGGCGTAACTGACTTCTTATTAAAGGATATTCCTGAAGAGTGTCCCATCTGCGGGGCTTCGCTGGAAGGCTATAACAAATTCCTATTGCCTGATGATAGCCAATATCCGTGGGACAAACCTACATCTATCGAACCGAGCTATGAAGTTATTATGCATAATGAGGTGGATGACCGCACCAGCCGGGCAGAGGATGGGCGGCTTTTCTCATATAAGGTATTGCAGCGCGGGCAATGGTTCGCCGGAGTGATTGAGGAGCTGACCGACAACGGCTTACTGGGGACTTTGCTTGACCCGCTTGGCTTAAAGCCAGAGGGGGGCGAAATTCGCTTGAGATTGGGTCGCGGCAACAATCGCGGGCAGGGGCAGGTCAAGCTCCAACTAATTCCCAACCCTATCTCGCCAGAAACAGGCTATCAACCCGTGCTGTTGGTTGAAAACAGCATTCAGCAACGTGTCAGCAAAAATATGGACGAAACCCTAAGCCTGTTGTTGATGTCGGATTGTATTCTACAAGATAAACGACTTTGTTACCTTGACTATATCCCGGCTGAACTTTTGGTCGAGTTACTTGGCCTCCCTGAAGCCAGCCTCAGTTCGGTTGACTTAGCTGGCAAACCTTTAGCAAGTTTCTGTTCCACCCGGATTGTAGAAGGTTGGAACGCCGCTCATGGAATGCCTCGCGAAACGGATATTGCAATTGAGGCTGGGTCGGTATTTAGCTACCGCATAGCGAAAAATGACTACCCAGACTTAATTGCGGCTTTGCAAAGGCTTGAACGGAAGGGGCTAGGCTTGCGCCGGGACGAGGGGTTTGGGCAGGTGGTATTTAACCACCCGATTCATACCAACCTTGACCAGTTGACATAACATTATAATTATGACCAGGATGAGGCTTATGCGAATAGCAATTAAATTAAAACCTACCACTGACGAAACCCTATTGGCGGAGGCTACCCAAAAGCTGCTGGGCGAGTTTCTCCGGGAAAAGCTGCACCTCGAAACCGCCAAACTGGCTGAGGAGCTAATCGCCCGCCTTCAAAGTAAAAACGCTGATAAAAGAGACGATGCTGATAGCGGGCCGGGGCTGGTTTTAGCCGGGGCGTTGGAAATTGCAAGGCAACAGGCTTCTGGCGGTAAGCAACTAAAAACCGAATTGACAGCGGCTCTAGCTAAATATGCTAATAAAGCCAAAGAGCAAGGTAAGTCCAAAAATGCCAAACAAGATTTACGAGCGGAAGTTATAGAGAAGATAGAAAAGAAACTGGACGGGTTGGAGAAAGAGTTGGATTATCAATCGTCTATAAAAAAAATCAAGCAAACCCTGGTGCCGCTTGGCAAGGATGTTGGGGAATGGTTTGAGAGCCACCCGCCCGCTTTTGATAAAGAAAAGTGGCAACTGAAATTTATTGAAGGGCTGGCGATAGAGTTGGCAAGACAAAGCCGTCTAGGAGAATAGACCATGGACAAAATTCGCTACCTGTTTAGTGGCACTCTTACGTTGGAAACGCCCCTGCATATCGGGTCAGTCCTGGTTAATCAGCAAACCGATAGCCCGGTGCGAACTGATACGGCTGGTTCGCCCCTTATCCCAGGTACAACGCTGGGGGGAGTGCTGCGGACTCAGGCCGAACGATTTCTTTTGGCTTTTGGCAGTGACCCGTGTCTTGGCCCTGGCGACAAAGAAGACCCAGCCTGTGATTGCCTGGTTTGTCAGGTTTTTGGTTCGGTCAACCCTACCAAGGAAGAAAATCGCCCCAGCCGCCTGACTATTCGGGATGCCGGGATGGTTAGCCAAAACATACCCCTGGAAATCCGGGATGGGATTGGTATTTCCCGCTTACGCCAAACTGTCGGTCAAAAACTAAAATTTGACTGGCAAGTTATCCCAAAGGGCACACAGTTTAGGTTTGAGGCTAATTTAGAAACTGCCGAGAAAAGGCATCTAGAATTGTTTTGTGTAGCCCTGGGTGAGTTCCAGAGTGGGCGGGCAGTATTGGGCGGGCGGAGCGGGCGCGGCATGGGTCGCTTAAAGTTAAGTCTGGATAATATTAGTGAGGTATTTTTTGGGAAAAATGATTTGCAGTCGCTAAAGGAATACCTCAAAGCCAGCCCGGAAAAACGTTTTAGTCAATTCCTCAGCTCAAAGTCCTCGGCGATTTATATAAGCGAGCAATTCGCCGCGCTCCGTCAGCAATCTGCCGTAACCACCAAATCTTTTATCCCCCCTAATTTTATCGAGCTTGAATTATTACTAAAGTTTGATTATGGCTTACTAATTAATAACCCGGCCGAGGCTTTATTAGAGGCCAGCGATAACGCTTTTGTTCGTACTGCCTTTGACCATAACGGTCAGGAAACGCTCTATCTACCCGGCTCTTCCTTGCGGGGGTTATTCCGTTCGCAGGCGGAAAGGATTGCCCGTACCATTTCTTATGCTAGAGCGCGCACCGGCAACGACCCTTACGCTGGCCCTGAACAGCATAATTATAAGGAATATAGCAAATTTATCGCCGCCTGTGACCCGTTGGTGCTTGCTTCGAAGGAAAAAGATCCAACTAATCAGGATGAAGAATATGCCGCTACCGCTTGTGCCTTTTATCTCAAAAGTGTGATGGATGATATTTTGGAAAAGCAGCGAAAGGAGCCTGCTTCCGAACGTTCTGACTTTATGCTGAAAGAGACTAAAAAATGTTCTTGCCTGGGCTGTCAGTTATTTGGTAATACTTATTTAGGGAGCCGTCTGAAAATCAGCGATGCCTACCCGATGTCGGGAGGGCGACTTGACCCGCAAGGTGAGACCAAACAACGTATGGATTTTGTGGCGATTGACCGTTTCACGGGCGGGGCGCGCGACACTGCCAAGTTTGAAGCGAATCCCCATTTTTCTCGCCATTTGCCCGATCAGCACTTGGTTTTCCGCACCACCCTGACCCTGACCGATATCACCCTGGTGGAGGAAAGTTGGATGCTTGGTTGGCTGGCTTATTTAATAAGCGATTTGGTACAGGGTGATTTGCGGCTGGGGCTGGGAAAGGCCAAAGGGTTTGGAAAGGTTAGCGGGAAACTGGTGAGAGTCAGGGTAGGTGGTCTTTCCAGTAAGCCGGATTGGTTTTCAGGCAAAGTGCCAGTATCAGCCTGGAAACGGGACGAGGATATTCCGGGCCTTTTAACGGTTTTTGAACTGGATTTGGTTAAAGGAGTAAGTTCTACTAACACCGCCCAGGATTTTACCCTGGCACAAGCTCTTTTGAAAGATTTTGCCGAAGAATTCGACCAGAAAATTGATGCATTCGAGCGTAAAAGAGCTGTGAGGATAGAGGTGGCCCAATGAGTCAAAATATTAAACCTTATGTGGCAACCGCTTCCGCGCCAGATAGTAACACGCTTCTGGCAAAACTAGCGCAAGTTAAGGCGGTTCTTGAAAAGGAGCAAGAGGATTGGTGGGCAGAGCTGGAAACTCCTTTTGAGATTAATTTGACGCACAACCGATTGGAAATTCCCAAAAAGGGGCAATTGCGGCGAGGGCGGCTTTTCTGGGAAGAGGCCGAAATACGTTTTCGCTACGATGGCTCCCGTTTAACTGATCCCTATCAACTGGTGCTAGTAGCCGACCAACCGCTATTTAGCGGTGATTTCCAACATTACCAGGACGTATCGCCTTTAGCGGAGTGGGAGGCCCAGGATTTCCAACGAGTGTTGTGGGGCGCACACTTAAAGGATGAAAATACCGAAAGTTGGTATACCTTGCGTATCCCGGTCAGATTTAACTATGAGGGAATCACTGTCACCGAGGGCAGCGTTCCGGTAGTGGGTGGCAAAGAGTATAGACGCTTGGGCCGGGTGGAATATTTCCGCTTTACTAAGCTTGACCTTGCTAAATTAAAATAGCGATTTTTAAGGATAAGAACTTTTATGACTACCAATAATACCCCAACCAATCAAGCGCAATCCCTGCCACATGGGAATCACTTCACCAACCCCTATAATTTCGTAAGCTGGGAACTTCCGGTAAATGAAAAAAAATATCGCCGCTCCTATGCTCCTCTGGATAGGTATTATGGCTACTCAGGCCAAATTGAGTGTAGCCTGAAAACTCTGACCCCGTTTTTTGTTCCTTCCGGGCAACCAGAAAAGCAACAGGTTGCCGATAACGGTCATAAAACCAAAGCTTTCCTGCGTTTACCTCATCCTGAAACTGGCGAACCAGTATTGGCAGTGCAGGCCACCAGCCTAAAAGGGATGGTAAGAAACATTGTGGAAGCCGCTACCAACTCCTGTTACGCTGTATTCGACCCGGATCAACATTATTCCTACCGCCCCCTGCCCAAGCCTCTGCCGATAGGTATGATACACCGGGACGGAGAAAAATGGTCTTTGGAGAAAATGGAGTCGGCCAGGGTGAATTTATCTTTGCTCGGTAGTCTGGGTGAAATCAAGCCAGTAGAAAAGGCTATTGCTCGAATAGACAGAAATCGCAAAAATTCTTTTTTAATAGATGCGGTTGAGATCCGCTTGTGGAAGGAGGGTGCGCCTATTCCCCCTGGCTTCACTAAAGGGTGGTTACGGGCCACTGGCAAGGGATTGATTGAAAATAAGCGGAATGAAAAATTTGTTTATCAAACTAATGGGCTAGGGCAGAAATACCAGATTCCAGATGAGGTTGTAAAAGCTTACGACGCTGTTTTGAAAGAACAACTAGAGCGCGATGGACAGGGCGAGCGGACCTATAACACAAAATTACCCAATTACGAGCTAACCCCCGGCGATATAGTTTATTTCGAGGAAGAATTTGCCCCTAAAGGGGGAACGCCCGGTAAGGTTAAGTTCTTAGGGGCGGTGGCAGTCCCGCGCTACCAATATAAGAATAGTGTTGGGAATTATTTGCGGGATATATTTAAGCCTTGTGAAAGCGTGGATTGTTTATGTCCTGCCTGCCGTTTGTTTGGTTGGGTGAGTAACGCCCATCCCGAACCTGGTAAAAAAGAAGCTAAGGATAAAACTAACCCCGATGCCATTGCGGGGCGGGTTTTCTTTTCCCACGCCTACTTCAATCCGGCTATCTCCCGCAATAGTTCGCCTGAAGAGTGCACGCTGGCGATCCTGAGTAGCCCTAAACCTACTACTACCCCTTTTTATTTGCTAAATAACGATTTATCCAGTGGCTATGCTGATTATAACGATAAGCCTGGTAATCCACCAAAAGGTAGTAAAGCTGAAGCTGGTTCGGTTTGGATTAGAGGCCGGAAGTTTTACTGGCATCACCAACCCCGCGACCATCAATATTTGCAACCTGCAAAGGGCGACCGTACTAAACTTGATCAGAAAAATGACCAGAATTCTACGGTTGAGTTGCTGGGTAACGGTCATGAGTTCAAATTTACTATTGAGTTTATGAATCTGGATAAAGCCGAGCTAGGGATGTTGCTTTGGGCTTTGGAATTTGATGGTGAGGATAGTGCCACTGGTCAGCAATTGCGCCACAAGCTAGGGATGGGTAAGCCACTTGGTCTGGGTTCGATCCAGGTCAAAGTTGAAAAGCTGGTTTTGCATGATCGAGTGCAGCGTTATCGGGCGACTAACCTGTTCAATCCACCAACCGCCGAAGTAACCAATCGGGCCGAGTTCCGCGAATCCTTTAAGGCTTATATGCAGGAGGTTTTTGGAAAGCCTTTTGATGAGTTGTGGAATGTCAAAGACCTTAAAGCTATGCTTAACTTTAATAGCATCAAGAATCCTTTGGAGGTGCATTACCCTCATCTTCCCGACCTCCGCCAGCCGGAATTACCTGATAAAAATGTGCCAGAGAGTTTCCGGTGGTTTGTGCGGAATAACCGTCGCTTGAACATAAGGAAAAATAATTACCCTTATGTATTACCGACTCCAGATGAAGAAATAGAAATTGAGTCTTTGAGGTTGCCAACTAATCCTTAAATTGTAAAGGTTTTTGCTATGACTGACCAATCCAGAAGAAGAATTCGCCCGCCGGAAGTAACTTCCGATCCTACAGCAGAAGCAAATGGTTCATATACCAAACAAATGGAAGAAATATTCCAGATACTACTTGATTTGAACCGACTTGGAAACCTTTCTGAGATTGAAAAAGCAGAAAGGATTCTTAAACTCGCTAATATGTTTTATTATATTGATTTTCTTAATGATGCTATATTTAGGCTCAGTGAATATCTACAAATAGATAGTGTAAGAATAAGCGAGGAGCGTGAAAAAGGTGGTAAAATTCAGATAGTCCACAAGTTATGTGGTAAAAGCCCTAACACAGGTTTTTAACCAACGCACTTTAGATAATTGAATAAGGACAAACTGAAACCAGGGTAATTCGCCCAGTTCAACACCGGCCAGTTCAGCCGGACTCTTCCCGGCCCGTTTAGCTCCAGGGCCAAACCGCCGGAAATTGTGTACAATCGCCCAGGCCTTCAGGGTCGCCTTGCCGGCTTCGTCCGTCCGAAACTGCTGCATACTGCTAAATTTGCGTTCTAAACGGGCAAATACCCGATCAAGGGCACTACTGGTCAATGCCAAATTCGGGTCACTAAAACGTAAACCTAAACCGACTTGTTTACGCCGCAAACTACTAAGGCGATCAGCCAAAATTGGATGCTTAAACTCCTCCCGTCGCTCTAATTCTTTTAAGCGGCTCTCCCAAGTAGGCTGATCTTTGGCAAACAAAACTTGCCAGTAAAGTTCTTTGAGTAGCTCGACCAGTTGGGGCGGAGCGTCAGTGTAACGGGCGTAACGAGCTACTTCATCCTCAAATTTGAGCATTGGATGTAGCAAACATTCAGCCAGTTTAGTTCTAGGATCAAGGGCGGCAAAAGCATTTTTGGCGGCTTTCCAGCTATCGCCAGTAATACCCTTGAAATAGTGGGTCGGGTCAGAGAGTTTAAGACTGGCAGTCAGTTGGCTCAGACTGGTTTGAAGGGCGGTTTGGTCAGTGGCAAAAACATAATCAAGCCACCAGATTAAATCATAACGATGGTCTACTAGCCCAATTGCATAACTTCTTTGGCGGTTCTGTTTGAGAAATTTTTCATCCTCGACCGCATACTCTGGTGCTAACAGCCCACAACTCAAAAGCAGCAACGGTAGGGCGGCTTGTTGGCCTTGTTGAGCGATAATAAGAACAACCGGGTACGACAATAAGAATTGCCGCATAGAGCAAGGCTGAGAAAAGGTATATCATAGGTGTTCCCCCATAAGCAAAACAATCTTAAGGAGAACACCGTGAAGAAAGATAGCGAGGTCCAGCTTTATATGCGCGAAAGACGAAAAGGTCATACTCAGGAATTAGCGGCCGCCAAAGCGGGGATGAGTGAACGCACCGCCCGCAAATATGAGAAGAAAAAAGCCTTGCCCAGCCAGTTAAAACAACCCCCCACTCATCGCACCCGCGCTAATCCCTTCGGGGAAGATTGGGGGTGGGTGGTCGAACAACTGGAGCGTGACCCAGCTCTGCAAGGTACTACCCTGTTTGCCTTGTTGACCGAAAAACAGCCAGGTCGGTATCAGGCGACCCAGGTCCGCACCCTCCAAAGACATATTGCCAACTGGCGAGCTTTATGTGGGCCTGAGAAGGAGGTAATGTTTCCCCAGGTTCACGAACCGGGCGGGCAAGCCCAATCTGACTTCACCCATTTGGCCGATTTACTGATCACGGTTGGGGGCCAGCCTTTCGAGCATCTGCTGTATCATCTGATACTGACTTACTCCAATGTGGAAGCGGTTAGTATCTGCCAGAGCGAAACTTTCGAGGCGTTGGCGGAAGGACTAGAAGCAGCTTTGTGGCAAATCGGGGGAGTACCCAAAGAGCATCGCACCGACCATTTGAGTGCCGCCATCAAGCGCTTGGATAAGGAGGGACGGGAAGCTTTTACTGACAATTACCTGGCTCTGATGAACCATTATGGTATGCAACCGAGTTGGAATAATGTGGGGGTCGCTCACGAAAATGGGGATGTAGAACAGTCCCACTTTCGCTTCAAACAGGCTTTGGATCAGGCTCTTAGAGTCAGAGGCAGTCGGGATTTTGTTGACCAGACCAGCTATGGGCGTTTCCTGGCAGAATTAGTGCGTAAACGTAACCTGACCCGCTCGGTGCGCTTTGAGGTGGAACGCAAACTGTTAAGCCCGCTGCCCGCTAAACCCCTGAAACCCTGTCGGGAACTGAGGGTTATGGTCAGCCGTTTCAGCACCATTCAGGTTTTAGCCAACACCTACTCAGTACCCTCCCGGCTGATTGGCACCACGCTGACAGTCCGGGTCCATTCCTTGACTTTGGAGTTGTATGTGGGTAGTTCCCACGCGCTCAGTCTGCCCAGGCTTTTGGGACAACAGCAAAAACTGATCAACTACCGGCACCTGATTTGGAGCCTGGTCAGAAAACCGGGAGCTTTCGCCGCTTACCGCTACCGGGAAGAACTGTTCCCCGGTCTGGTTTTTCGCCAGCTCTATGATCGCTTGCAAGACAGCCAAACTGGACGAGCTGACCGGGAATATTTACGAATATTACATCTGGCGGCTACTCTGGGCGAGAGCGAGGTCGGGGTAGCGGTAGGCTTACTTTTAGAAGCGGGGCGGGTACCTACCTTTGAGTTGGTTAGAGAGTTGGTGCAACCTGAGCAACAACCCCAGTTAAGGGAAGCTCTCAAGCTAAACCCGCTGGCTCCCCACTTGCAATTAGCCCTTTATGACCGCTTATTGTCGTCGCCTGTAGACGCGGCTAACTCAAGACCATTGCCCCAGTCAATTACCCCGGAACTGAAGTGTGCCAATGAGTAATCCTAATCGTCATAGTGAGCTAGTAGCCATGCTTGGGCAGTTAAAGTTGAGTGCAATCACAACCTGTTTTAGTGAAGTGGCGGTGCGTTGTAGTCGCGAGAACCTTTCGCACGAAGCCTTTCTGTACGAGTTGGCTCGTTTGGAATGTGAACAACGCCAGCAGCGCAGTACCCAGCGACGCTTGCATAAGTCCCGCTTGCCTTTGGAGAAAACCTTTGCGACCTTGGAACTAAGCCAACTGCCGCCACCACTTCGCCTCCAAATTGAACGTTTACGCAGTGGCGAATTTGTGGGGCAGGCGGTTAATGTGATTGCGGTGGGGCCGCCGGGGGTAGGTAAGAGCCATCTCAGTTGCGCGGTTGGACACGAACTAATTTTGCAAGGTAAAAGTGTGTTATGGACTACTACTGCCAATCTGATGCAAAAGCTACTGGCGGCCAAACGGGATTTGAAATTACCCCAGGAACTGGCTCGCTTAGACCGCATCCAATGTTTAATCCTGGATGACATTGGTTATGTGCAACACAACCGCGACGAAATGGAGGTCTTTTTCACCCTTTTATCTGAACGCTACGAGCGGCGCAGCCTGATAATTACTACCAACCTGGTTTTCAGCGAATGGCAACGAATTTTTAAGGATCCTCTGACCACCTTGGCGGCCATTGACCGGGTGGTGCATCATAGCGTGATACTGGATATGTTGGGGGTGGAGAGTTACCGCGCCAAGCAGGCTCAGAACCAAAGACCAGTTGATGACCAGGAAGGTGGGGCGGCGTTGCCAGTGGTTTAGTCCGGCAATTCTAATTGTCGTGGGTAGCTGTCGCTCTAAAAGCGGCAATTCTAATTGTCGTTT
>JBBQZS010000101.1:0-15164 GCA_038207495.1 Chloroflexia bacterium
AACTTGCTATGATCCGTGTGATGCTTAAACGTTTGGCCCAACAGCACGAAGCTAATCTGCGTAAACAACAGCGCAAACAGTCCCGCCACGCTGCCGCTAAAGGTTATGCTTTGCTGCCTGATCTATTTTTAGACTAGCTCTAAGTTTTTCAGTTAGTAGTGGGGTAAATCGTTCCTCCCATTCTCGTACGGCTTCGGAAGTGAACTCGAAACCCCGCTCAATAAACATTTCGGCCAGGTCGCGTAAACTCAACTTATAACGCAATCGCCACAACACTACCAGCAGTATAAAATAAGTCGAGAAGTGCAAATCATTATAAGGAGTTTCGGTTCTTTTTTTAAAATACGCTGGCATTTTGGGCAATAAAAGGTTTTGTAACCGAGTTTAGTAGTTTTAGTGCGTTTATTGGTCTCAAGATTTTTGCAGAACGGGCAGAGTAAAGCTTTCACCTGATTGCCAAGCTATCCTGGATTCTGACAGAGCCGCCAAAAGCCCCCCGCCCTGAAAAGCTCATTTACACATTCCGAAAAGAGGCCGACTTCAAAAGCCAAATCCAGTACCGTATATCTTCGGCGAATGTAGCGGGCTTTGGTGTAGCTCTCCCTCATCTGGCCCAAGTTTAACCCGATTTCGCTCGGGTCGGTGGGACAACCGGCCAATTTTAACTGCTCTCGGATTTGCCGCGCCGGTGCTAATTGCACCACCAGCTTCTCCCGCAGCGAGGGCCACCTCTCCTTTAACCGCGTTAACCGTTGACACAAAATTTCGGGGGTAATATATTTAGCCAAGCTTTCATCGACCGCTTTATCGGCAAGCGCAGGAATAGGGAAAGCCGCCCTGATTTCCTGCTCAACCTGAAGGCTAAAGGGCCAGCGGTGGCACAGAAGGTTAATATCAATTTCGCCGAGGTCATGGGTAAGGAGCTGCTCGTAGAGCGCGGCAGAGGCCAGTGTGCCTATCCCAACCTTAAAGCCATGCGGATGCTCCGGTTTTCCTGTACCAATTGCCTCCATTTCCCATAGATGGCTGAATTGATGTTCGCTGCCGGAGGCAGGGCGGGATGACTTTAAGCTCTGCATGGCAAGCCCGCCCATAACCAGCCCTTCAAAAAGGTTGGAAACAGCCCCACTATCCCCGGCCTTCAGCTGTGCTGGTTGCCCAGTCCACTCTTTCAGCCTGGGCTGAACCAACGACCAGCAAAATGGCTCAATCGCTTCCACCTCAAGTGCGTCTGCCACAATCCAGTCGGCCCCCGCCGTAATTTTACCCAATAAATCTCCATAGCCCCTGGCATTCATATCCGGCGGGGCACTGGCTAAAACCTCAAGGTCGGCTAAAACAAGGCGGGGGGCCGGGCAGGCCATCGTCTGCTTGAAACCGTCACGGGTAATAGAAGCCCCAAAGGAGGTGTAACCGTCCATAGAAGCGGCAGTTGCCACCACCATATACTCCCGCCCTAGCAAATGCGCGGCCAGCTTGGTAAGGTCATTAAGCGTGCCAGACCCCACTACTACCGGCACCGCCTCTAACGGGCGCAATCGTTCCATAAGTTCGAGAACGGTCTTATAATCGGCGTAGGGAGCGGGCCGGGCTGGGAAAATAACGGGTGAAGCGCCCAACCGCGCCCTGACCGCTTCACCCGCTACCCGATAGGTTGTTTCGTCGGCTATTACCACGGCGTTTTGCGTACCAAAAGCTTGCTCAAAAAGGCGGTCAATATTTTTCAGTATGCCAGTACCAATTGAAAAAAACCTGGTATCGGTAGCCCGCGAAAGGGCTACTTCCAAAAAGTCACTAATCAATTTAATCCCCCTGCACTTAAGGCTAAATACCTTTTGCCAGATGATAAAAAAGGTCGTTCCAGCGAATTTCTTTTTGGAACTCCCTAAGCCTGGTATCCTCGTTTATAAGCAAGAACTCTACCCCGGCCATCCCCGCAAAATCATCCAGGTGTTCGGAGGTCAAATCCAGGCTAAAAGAGGTGTGGTGGGAACCCCCGGCTTGAATCCAGGCGGTGGCTGCCGTTTTGGCATCTGGTAAGGCTTCCCATAGGGCCCTGGCTACCGGCAGTTTTGGCAGTGGCTCGTCCAACGGTACGGCATTAACCTGGTTAACCACCATCCTGAAGCGGCTTCCCATATCCACAATACAGGCGGCCACCGCCGGCCCAGTGTTTGAGTCGAAAACCAGGCGCACCGGGTCAGCTTTGCCACCGATTGAAAGCGGATGAATCTCTAACTTTGGTTTCGCGCTGGCAATCGTTGGGCAAACTTCCAGCATATGCGCCCCTAAAACCTTTAACCCGGCACTGGTAAAATGGTAGGTATAATCCTCCATAAACGAAGTGCCCTTAGAAAGGCCGGTGGACATCACCTTCATGGCTCGAACCATCGCGGCACTTTTCCAGTCGCCTTCCGCCCCAAAACCATAACCGTCCGCCATCAGCCGTTGCGCCGCCAGCCCTGGTAACTGGTGCAGGCCGTGTAAATCTTCAAAGGTAGTGGTAAAACCTTTGAAATCCCCGCTTTCCAGGAAATGTCTGATACCGGCCTCCTGGCGCGCCCCTTCCCGCAGCGATTGGTGGCGTTCTCCGCCCGGCCTCAGTTCCCGTACTACCTCATATTTATCAAGATATTCATTAATAAGCTGATTAATTTCACTATCCGTTACCTCATTTATCAACGCCGCAATATCCCCGACCCCATAGGTATTGACTGAGAACCCCAGGCGACGTTGGGCTTCTACCTTGTCGCCCTCGGTCACGGCTACTTCGCGCATATTATCGCCAAAACGGGCAATTTTCATTACCTGCCAATCGGCCCAGGCACAGGCCGCTCTTGACCAGGCTCCAATACCAGCCTGAACATCCTCATCTTTCCAATGGCCCACTACCACTTTGCGGGTAAGTCGCAGGCGGCTCGCAATAAAGCCAAACTCCCGGTCACCATGTGCCGATTGGTTCAGATTCATAAAATCCATATCAATTTCGGCCCAGGGTAATTCCCGGTTATACTGGGTGTGCAGGTGCAGGAAGGGTTTTTGCAGGGTGTTAAGCCCGGCTATCCACATCTTGGCCGGTGAAAAAGTGTGCATCCAGGTAATTATACCCACACAGGCCGCTCTGGAATTTGCCTCCAAGCATAAAGTCCTGATTTCTCCCGGCCCGGTCAAAATAGGTTTAAATATTACCGAAACCGGAATGGCCGCTGCTTCTGAAAGGGCTCTGGCTATTTCCCTGGAATGGGCTTCGACCTGTTCCAGGGTTTCTGCCCCATATAGGTTCTGACTACCGGTAACAAACCATACCTCGAAGCGTTTTAGATCCTTCATTAAAAACTCCATTTTCCTTGAGATAATAGCTGGTAAGTTTAGTTTGATTGGGTTGGGGCTTTTTGCCCGTAGACATTGGTATAACGGTGATGTAGTTTAGCCACATCTTCCGGTGAAATTTCGTCCGGCGTACCGAGAGAAAGGGCCAGCCAAACCGTCCGCGCCACATCCTCTACCATCACCGCCGCCTTAACGGCTGCTTCCGCATTCTTTCCAATGGTAAATATCCCATGATTTTTCAACAAAACGGCGGGAGATTTCCCGATATTATCCACTACCTGCCGCCCGATAGATTCATCGCCAATCAAAGAAAAACCGGCGCAGGGAATCTCACAACCAAATTCATCGGCAATAGCGGTAAGCACCACCGGAATCGCGCGACCATTGGCCGCAAAAGCAGTGGCATAGGGAGAATGGGTATGTACCACCCCGCCAACATCGGCTCGCTGCCGGTAAATATAAAGGTGGCTGGCCGTATCGGAAGAAGGTTGTAACTCGCCTTCCACTTGCCGTCCCTCCAAATCCATTACTACCATCTTTTCAGGACTTAAAGCCTCGTAACGCACGCCCGAGGGCTTTATTACCACCAGGCCGGTCTCGGGGTCACGGGCACTGACATTGCCACCAGTCCAGACCACCAGACCGTGCCTGGGTAATTCCAGATGTAGCTGATATAGTTCCTCTTTTAATTTTTCCAGCATGGAAATCGTTTAACCTCTTATTTTAACTACGGTTTTTTTCAGACAGATTTTCAATTTGAGCCGGGTCAGTCGCTGGGTTCGTTTTGAATTGGCGTTTAAGATTGCGCAACTGCTTCATCACATTGTTCCCGCCCCGTCCGAAATAGTTATAAAGAAGCTTATATTCCTGATAAAGCGCATCATAAATCGGGACATTACTCGGCAAGGGCTTGTATACCAGGTCGCGCAGGCTACCCATCTGCCCGGCGGCGGTTGTAATATCAGGGTAACCCCCCAGGGCTTCCCCGGCTGCTACAGCCGCATGCATTGCCGCACCGAGGGCGGGAGCCTGACTGCTACCTATCACACTGATTTCGCGGTTTGTAACATCGGCGTATATTTGCATCAAAAGCGGGTTTCGCTCCGGCAACCCCCCCGCCGCCACTACTGCTCTAACCGCCACTCCGTTATCGGTAAAAGCTTCGATAATCTCACGAGTACCAAAAGCGGTTGCTTCAATTAAGGCTCGGTAAATTTCGGGGGCTCTGGTCGCCAGGGTCATTCCCAGGATTAAGCCGCCCAACTCGGCATCCACCAGGGTAGAGCGGTTACCATTCCACCAGTCCAGGGCTAACAGGCCGCTTTCGCCTGGTTGCAATCTACTGGCGTAGCGTTCCAGCACAGTATGTACGCTTAACCCTTCGCGCCGGGCTTCCTCATGATATTCAGGGGGTACCTGGTTCTCAACAAACCAGGCGAATATATCGCCGACCCCACTCTGGCCTGCTTCATAGCCGAACATTCCCGGCACAATCCCATCCTCAACCACCCCGCACATCCCTGGCACTTCCGCTAGCTGTTCGCCCACCAGCACATGGCATGTACTGGTCCCCATAATCATAACCAGAGTTCCGGGCCGGGTGCTGCCCGTAGCGGGTAGTGTCACATGGGCATCCACATTAGCCACCGCCACCGCCGTTCCCACTTTCAGGCCTGTCCAGGCTGCCGCTTGCGCAGTTAAGCCGCCCGCTTTGCTGCCGAGGGGGAGCACCCTTGAGTTCATTTTGGTTTCGACAATCTCGGCCATTTCAGGGTGCAAAGCCGCAAAAAAATCGGGGCTTGGAAAACCTTTACCTTTTTGCCAGATGGCTTTGTATCCGGCGGTGCCGATATTGCGGGTTTCTTCCCCGGTTAACTGCCAGACCACCCAGTCAGCTGCCTCGATTAACCGATCAGCCGCCCGATAAATTTCGGGGGCTTCATTCAGGATTTGCAGGGCTTTGGAATAAAACCATTCCGAGGAAATTTTGCCGCCATATAATGGCTGCCAGCTTTCCCCACGTGTGCTGGCAACCCTGTTAATCTGGTCGGCTTCGGGTTGGGCGGCATGGTGCTTCCACAATTTTACCCAGGCATGCGGTTGCTGGCGGTATTCCGGCAAAAAGCACAAGGGCGTGCCATCCCGTTTGGTAGGCAACATGGTACAGGCGGTGAAATCTATCCCCAGACCAATCACATCCTTCGGCGACACCCCGCTCTCCGCCAGCACCGCCGGGATAGTGCGCTTGAATACCTCGATATAATCATTAGGATCCTGCAAGGCCCAGTCTGGCTCTAAACTGATGGCTGTACCGGGAAGCCGTTCATCGATAACCCCATTGGCGTAGGGGTGGACACTGGTGGCAAGTTCGCGCCCATCTGCCACGTCTGCAATAACCGCGCGGCCTGATTCGCTACCGAAGTCTACGCCGACCACGTACTTGCGCGACCCGGATTGATTCATAGACACGTTGAGATACCTCCACTCTCGATTTGTAATAGTTGTTCCAGCAACCCCCACTCCCGGCGCAGGGTAACGTTAACAAAGACACCGTGTTTGGTGCATCTAAACCATTCCACTCAGGTTCTAACTATTGGGGTCAGGGGTGCTTGTTCAATTGCAGCCTCTATGTACTATCGCGAACTACTAACTGAGTCCGCAATATCACCTTTTGGTCGGGCTCCGCTCCTGGCTCTCCTTCAATCAGGGCTACCAGCTTTTTCACCGCGCAAATACCCAACTCACGCAAAGGATGCTTTATAGTAGTCAGGGACGGCGTAAAGTAGGCTGACTCCGGTAAATCGTCAAAACCCACCACAGCAAGGTCTCCCGGTATCCGTAGACCATGCGTGGAGGCGTAGTGTAACACTCCCAGGGTCATCTGGTCGTTGCTGACGAAAACCGCATCTATCTCTGGATACTTCTGAATCAAATCTGAAAAGGCTTCCTCACCACTTTGGGCCGTCCAGTTACCGCTTGTCCAACGACGTTCGGAGATAAGCCCCCCGGCCTGGCTAAGAGCATCGGCCCATCCCTGTTTACGCTGGCGAGCTTCCAACCATTCCAGAGGCCCGGTAATCAACCCGATTTTCTTCCTGCCCAACCGGATAAGATGCTCGGTAGCCTGCCGCGCCCCATCGTAGTTATCCACCCCAATTGTCACATGTTGAATGCTAGGCTGGCTTTTCAGAAAGACGATCGGCGGGCATATTTTAGGAAGCTGTGACTGGACGGTATGAACATTGTTGCCAATCTCCGGAGCGGCAAAGATAATGCCTTCCACATGGTTTGAAATTAGCGACCTGATAATCGGCACAATGTCGGTAACATCAAAGCTGGCAAGTTCTTTGAGGAGTATCGAGTAATTGAAGGTTTCACAATGTTCCGTGATTCCGTTCAATGTCAGCGAAACCCCGCTATATTTCAAGCCGGCGGTGATAACCCCCAGGGTATAGCTTCGTTGTTGCACCAGGCTACGCGCCAACGCACTTGGCTGGTACCCCAACTCGGCAATCGCTTTCTCCACTGCTCCCCGAGTTTCGGGGGCTACGTCCGGGCGGTTATTCAGTACCCGTGAAACAGTTTGGGTTGAAACCTTGCATATCCTGGCAATATCTTTGATTGTAATCTTCTGTAGATGTGCTGTTGTCATTTTTTCTCCAGCGATAGCTTTCGTCTCCCGCCCGGTTAGATTTTCGGCTTGAAATCTACCAATGGCTTTGCGGCTTTGCGCCCGAAAGTAAAGCCTAACCTTTCTTTTTGTTTAGTACATCAAAGAAAACTGCGAACAGAAGCACGAGTCCTTTGATGGCTTGCTGCCAGTCAATGCCAATACCGACAATCGACATACCGTTGTTCATCACACCCATTACAAACGCGCCGATAACTGCCCCGATAACTGTGCCAACCCCACCCGAAGCCGAGGCACCCCCGATGAAGGCTGCCGCAATCACATCAAGCTCAAAGCCGTTCCCGGCCTTGGGAGTGGCTGAGTTAAGACGCGCCGCAAAAATCATACCGGCTAGTGCCGCCAGCATTCCCATATTGACAAAGGTGTAAAAAGTAAGCCTTTCGGTATTCACCCCTGATAATTTGGCGGCACGCACGTTGCCGCCAAGGGCATAAATCCGTCTGCCGATAACCGACCGTTTGGTGATAAAAGTATACAGAGCAATCAAAATAAAGAGGGCAATTAGCACGTTCGGTAGGCCGTTGTAGGAAGCCAGCTGATAGCACAGCCCCATAATAGCCGCTACCACCACCACGTTTTTGAATATAAAGATAGGCAGTGGAATGATTGTGACATTGAACTTACGCTGGTTGTTTCTATCGCGTAAATCCATGTAAACCAGCAACACCGATAATATAGCCCCAATAATCAGGGTGGTCATATGCAGGTCGCCCGCCGCTACAAAATCGGGAATGAAGCCCGAACTTAAACGCTGGAACCCATCCGGGAAAGGCCCAATCGACTGACCCTGCAATAATACCAGGGTCAGTCCGCGGAACACCAGCATCCCAGCCAGGGTTACGATAAAGGCCGGGATTTTCATGTAAGCGACCCAGAAACCCTGTATCGCCCCAATGAGTGCGCCTATTATCAGGCAGGCCGGCACTACCAGGAAAGGCGATAGTTCTATCTGTACCATCATAACAGCCGCGACGGCCCCGGTAAATCCTGCCACTGAACCCACCGAAAGGTCAATGTGGCCGGATACAATAACCATCAGCATACCGAGGGCCATAACCACAATGTAGCTGTTTTGCAAAATCAGGTTTGTAATATTCAACGGTTGCAGGAGCGTGCCGTTGGTCCAAATCTGAAAGAAAACCGTAATTACGACCAGGGCAATAAGCATACCCTGTTCGCGAATATTCTCTTTTAAAAATTTGCCGATGGCCGAGGTTAAGGTAGACCCTGTTGCTCGCGTCTCACCCTCATATATACTCATACAGTCTGAGACTCCTTTTGCTCCTGTTTTGCTAGCGGTTCCTGTTGCTGCATAATACTGGTCATGATGGCCTCCTGGGAGGCACTGGCAGCCGTCATTTCGGTTACAATTTTACCCTGACTCATCACGTAAATCCTGTCGCATAGCCCGAGAATCTCCGGTAGCTCCGAAGATACTACTACTATACCCTTGCCCTCGCTCGCCAGCCGATTGATAATGGTATAAATTTCGTACTTGGCACCTACATCTATTCCCCGGGTAGGCTCATCCAGAAGCAAAATTTCCGGGTTGGCAAAGAGCCACTTGCTGAGAACTACTTTTTGCTGGTTACCGCCCGAAAGATTTAAGGTCTTTTGCAACACATTAGAGCAGCGGATATTAAGATTATCGCGGTATTCGTTTGCGACGACAAGTTCTTTAGGCTGGTTGATTACACTGTTATTGGAAATAGCCTTGAGATTGGCAAGGGTGGTATTATTTTTCACATCCTGAATTAGCACCAGCCCATAGGTTTTGCGGTCTTCAGTTGCATAGGCTATCCCGTTAGCGATGGCCTTGCCGATGGTGCTTACATCTACGGCCTTACCGTGCTTATAGACCGTGCCGCTGATATGGGTTCCGTAGGCCCGACCAAAAATACTCATGGCAAATTCAGTGCGGCCCGACCCCATTAACCCGGCTATACCAACAATTTCACCACGGCGCACCTGAAAGTTTGCTCCATCCACCACTTTCCGGTTAGAGTGTATGGGGTGGTACACCGTCCAGTCGCGAACCTCAAATATAGTATCGCCAATATTGGCCGTGCGGGGTGGGAAGCGATGGGTAATATCCCGTCCTACCATACCTCGTATAATTCGCTCTTCGGTTATCGAATCTTTATGACAGTCCAGGGTTTCGATAGTAGCACCATCACGCAACACCGTGATACTGTCGGCGACTTTGGCAACTTCGTTAAGTTTATGAGAGATAAGAATGGATGAGATGCCCTGGGCCTTGAACTGTAGTAATAGTTTGAGGAGGGCTTCGCTATCGCTCTCGTTGAGACTGGCGGTCGGTTCATCCAGGATAAGAAGCTTGACCCTTTTAGCCAGGGCCTTAGCAATTTCGACCAGTTGTTGTTTGCCTACCCCGATGTCATCTACCAATGTGGCAGGGGATTCATGTAACCCGACCTTCTTCAAAAGTTCTTGGGACATCGCCATAGCTTCATTCCAGTTAATCACGCCCCGTCGAGAGCGTTCGTGACCCAGAAACAAGTTTTCGGCTATAGATAAGGTAGGAATTAGTGCCAGTTCCTGGTGAATGATGACAATACCAAGCTTCTCGCTATCGGTAATATCGCGGAAGCGGCATTCCTGGCCCTGGAAGAAAATTTCACCGGAGTAGGAGCCATGCGGATATACCCCGCTCAATACTTTCATCAGGGTCGATTTACCGGCTCCGTTCTCGCCTACCAGCGCCTGAATTTCCCCTTCCTGTACTACCAGGTTAACGTTGTCCAGTGCTTTTACACCGGGGAAGGTCTTTGTGATGTTGCGCATTTCCAGGATGACACCCGACATATGCTTCACCTCCTTGGGAAGCCAGCCAGATTACCCGGGAGATGTGTGGAAGCCAGACAATCCCTCCCACACATTCTCCGGGTGACCTTACTGAACCGTTATGCTATTTTAGTCCGATCTGGTCTTTAGTGTAATAGCCGCTGTCGACCAGTGCCTGCTGGATGTTTGATTTATCAACATTTACCGGAATCAGCAGGAAGGAAGGCACGACCTTGACCCCGTTATTATACGTCTTTGTGTCGTTGACTGGAACAGCCTTGCCGTTCTGCACTGCATCCACCATATCTACTGTGGCTTTAGCCAGATCACGGGTGTCCTTGAACACGGTTTGTGATTGTTCGCCAGCGAGGATTGACTTGACGGAGGGGACTTCAGCATCCTGACCGGTAACTACGGGCATTGCCTTACTGGCAGAACCGTAGCCGACGCCTTTAAGGGCTGAAAGGATACCAATGCTAATGCCGTCATAAGGAGAGAGAACTGCATCCACTCGCTTGTTGCCATAGTAGGCACTGAGCAAGTTATCCATACGGGCCTGAGCGGTTGCGCCGTCCCAGCGTAAGGTAGAAACTTTGTCCATGCCCATCTGGCCGCTCTGAACTACCAGCTTGCCACTGTCAACATAGGGCTTTAGCACTGACATTGCCCCGTCGTAGAAGAAGAAGGCGTTGTTATCATCGGGGGAACCGCCGAATAGTTCGATGTTGAAAGGGCCTTTGCCATCCTTCAGACCAAGGGTTTTCTCGATATAAGAGGCTTGTAGCACACCGACTTTGAAGTTGTCGAAGGTTGCATAGTAGTCGACGTTAGGGGTATCGCGGATCAAGCGATCATAGGCGATCACGAGAATCTTTTTGTCCTTGGCGGTCTTGAGAATCTGCGACAGGGACTTGTTATCGATGGCGGCAACTACCAGGATGTTCACGCCCTTGGTAACCATGTTTTCAATCTGGGCAACCTGGTTGGGGATGTCATCTTCAGCGTACTGCAAGTCGGTTTTGTAACCTTTCTCGCCAAAAGTCTTGACCATGTTATTGCCGTCGGCAATCCAACGCGCTGATGACTTGGTGGGCATAGAGATACCAACGTATTTACCTCCGGCGGCACTGGCAGTGGTAGCACTGGCACTAGTAGCACCGGCGGTGGTTGCGGCAGCGGGGGCGGTTGTAGCTGTTGAGTCGCCGCAGGCGGCAAGCAACAACGCCAAGATAGTAAGAGCTACTATCACAAGCTTTGAATGGTTGGTCTTCGACATTGATTCTTCCTCCATTGGATTTTTGAATAGGTTTCTGGGAAGCGAATTTGAACGTTATCGTTCCCGTTATCGTTAACGGTATCGATAACATTAATATAATCAACTTTTTGGAGGTTGTCAATAGGTTTTGGGGGCAAAATAAACAGTGTTGACGTAAAGTGTCATTATTAATGTTCTGAAACATTTTAGGGATTTCGGATGGGATAAAATATTTATCAAATTTACAAATCATTTTGTTTTTAGCTAATGATTTGGGAGAAATCGTGCCAAACTTTCAAGGTTATAAAAGGCCTTAAAAGCCATTAGTGCCACTTTATGACACAATTGTTTTATTACCCCCAGAAGAAGCAGCAGTGTCTACAAAGTTAAGCAGGCTAGAAAAGATTGGTCTGACCGTATCCAAAGCCTGGGCTTCATCTACTGAGCAGGTAAAAGTTTCAGGCATATCTCCCAGCGAGGCACAACCCGATGCCCAGGGGTCTTAATTCCAGCCCAGTATAGCCCAAGGTATGTTTGGTTAGTGAATTTTTTCTTTCATGATTTCCAGTCACATTAATCAGTATGAAAGACTTCTTTCTTATTGGCCCACTTTCTCCTGATTCTATTTCTCTTAGCCCTTAACTGCCCCGGTGGTTAATCCCGAAAGAATAAAACGCTGGGCCGCCAGATAAACCAGCAGCACCGGCATAATTGTTAGCAGAATATCAGCCGAAACCAGACTCCAATCAGATTGGAATTGACCAAAAAAGTTGTAAATCGCAAGGGTCATAGGCCAGTAGGTGCTGTTATCCAAAAAGTAGAGTGGTGCAATAAAATCGCTCCACGCGCCTAAAAAGCTTAAGACCGAGAGCGTAACCAGGGCCGGAATTAACAAAGGCAAAATAACCACAAAGAAAAGTTGCAGGGGATTACAACCGTCTATAATGGCGGCTTCATCCAATTCCCTTGGAACAGTTTGCACAAACCCGTACATAAGAAAAACGCCAAAAGGAATTTGACCTGCCGCATATAGAATAATGATGCCTAACTGGCTATTAATCAGGTGCGTTACCTGCATTACCTGAGTCAAAGTAACGTAATTCGTGGGTAAAGCAATTCCCATAATAAGGAAGAAATAGATAATCCGATTGAACCGGGTTCTGCTGCGGGCCAACCCAAAGGCCGCCATCGCCGCCAAAATAGTGCCAATAACCGTTGAAGTGACGGAATAGAGCATACTATTGAAAAAGCTCTGCCCTAATTTGCCCTTTTCAAAGACCGTCAGAAAATTATCAAAATGAAAAGTTGTGGGGAAATCAATCCCCATTGCACTGGCACTGGTTTTATCTTTCAGGGCATTAACTACCACGATATAGATCGGGATGAAAGCTAATAAACTAAGGAAAACCGCTATTGTATTAAAGCCCAGAGCTTTGAGGTATTTGGGTTTCATTATTCAACCTCTGTCTTTCTGGTCATAAGCCTGATTACGAAGTAACCAAACACAATCATAATGATAAATAAAACCGTGGAAAGTGCCGAAGCCACCCCATAACGTCCCTGACCATATTCCTTAAACACCGAAGTATAGACCACGTCGGTAGCATAACCCGGCCCGCCGTTGGTAAGGGCATAGACAATATCGAAAACCTTTAACCCATATAATAAATTCAAGACGGTTGTAACGGTTAAAACGGGCATAAGCAATGGCAAAGTGACATGCCACAGCCGTTGCCAGAAGCTAGCCCCATCAATTTCCGCCGCCTCATAATAATCTCTGGGTATGGCCTGAAGCCCCGCCAGCAGAATTACCATAATGTAGCCTACGCCCTTCCAGGTATCTACCCCGATAATTGAAAAGAGCGCGATATTGGCATCTACTAGCCATTTTTGGGCTAAACCCGATAGTCCCACCCCCCGCAAAAATTCGTTTAATACACCAGTCTGAGGATTCAAGATAGATTTGAAAACCAGACCGACTACCAGAGTAGGCAATACAACCGGTAAATAAATAATAAGCCGATGGAAATGGGAGAGCTTCTTGACCCCATCGGTCAGGAGTAGGGCAAAGAGTAGTCCTAAAACTGTCTTTAAGATTATGGTTACAACTGTAAAAACCAGGGTATTTTTAATATAACTCAGATAGTTTTCGTCGGAAGAAAAAATTGTAGCAAAATTTGCAAAACCTACAAAATTAATTTCGGTGGTATAACTGTTCCAATCGGTGAAAGAATATAAGAGGCCAATTAATGAAGGAATTACGGCGAATATCAGATACAGGGTGAGGGCCCCAACTACAAAATAAAAAGGATAGGGAGTTCGTTTGAATCTAACTTTATTTTTGATACTAGCTTCGGTTTTAGTTTCTTTCACCAGTGCTTTGCTTCTTTGCATAATTTAGCTGCCTTCGCTTTAATTCAGCCCAAATCTAACCTGATTAGTCGCTTTCACTATATTCTATATTGGGGGGTTGGTTCGACTGCTGTCTTGTTTTGCAACAGTCGAACCTTACCAACTTCAAATTCCATCTCTGGCCTATAGCGAGGAGAAGGCCAAGAATAGAATTTAGTTAGGCCACCCCGGGTCTTTAGTAGTTTTAGCAAGGGTAGTGCGGCGTTGGTCAATTTTTTTCAAAACATCTACGGGCTGAATGGAACCGCTAAACATCGCTACCAGGTCTTTGCCAATATCAATCCATCCGGCATTGAGATAAGTAACCGAAGCCTGATAGACTGTACCGCTTTTCGGATAGGTAGTAAAGAAATTTTTCTGTTCCTGAGAAAATTTGTCTTTCGCGCTGGAAAAATTGAGCCCGGAGAAAGTAGGTTCATTATCCAGTAGATATTGCAAATTTTCCGGTTGAGTCAGGAATTGGAAGTATTGTTTGGCGGCTGCTATATTCTTGGAACCACTATAGATGAATTTGCTCGGCCCACCAGGATTGACGTTCACGATTTGATTATCGGCCAGCGGCATCACAAAAAAGCCAAAAGTATCCGCCTTAACATCCGGGAAAGCCTTTTCAATGTTTTTAGGTTCACTTAGCGTGTTAACAGTCATTGCGAACTTGCCGCTCGCCATCTTGCTCTCAGTTTGGTCGAATTTATCGGATAAAGCATTGGAGCCAAAGAAGCCTGCCTTGTACATTTCTTGAAGCTGTTGCAAAGCCTGCAACATGGACTGGTTGTCGGCGAATTTGGATTTATTGGCATTTAACTGGTCTTTCAGTCCAGGAGTAACCTCCTCAAAGCGCGGCCCAATTTCCGGGAACCACAGTACGTGATGCCAGCCATCAGATACCGGTTCGTAAATAGGGGTAATACCTGCCGCTAAAAGCTTCGTGGAAATATCTTTTAAGTCAGCATAGGTTTTTGGCACACTCAGCCCCAGTTGCTGGAAGATTTTCTTGTTGTAATTAACAACCCATGTTCCACCCTTGGTATCATTAATTGTCAAACCATAGACTTTACTGTCCACAGTTGTTTCAACCACGGAGAGCGGGTCTTCTCGCTTAACCCACTCCTCTCCAGATAAATCCACAGCGTTCTTAGCTATAGTATCAAAGGTCATAAAGTGAGTTTTATGGTAGAATAGCAGCAACGAATAAGAAGGAGGTTAAAGTTGTTGCAGCTAAAGTTTAATGAGACTGACCTTAAAGAAATAGAGTACCAACGTTACCATCATCCTCACCCAAGAGTGCAACGCAAAATGGAAGCTTTGTACTTAAAGGCTAAAGGTCTGCCCCATCATCAAATTAGCGAGTTGGTAGGCATTTGTGACAATACTCTCAGAGCCTACTTTGAGCAATATCAGCAAGGCGGGGTCGCCGCTCTCAGCCATATCAATTTCTATCGTCCGACTAGCCAGCTCCAAGAGCATTACGAGGGTCTCGAAGCCTATTTCTTAGCGCAACCGCCGGTCAGTATTCCACAGGCGGTGGCCAAGATTGAAGAATTAACTGGTCTTAAGCGTAGTCCTACTCAGGTCGGTATCTTTCTCAAAAAGCTCGGTCTCAAACGCTTGAAAACTTACAGTGTGCCAGCCAAGTTTGACCAGCAAGCGCAAACCGATTTTAAAAAAACG
>JBBQZS010000102.1:0-14817 GCA_038207495.1 Chloroflexia bacterium
GCTCCACCGCCAAATCAAGGGCAAAGTGCTGGTGATCTGGGATGGAGCTTCCATTCACAGGGGTCAAGTCCTCAAGGATTATCTGGCAAGGGGTGCCACTAAGTGGTTGTGGTTAGAAAGGCTGCCAGCCTATGCACCTGATTTGAACCCCGATGAAGGGATTTGGAATTATCTCAAGCGAGTGGAGTTGGCTAACACTTGTAGCTTGACCTCAACGAGTTGTATTTAAGGTTACTCGATGCCGCCAGACGATTACGCCGCAAGCCAATAGTCATTCAAGGTTGTATTGCTCAGGCTGGTTTTCTTATTTAGTTGTTAACGTTCAGGTCTATAATCGGCTAGGTGACTTCCTTGTATGTTAAACTAAGACAGGTGAAAACCAGCCGAGGGTGAAGGTGAGGTAGGTGACTTCCTAGTGGCTTGACCACGTTTCACAGATAACCCCCCCTCACCCTGGACATTCTGATTTTGAACCGTAGCTAGTGGCGGGCGGTAGCGCCCTGACCACGCATACAAGGCCAAAACCTAACCCGTCCAATTGCTGCTTTTCATTATAAGTTTTTATTTACAAATTCAACCTTTGCTTTTATTAGGAGCGTAGTAATGGAAAAGCAAGCTGAAAATAATCCCACCAGTTATCAGCTGTATGTCGGCGTAGACATTGCGGCGGCTACCTTCACCGCCGCCCACTTGCGACCTGATGCTGCCAAACCCACTAAAGCCTTAAATTACCTCCAGTCCCCAGAGTCTTTTCGTAAACTGGAACAGGACTTGTTAAAGACTGGCGTAGTTCCTGCGCAAACCTTAATAGTTATGGAAGCCACGGGTAACTACTGGATCAGTCTGGCCGTCTTTTTACACCGGGCAGGCTTCGCACTAAGCGTCATTAACCCGCAGCAGTCTTACAATTATGCTAAATCGTTGTTGCTACGCTCTAAAAATGACCAACTTGATGCCCAGATGCTGGCTCGCTTGGCTCAATCGCATCAACCGCCTGCTTGGAACCCGCCACCTCAGATTTATTACGAACTTCAACAACGTCTAACTCAGCGTGAAGCCCTCACGGATTTGCGACAGCAGGTAGGTAATCAACTCCACGCCTTACTGGTATGCCCCGTCGTAGTACCCCAAGTACAGACCCGTATGGAGGAATTAATAGCCACCTTTGAGCAGCAAATTCACGCGCTAGAGGTGGAGATTAAAGACCTACTCAAAACCAATAAAGCGTGGGGTGGGACTGTCGCCCTCTTGCAAACTATTCCAGGCATTGGGCTACTGACGGTCTGCTGGTTAGTGATGCTGACCTTAAATTTTAGCAGTTGCGCTAAAGCTGGCTCGCTGGTGATGTATGCGGGATTAGCCCCGGTGGTAAGAACCAGCGGCACCAGTGTGCGAGGTAAGCCACAAGTAGGGGGAGGTGGGCAGCCCCAGTTACGCAAGTTGTTGTATATGGGAGCGTTGAGTGCTAGTCAACATAATCCCCTAATTCGGGTCTTTGTGGAACGTTTAATAGCCCGTGGGAAAGCCCCAAAAGTGGCACGTTTGGCAGCAGCCCGCAAATTGTTACATTTGGCTTTTGCAGTAGCCAAAAGCGGTCAACCTTTCCGTGCCGATTACCAAGCTGGCCCCACAGTAGAGCTGGCAGAGGCCGCTGCAAGTTAAGCTGGTCGGGTAACGTTCAAAAGTGCATGAGCGAAAGATGTAACGCCAAGCGAGCGGGACAGCCTTCCACGCCCTGGCTAGTTGGTATGCGCCTAAGCAAGGCTGTCCCGTGTAGCGCTGGCGCATTCGCGGCCCTAGCGCGAATGTAAGGAATTTAATATTTTAAGGTGCAAAAGAGCTTGACAACACCGTATCTGTTATACATATTCCAAATAGCGGGCACCCATAAGTTGTAACACTTCATCGCCGGGCGTGTCCCAAATTACCTGATTGAATATCTCGACCTCAATTGGCCCTTGATAGCCGGCCTTTTCAACCGCCTGGCGCAACTTCCTGAGCTCGATTACCCCATCGCCCATCATCCCCCGCCCAAGCAGCATATCCGGGGTAGGGACAAGCCAGTCACACACGTGAAAGCCCAGAATTTTACCCTGGGCAAGGGCAATCTGGTTATAAATATCAGGGTCCCACCAGGTATGATAAACGTCTACTACCACCCCCAGGTGGCTATGATTCAAGCGTTGGACAATTTGATTCGCTTGCCCCAGCGTAACAATTACTGAACGCTCCCCGGCATACATCGGGTGGAGGGGCTCGATGCCAAGTGTTACCCCGTGTTCGGCGGCAAACGGTAATAATTGACTGATTGCTTCTTCTACATAAGCTCTGGCGGCGGCAATATCGCGGTTTACTGCTGGGCCACAGACTAACACCAGCACACTTGTGCCCAGCGTGGCGGCTTCGTAAATTGCCCGCCGATTATCCTCAAGTTTAGCCTGGCGTTCGGCATTATCCGCTCCGCCAAACCACCCTCCCCGGCAAAGGCTGGAAATTTTCAGTCCGGCCTCTCGAATCAACCGAACACTCTCATTCAGGCCAGTCTCGGCTACTTTATCTCGCCACAGTGCAATATAAGGAATTTCGGCCCGGTCACACCCCGCCACTGCTTCTGCCACACTCCAGCGTTGGGTGGTAATCTGATTCAGGCTCAATCGGCTAAAATCTTTAAGTGGTTGCATGTTGCGCCTCCTAATCAACGCCAGCCAACACCAGGAATCGCCGCATTCGTAGTGCCGCCAATTCAGGGTCGCTAATCAAACCCGCCTTATCCGCCAGCACCAATAATTCCGTCAGGTGGATTACCGAGCGGGCACTTTCCATACCACCCACCATCCGAAAATGCGCTTGATGACCGTTCAGATAAGCCAGAAACACAATCCCGGTCTTATAGAAATAAGTAGGGGCCTGGAAAATATGGCGGGAAAGGGCCACCGTTGGCTCTAAAATTTGGTTATAGCGTTCGTAATCTGCTATATCAAGAGCTTGTAAAGCAACAGCAGCCGCCGGAGCAATCGCATCCAGAATACCCAACAGAGCATGGCTGTAGCCTTGCGCATCACCCTGAATCAAGTTGGGATAATTAAAATCATCCCCGGTATACATCCGCACTCCCTCTGGGAGCTTTCGTCGCATGGTTATTTCTTTTTCGGCATCCAACAGCGAAATCTTGATGCCATCAATTTTGGCGGCATGCATGCGGATAATTTCCAGGCAAGCTTCCATCGCCTGGGCTGTGTCGGCATAACCCCAATAGCCAATCAGGGCAGGGTCAAACATATCGCCCAGCCAGTGTAAAATTACCGGACGACTGACCTGACTGAGAATCCGGTCATACACCTGAAAATAATCAGCAGGAGATTTGGCACAGGCCGCCAATGCCCGACTAGCCATCAAAATAATCTGACCGCCCTGTTTTTCCACAAACGCGCATTGCTCCTGATAAGATTCTAACACCTGTTCCAAAGTAACCTGGGCAGATGGAGCAAGCTGGTCTGTACCTGCGCCACAGGCAATTCTTCCGCCGCAAGCCCTGGCCTCGGCAATTGAACGTTGTATTAGCTCTTGGGAAGTCGCCCAATCCAGCCCCATACCCCGTTGAGCGGTGTCCATTGCCTCGGCTACCGCATACCCCAGCCCCCAAAGATGGCGGCGATAGGCCAGAGTTGCTTCCCAATCCAGGCGGGCGGGCATCCCTGGGCCATTTTCAGCCAAAGGGTCGCAGACCACATGGGCGGCGGCAAAAGCGATTCTAGTTCTGGAAGGATTAGCGGTGATGGGGTAGGGACCTGGCTGATTTAACTTATACGAAGTAAAAGTACCATCAGACCGGGGTAAAAGCAGGGTTTTATCCATCTTTTTACTCCGTTGTGGGGCTAAGATTTGGAACAGGTATCCAACGTCGCTCCTGCCAGGACTGTAACCCCAGCTCGGCTAATTGCACCCCGCGCGCCCCCGCCATTAAATCCCACTCAAACGGTGTGTCACAAACCACATGCTTGAGAAAAAGCTCCCACTGACTCTTGAAACCGTTCTCAAACACCGTATTGTCAGGTACATCCTGCCAATCTGCCCGAAAATCTATATTATTTGGCACATCGGGGTTCCAAACAGGTTTGGGGGTGGTAGCCCGGCTTTGTACCTTACAACCGCGCAATCCGGCAATGGCACTACCATGAGTCCCATCAATCTGGAGCGAAAGCAATTCGTCGCGATAGACCCGAACGCACCAGGAAGAATTAAACTGAGCAATCAGGCCACCTTCCAGTTCAAAAGTCGCATAGGCCGCATCGTCCGCCGTGACCTTATAGCTTTTGCCTTGCTCGTCTACCCTTTCGGGAATATGGGTGACCCCCAGGCACGAAACCGCCTTTATTTCCCCGAACAAATTTGTCAGCAAATATTCCCAATGGCATAACATATCCAGAATTATGCCGCCACCTTCCTCCTTGCGATAATTCCAGGAGGGGCGTTGGGCGGTTTGCCAGTTACCTTCAAAAATCCAATAGCCAAATTCGCCCCGAACCGAAAGAATCCGCCCAAAGAAACCACTATCAATCACTCTTTTTAATTTAACCAGACCCGGTAGAAACAGCTTGTCCTGGATAACGCCGTTTTTCACCCCGGTCTTACGGGCAAGCAAGGCTAGTTCTACTGCCGTTTTAGAATCTAGAGCCAGGGGTTTTTCGCAATATATATGCTTTCCTGCCAGAATCGCCTTTTTCACACTTTCAGCCCGGTGAGCAGTTGATTGAGCATCAAAGTATATTTCATTTGCCGGATTAGCCAGACATTCGTTCAGGTCGGTGCTCCACCGCTCAATACCATTGGCCCTGGCAAGAGCACTTAGTTTGGTTTCGTTACGGCCTAACAAAACCGGGTCGGGCATAATCAAATCGCCATCCGGTAGCAAAATACCACCCTGATTACGGATTGCTACGATAGAGCGTACGAGATGCTGGTTGGTGCCCATTCGACCAGTTACCCCGTTCATTATGATCCCAACTTTTCGGATTGCCATGATTAATCCTTTCTCAACCTTGCGTTACAAACCTATCTCTGGGGAAGCCAGCCATTATATTTGGGATGCTCTTTGCCAATCGGCAGTTCAACGGGCCGCCCGGTTTCAACCGAATAATAAAAAGCGGTGATAAACTCAAGGGCTCGCCGGGAATCGGCAAGAGTAACTGGCAACTCGGTACTATTTTTCAGAGCGTGGTAATAACGGTAAAACTGTCCGGCAAACCTTTCAGGCAGGGGCTTAAACGCGCTTAAAACTTCCTGAATCCTGGCTTCTAACTCCGGCGTATCGCCCACAAATTCCCAGGGGTCGCCCGAATTATCGTAAGGTCGGTTGTTACTCTCGGCTGACAGACCCTCAAAACAAAAATGATGGCGGGTTATTTCCTTACTGGAGCCAAGCGTAACCGATAGTGTAGCCAGCGAACCATCGGCCATTTCCACCGAAATTGCCGCGCAATCCTCCACCTCCACCGGGTTAACTCTGGTAGCGGTGCGGGCGAAAACGCTCTTGGCTGGCCCCATAATATAATTCAGAATATCGTGCGAATGAATAGCGTGGGTTAATAGCGCGCCCCCAAGCTCGGTCTGCCATTTGCCCCGCCAGGGTACGCTGTAATAAACGGCGCGTCGTCGCCAGGCCGTTTCGATAGTCGCCAGATAAGCCCGTCCAACCAGGCCGCTATCCGCCAGCATTTTGAGTTTCTGCAAACCATGCCCAAAACGATACTGGAAAATAGGCATCACCCGTTTGCCGTTGGCCTCAGCCTCGGCCTTGATAACTTCGTCTACCTCGCGGAGTGACCCGACTAGCGGCTTTTCGCAAATGACGTTTTTACCCGCCGCCAGAGCCTGTTTAATCTGGCTGAAATGGAGGTGGGGCGGGGTACACAGGTCTATTACATCCAAATCTTCAAGCTGGCAGACTTCATTAAAATCCAGATAGGAGCGTGGTAACTTATATTTTTCGACCACTTCCTGGGCTTTGGGCTGGTCAATATCGCAAATTGCTACAATTTCAAACAAATCGGGTAATTTCTGATAGCCTTCGAGATGGCTACGACCAATCCCGCCGCCGACTACTACCACTTTTAATTTTTTGTTGTCACTCATTTTTAATTACTCATCTTTTTGTAAAGGTTCACCACCAGTGTCACCCTGAGCTTGCGAAGGGTCTTGCTAATAACATTGAGATTCTTCACTTCGTTCAGAATGACAATTCTCTGTGAATGGGTCTCATCTTTATGTAAGATACTCGGCCTTTGCCTGGGCTTCCAAAGCCAATTGCGAGGCTAAAAAACAATGTTCCTGGGTCATAGCCGTTTCAGTCCGATTAATAATATCCGCCAGCAATTGCTTGCCATAAGGTAAGTCCATCTGACTGCAATCCAGATACTGGGTACTCTGCTGATTGACCAAAAAAAGATGGTTGCCGCCTTTCCGCCCCCCAATATCACAGTTCTTGCGAATCTCGATAAAGCCTTCGGTGCCCAGGATTGTCAACCGCCCGTCCCCCCAGGTATTGAGGCCGTCCGGCGTAAACCAATCCAACCGAACATAGCCCGTCCCACCGTTGCCCCGCAGCACCAAATCGCCAAAATCCTCCAGTTCGGGATATTGCGGATGATTATAGTTGGCGACCTGTGAGGCCACCACCTCAGCCTGAATGGAACCAGTAAAAAACAAAAACTGCTCGGTTTGATGCGAGGCGATGTCCGCCAGAATGCCGCCATAAGCCGCCCGCCGGAAAAACCATTCCGGGCGGCTGGGTAAGTTGAGGCGGTGCGGCCCCAACCCGATAGTCTGTAGCACTCGTCCGATAGACCCGTTTTGCACCAATTCGCCCGCTTTGACAGTTGCCGGACTCTCGAAATGCTCGCTATAGCAAATTGAGTAAATCCGCCCGGTTTCGGCCTGCACCTGCCTAACCTGAGTTAATTGTTCCAGGGTGGTGAAGCCTGGCTTGTCACTCATAAAATCCTTGCCGTGCCGCATCACCTGGATACCGAGGGGAGCGCGTTCCACCGGAATGGCCGCGCTCACTACCAGTTGAATTGCTGGGTCTTCCAGAATTTCTTCTGGCTCCCGCACCAGTCGAGCTTGAGGATACAGTCGGGCAAATGGGGCTATAAGTTCTGGCTCGGTGGCATAAAAAGCCACTAATTCAGCTCCTGCCTTCAGCAGCAGGTTCACTTGACCATAGATATGCCCGTGATTGAGGCCAATAGCGGCGAATTGGATTTTACTCATGCTACTTTAAAAACCCCGCTCCTTGCAAAGACTTTTTGGCAGCGGCTTCCCAATCTGAAACCCCTAAACCGTCCAGACCTTTGACATAGCTATTCCAGTTTTCGCTGTTCAAAGGCTTCTGGCCTAACACAAACTGCACCAGACCCTCACTGACGTAGCGGGAGATATCGGCTTGATTGGGGGCGGCCTTGATTAACTCCACCGCCGTCGCATCCAGATTGGGTTCGTTAAAGCTTTTCTTGTAATAGTCCAGCGGGTCAATGTTGCGACCATCCCCGGTCTGGAAAAGTACATAGCGCGCCCGCAGCTCTACATCCGTACCGATATAAGCCATTGTCTTCATCTGCAAGATCGGCTGTTGTTCCTTCGAGGAATAGACCAATTCCGGCTTGATACCTGTAACATCAATATTTTTGGTAGCATCAAACTTGTAATTGACCCCTTCTTTACCAAAGCCCAACAGGAAGTAACCTTCACCACTATTGGCCCATTCCAGCAAGCGAGCAATCGCTGGGCCTTTACCACCGTCTATGGCTTTTTTGGAAACAGCATAGTAGGTGCCAACTGGAGCGAAGGTACTGGTCGCATTTTTACCATCCGGGCCTTTGGGTGGGTCAAGTATTACCAGGTTGCCTTTTGGGTTATTGGCATCAAAGCCTTTGTAATTGGCCTGGCACATTGCCGCGCAAAAATCCTCAACAAAGATGCCATACTTACCCTGCTTCCAGCGTGAGCGCAGGTCGTCTAGCTTGAGGGTCGGCCAATCCGGGTCAACTATCTTTGCATCTATCAATTTTTTGACATATTCGGTGGCTTTTTGATAGTTAGGGTCGCGGATCGCCAGACCAAATTTGTCAGGGCTAAGACTCCACAAACCGGGCAGACCATATGCGCCATAGATGAAATCAAAATTGATTCCCAAACCATTCGGCCCATTAATGAAAGAGCCAAAACCAAAAGTATCGTTTTTGCCGTTGCCATCCGGGTCTTTTTCGGTGAAGGCTTTAGCGACCTCGTAAAATTCATCCAGCGTGGTAGGAGCTTTGAGGCCCAACTTATCCAGCCAATCCTGACGAATGAAAAGAGCGTTCCGTTTGTACAATTGGGCGGGTTCCTGCAAGCCTAACATTGCGCCATTGACCGTAACCAGTTTGTTGAGGTTGTCGTTACTGTAGCGTAACTTGCTACGTTCCGGCATCGATGGCAACAGTTGAGTAGTAGGCCCAAGTAAACCCTGGTCGGCAAACTGATAGAACAAGGTGCGATTTGTCATCTGAAAGAGGTCGGGCAGGTTGTTAGAAGCGGCTGCCGCCGACAACTTCGTATCACCATCGTTACCAACGGGGGTCATGGTAAATTTCAGGTTGATGTTCAGCTTCTCTTTGATAATCTTGTAAGCTTCCCAGTCGGCAGGTGGAGCAGCCCCTTCGGGTGCTCCCGGAGCCATCCAGACGGTCAAATCTACCACCGGGCCAGTTACCGCTGCCGTTGTAGCGGCGGCGGCAGTGGTTTGTGCGCCTGCCGCCGTAGTGATTTGGGCACCACTGGCCGTTGTAGCCGCCGCCGTAGTGGTAGCGGGGGTAGTTGTGGCGGTGTTGTCGCCGCAAGCTACCAGGAACAGGGCTAACACGGTCAAAAGAACCATTGTCAGACTTAAAGGTCGGCTCAGGCTATGTGTTTTGAGCTTCAACATTGAATCGTCCCCTCCTTACATAAAATACAAACAGTTGTAAAACCCAGGTTATTCCTTGACCCCCCCAAGCAAAACCCCTTTGGTAAAGTGGCGTTGAATCCAGGGGTAAATTATCAGCATCGGTAACATTGCCAGGAAAACCGCCGCCATTTTTAGCGACTCTTGCGAGGCCGCGCTGACGGCGTTACTCTCGACATATTCACCTAAATTAGCCGCAGTTAAAATATTGCGGAGCAGCACCGGCAAGGGCATCAACTCGCGGTCATTCAGGTACAGGATAGGCAAAAAGAACTCGTTCCAATGGCCCACCGCATAAAAAAGACCAATCGTTAGCAAAATGGGTTTGGATAGTGGCAGGAAAATTTTCCAGAGGATATACAGGTCGTTCGCCCCATCAATACGGGCGGCTTCGCTGAGGCTTTCCGGCAAACCTAGAAAGAAGGCCCGCATTACCAACAAGTTATAGACACTAATAGCACCGGGCAAAATAACGGCTGGCAAAGTATTAATCAGGTTCAGGTTTTTTACCAGCAGGTAGTTTGGTACTAATCCGGCGTTAAAGAGAAAAGTGAAAATTACCAGGGTCATAATAATATTGCGGCCCGGCAAAGTTCTGGAACAAAGCACATAGGCCATTAACACTGTCAGCACCATATTCAGCGAGACTCCGCTAACGGTAATCAGCAGGCTGGTCATCATAGCCTGAATAAAGGTATTCTGCCCTAGTAATTGCTTGTAAGCCTCGAACTTCCAATCAAGTGGCGATAAAGCCAGGGGGTTACCTTTATAGCCCAATGGCATAAACGAAACCATCAGGGCGTAATATAGCGGCACTAATACCACTATCAACACAAATAGCAGGAAGCCATTTGACACCAGACTAAAGGCTATATCATCCCGTGAGCGGCCCAGAAAACGTTTCATATGCTATCACCCTGATAATCTAGTAAAGCCCGTTTCCAGCGAGCTTGCGAGCAACCCTATTGGCAACCACAATCAAAGCCAGACCAATAAATCCTTTGAACAGACCAACCGCCGTTGCCAGTCCAAATTGGAAGCCCAGAATACCCTGACGATAGACCCAGGTATCTATCACGTCCGAGACTGAGTAAACGGGTAATGAATAAGTTACGAAAATCTGACCGAATCCAGCATCTAGAATTGTACCTAGCCGCAGCAACGTCACCAGCACAATCACATTTTTGATTCCGGGAATTGAGATATGCCAGATACGTTGTAAACGAGAGGCTCCGTCAACGGTGGCGGCTTCGTAAAGGGTTGGGTCTATGGCTATCAGGGCTGCCAGATACAGAATCGCGCTCCATCCAGTTTCTTTCCAGATGTCAGAGCCAACTAATATCACCCTGAACCAATCAACATTGGTCAAAAAGGCTATTTTTTGGCCGCCAAAGGCACTGATTGTTTGATTAACCAGTCCATCGTTGGGCGATAGTAAAGCCAGCATAATGCCGAACATCACCACCCATGACAAAAAGTGGGGCAGATACGAAACGGTTTGAACTATGCGACCAAGTTTGAGAAATTTGGTTTCATGTAAAGCCAGAGCCAGAATTATGGCGGGTGGTAGCCCAAAAAGCAGCTTGGCAACACTGATTATTAAGGTATTGCTGATTAGCTGGCCAAAATAATAAGATTTGAAAAAGGTATCAAAGTTTTTGAAACCAATCCAATCGCTGCCTTCAACCCCCAGCAGAGGTTTAAAGTCCTTAAAGGCAATTTGGGCGAGATAAAGCGGGCCATATCTAAAGACCAGAAAATAAATCAGGCCGGGGAGAAGCATTAAATAAAGGATGCGATGCTTCCAAATTTGCCGCAATAAGGAATTAACCCGACCCGAAGGTTTAACCTTGGTTTCGGTAAAGGGCAAGACACTCGCACTCCCACTCTTCCTCGAGTTAGCCATTGGGATAGCCGCCTTATTTAACTACAGATATCAGAAAAGTAAAAGGTGTAGTAAACGATTACTATGACAATATAACAATACTTTCTTTGGCTTGTCAATACCCAATTTTTAGCCTCAAATATTCCAGGGTATTCTGGATATTGACAAAAGACCAGCCTCAGTGCTATTCTATAGTAGTAAACGTTATCTATACCCCTACAACAAAATCACACGGGTAGAAAAATATGGTCAGCAGAGCTAACAGTTCCATCTCGATTGTACAGGTAGCCGAGCGGGCGGGAGTTTCGGTAGCGACTGCCAGCAGGGTAATCAGCAAAACCAACTACCCGGTAAGCGAACCGACCCGGAAAAAAGTTTTAGCCGCCGCCGCCGAGCTTAACTACTCCCCTAATTCTCTGGCCCGCAGCATGAAAACCCAACGCAGCAACTTGATAGCGGTACTGGTTGGCGATAATTCCGACCCCTATTTTGCCGAAATCACCAGAGGGGTAGAAGATGTCGCTAACGAGGCGGGTTATCTCACCATCGTTTGTAACACTGACCGCAAGCCTGTTAAAGAGTTGCATTATCTCCAGACTTTGCAAGATTTGCGGGCGGATGGCATAATCTTTGCGGGGGGCGGTCTGCAAGAACCCGATTATCCCGAACGGCTTCAACTAAAGGTAAACGAGGTGCTACGGCGGGGCGGGGCAGTAATAACCCTGTCGGCCCATACTTTGCAGGTTCCTTCAATTCAGGCAGATAGTTTCGAGGGAGCCCGTCAGATGACTATGCGGCTGCTGGAATTAGGCCACCGCCGGATTGCTTTTATCGCTGGGCCTTCCAATCTATTAGTAGCTAATGTGCGGTTACAGGGCTATATGGCGGCCTTAGCCGAGGCGGGCATTCCGATTAGTCCAGGTTTGATTCTTCAGGGGAATTTTAGTGAAAGTGACACCCAGCGGGCAGTGCACGGTCTGGCTAGTCTAGCCCCGGAAAATCGCCCAACCGCCATTTTCGCCGCAAACGATGAAACGGCCATTGGGGCTCTGTTGGGGCTTCGGAAAATGGGTTGGAAAGTTCCAGAAGATATTTCGGTCTGTGGTTTTGGCGACTTGCCACTGGCCCAAAGAGTTGTGCCCACCCTGACAACGGTACATATGGATTTACGGGAAATGGGTCGCGCTGGTATGACCCGCTTGATTGCCATTTTGAACGGGGAAGATACCCTTAAACCCCTGGTAATATGGCCCACCTCCATTGTGGAACGCGATTCTACTTCGGCTATTCATGTTTAATTTTACTAAAGGACTGTAATTGTGAAAAAGGCTCTTTTTGTATGGGGCGGTTGGCTAGGGCATGAGCCCGAACAGTGTGTCAGGATTTTTACCCCTTTTATGGAATCACAGGGTTATGCGGTTGAAATAGCCGACAATCTGGATATTTATCTTGACCAGGAGAAGCTTAATAGCCTGAACTTGATAGTCCCGGTCTGGACAATGGGCAAAATTAGCAAGGAACAAGAAAAAAATTTGCTGGAAGCGGTGCAAAACGGGGTTGGGCTGGCGGGCTGGCACGGTGGAATGGGCGATTCTTTCCGGGAGTGTGTGGATTATCAGTTTATGGTGGGGGGTCAGTGGGTGGCCCATCCAGGCGGGATAATTGATTACACCGTAAATATTACCAACCATGACGACCCCATCACTGCCGGGCTTTCCGATTTCAAAATGCATTCCGAGCAGTATTATATGCATGTTGATCCCTCCAACGAGGTTCTGGCTATGACCACCTTTAGCGGCGAATATGCCCCCTGGACTGCCGGAACAGTAATGCCCGTCGTTTGGAAACGAAAGTGGGGGGCGGGTAAAGTATTTTACACCTCGCTAGGGCATGTAGCAAGTGACTTTTCGGTGCCGGAAGCCCGTCTGTTAGTCGAGCGGGGAATGTTGTGGGCGGGCGAAAGTGCTGAGTAACGAGTTAAAAGTAACAAGTAACGGGCTGAGGGAGTCAGAATAATTGTAGGGGTAGACCAATGTGCCTACCCTGGTATAAAGTTAAAGGTTTTTTACTGTTACTCGTTACTCAGCATTTCTCACATCTTATCTATCCTGTGCATCCTTGTTAATTCTTACCGACGACTGATCACCGACAACCTTTAAGGGAGGATTTGTGTCCAACGCAAAAGTAAAACTAGGAGTGATTGGCTGTGGCAAAATTAGCAGCATCTACCTGGAAAATTGCCTGAAATTTGATAATCTGGAAGTGTTAGCCTGTGCCGACCTTGATTTGGAACGGGCCAGGACACGCGCCGCCGAATATGCTATCCCCAAAGCCTACACGGTAGAAGAACTTTTGCGCGACCCGGAGATTGAGTTGGTACTTAACCTGACCATTCCCCAGGCGCATGCCGAAGTGGGGATTGCTGCCCTTAATGCTGGCAAATCGGTTTATAGTGAGAAGCCTCTAGCGGTGAATCTTGCGAAAGCTCAGGAACTTCTTTCGCTGGCCCAAGCCACCGGGTTAAGGGTTGGTTGTGCGCCTGATACCTTTTTGGGTGGGGGCTTGCAAACCTGCCGCCAACTTATTGACGAAGGAGCGATTGGGCGACCAGTAGCCGCTACCGCTTTTATGCTAAATCACGGGCACGAAAGCTGGCATCCTGATCCGGACTTTTACTATCAGTCGGGAGGTGGCCCAATGTTCGATATGGGGCCCTACTACCTGACCGCCCTAGTTACCCTTTTAGGCCCGGTGCGGCGGGTTACTGGCGCGGCCCAAATTTCTTTCGAGGAGCGTTTGATTACCAGCCAACCGCGCGCGGGTAATAAAATTAAGGTTAACACGCCTACACATATAACCGGGATTATGGATTTCGCCAGTGGGGCAATTGGCACAATTATTACCAGTTTTGATGTGTGGTCTCATCATCTCCCCCGGCTGGAAATTTATGGCTCCGAAGGCTCGTTATGTCTGCCCGACCCTAACACTTTTGGTGGCCCGGTATTGCTACGAAAAGCCAGTGAGAAAGAATGGATTGACATTCCCATAACCCGACCCTACACCGAAAATAGCCGGGGTCTGGGAGTAGATGATATGGCGCGGGCGATGCGCTCCGGCACTCCGCATCGGGCTAACGCCGAAATTGCCTATCATGTGTTGGAGATTATGGAAGCCTTTCATACCGCATCCCTCAAAGGGCTGCACCTTGAGTTGACCAGTAGTTGCGCGCGCCCAAGTCCACTATCCGGAAACTAGAATTAAACCAAAACATGATGGCGTTCAGCAATAAGTGGAACAGAAAGAGTCGGTAAGAAAATTTAAGTTACTGCAAAAGGGTAAATAAAGTTAGAATTTTCCTACTTTTAAGGTAAAAACCTATTTTAAGCCGCTCACTTGAGTTAGTATTAAGCTCAAGATGAGCTTATTTTAATTCCTACCGACTCTTTCTGTTCCATTAATTGTAGATGGTGTCCGATTAATGGTCAATAAAAACTAGAGTCTGCGTAAAATTGATACTGTTGGCACTTCTACTATATGAGTAACGGATCGTCGTCTTACCCCAAGAAATACAAAAACTGTCTACCTCTCCAGCAGTGATACCGTTGGCGAACTAGACCAGCGATTAAGAAAGCCCTAGAGCGATAGGTTTGAGTGCTTTAAGGCGACTAACCCTGCTTGTAGCTCTGGGGAATTCTTCCCACCAATAGTATAAGCGCACCAGATTAATGGCCACCGCCGTAATCAGGTGCTGTAAATGGGTTTTGGCTAAACCCAAGTAACGGCAACGCCTTAACTCAAAAACTCTTACCCACTGTGACAAAGTGCCTTCTATCCCAGCCCTCAAATCCAATAAACTCTTGGATGACTTTTGGCGGGCTTGCTCTAACACCTGGTGTTCGACTTTAGGTCGTAACCGAATTATTCGCCCGATTTTTACCTGCCTGGTACACTC
>JBBQZS010000103.1:0-14592 GCA_038207495.1 Chloroflexia bacterium
ATTTCAATATCCCTGCACCGCTTGCTATGTTAAAGTGCTAAAAAGAGAAAGCCGCTATTAAAGAATATTAGTTCTATAGAAAGGAATGTATCACTCCTTAACCAAGCTTATATTTCTGTCTTGACTTTCTGGGTCACTTCACTCTTCCCTCTTTTTAATTCTTTGGTTCCCAGCTACTATTACCAATTTGGTGGCCTTTTCCCGCCAATACACTGGTATGATGGCTTATGTTCGAACCCAATGCTAGGGCTTTCCCTGAAATGAAAGGTTGGCTAAACCTTCATACTGGTACAGTTTTCAGCACTACTCTAGCTTTTTACGTTGTATATTTTTCCAAGAGTACTAACAATTGTTCAACGTCAAATGGTTTGGCAATGATGGCTTTAACTTGTGGGTGTGGTTTTAGTGATTGTTCTTGGGCCGTTAAAACGATTACACTGGTGGCAGGAGCAACTTTGCCTAACTCCTTTAGCAATTGTTTGCCATCCATTTCAGGCATATTTATATCTAAAGTTATAAGGTCGAAGGTTAGGTTTGTCAAAATTTCTAAAGCGCGTTTACCGTTCGCGGCCCCAGTTGGGGTGTAACCCGCTTCACTCAAAACCGCTATTATCAAATCTCGGATATCAGCATCATCTTCAACTACTAAAATTAGTTTTGACATAGGTTAGTTTATTTCCTGACATATGGTTCTAATCAATGGCAAATAGGGCTGATTGGTGATTTTAAATGGTGTGACCGTTCCTTTGAACGGTCAATTTGATGCGTTTTCCTCGGGCTAATATCAGCAAAAGTCGTGCCAGGGTGCCAAACCATATTGAACATCATTCAGAAATCTTTTAATTTTTGTTATATTACAAGGCATCAGGCTGGCAATTAGCGGCACTTTCTCATTCGGAGTGTCTAAACTAAGCTTTTCCTGAGCTAACCTTAATGCTGGATGCTCGAAGTAGCTACCCTAGGTTTAAGCAATTCACAACTAGAGCAGCAAATAGAATTACTATTTATTCGCTCAAGGGTTGCTTTACCCGGTCTTTGCGGTGTCGCCAGAGTAACCAGCTCCCACAAATGAATATCGCCGCTATTGCGGTTAGCTGGGCGGTTCTGAAACCTCCATAGGTCAAACTATCTGTACGCAAACTCTCAGTAAAGATCCGTCCGGTTGAATAAATTACCCAATATAACAGAAAAATATCCCCCTCTTGCCGTTTCCAGCCAATCTTTTGTTCAATCCAGGTTGGGCTGTAATAATGGGCTTCCTTTGGTTTCCAACCCATTTTCCGCTCAATCCAGCTTGTGCCAGGGTGAAGGGCGAAATAAAGCAGTACCAAAAAACAACCATAGTCCCAGAGTGACTCATAAAGGAAAGTAGGGTGAAATAAACCATCCGGGCCAGGATAATCAGAAGTTCCACAACGGGTATCAATCGTGCCCGGATGTCCATCCGTCCGAAACTGACAGGGTATTTTTATTCCCCAGGGTAAATCAGTCGGTTGACCATAGGCTTCATTATTCATAAAATTGCCCCAACGCCCAATACTCTGAGCCAGTACCAAACCTGGAGCAACATAATCCACCCACCGCCATACCCTTATTTTCGCTCGGCGGGCATATATAATTCCACCTAATAGTCCTCCTACAACACCGCCCTGAATAGCAATTCCACCTTCCCAAATGGCGATTATCTTGTCTGGATGCTGCGAATAAGTTTGCCAGGTAAAAGCAACAAACCATAGACGGGCCATTACCAGACTAGAAACCAGAACTACCGGGAGTAGTCGCCAGACGTGATTATAATCTTCCCCATTCAGTTCAGCCAGATAAGCGGCTAATAGACAGGCCAAGATTACCCCACAGGTTATTAATAATCCATACCAACGAAACCGAAAGGGGCCAAGGTTCAGGAGGTCAGGTTCATTACCTCCCTGAAGTTTCAGTAAGAAGAAAACTGATACAACTAACAAATACACCCCTACAACTGAGTACCAACGAAGTAGAAAATAGGGCAAGGCTGTCCAATTCACACGGGAAAATAGTTTATTCATTAGTTATTCCCTCTGGGAGACATTGGGATTTTAGGTTTAGGTGATTTAATATGTACGTACATATCAAATATATTAATTCAGGCTTACCTGTTTGTCAACCATTTTTGCCGCTGAATGAATTGGAATCCCTGATCAAATTGTTTTGAAAACGGAGCGCAATGGTAGCTGAGATGAAATGATTGTTCAAATTTTGCGAGATTACAAAGTAAGTGCCCCAAAGAATAAACATTTTTAGTATGAAGTTGGGAAGGATATAAGCTGGTTGGTTGGGATTTTGAACCTGGAGAATATTTGAGCCATTAAGCTATAGTGCCACTTTATCAGGTAGTAGTGGCACTGGCTTATTAATGTGGCTATTTTACCGACCCGTTGAGGGTGGTTTTGTGCCTGAACTTCCACCTTTGGTGCCGCTGGAGGGAGTTATAACTGGCACTGGACTTCCCAAACGTTCCGCTATCCATGTCCGAAGTGTGGTAGTTGAAAAGTTCTGTCCTTGCCCTTCCAGGTCCTTGATGGCGGCAGTCGCCGGGGTATCCGCTGGTAGCTTAAAGGCTACTAACATTTCGTTCAGGGGAATTTTGTAAGATGCCGCTATATCCCCCAACACCATCCAACCCTTGATCTCGGCCACGTCAGTCCCGGTGAGTTGTACAGGACTCCCCTGACCGTCAACCCGCCCACTGGTACTCCATACTCCTAGCACCTGCGCCCCGAAGATTATCCCCATAAACAGGGCTATGGCAATAACTCCGAAGGCATAGTGGTTTACTTTTAAGGGCAGTTTCCGTCTGGTATTCGTTTCCATTTCACCCCTCCTTTATAGTTCTTTCCAGGCAGCAGTTCCTGCCGAGGCTGGTTCTTTGTCTTTCAAATTTAGGAGCGATGGCAGTCGCACCGCTAACGCTCCGGTGGGGCACCCTGCCACACAACTCATACAGTTGACACATTGGCTGCTACTGATGGTTTTCATCTTTTTCACTTCCAACCCGGAAGGGCAGGCTCGGTTACAGAGAGTGCAACCAGAAAGGCAGGTAGCCTCGTCTCGCCGGATTTTTAGTAGGCTGACCTTGCCCACCAATCCAATCGCCGCCCCCAACGGACAGGCGTAGGTACACCAGGGCCGATCCACGAACAGCGACAAAACCAGCGTGGTTATCAGGATAATAAGGCCACCAATTGCCGCTTCCTTGCCCAGGTTTAAGAGGGCTGACCAGGGGTCGTAATCCCGGAAGACCATATACCCGGCTACGGCTGTTTGCCACAACAACCAGGCTAACACCAGATATTTGACGCTATGAAGAGTTTTATCCAACCAGGGGGGTAGGTTAAAGGGTACTTTTAGCTCTTTTTTGTAGAAGAGGTGGCGGAAGTTGTTCAGCCAGTCCTGAATAGCACCGAGTGGGCAAATCCAACCACAGAAAGCCGATTTGGAAACCAGCGTTAGACCCAGTACCGCCACCAATATCACCAGATTTGAGAGGTGAGTATGGGCAACATACCTGCCCCCGGTGGTAACAAAGTTGTAGGCGGTTTCGAGACCGCCAAAAGGACAGTAAGCCTCCGGGTTGGCAATGCTTCCATTGTCGCCATTTACTAAATTCCCTACTACGTGATAGGCAATTAGAGTAGTGAAACCAACCTGGGAAGCTCTGCGGAGGAGATGAATTCTTTTGCTGTCTTTTTCCAGTTCTGCTTTTCGACGGATGGGGAAGGGCAGCTTTTTGCCGCTTCCGGTGGTTATATTAGCCATATTCTGCTTGCCTTTCTACTTTAATATTGCCTTATGAACCTTTCCTGATTTCAGTATGCGGTAGAAAAATCAAGGGAAGGTAGTAGAAAAATCAAGTTTTGGTCAAGCTTGTAAGGTTACTAACACAACAGGTGACCTATACAAAAAATAGTGGAGGAACCTAAAGTCGGGGAAAAGAAAAGGCTCCCTCAAGCCTGAAGGAAACCTTTGTTTCTTAGTGGTAATAATAATTTTAGCGTTGGACTGGTAGTCCCGCTCGCTGCCAGGACATCATTCCACCATTAAGGTTACAAATATTGGTGTAACCCTCTCGCACCAGATAACCGGAGGCAGAACTACTGCGACCCCCGCTGGCACACACCATTATAATTTCTCGATCCTTGTTAGGTCCAAGCTGCGTTAGTCGTTCAGCCAGCTGCCGCAATGGTATATTTTTGCTACCCTTAATATGCCCCTGGGTATATTCGTATTGTTCCCGTACATCAACAATCAGGGGACGGGAGGTTTTTAATTTTTCGGCCACTTCCTGGGGGCCAAGCACCATGTAGGGGGGTGGGCCAAAGCCGAACAGCTTCTTTAATAGCATAAGCTAAACATTGCCTCTTTCTTTTTTTGGTCTGAATGAACAAGCTACCACAAGAAAATAGTACCAGCAAAATATAAAGAGTATTTGTGGAAAAGATGAAGAAAGTTTAAAGATCCAAACCCTTTATCATCAGCAAGTAAAGTTGTTATTCAACCGCCAGATACAATACTTCCTCCCGCCCTTCACGCCAGATATTTATGGTAGGTTCCTGGAAGTGGCTGATTGCCACCCGTTGTAGCTCCCTTGCCAATTCTTGTACTCCTTGCACAGTTTGCCCCGCCAGTGCCAGAATTATATCACCCTCTTTTAGACCTGACTTTGCCGCCAGAGACCCGGCTTTAATCTCACCCAGTAATGCACCCTTGACAATAGGTTTGCCCTGTTGGGGCAGCACTTTAGCGGCATCCGCTACCTGTGCACCCAGCTTTATGCCACTCTTACCAACTCCTTGCTGGCGGAGACGACTAACCGCCGCCCGCAGAGCTGGTTGGTTAAAGCCCACGATGGTTTCACCGGCTATTTCTGTTACCGGTACGCCCTGTTGCCCACTGTGTTTCACCATTTCCATCGCCGCTTGTCGGTCGGAGGCCACATTTTTTTCCACAAAACTAATCTTCTCGCGGGTCAGATAGTCTTTCACATAGCGGCAGTAGGGACAAGTTGGGGTGGTATACACAATCGTTTCTGCCATTAGAACTTACTCCTTTAAATACTTAAGACTAATATTTTTACCTACCGTCCGGCTTTTAGCCAGTAGTGCAACTACCTGACAGGTTTTAGAACCCTGGTCAAAATAGGTGCTTAAAACAGACAGGTATTTTCTGCTTACCTCGGATATTGTAGTGGGTTGATTTGAAGAAAATATGTGGTAAGTATGAAGAAAAATTAAAGATTTAAATGACGCCAGGAAGGCTTGAATTTACTAATTCAACTGCAAAAAGTAGCGCTTCGAGGCCACCCTGACGGTAAGCCAACCAGGGTAACGAGGGTGATTGTTTTTGCTGAAGGGCTTGTAATTCGTTTTGCCAGTTCCGGATTTCCGTTTTAAGCAGGCCAAGGTATTCTGGTGAATTCTCTGGCAGTATTTGCCGTCTGGCCCAGAGCAAGGCCACTAACCGTCCTTCCTCAAACTTTAAGCCGCCCGAAACCCGACCATCCTTGTGTAATTGGCAAACTCCTTCTCCACCTGATTGCGACTGATACGCCTTTTCCACTTCTTCAATTTTTTGGGTTAAGGCTGCCTCCAATGTTTCAGTATCCATATGTCCTCCAATAATCCTTATGGCCTGGGAATAAATTATCATGCTTTAGTAGGATAAGGCGACAGGTAAGGTAAAACTAAAGGTTGAGCCGTTCCCTAGACCGGGCGAAGAAACCCGAATAGTGCCACCCATACCTTCTACCAACGCCTTTGAAATAGTAAGGCCGATGCCCGACCCACCCATTATCCGGCTGCGCGATTTATCCACCCGGTAAAAACGCTCGAACAGATGGGGCAGATTTTCAGGAGCGATACCCAGTCCGGTATCACTGACGGTGTATTCCACTCCCTGACTGCCTAATTGTACTGTCAGGCTAACTTTTCCGGGAGTAGGCGTATACCGTAAGGCATTGGTCAAAAGATTGGTCAACACCTGGATTGCCCGGTCGTAATCGGCTTTCACTGACGGTAAATTTTGAGGTATTTCTGTTTTTAGCTCAAGCCCTTTTTCCGAGTAGTCCAGCGAAATCCGATCAAGTGCCACTCGCACAATCTCTGCTGGATCTACCGGAGCTAAATTTAGAGAAACCTGCCCCGCCTCTGCCCTGGATAATTCTTGCAAATCGTCTACCAACCGTCTTAACCGACCAGCCTCATCGTGTAGTTTGACCCAGGTTCGTTCATTTGACTCTATTACCCCATCCAAAAGCCCCTCCAGATAACCTTCCAGGGTTGCGATGGGAGTCCTCAATTCGTGGGCAACATCCCCGATGAGTTCAAGGCGGCGGCGTTCCGTTTCCTCCAATGCTTCCGCCATCTGGTTAAAATTCCCGGCGAGTTCACCCAATTCGTCCCGGCTTTTAATTATTACCCGCTCGCCATATTTCCCGGTGGCTATCCGGCGACTGACCATGGACATTCGTCGCACCGGGCCGGTTATACGACCTGTTACAAAAAGACTTACCAGTACGGCTACTATTACCGCCACCAACCCTGCTACCAGCAAAGCGTCATTAATCGCCCCCTGAAAAGCGTCTGCCAGTACCGGATCCAGTACGCCTATTCCTCTGGGATTGCCCCGCCCTATCCCCGGCACTCCTTCACCACCCCGGTATTGGCGCATTCGTCCGGTAAAGGAATCGATTGCCACCCGATCCACTGCCAGAAGCAAAGTTAAAGTACCGGTGCCAATTACCGCCAGATAAGACAGGAATAATTTAATGGACAATCTCCCGATAAGAGGTCGCTTAAATTTCAGGGCTTTCATACTGGCTCCTTAACCTCAAAACGGTAGCCTACCCCGCGCACTGTTTCAATGTACTGAAAACTTGAAGATGCAGTCTCCAGTTTCTTACGCAGGTTGGCAATGTGTACGTCTACCACATGGTCATCATAATATTCGTCACCCCATACCCGTTCTAATAATTGAGCGCGAGTGAAAACCCGGCCTGGATGCGAAGAAAGCATGAGGAGCAGGGCAAACTCACGGGCAGTAAGGGATAACACCTCATTACTATTCCTGACCTCGTGCCGTAACTCATCTATCACCAGCTCCCCAAACTTCCTGGGTGGGTTAATTTCAGCGGGTTGGCTAAAACCAGTGCTGATGCGGGGACGGCGTAACATGGCCTTAACTCTGGCTACCAGTTCCCTGGGGCTGAAGGGCTTGGTCAGGTAATCATCGGCCCCTACCGAAAGGCCCACTATTTTATCTATTTCTTCAGTTTTGGCGGTCAGCATAATTACATAGGCTTCTGAGAATTGACGTAACTGGCGGCAGACCTCTATTCCATCCAGACCGGGCAGCATTAAATCCAGCACTACCAGATCAGGGAAGTGAGAGCGGGCCAGTTCAAGCGCGGAAAAGCCTTCGTAAGCCACCAAAACTTCATAGCCCTCTTTTTTTAGATAGCTCTCGACCAGTTCGACCAGGTTAACTTCGTCATCTACTACCAGCACTTTTGTCATATTAATATCTCATCAGGAAAGTGTTAACGCTTAGATTTTTCCGGTTAGTTATATTATATCCCGGATATAAACCACAAAAGGGGTGACGGCCCCTTATTAATGGACCGTCCCGTTGTTACTCGCTAAACTTTATTTGTTGTAAAACTCCAGAGATTTCAGGTGCATATTCAGCGAGGCACTCTGCAACTGAGTGAAGACCCTGGTCAATTCAGGTTCGGTTACTTGCGTCATCAATTTGTCATACAGGGCCGCATCGTCCTTTTCTAACTGGATAGCTGCGGTAAAGGCATCCTTGATGGTAGCCGGAGCAGTGACTTTACCCACCCAACTGTCCGCCGGCACTGCCAATCCATGAGTAGTGTATTGGCGAGACAGGGCTGCTATGTGTTGGCCTTCCGAGCGTACAATATTTACGAAGGGCAATTCCTGACCAAATTTGTCCAGAATCGCCTGGTAAGTAGCACGGGCTAGATACTCTTCCTGGATTGCTTCGTCCAGAGTCTTTACGCTCGCTTCACTCAAAGTAACACTGGACTGCCCTACTCCAGGACCCATTCCGTTGCGGGAACCACCAGGGCCACGCATCTGGCCCATTCCCTGTCCGGTACAGTCTCCGCACTGCATCCCTGCGCCCAGCCCATAACCGGCTTGCCTTCCCTGACCATTACCTTGTCCAGTTTGTGAATTGCCACCGTTTCCGGTAGGGCCGTTATAAGCCTGCACGGCAATCGTAGTAAATACTCCAATACCCAGTAATAGAGCCACTGCCAATCCCAATCCGATAAACCATTTCGTTTTCATTGTTAGCCTCTTTCTAAATAGTCTTGTTCTTAAAATCCTTGTCGGGGTTGTCCCCGTCCTTACAATTTCATTATGCCGGAGAAAAATCAAGCAATGGAGAGGCTATAGGTCAAGATTTGGTCAAGAAAAACATTTTCAAAAGTGCTTCCAGTAAAACGCGCTCTAAACTGTACTCCTTAAAATGCATAAAGGCTCAACAAATCCCACAAAATAAAAATGCCTGGTAAAGGCTGCTATGAAAGACATATCCTTACCGGGCGTAAAAGCATCCATGTATACCAGGCTCTTCCGGTTTAAGTTTTAAGGATACATTCGATAAAGTAGCATATTTTTAAGAGGTATTACCTCTACTCGAGAGAATCCAGCTTTTTCCGCCAGTTCGGTTAACTCTTCTGGCTTTAAACGATGGTCAAGGGGTGGCCCAAACTCCTGTACCTCATAAGGCCATTCCAGGGCAGCCACCCGATTGATCGTCACTCTTCGGGCTTCCTGTAGGGCTTTCGGAAGGTTGTCTACTTCATGTAACACCAACCCGATAAATACCAGCTCAAATGAACTGTCCGGGAACGGAATATCCTCGGCTCTACCCTCCTTGAAATTTCCCGCGGGCAGATGTCGGCGGGCGGCTTCCAGCATCTCAGGATTTATATCCACTCCTGTCACTACCGCTCCCTTGCCAGAAAAAGCCTCGGCAAACAGCCCGCTCCCTGTCCCTACATCCAGAATCCTGGGAGTTTCCAGACCTTCCAGGCATAACTCCACTACTCGTGTTACCTCCAACCTTTCAATCCGCTCAGGATTTCGCAGCCGATCAACATCCTTAAATACTTTATCATTACTCATTTTTGTCCGCCTTATAGAATTGATATTTTCTTTAGTTATTATCAAGGCATAATGCCCAACTGGTAATATATCATACGAAAGTTATTATTAAGTTACCATGCAAAAACGTTTGGCAACTGCTCTTTTTGATTCTTACATAGATTTTTGCCTGAGTTCGGGACAGCCAAGAAAGCCTCGCGATAATTGACACAATAGGTAGTCAAAGGTGTTACCGCTTAAGTTCCCAATCCGAATTGTTTTCAAAGCCAGTTCAATCAATTCGGCTTTAGCTGCTCCATAAATTTCTGTTAACTCTTTAATTGCTTCCTCAGCAGGTTGGGCATTATTCTCGGCCCAATGTCGAGCATATAAAAGTGCCGGGATTTCCTCCGCCGGGCAATCCTGAATAGTTCCCGCTAAAAGTTCCGTAATTTCCGAGCGCGCTAACCCAGCATTCAGGGAGACCTGCGAATGATAATCGGCACAATAGCGGCAGTGATTAACGGAAGTCACCACCAGCATCAGTCGTTGCCTGAAAGTAGCTGAAATTATTTCCCCCTTCAGGGCTATCTTTAACATTTTCCGATTTCTTATCAAATAGGCCAGTTCCGCAAAGAACTGGCTAAATTTCTCGTATCTTCTTCGTCTGAACTTGAAATGTTTTGTTAGCACTCTTAAATCCTTTTTAACCGTGAATACCAGGTTTGAAAATTCTGGGATCCTCAATCAAAAGCGGGGAGGCACTTCTAAAGATTTCAGCATATTTTACCCCCAACATTCTGCCAAAATACTGATCCTCGGCCTCGTAAAGATTGAGCAAGCGGTCTTCCTCAGTTTTGAAAACAGACTGGTAACTCCCAATCGCCTGACGTTTACGCTCGTAAACCTGACTTACATCCACCGCAAAAGCGAATTCTGACCAGGGAGGTTCCATCTTGCAATGGGGAAAGAAAAGCCGGTCAATTGCCCAGGGTTCATGTTCCGCCAAAATCTCGCCACCTGGTACACGCTCCCATTGTCCAAGTCGGGCCAGAAAAGTAGCGGCTCTTGCCAGCCCTACCACGGCGGCATGGTCAGGGTGGACGCAGGCTTCCCCTGTGCTATAAATCCAGCGAGGGCGGTGCTGGCGAATAAGCTGGGCGACTCTTAGCCGAAGGGCCAGCGTATCTTCCAGTAGGCGGTCTTGTAACCCCAAGTTTATACGTTCCACTCCTAATATACGTGCTGCTTCGGCGGCCTGGACGGCCCGTACCCCCGGTTGGGCAAATTCGGTTGGCTCACCCTCCGTTAGGTCTACCAGCAAAATGTGTTGTCCTGAATCCGATAGTTTAGCAAGCGTACCACCCATTTGAGCTTCGGCATCGTCAGCATGGGCCGCGATTACGAGCGCGTCATAAGTCATAAACCGTTACCTTCTTCCTGGCTGTGCCCCACTTTTAACGAAGTTTTATCTCTTTGCCAGCGTCTAATACCCTTATTAAGAGGAGCTTTATTTCCTGTTCACTCTTAAGTTATAGCATTGAGGTTTGAAGAAACTGTAAAGCTGGTATGAAGAAAGCTTAAAGAATTTTGCTGATTTTGTCTTTATCCTGGTTTTTGAATTCAGACCTATAGGAATTTTAGCTAGGACAGTTAAGCTCTATTTAGTTGTTTGGAGTACCCAATTGATTAAATCTTTAAACTTTCTTCATACTCGCCCCAAAGTTTCTTTATAACTGCTTGCTAAACTTACCCAGTAAGCGACCATTCTGGTTCGTTGTTACACCGAGATTTACCCCTATTCAACGAAACTGCTTGAATAGACCAGACTTGATAACACCAAAGTATGCAGAAAGGGAAAACCTGAACAATGTTCAATAATCTATTTGATAGTAGACGTTCCACCTCTTATAAGGATGTAACTCCCCAGCAAGTCGAAGAGAAACGCAAGAGCGAAGGGCAGGTGTTAATTGTGGATGTGCGGGAGCCTTATGAGTATAAGGAAGGCCATATTCCTGGCAGTAAGCTCATTCCTCTGGGGCAACTTTCTTACCAACTGAACGAGCTTGGCTCTAAAGAGCGGGAGCTGATCGTGGTGTGTCGCAGTGGGGGTCGGAGTGGACAGGCCGCCCGCCAACTAGCCGAATTGGGTTTTAAGAATGTGCTAAATCTCAGTGGCGGCATGCTGAATTGGATAAGAGCTGGTCTGCCAGCAGAACGCTAAATTCAGCTTCTTTTTGTATAACACCACCTACTCTTTTATTCAGAACCACTGATTTTATTCAGAAATCACCATTAAGAACCTCAGCTTTTGAGGCTGAAGCTGTAAATAAACTAATTATATAAGAGGGGATATTTAAAATGTATTTTAAGCAAATACGTCTGACAGATATGGGCTGTGCCAGTTACCTGATCGGTTCTGAGCAAAGCGGGGAAGCTGCGGTGGTTGATCCGAGTTGGGATATTGAAGTATACCTCAAGGAGGCCGAGGCTAAGGGGCTGAAGATTACTCGTATCTTTGAGACCCATCTGCATGCTGACCATGTTAGCGGTAATCGTCGGCTGGCCCAACTTACCGGGGCAGAGATTTACCTGCATAAACTCGCAAAAGCTGAGTTTCCTTACCAGGCGGTTGAGGGTGGTAGCATCATCACTTTTGGTGAAGTTCAAATAAAAGTATTAGCAACCCCTGGTCATACCTGGGAATCGATTACCTTGCTGGTCGAAGATACCGCCAACCCTCAAACCCCGGCCAAATTACTTTCAGGTGATACTCTTTTTATTGGCGACGTAGGTCGTCCTGATTTTGCCGGACAAGAAGGGGCAGGCACCCTTTTCGATAGCCTGAAACGCGAAATCTTACCTTTAGCAGATGATACCGAAATCTATCCTGCCCACCTGGCAGGGTCGCTTTGTGGGCGGAGTATGAGCGCGGAGCCTTCCTCTATTTTGAGAATTGAGAAAGCGACCAACCCGGCTCTGCAATATACCGACCGCGCCGCTTTTGTGGATTTTTTAACGGCGGATCTGCCGCCGGAACCAGCTGACTTCCGCCGAATTGTGGAGCTCAACCGGGTGGGTGTACCGACAGAGCAACCTCGATTGGTTGAATTGGAATGGGACGAATTAGAGACCATTCGGGTTGGCAGCGCAAAACTAATAGATATACGGGAACCAGATGCTTTTTGGTCAGGTCATCTGACAGGCTCGTTGAATGTGCCACCGGGTCTCAGCCAGTTCGGGGCTAATGTCGCACTTTTCGTAACACCCACTACCCCCATAGTTCTCGTAGTTAATAATGCGGGAGAAGCTCTTCAAGCCCAAAATGCGCTGGGGGTAGTAGGTCGCTATAACCTGGTTGGCTTTATCCGCTTTGCTAAGGTAGTCACTTTGGCTGACACGTCTGCTCAAAATCACCGTATCGAGGCTCCTGCGCTGGTTACCCAACTTGAAAACTATTACCCGGTTGTAATAGATGTGCGGGACCTCGGCGAATTTGAGGCTGATTGCTTGCCTGTGGCGGTCAATATCCCACTCAGGCAGTTACCTAAACGATTAAGCGAATTGGAAGCCAATAAAGAAAAACCGCTGGTGGTACTGTGCGCGGCGGGTAATCGTTCCAGTCTGGCAACCAGTTATTTGTTAAGCCAGGGCTGGACAAAAGCCCTAAATTTACGGGGTGGGATGGAGGCTCTTAGAGCTTTAGTACCAGTTGGGCAACATTAAAAAGCCAGGTAAAGCAAATAACACACAGGGCAGTGGTTTGCCCGGTCTGGTGGTAATTAATCATGTCTAGCATTATTCTGGCAATTGTAATTGGCCTCACCACCGGCTTACTCCTGGGGCTGGTAGGTGGGGGTGGCTCAATCCTGACGGTTCCGGCTCTGATTTATTTGTTGGGAATGAGCCTCAGCCCCGCCACCACTACCGCCCTGGTGGTGGTCGGGGCGAATGCTGCTTATGGGGCTTTACGGAAACAATGTCAGGGTAGCCCTCTACGAGTAGATTACGCCCTGGCCCTCGGTTCTACCGGACTAATTGGTGCCCAACTGGGCAACTGGCTTAACCACACGCTACCCGAACGCGTAACTCTACTGGGGTTTGCACTTTTGATGCTGGCAGTCGCCAGCCTGATGCTCAAGCCCCCTCGGCTTAAAACCAGCAAAACGGTTTTAGTCCCTGGACTACGGCAGCTCTGGCTTAAAGTGGGTCTGATTGGGCTGGGGTTGGGGTTTCTGACCGGGCTGTTTGGGGTTGGAGGTGGTTTTCTGATTGTTCCGGCCCTGGTGCTACTACTGAATTTTCCAATGCAACTCGCCAGTGCTACTTCTCTGTTAGTGATTGCGCTTAATTCGCTTTCCGCCTTATTAGGTCGCTGGCCGCTACCTGGTTTGGATCTGGGGCTGGCGGCTTCCTTATTACTGGCGGGCATGACCGGAACTACTTTAGGTAGTAAGCTGGCAAACAAGCTACCAGACAAAACTCTCCGTAAAATCTTTGCCTGGTTAGTTATCGGACTGGGCATTTATATGCTGCTGCGGGTTTTCTTCTTTGTTTGAAAATTATGCACCGAAAAAGAGGAATGGCGGAACAAAACCGACCGAGTAGTGTTTCAAGAACTTGCTATGGAAGGGGTAGCTGAAAATGGCAGAACTAGCCAGCTCAAATAGGACTAAAATCCTCATAATTGAAGATGAAGAAAGTATTTGGAGCCTGGTTAAAAGCTATCTCGAACGGGAAGGCTTTCAGGTTGAAGTAGCCACCGAGGGTAAGCACGGCCTTGAGTTAGCCCGCCAATATCAACCAGACCTGATTGTGCTGGATTTAATGTTACTCGGAATGGATGGGTTGGAGATTTGCCGTATTCTTCGGGCCGAATCCTCGGTTTATATCCTGATGCTAACCGCCCGAACTGACGAGCTAGATCGGGTGGTAGGGCTAACAATGGGTGCAGACGATTATGTTACTAAACCGTTCTCCCCCCGTGAACTTGTGGCTAGGGTCAAAGCTGCCTTGCGCCGCCAGCAACTCGATGGGGCCGGTCATAACACTGGCAATGTTGCACCTGAAATAGGCACTATTCCACTACCCCGCCGGTTGGAATTTCCTGCCCTGTAATCGAACCGGAGGCGCGGAAGGTGTGGGTTAACCACCAACCACTATAGTTGACCATTGTCCGCCGATTGATAGAGGCTTAGGCTGGCGATATCTGGATTGAAAGTGAACCAGGTCAGGGCACTATTGTCCATTTCAGTTTGCCTACGATCTTTTAGCAATGTGGAAATTTCACCGCTTTTTCGTGTATTTGTCAAGGGAAAAATTGACCTTTCGATGAACCAAATAATGACCATTTGAGTCTGGGTGCTAAAGAGCTGACTAACAAAATGTTGACCTTTTGACGATCTAATTGTTGACCAGCTTTAACCAATTTTTATTTTGA
>JBBQZS010000104.1:0-14384 GCA_038207495.1 Chloroflexia bacterium
CGGTAGCCATTAATCTGGTACGCTTATACTATTGGTGGGAGGGTCTACCCAGAGCTAAAAGCAGGGTTAGTCGCGTTAAAGCACTCAAACCTATCGCTCTGGGGCTTTGTTAATCGCTGGCCTAGTTCGCCAACGGTATCACTGCTGGCTAAAATCCCCTTTTCTGAATAAAACGAGGCTTTTCAGCCAGCTTGAGCTGGCTTCGTTAAAGTAGCTCGGTGATTTATCGCCGAGCGAACCCCCTGTTTTGTAGAACTTAGGTATTTTGTTGGACTCAATAACCTCGTGTTCGCCCTTATTTTATGCCTACTTCGGGGAAGGCCCTCCAAAAAATCACCGATGGATTGTGCTATACTTTGAAGCGAAACCTAATATCGAAAATCGAAATTGAATGTAGGGGTGGGTCTATGACCCATCCGGGCGGGTTACAAACCCGCCCCTACAATGAATAAATTCCAGGGAAAATTCTATGAAGATAGCGTTAGACGCGATGGGTGGCGATTACGCGCCGGGTGAAGTGGTGGCGGGGGCAGTCCAGGCCGCCCGTGAATATGGGGTAGAAATCGTGCTGGTGGGCCGCGAAGATGTGGTTAAAGCCGAGTTGCTGAAACATAATCCGGCTGGTCTGAAACTAACAATTAAAAATGCTACTGAAGTAGTCGAAATGGACGAGAAACCCGCCCACACCGTAAAAACCAAAAAGGACTCCTCGGTTATGGTTGGCCTCAAAATGCTGACTAATGGCGAGGTGGACGCTTTTGTGTCGGCGGGACATAGCGGGGCAACAATGGCGGGGGCGACGCTCGGTTCGCCGGGGCGCGTCCGAGGGGTGGATAGGCCGGGTCTGGCTACGGTTTTTCCTACCAAAAAAGGTTTGACGCTGGTGGTAGACGTAGGGGCTAATACCGAAGTTCGTCCTGAATATTTAATCCAGTTTGCCCAGATGGGGGCGGTTTATGCCGAGAAAGTAATGGGTCGCCCAAACCCTAAAGTTGGCCTTTTGAGTAACGGCGAAGAAGATAGCAAAGGCAACGAATTGGTGTTAGCTACCCACAAACTATTGCGTCAAACCCCCGGTCTGAACTTTGTCGGCAATGTTGAGGGTAAGGATGTGACGGACGGGACAGTGGACGTGGTGGTCACTGATGGTTTTACCGGGAATGTTTTCCTGAAAACCGCCGAGGGCACCGTCAGCGTTTTGCTAAGGTTGCTCAAACAGGAGCTAACCGCCAATATTTTCTACAAAGTGCTGGCTTTCATCCTGAAACCTGCCTTTAACAATGTTCGCAAGGCTCTGGATTATGAGGAGTTTGGTGGCGCACCTCTGCTGGGAGTAAACGGGGTGGTGATCATCACGCACGGGAAGATGAAAGCCAAAGGAATTAAAAACTCTATTCGGGTGGCGAAAGAGGCGGTTGATAGCAAAATGGTTGAGGCTATTCGGAGCCTGTTCCAACCGGTACCCGGTAAAAAAGATGAACAGGTCGTTAGAGAACAGCCCGAAACGGCTCTTAGTGCTGAATAACGTTTGTAAATAATCGCAATTTGCTGTATCATCTCCCGCACACGAAAAATATCGGCTGCGCCACCAACGCTCGGCTGAAGGGAGTAGAGATATGACAACTGAAAATGGTACGGCCCCTCAACAGGGGATTAAACGTGTTTCACGCACCCGAAAATCTGTCGCGGAAAAGCCGACAGAATTACAACAGCTCGCCCCGGAAACGGTTGAGGCTCAAATCATTATTATCGAAGCAGTCGCCCTGGAAATCGATCCAACCGAAGCCCCGCCACCTGAAGAAATCAAGATGAACGCGAAATCGCCTCTGGCAGAAGCCGGACGGACGGTTATGCGCGACTTTCTGCGGCAATTGCTGGAGAGTGAGCCAATTGCGCGGGAAGGCACTGACCCCGAAGGCGTTCACGATATGCGGGTAGCTACTCGGCGATTGCGGGCAGCCTTTCAGGTGATGGAGGAAACGGTCTGGCAAAAGAAAGTTTGCCGAAGATTCCGCCGCGACCTGCGCGGATTAGCCAACGCCCTGAGTATGGTGCGGGATAGCGATGTATACCTGCAACATCTGGACGAATATCTGGCCCAACAAGTCCCGGAAACCGTTACTCAACTGGCGGTCTTGCGCGAGGCGGTAGTGAAACGGCATGACAAAGGCCGCGAGGAGATGCATGATACGCTCGATAGAAAGAAAATTCGCCGGGTGTTGGACAAACTGGAGAAGTTCCTGAATACTCCAGGAGCGGGTGTAGCTGAGTCGGTGGCTGACGACCATGAAGCTGCTCCCAGCCTCGTGAGCCATTTTGCGGGCAGCGCGGTCTGGCGGCGTTACGAGGAATTACAGGCCTATGAAACGGTTCTACCAGCCGATATTCTGACCCTCCATCGCTTGCGGGTGGCCGCCAAACGCTTGCGTTATACCATCGGTTTCTTCGAGGCAGCCCTCACGCCCGAAGCCAAAGCCATTTCCAGGCAACTGTCCCAACTTCAGGATTACCTGGGCGACTTGCACGACCACCAGGTGGCGGTTGATCTGGCGACCAGTTTGCTGAAAAAGCATCCTGAAAATTCGGCTCTACCGCAATATCGGGAGGAACGTGTCCTTGAAATTGCCCGTATGACCGAAGGTTTTGACAAGGAGTGGGATAAAGTTAGCGGCCTGGATTTCCATACCCGCCTGGCGAACACTCTCGCCGGAGCCTAAATCAGGGCTGGAAGATGCAAAGCAAGTAGTAACGGAATTTCGTAGGGTCGTGGCTTCCGCGCCCTAAAAAGATTTTCGTAGGGGAAGACCATCGTGTCTACCCTTTTTTATTCCTCACTTTTTGTTAGCATAAGAAAATAATGCTAACTAGTAATGTACTGCTGTCCCAAAATTCCTGCTTTATACTGAAAATACCTTAACGCTCTAACCTACGAAACAAATAAAAACGATAATTAAGAACTATTCAACAACCATTACCTGGTTCGGTATCCTCTGAATTTAGCAAAATCTAAAAATATTGCTGGCTATGACAGGCTCAGTCTGTCTTGTAAACCAGGGCAGGGTTGCCCGCGCGGTTTTAAACCAGTCTAATATTCATTTGGTGAGAGGAGGTTTCGATGACGAAAGCTGCTGACAGCCAGACCCTTGTTTCGCTATACCGCAAAATGGCCCTCATTCGCAACTACGAAGAGACAATGGTCAACATTTATTGGGAGGGCAAAACCCCCGTCTTTGACATTGCCGCCGGAACGGTGCCGGGTGAAATGCATCTAGCCGCCGGACAAGAGCCTGTGGCAGTTGGAGTTTGCGCCCACCTGCGTGATGAAGATACTGTTACAGCGCCCCACCGCGCCCATCACTTTGCCATTGCCAAAGGGGTTGACCTGAAAAAGATGTCCGCCGAGATTTTTGGCAAGGAGACCGGGTTGGGTCATGGCAAGGGTGGGCATATGCACCTGTTTGATACCGCCAAGAAATTCGGCTGTAGCGGAATCATCGGGGCGGGAATGCCGATTGCCTGTGGGGCGGCTCTGGCTGCCAAAAAGATGGGCAAAGATTGGGTCGCCGTCAGCTTTTTTGGTGAAGGCACCGCCAACCAGGGCTCTTTCCACGAATCCCTGAATCTGGCGGCGGTCTGGAAATTACCCGCCGTTTTTGTGTGTGAAGATAACTCCTACGCAATCTCTGTCCCCAAATCAAAATCAACCTCGGTAGCTAACAATGCTGATCGGGCTGCCTCCTACGGTATCCCCGGCATTGAAGTACAACAAAACGATGTGATGGCAGTCTATGAAGCGGCTGGTGAAGCGATTGCCCGCGCCCGCCGAGGCGAAGGTCCAACTTTGCTGGAAATTAAAACCGACCGCTACCTGGGCCACTTCCAGGGCGACCCCGAACTCTATCGCGACAAAAATGAGGTCGGTCACTTGCGCGAGCATGACCCGATTCAGCTTTTGGGCAAACACCTGACCGATAATGCTATTCTCTCCGCCGGTGATTTGGCTCAAATCAATCAGGAAGTGGCAAACGAAGTGTCGGAAGCTATCGAATTTGCCCGTCAGAGTCCCTATCCCAAACCAGAAGATGCCCTCAAACACGTTTTTGTCTAAGTGGAAATAGTCGAAAGTTAAAAGTCGAAAGTCGAAGGTCAATAACCCTTTCGACTTGTGACCTTTGACTTTCAAATATTTGAAGGATAAGAGAATGAGTCAGGTTATGACCGAGCGACTATTGACGACCTCGAAGGCCATTTCAGAGGCGATAGCCCAGGAGATGGAGCTTGACCCCTCGGTTTTTGTAATGGGCGAAGACGTGGGGGTGTATGGCGGGATTTTTGGCTCGACCACAGGCCTTTTTGAGCGTTTCGGGGGCGAGCGGGTAATGGATACCCCTATTTCCGAGACTGCTTTTATCGGGGCGGCGACCGGGGCGGCTCTGGAAGGGATGCGCCCGATTGTAGAGTTGATGTTTGTGGATTTCTTTGGGGTTTGCATGGATCAGATTTATAACCACATGGCGAAAAATATCTATATGTCCGGCGGCAATCTGAAAATCCCGGTGGTGTTGACTACCGCGATGGGCGGCGGCTACAGCGATGCGGCCCAGCACTCGCAATGCCTCTATGGCCTATTTGCCCACCTGCCAGGGATTAAAATAGTCGTGCCTTCAAACGCTTACGATGCCAAGGGCTTAATGATCAGTGCCATACGGGACGATAACCCGGTGATGTATTTTATGCACAAAGGGATTATGGGGCTGGGCTGGATGACTCCCCTGCCGGAAGCGATGTCCCATGTGCCAGAAGAGTCCTATTCCATACCCTTCGGACAGGCTGCTATCAAGCAAATCGGCAACCACGTTACTATCGTGACCCTCGGTATTATGGTCCACCGGGCGATGGCAGCGGCGGCAGAGCTTGCCAAAGAGGGCATTCAAGCCGAGGTGATTGACCTGCGAACGCTGGTGCCGCTCGATACTGATACTATTGTCAATTCGGTCAAAAAGACCCACCGCCTGCTAATTGTGGATGAAGATTACCTTAGCTTTGGCATGAGTGGCGAGATTTGCGCCAGGGTGGTAGAAAATGCCCTGGACTATCTGGATGCCCCGGTCAAACGACTGGCGGTGCCGGATGTGCCAATTCCGTACAGCCGCCCGATGGAGCAGTTTGTATTACCCAACGCTGACAAAATTGCGCAGGCTGCCCGCGACCTCGCCAGGATGTAGCTTGAATATGACCCCTAACTTAGTGACAGGTAAAAACAAACCCTCACCCTCCCCTCTCCCTTTCTAAGGGAGAGGACCGAACTGTTCCCTCTCCCTGAGTATTTAAGGGCGGACAGAAAGTATTAAAATTAAGTTTAGGGCTTTGGGGAAGCTTGTCTGACCTAACCCCCTAGCCTAGCAAGGAATGGGGGGAACAAAACTTTTATCGTTACTATTTTGCTACTCCGTAGCAAAATAGTAACAAAATAATACTCCCTCGCCACCTTTGGGGGCGGAGGCAGGGGGTGTGGGTTAAAAACCCAACCAAAGAGGATTCTAGGCATGGCAACCGAAGTAAAACTGGAAAATTGGGCCGATAAAAGTGAAGCAGCCGAGGCGGCGGTTTCGGTCTGGTTCAAAAAGCCGGGAGCAAGCGTCCATCAAGGCGACCTGTTAGCCGAACTGATTGTAGAGAAAGTCAACCTGGAGGTGGAGTCTCCGTCGGAAGGAATTTTGCTGGAGATTTGTGCCGAGGTTGGGCAAGCGGTAGCGGCTGGAGCGGTTTTGGCGCGATTGGGCAGTGCCGAAGAGTGGGTGGAAATTAACAAGTCGGTTGCGCCAGTCGCGGTTCAGGCTGCAAGCTCACAGGGGGCGGCTTCGGCGGGTAGCGAGGTGGTAGCATCGCCGATTGCCAAACGTTTGTTGCGAGAACATAACCTGACTCTGGAGGAGGTAGCGGCTTTTGTGGGAACGGGAACGCGGCGGATTGGCGAAGACGAGGTACGAAACTATCTGGTGGCGAAAGAGGTCGGGACGCTTGCCTTGACCTCAAACCTTGTGCCTTACGCCGGGTTACGCCGGGTAATTGGCGAACGGATGAGCCGCAGCTTGCGAGAGATGGCTCAACTAACCATCAGCAGCGAGGTAGATGTCACTGATTTGGTGGAGCAACGCGCCCGACAGCATAAAACTGCCAGCTACACCGCCCTGATTGCCAAAGCGGTTGCTCTAAGCCTGCCCAATCACCCCTATCTTAATGCTACCCTCGAATGTGATAACATCCAGCTCAATGGTCAGCTAAACCTGGGGATGGCGGTGGAAGTGCCGGAAGGGCTGGTTGTTCCGGTGCTAAAAGGGGCGGATAAACTCACCGCCGAACAGCTAACCGCTGAGATTAACCGCCTTTCGGAACTGGCCCGCCAAAACAAGCTTTCGGTGGAAGATAATAGTGGCGGCACTTTCACCATTACTACGTTAGGGGCTTACGAGGTGGACATGTTTACGCCGATTATCAACCCGCCACAGGTGGCTATTCTGGGAATCGGGCGGATTGCTGACCGGGCGGGGGTTGTCAACGGACAGCTTGCCCCGCGCAAGTTGCTGTGGTTGAGCCTCTCTTTCGACCATCGGGTAGTGGATGGAGCCCCCGCCGCTGCCTTCCTAAAAGATTTAAAACATCGCCTAGAGAAACCTGTGAACCTGTTTTCCTGACCATAGTGATTAAATAACCGGGCAATTTCCATATCTAGAATTTGCCCATACTCCATTGAAGGAGGTAATCTATATGTCAACCGAACAGACCAGCGCGACCCTTACCCATCATCTTAACGCCATCGCCCAGGAAGATATAGCCGCTTTTATCAGCGACTATACCGACGAATCGGTGCTTTACACCCCCAATGGCCCGGTAACTGGCATTGCGGCCTTAACCCAATTCTTTAAAGGATTTGCGGGTGCGTTTCCGGGCTTTTCTAAAGAGTTTACAATACTCCGCCAGGATATTGAGGGTGATTGGGCCTATATTCTATGGACAGCCAGCCCTTATACTCCGCTCGGTACTGATACTTTTATGATGAAAGACGGCAAAATTATGGTGCAAACTTTTGCGGCCTACCTACCAGGCTAAACCTAAAACCAAAAACCTGCGGCTTTTTAACTACTCAATGAAGGAGAAGGAGCAATGGAGCTAGATAAAAACAGCTTGAAACGGATGTATCACACGATGGTGCTCATCCGCAAATTCGAGGATAGGGTCAAGGACGAGTTTGCCAGAGGGCGAATTCCGGGCTTTGTCCATCTTTATGCCGGGGAAGAAGCGGTTGCCACCGGGGTTTGTATGGCCCTGAAGGACGGCGATACCGTAACCAGTACCCATCGCGGTCACGGGCATTGTATCGCCAAAGATTGTGATGTGAACGGCATGATGGCTGAAATCTTTGGTAAGGCTACCGGGCTGTGCAAGGGCAAAGGCGGCTCTATGCATATCGCCGATGTCAGCAAAGGGATGCTAGGGGCTAATGGCATAGTGGGTGGTGGGCCACCTCTAGCCTGTGGCGCGGGTTTGACCTTCAAAACTCTCGGCACTGATAATGTTTGTATCTGTTTCTTTGGTGATGGCGCGGCGGAACAGGGAACTTTCCACGAGAGTATGAATCTGGCGGCAATCTGGAAACTGCCGATTGTGTTTGTGGCAGAGAATAACGGTTTTGCCGAGTCCACCCCTTCCTCCTATCACTGCGCGATTGAGAATATCGCCGAACGGGCTGCCGGGTATGGTGTGCCGGGGGCGGCAGTAGATGGTATGGATGTATTTGCGGTGCTTGAAGCGGCTCAGCAAGCGGTGCAACGCGCCCGCAACGGACAGGGGCCAAGCCTCCTTGAGTTCAAAACCTATCGTTTTAACGGTCACTTTGAGGGCGACCAGCAGACCTACAAGACCGACCAACTTCAAGCTTCAATGAAGGGGCGCGACCCGATTACGGGTTTCCGTAATACCGCCATCGCCCAGGGCTTGTTGACCGAGGCTGAACTGGATGCGATTGATAGCGAAACCTCAGATGCTATCCAGAAGGCGGTAGAGTTTGCTGATAGTAGCCCCTATCCAGCGTTGGAAGAGTTGACCACCGATGTTTATGTAAGTTATCGCTAGTCAGAAGGAGGTATTGAAATGACAGCCACAATGGATATAACCCGCACAATTACCTATGCGGAGGCTATAAATGAAGCGATTCGCCAGGAAATGCGCCGCGACCCTCGGGTGATTTTGATGGGCGAGGACGTAGCCGGGGGTGCAAACCTTGACCACCTGGAAGATGACGAAGCCTGGGGAGGGGTTTTGGGTGTTACCAAAGGTCTGGTGCAGGAATTTGGGCGCAATCGGATTCTAGATACCCCAATTTCAGAGTCAGCCTTTATCGGGGCGGCGGTTGGGGCGGCGGCTACCGGTTTACGGCCTGTGGCAGAGCTAATGTTCTGCGGTTTTATCGGGAGTTGCATGGACTCTTTGCTCAACCAGGGGTCGAAGTTGCGCTACATGTTTGGCGGTAAGGCTAGTGTACCCGTCACTATCCGCACGATGGTCGGGGGTGGTTTCCGGGCTGCTGCCCAGCATGCCCAGACTCTTTATCCCATGTTTGCCAATATTCCCGGCCTGAAGGTGATTGCCCCTTCCAACGCCGCCGATGCCAAAGGGCTATTAGCCGCCGCCATTCGGGATAATGACCCGGTGATTTTCTGTGAACACATTGCCCTTTACGCCGTTTCGGGGCCAGTGCCATCCGGCGAATATGTGTTGCCGATTGGCAAGGCCGCTATCACCCGCGCTGGCAGGGATATTACTATCGTGGGGATGAGCAACACCGCCAATCACGCCCTGGCTGCCGCCGAAATTCTGGCTAAAGAAGGGATTGATGCGGAAGTGCTGGACTTGCGGACTATTTCGCCCCTGGACGAAGTAGCAATTCTAGCTTCGGTGGGCAAAACCGGGCGGCTGGTAGTAGCGGACGAGGCTAATCCTATCTGTGGGATGGCGAGCCACATCGCCGGGCTAGTTGCTAGCCAGGGTTTTAGTTCGCTCAAAGCTCAGATTGGTCTGGTAACAGCCCCGCACTCGCCCGTGCCGTTTAGCCCGGTGCTGGAAGATGCTTATCTGCCCAACGCCGACAAAATCGTGGCGAAGGTCAAGGCGATTCTAAGATAGTTGTCGGTTGTCGGTAAAAATTTCTGGGTTAGTTACTGTATACACAGTTAACTCGTCAAGCTAAGGTTGACCGGAAGAGTTAGAGTTTTGGTTATGGTTTACCACTTCTGTCATTCTGAGCGTAAGCTAAGAATCTTCTGATTCTAACTAAGGTTCTTCACGTCGTTCGGAATGACAGCAAATGTGAAGCCAATAATCTCAAAATCCTGTTCATCCTGTCTATCCTTGTTAATTTAATTCAAAAGAGGACGCGCATGGCAATTGAAATTATCATGCCAAAATTAGGCATGACCATGACCGCAGGGATTTTGGTGCGCTGGTATTGCCAGACCGGGGATACAGTTGAGGCCGGGCAACCCCTTTGCGAGATAGAGTCGGAAAAACTCAATACCGACCTGACCGCAGATGCCGATGGGATTGTGACCCTGACGGCGGTAGAAGGGGATGAAATTGAGGTCGGCGGACTGTTGGGTCAGATTGAGCCGGTGGCTGGGGCAGTAATACGCCAGCATAGTGCCAGCCCCGATAGCGGCGGAGCCCAAAAAATCCAGGCTAACGGCATTAATCTGAATGTCCAGAAGCTTGGTGAAGGGTCCGCCCTGGTGCTGATTCACGGCCTTGCCAGTAGTATGGGGCTATGGGCCATGCTGGACCAAACCAAACTGACGGGACATACTATTATCAGTTACGACTTACGGGGGCATGGCGCATCGGAACGACCCGCCGGGGCTCACACTCTAGCTAAACATCTGGGCGACCTGAGCGGGCTGCTAAACGCGCTGGGGGTGGATAAAGCTGACTTTGTGGGCCATTCTCTGGGCGGAATGCTGGCCCTGGAACTGGCGGCAACTATGCCGGAGCGGGTGCGGAGCCTGACGCTGGTTTCGAGTGCCGCTACTTTCCCCCAGGCCACTAAAGACGCCTTTTTTGAGATGGCTTCGTCGGCCAGTTTCGGCGGAATGGGCGCGATTGTAGATAAACTGGTGAGTTTGTCGTTCTCGCCCGCTTTTCAGGAGGCGAATGCCAAGGTGGTGCAAACTATTCGGCATGGCATCAAGGGCAGTGACTCAGCCAGTATCGTGGCGGCCTGTCGGATGGTTGCCAAAATAGATTTACAGTCACGCCTGTCGCTGGTCAAATGCCCCACTCTGATAATCGTGGGCGAGCAAGACGAATTGGCCCCACCTGCTCTGTCGGAAGTTTTGCAAGCAGGAATTGGTGGGTCAAAAATGCATCGGCTGGGGGATTGTGGGCATGCGGCCCCGGTGGAACAGCCCACAGTGGTCACAGAACTTATCGCAGAACTGGTGAATTAGCTATGACCAGCGTCGGAATAATCGCCAACCCCTCCTCCGGCAAGGATATTCGCCGGATTGTGGCGCAGGGCTGGGTCGTGACTAATCAGGAGAAGGTTGCTATTACCCGCCGCCTGTTGCGGGGTCTGGAAGCCGCCGGGATTGAGCAGGTTTATTTTATGCCCGAGCCGCGCGGCATCTGTCAGGAGGCTTTGTCCTCACTACTGACGACCAGCCTCAAAGCAAAGGTGGTCAATATTCCGGTACAGGCTCGACAGGAGGATTCGACCAACGCCGCCCGCGCTATGGTCGAGGCCGGGGTGGGCTGTATTATCACGCTGGGGGGCGATGGCACAAACCGGGCGGTTTTCAAGGGGAGCGGGCCGGATGTGCCGCTTTTGCCCGTTTCTACCGGGACAAACAATGTTTTCCCGGAATTTCAGGAAGGCACTACCGCCGGATATGCTGCCGGGCTGGTGGCGCTGGGCAAGGTCAAAAGAGAGGTAGCCTGCTGGCGTTCCAAAGTTTTGATAGTTAAGCGGGCGGGTGTTCCGGTAGACCTCGCGCTGGTTGACCTGGCTATTTCTACCGATAATGTCATCGGGGCGCGGGCCATCTGGGATGTGACCCATCTTAAGGAGCTGTTTTTAACTCGCGCCCAACCCTGGAGTATCGGGTTGTCGGCGATTGGCGGGGCAATACGCTTCGTACCCGCCGAAGGGCCAAGTGGGATGTATCTCAGGATGGGGGAGGGCGGACGCAAGGTGCATGCGCCCATTGGGCCGGGTCTGTTCGCCGACCTTCAGATTGCTGATAATCAGGTGTTAACCGTAGGCCAAATTATCGCCCTAGAGATTAACCAGCCTACCGCCCTGGCTTTCGATGGTGAGCGGGATTTGATTGTTAAGGCTAACGAGGAATTGACGGTGGAACTCAGTGCGGCGGGTCCCTGGGTAGTGGATACGCCCCGGACGGTCTGTGCCGCCCTGACGGAGTCCTGAGACTCGGCGAGATGTTTGGACAATTTGCCCTTCTCAATTGAGAGTAGACAGGCGGTCTTGCAGGTAGACCGCCCTTATTCTGTTTATAATAGATAATATTAAAATAGCACGCGCTAGGGGCTAATACCGACAATATTATTTGTAATGAGTAAAAATGGCAGTCTTTCGTTGTTTGGTTAAAGATGTGGAAGCGGAAATTACTTTCTACACCCAACATTTGGGCTTTCAGCTTGAGCAAAAATGGGGCCAGCTTTTGCCGAGATTTCGCGAAGAGACCCTACTATTTGGCTGAGTGGCCCTCAAACCTCGGCGGCCCGCCCAATGCCGGATGGTCGCCAACCCGAACCGGGTGGCTGGAATCGGATTGTGCTTACCGTTGAGGATTTGTCTGCTCAAATAGAGATTTTGCAAAAAGCCAGGGTTACCTTTCGTAACCCTATGATTAGCGGCCCGGGTGGTAAGCAGGTTTTAATCGAAGACCGTTCCGGCAATCCGATTGAGCTGTTTGAGCCAGCTTGAGAAGTCAATCTAAAATCAAATATCTAAAATTGATAAACCGACAACCAACAACTAATTTGCTCCTTACTCATTTAGTCTTGCTCCTTTAGCTTGGTATTGCAGGCCGTGTAGGAGGGCGCGGAGAGTTTCGGTGAATTCCTCGTTGAAGTTAACGGCCAGTGCTCGCATATCTGGTTCTTCCAAAACCTTGCTGGCGATTGGGCCGGGGTTGGCCTGATGGTAGAGGCCGATTATCAGGGCATCTATTTTCATTATCACTCCCGCCCCTTCCCCCACTTTAAGGAAGGGGAGGCGTTGTTCTAATAACTCGCCAGTGACTAGCAGGTGGTCGCGCAAGAATTGTTTGAAGTGGTAGATAGCGGCAAAATCGGTATTTTGCTCAAGCGTAGTGTGCAGAATCGAAAGTAGCCGGGTCAGATTATCGCGCCCCTCCAGCGAATTACAAAACAAGGTTATTACCTGGTTTAGCGGGTTATGGTTGGGTAGCAATTTTAGTTGCTTGTCTACCTCCTCAAACCAATCGCCCAGCAATTGTTCCAGAACCCCTAAAAATAGCTCCTCTTTGGTTTTGAAATAAAGAAACAGCGTGCCTTTCGCCAACCCGGATTTCAGAGCCACCTCCGCCATCGTAACGGACTCGTATTCACTATGGCTGAAAAGCTCGGTGGCAGCATCTAATAAAGTCCGGCGACGAACCTGTTTCTGGTCTTCATTTCTAGCGCGACGCATTTCCATATCTTTTATTCCCACTTCATAATCTAAATGACTACCAGTCATTTATTATAGTTGACCTGTGGTCATTTGTCAAGGAGATATTAAAGAGTCCAGCTGTTTCCGTAAAGATATTAAACCGCCAAGAACGCCAGGTGATTTTAATTTCTTTGTGTCTTAGGGTCGCCTGTGCCCCTTGGGGTATGGTGGTTTATTCCTTTTTTTTCCGTTGAAAGAACCGATTCGAAAGTGCTGATAATGTCAGCAACGTTAGGGACATATCCCTCGAAAAGTTGGTCGAAGGAGGTGAGGCGGTTGGAGAGAATTTCAGTAAGTATTTCTCTGTCGGCGGGGGATAAAACTAACAAGTTGGCAATTCGGTTGGATTGGGAGTGCAACGGCAAGCCACATTGGAACAGTGATCCCACCCGCCGCCGAATCTGGGCCAGCCCCACCAGTTTCCGATTACCCACCGCCACCTCGTAGGGCGAAAGCGTGCCAAAACAGACCAGACTAGCTAATTTATGCTCGTGGCGTTGCTGTTCGTTCCAGTTGTCGCGGGCGCGGCGTTCAGCCCGAACTTCTTCCACTGTCACCAGCCTTGCCCCTTCCACCCCTAGCCTCTGGAGCGTTTCCAGCCAGCATTCGCCCAACCAGCGATAACTTTCGGTAATATCGGAGATAATCAGGGGGTGGTCGGGTGGTAGGGTAATGTCCAGGCTTAGAAATTCAGGCTCGGCTAAGACCAACGCCCCACCCGAAGTCCGTTTGATAACCTCGATTCCGGCCTTTTCGCAGGCTGCTAAATCCAGAATTGATGGTTTCTGGGCAGCACCGAGAATCAAGGCTGGTTTTGCCGCGCTATACCACCAGATGGTTGGGGTAACAAGCTCGGTCAGGAGGTTTTCGCTGATGTTAAGCTGCTGCCCGGCGGTTTTATCAGACAAGGATGGCGGTAATTTTTTCCAGCTCTCAAAAACCTCGTTAGTCATCTTTAGCTTATATAATAGAATTAGTGGATCTAAACCAGCCTATCAGTAGCGGTTAGTAATTTTCTAACAATATATCCCAGATAGGCCCCGGCAAAGGCGAAGGCTATTGCCAGGAATGCGCCGTAGTTATGATAAATTATAATATTTAGCGCGGGTAGCCATAGACCGATAATAAGGGCCCAGACCCAGGCCCAATTTGGCTTGATTGCGCCAAATATTGCACAAATTCCTAACAATCCTATTGCGGTGATCCCGGTATCGTTCCAACCGGGGCTGGTGTCAATTAAGGCGATGGCTAATCCACAAGCGATGGCCGCTATTACCAGAGCGATGGTTACTAACTTTTGCATCGTCCAACTCCTTTCGCCCAACAGATTACCATTATTGGTAATACCAAGAGGTTCGCGAACTACCTCCACGAATTAGGGATAGGGTAGGAACATAGTTCTACCCCTACGAACTCCCCAACATCCTGTCCATCATTGTAAATATTTCTTTCGGGCGGGACAACCCATCGACTCCAACAAATACATTTGTTCTGCTCTCTAAAAGTAAAATCAAGTTATGCACTTGAGTTCAAAACTACTCATTTACTACTTGGTTCAGAGCAAATTCTATCAAAGGGAATTGCTCTAAATCTGATTTGAAATGGCTTGTAAGTAGATTTTGAGCTCAAATATTTT
>JBBQZS010000105.1:0-14152 GCA_038207495.1 Chloroflexia bacterium
CAAAGATGCCTTTCTAAACAATTCCAAAGAGCTGGCTAAATTTGGGGTTATTATCTGCGACGAAGAAATCTTGCCCTTCCTGCTTGAAAGTGGCATCACGGTTAGTAGCGAGGTTTTACAGAGCTGGCGAGATAAAATCGGACGGAGGGGTTTAGTAGCCCCGGCCTGGGAGAAGCTGTTTAGCCTTATTGAGCTGACTTTAGATAGCCTTAGCCGAGAGGAGCAACAACTTGAAGTAGGGCGGCTGCTAGATATTCGACCTTATTTAGAGAAAATTGCCCAGGGAAATGCTGAGGATATGGTGGCACTGGTCCAGGAGTGTGAGAGTGAGTCGCTGCCCAGTTTGGTCGAGACGATCCGTTATGAGGCTTATCAGTTTGAAATTCCCTATCGCCATAATGCCCAACTTTTACTACCCTACCGGGCCGCTACCAGCCTTATTAAATGTTTAACCAATCCCTCCACTCCCCTTTATGGGCTGAAAGATAATAGCGGGGCTTTCCGGCTGGAACTAATTGAGGTCAGGGAGCATCTGGTTAAAATTCTGGAGAGTAAGACGGTGGTGATCCTGGATAGTACGCTACCACCTCAACTAAAAATGCTACTACCCGCTCTTAAAGAAGTCTGCTATCAGGTGCCGCAGTCCCTGGAAATTAGCCAGATTACCAATGCTCTGTACACTCACAACGACCTTTACCGACCTCAGACCCGGCTCGCTATCGGGCAAGCGATTGCTGATTTTTCCCGCAATAGCCAGAACCACCTGACCATTTTGCCACTCAGGTTCAGGGAAGGGGAGAGTGCGCTGCCACTTCCTTCGGGAACTAAAGTCGAGCATTGGGGGCTTCACCGGGCGACTAACCAGTTTAGCGACTGTGACAGTTTGGCGGTGGTCGGTCATCATCTGAGGCCGCTTGACCGGATTATTGCCGAGGTTAGGGCAATTCAGCTGATGGTTGACCCTGACCGGGTGGTCGCTGATAGCGGGACAACCTCCCAGAAACTCAGGTTATATAACTACCAGAATTCGGCGGGTTTTGGGGCGGGGTTGTGGCGGCAATCTCAGCCTGATCCCCAGATACAGGCTGCTATCGAGCACGATTATGCCTCTCATATTATTCAGGCTATCGGCAGGTTACGGGCTGCCCTGAGACCAACCCACTTGCCTCCGGCCAGGGTGCTGATTTTGTGTAATGAGCCGGTGGGGAATTTACCAATCAATACCCTCACCACGGTGCGTAAACTAACCAACCCCCCTAAAACCGCTATTTCCTCAAATAGTTATCTAGAGAATTTTCCTGATTCGGCGGGGTTCGTCAGTTCCTTAGCCCCAATTCCTGACCAAAGTTTTGACTCCTCGGATAGCAACTTGATCAGGGTATCTTCACCAGCCGATGAGGTTAAGGCTTCTTCGCCAATGGATGAAATTACAGTTGGGGGGGCTAAGGCGGGAGAAAGTAAGAATAAGGAGATTCAAGCCGGAGAAAATACCGGGAAGATTACCCCAGAACTTAACCTTCCGCTGAGGTTAGAGGAATTAGCAGAGCCACCCACTTATTTATCGCCCGATTGTCAGGATGATTGGGTAGATGAAGTGGAGTATCCCTTACTTGAATGAGTTTTTGGGTTGGCGCAAACGCTCATCTGAGCAGCTTGTAATTATTTTCGGACTTTAAGGTTCAGGGGTTGGCAGGCAGGAGGTGGCAAGTGGGTGGGCGCGGTGGTAAGAGTTCCGGCGGAAGCTCTCAGGAGGCCAACGAGACTCTGCCGGAGCTAGAGCCGGATAGTCTGGCGCAAAAAATCTGGGAAGGGGTAGAGCAAGCGGCTGGGATTATCGAAAAACCCCGTAAGAAGCCTGGGCCAAAGCCGGGTACGACCAGGCAGGGTGGGGCGGGTAAGGGACAAATCTGGCTGAAGCGGTTAGCCCAAAGTCAGGGCGAGGGGGTGGAGGTGCGCCCGGTTACGGGTGGCTACCGGGTAAGTGACCGGGAAGGGGAGGTCGAGATAAAGTTTTACCCCGGCTTTACCCTGGAACAGTTACCAACTGATGTAACGCATGCGTTAGGACTTGAGATTGTCCAGAGTCGGGGACTACAACGGATGCTGGTGGAGTATTCCGCCGAAAAGCCAATAACTATCATTAAGCGGCTTTGGAGTAAATGGCAAAGGGGGCTGGAAACAGGCCGGCTACACCAGGCTTCTTTTACCGAGTATGTTGGGCGCAATGGTTATCAGGTGGCAAGCGGGGCTAAGAGCTTAATTGCCGCTGAGATTAAAAACTGGGAGGAGTTAAGCGAGCGGGAGCGGGCCGAAACTCTTTTGCGTAGTAGCGAGCCAGATTTATTAGAGAATTTGCCAGCTCATCTAAAAGCGGAGGTCGAAGATTTACTGGCAAAAACAGGGATAATTGCCCGCACTCGTTACCTGGAAGATGCCCGACTGCCCCTGATAAAACGACTTAACCAGCGACTGGGCTATCACCTACGTGACCTACCAGAATTTGAGCAAGTTATGGGGGTGGTGCGCCAGAATAGCAGTCGGGGGGCGGTGGGAGAGGTCTTTGCCCGACGGTTTGTAGTGGGGGAACTAACCGCCAGCCTGGAGCGGCGCAAACCCCACTTCCCAAAGGAGTTATATGGTGGGGAGCAAGCGATTCAGCCGGATATGCTCAGACCCAGTAGCCGCCGAACCCTGGATGTGAAGGTGGGTTATGCCGAAAATAATATTGATGATTTACAATTAAAACGCTATATGTTATTGGTAAGGGCTTCAAATAAACCAAGCAATCAGGCACTAAAAAGCAAATTAGAAACCTTTGGAGTTGCTGGCGGAAAGTTAGCCGGGCATGATTACCTCTTTTTACCGGATAAAAATGGTAGGAGTAAAGACGCTGCTATCAATACTTTTCAGAAGGTTAGAGCAAAACGGTTGGAAGACGCTATTAATGTTTTTTATATTGAACAGTCTGAGGACAACTCAAAAAGACAAAGTGTTTTTATTTTAGCAACTAGCGAAGATGGTAAAATAGTAAGTAGGCTGATTGGAGAGAGATTACCAGATTAAACCGGAAGCTGGTTTAAAGTGCAAGGAGTATTAAATGGTGGAAGTTTTTATAATAGAGGAAGATAATCCCTGGAAATCTGATAGTCCTGCTCCTCTTATTTTGGAAATATTAGAGGCTAATCCATTTGTAAACTTTAACGAAATGGCCTTTAACTATTCAGAGAAATGGGTAGCTTATAATCAGCAGAAAGCCCTGGCTAACCTTAAAAAAGGGGATGAACCAGCCCTGGCTCTACGCACCGAAACTCCCTATTTTTTTGAGGGTTCGATAAACCGAGGCGGGTGGCGAAATACAGTGCGGTTAGCTATGGCAAATAGCACTTTGGAACAAATTGATCTGTCCCTTCTAAAAAATTATGTAAGTAAGGTGGCTACACTTTTTCCAAGATTTAAGTGGGCAGAAGTTAAAACCGATTACAAAATAAAAGAATTCTACCAGGCGCAGGATTTAGTAGCAGTGCCTGATTGCCTGGGAAATTATTTGAACTGGTATCACTTAATAAGTCCTTTAGGCTATGAGCCATATTTTAGCCGAGCAGAGCTGTTAAATATTCCGGCTCACCAGGTGAGGGAGTTGGAAAACGGTTGGATTGAGATTATGAGCTACTCTGACCCGCTGGCTTATGACCAACCGGAAGCCCGCGCCAGGATTGTAGAAATTACCAACTACTTGAATACTAACCGGCATGACTGGCAACCAACTCCCTCCTAAACCAGCTTTTGAAACGAAAAGCTCGAGCATAACGGCGGGTCGAGAACCAATTATGGGCTAAGAATTGCTATTCCAAATCCAACCTAAATACCTTATAATGTCAGCTATTGATTGATTGTTGTTATATTTATCCAGCTAAAGTTGCCTTATGAACCAGTCAGAGCAACCACAATCCCTCGAGAAACAGCTAGAACTTACCCGCAGTCGCCTTGCTTTACTTGAGGAACAATTTGCGGGTTATGGTAAGCTTTTAGTGCCTGCTAATATTCCAATACAAATTGAGGAAACTCGCAAAGAAATAATCGAGCTGGAAAAACGCCTGGGTATAGCCCTAACCATTCCTACTCCATCCGTATCAACCCACCATGACCCTCAACCGTCGGTTATTGCTACCCCAAAATGGGATCGCTCGCCTTTTCCCGGCCTGGTTTCTTTCAAAAAAGCCGATGCCCCGATATTTTTCGGGCGGGAGCGCGAAACCGAAGAGCTGGTTAAAAAAGTCGCCGAAAGCCGATTCGTGGCGGTAGTGGGTGCTTCGGGCAGCGGCAAATCGTCCCTGGTGGGGGCGGGCTTGCTTCCCCGTCTGGAAGCCAATGCCATCAACAGCGAAACTACTCAAAGTAAAGATTGGCTGTTACCGGATTTTGAACGCGGTAAGGGTTGGAGTGGGCTAAGATTTACCCCCGGCGAGTTAGGGGATAATCCCTTTCTAGCCCTGGCAGCGAAACTGGCCCCCATGGTGGAGGCTACCCCTTTCGATTTAACTCTAAAACTGAAACAAAATGAGCAAGAATGTATCAAACAGTTGCTACAGGCCCTGGAAGGAAAGCCGGAGAGTGCCGAAATAGTGGTGTTTATTGACCAGTTTGAGGAGCTTTTCACCATCGTAAAACAACAGGCGGCGATTGCGCCGTTTTGCCGAATGTTAAGCCGGCTGGCCAAACAGCCCCGAATCCGGGTAGTGGTTACAATTCGGCATGATTTTGTCCACCGAGCAATTGAAATCGCTGAACTGACCGAATTGCTTAACCAGGGCTTTTTCAGTCTGGCGGCTCCAACTACCCACGCCCTGGAACAGATGATAAAACGACCAGCGGAATATGCCGGGCTGCTATTTGAGCCTGGGTTAGATAATCAAATTTTGCGGGATACCGGGAGTGATTTCGGGTCGCTGGCCTTGCTGGCCTATCTTCTGGATGAATTATATAACCTTGCCAAAAGCGATAAGCATTTAAGTTTTACCCGTTACGAAGCCCTAGGCGGGGTAGCTGGGGCGATTGGCAGACGAGCTGAACAAACCTTCAACTCTCTAGAAGGTACTGAAGAACAAAGAGTTCGGTTGTTAGGGCGGGTGTTTCGGGAACTGGTGGAAGTGAACGAAGAAGGGAAAGCCACCCGCCGCCGCGCCCCTCAGAGTCGTTTTGACCACGAAGAACTGGCTCTGATAGAAGCCTTCACCCACGCACGCTTACTGGTAAAGGCCGCGGAGATAGCGGAAAAGGGTCAGCCAGGCTTATTGGTGAAAGACTCCGAACTGGTGGAAGTAGCGCACGAGGCTCTATTCCTCAAATGGGAGCGATTGGCAAAGTGGATAGCCGAGCGGCAGGAGGATTTTATATTGCGGCGGCAGGTGCGAAACGCCGCGGCAGATTGGAAAAAAGGAAACTTTTCGGTCTATTTGCGCTGGGGGCAAGAACGCCTGGAACCTGTGTATGCCATGAAGGAACGGCTGGGATGGGAGCCGGACGAAACCGAGGAGCTGTTTATAGAGGCGGAACAAAAATGGCTATTGCGAGAAAAAGATAACCTGCACACCACACACCAACGGCGCGAAGAAATAAGCTATCGCCTGGGCAGAATTGGGGATACCCGTCCAAATTTAGGGGTAGGGGAAGATGGGCTACCTGATATATTGTGGTTGCCAGTAACGCCGGGTGGAAAGTTGAAGATTGTGGGAAAGACTTTTGAGGTTGAACCCTTCTATATCACCCAAAACCTGATAACTTACCCGATGTACCAAGCCTTTGTAGAGTCCGAGGATGGCTATGACAACCTGGAGTGGTGGCGGGGAATGCCCAAAGAATACCAACCCCAAACTTTATACACTTCGACGGCTCGCCCGGGGAATTACCCGCGTGATTCGGTTTCATGGTATCAAAGTGTGGCCTTTGCCCGTTGGCTAAACCAGAAGTTACAGGGCCGACAATTCCTGGCAGCGGGGGAGAAACCTTTGATAATCGGCCAGAACTCCGAGGTGCGGTTGCCGACGGAATGGGAATGGCAGTGGGCCGCCCAGGGAGGGCCAGAAGAGCGAGAATATCCCTGGGGGGAATGGCAAGAGGGCTATGCCAACACCGAGGAGGCGAAACTTGGACGAACAACGGCGGTGGGGATGTATCCACAGGGGGCGGCGAAATGTGGGGCAATGGATATGGCGGGCAACCTGTTTGAGTGGTGTTTAAACAAGGGCGAAAAGCCAGATGAGGTGCAAGTAGACGCCAGTAATGAAGCACGGGTGCTGCGGGGCGGATCGTTTTACATCAATCAAGATAGTGCGTCCTGTGCGTCCCCTAACCTCGTCGATCCGAACCGCAATTTCAGTGGGTTCGGTTTTCGGTTGGTGGTTGCGTCCCCTATCGCTGGTTTGACCTAACCCCCTACCCCCTTCCCTAGCAAGGAAGGGGAAATTCGTAAGGCGGAAGGATAGCACCGGTGGGTCTGGTCTGCGCGGTAAAAATATCGCCAGGCATCTACACAATAACGAACGTGGCCTGGCTACCCGGCCGCCACGTTTCTCTTTTATATCCCGACTGCCAGAAAGTAGCCATTAGCAAAGGGTTCCAACTGAGCAGCTAAGAAAGCGATAGTCTAAAGCCGACAATTGCACTTGGCCTTTCTCTACTCAACCGTAAACAATTTGTTTACCCTTGCCCCGGTTTAGCTGTTAAATAACTGGGGGATGCCAACCTACTTCGGCCCAACCGCGTCTTGATGCTACCAGGCGAGGTCTATTCAAGTTAAGGGCTACTATGGTTACTCTGCCAGTGGAAGTTTTCCCTAAAATTAGCCCGCCATCTTCTGACCATTCAAAATGTTCTGACCAAACCTGCTGACGAGGGTTAAAAAAGGTCACTTTTTCGGCACTATCAGGATCAGTTGCCTGGGTACGGTCTGATTTATAGCTGTTACATTCAGAGCAGGATAGCCACAAATTAGCCTCAAGGCTTGAGCCGCCCGCCGCTTCTGGTATGATATGCTCCACCTCCATTGCCGCACCCACGATTGTTTCCGAAGTCAAACAATAGCCACAACGATAGTTAGCCTGGGCCGCTACTTTTTGGCGTAATTTCTTTGAGATGTAGGTGCCACTCATTCCAGCGGGCCTAAACCACTTATGTCGTAGCCTCGTTCCTTGAGTACCAGGGCGGCGTAGGTGCGGATGAGAATGTAACGGTCATATTCAAAACGTAGCTCTTCCAGTGTCCGTAGTTCCTGGGCGGTCAGGCTGGCCTGTCCCTTTTTTTGTTGTTTTTGATTTATTAATCTGAAACTATCAGCCCTTTTAATGGGCAGCCGACTGAGAGCGGCTTGCCAGACCGTCTTATCATCCTGAAGCGGGAGGGCCAAAATCTCTTGAGATAATTCTGGCGGCAAATCTTTACCCAGCATTTTGGCAATTTTTTCCACTAATTCGGGAGGGTTAGAGTTAGAATGTGTCCCGGTAGTTGCAGATTTTGAGAGCGGTTTAGTGATGGCCGCCGTTGAATCCTTAAGATAATAACCCAGCACTGACTCTGCTAGCTCATTGGCAGCCACCCCTTTGGCTTCCGCCAGCTTGGCGAGCTCCTGATAAAGTTCCGGCGATACATTTAACATGGTCATATTACAACCTCTTTTCCCCTAATCAATATTCCCTTTATTACCGACCTCAATTTTAATTATTTTCTTGCCCTTTATTTTCTTCTTTATCTTCGGGGAACATTTCAGGCTGTGGGCCTCTTTTAAGCCGCTTTCGTTCTTTCTTGTGGAGTTCCGGGATACTTTCTTTTGGAACTGGTTGGATTTCCGGCATTTTGCCCCCTACTTCGCTGATAAATCCCCGCACTTTCTGGCCCATCTCATAATGAGTTTGATTGGCTTCATTCCTGCCCTGAACTTGGTCTTTTACTAACTTTTCTTCGGTAAGCGATGCCCGGAAAAGGTTAGCCGCTAATTCTTGCCGATTCATATAATCAAGAATATCTTGATTGGCCTTTAATGCCTTACGTGCGTGAATATCTCTGGCTTTTTCCCCATTATACAACCCCATATAGCCGTGATCCTGGAAAATAGCAAAATCTATGGGCTTGATAACTCCAGCCTGTTTTGCTGCCGATGCCAGATGCTTATTTTGGTTGGTGAGTTGTTCCCGCACAAAAAGACGTTGCTGATTTTCAGTAAGTTGGGCAAGCTCGTCAGCTACTTCTTGGCGCCGGGTTTGTACGGCAAAATAAGTTTGGCCTAATGCCACAATCTCTTTGGTTGGATCGGCATTTTGGATGATTAAATAACAGGCATAGCGGGAAAGGTTTATATCCTCAATTTTACGTTGCGCCTTTGAGCCGATTCCCACCATTTTGACAACATGGTCAAAATGGTCTTCCACTGCTTGATCACTGTTTTTACAGGCAATTTCGGCTTTCTCAATAGCATTGGTAAACCTGCGCCAGGTGGTATAACCCAGGGTTTTGGCTAAATCTCGCGCCGACCAATATTCGCTATTATCAGCTGTAACCCTTCGGATTGTTTCAAAGGGCGACAATTCAGGTAAATCCGAACTCTGTTCAGTCATCGGTTTTTCCTTCAACCTTATTCGGCTCCCAGGGAAATAGCTCACCTGGCCCCAGTTTGAAATAGCTACAGACTTTATTCATTACTTCCCAGGTAATCCCGCTACCCTTGCCGTGATAAAGATTAAAAGCTACCGGGTAACTAATCCCAGCATTTCGAGCAAAATCGCTGATATTTTCGCGCCGCTCACCCAGAACGGTGCTAATTCGGTTTCCAATGGTCATTATCATAGCCTTGCCTCATGTAATTTATAACTAACACAAGTATACCTACCAGACTATAACTTACTATTGTTACTGTGTCAAGGCTACTTAATAAAATGGTGGTTAATCTTAATGAATACCTATTGACAAATCATAAAGACTACCTTATAATATATAAGGTAAGCAATATAAAAAGCCCACTAAGTACAGCGAATACTTAGCAGGCGAGTGCCTAAATAGAGCCTACTAGCTTATTTCAGACAAAAGGAGTATATCACAATGACCTCTTTTTCTTCCATCGAACAGCAACCTATAGGATTTACCAGCCATTCCATTTGTGCGATTTGTGGCACCAATGGCGGCGATGAATTCGGCAAACAAACCCTTGTTTTCGATAAAGGCCAGTATGTCCACCCCGCCTGTCAGCCAGATTTCGACCCCCGAAAGATTGCCGTAGCAACCAAGCCCGTTCAGTTCCAGAGTGTTACCCCGGTTTGTGGTGGTTGTGGGGAAATTACCCCAAATTCTTTCTTCGCCGAAGCCGCCTGGACTCGGCAGGATGGAGTGTGGCGTTGCCCGTCTTGCCAGATTTCACCCCGCAAACTTAAAGCCGGAACTGGTTTTTGGGAAGCTCGCACCGACAACGCTACTAACCTGTTTTGGGCTATCGAAGACCACCCCGATTTTGGAATTGTGGACGTGCAAGGCCCGTATGCCACCGAACCAGACGATGAATTACTCAAGAAGTTAGCTCAAAACCAGCACAAGTTTGCCCCTTTAGCCCTGTTGGAATGGGCGGATGAGAAGTGGGGAGCAGTCAGCGTAGCCCGTGAGGCCGAACGCGCCGCCGACTGGTGTGAGCAACGCGGCTATTAGCCCATCATCGGGTCGGGATTTTACCCCGACCCTCCCCAAAAGGAGCAGTTAGATGAAACAACTTTTTGGGCTGGCAGTGGTGGTATTAGGACTGATTATTTTTGCCACCATCGTGTTAGCGGTTATTGGCAATCCCTCGGCTCAGTTTGTGGTTAGTTGTGCCGGGAAGGGTTTTCAGAATTGTCGTAAGTGGGGTTAAAAATTACCCCAAATTCAGTTTAGCGGGGCTGGCTACCAAACCAGCCCAAATATTATCAGAAAAGGAGTACAAAACTATGAGCAAGGGCATTAACAAGGTTATTTTGTTGGGCAATCTTGGGAAAGACCCCGATTTTCGCCTGACCACCACCAATGCTACACCAGTAGCAACTTTCAGTCTGGCTCTAAACCGCAACGTCAAGGATGGGGAGAGCTGGAAACAGTCTACCGAATGGGTCAGGTGTGTGGCCTGGGAACGACAGGCCGAGATTATTGCCGAGTATGTAACAAAAGGGCAGCGACTTTACGTAGAAGGTCGGATTCAAACCCGCGAATGGACCGACAAGGAGAATATCAAGCGTTACACCACCGAAGTAGTAGTACAGGATTTTAGCCTTTTAGGGAATAAACCGCCAACGGGTGAAGAAGATGGCGAGGACGATTTTGCCCGACCAGCCAACCTTAATCACCAAGAGGCGGAGCCCGAATCAGCCGACATCCCATTCTAGAATAAGCCAATTTTTTGATTTAAAAATAGAAGATAGACCGGGTGGAATAATCCGGTCTATCCCAGGATTAGAGGTATAGCAATGGAAATTTTTGATTTGAATGATAGCCCGGATTTTGAGCCAGAAAACGTGAAGGAGCGGTTGGGGCATTTACTGGAAGAAGCTGCCAATACCCAGATTGTCATTGAACGCTGGCAAGAGCATCAAAAAGAAGTCAAGGACGAAGCCTGGACATTACTGGCAATTATGGGCGGGAAGTTTCAAGGAGAGGTGGGGGAATTAGTGGCGGTACAACCCGGCACGACCAACAGTTACGACAGCACTAAACTGGACGCGCTTCTGACTGGTCTGGAAGCCGCCGGATTAAAGAACGTGGCGGCAGCATTGCGTTCTTGCAAACGCACCAGCCAACGAGAAGGTTATGTCAGGTTTAGTTTGAAGCGGGTTTAGCCTGGCGGCTTACGAGCCATCCCAGGCATACCCGATGGCAACCAGAGGGGCGGGGTGTTTCCTCCCTCTTCCCCGCCCCTTTCTTTATTGAGGTAAAGGTCAGAGATTTTAGTTATGTCAAGTAAAATGTAGGTAATAACTTGAAAGGATAGAAGCTATGAAAAGTTCACCCCAGATGCGGCAGATAATAACCGAGCTTTGCCAGAAATATAATTTCAAGCTGGACAAAATAGGAGCTTATCTAAAGCTGGAAATGGAAAGTTATATGCCCCTTGTTATCGAGAAAATAGGCCCAAACTCGGTAGCAGTGGCCCATTACTATTACCAGAACGGCGATGTTATCGCCGATCCTGAGATTGTGTTTCTGATGGTGGGTGAAGATTGGATTGCGGCTGAAATCAGCCAGCCTAACTATTATTCAGTCCCGGTGAGGGCGGATGGCAGCAAGGAATGTGTCTGGCTTTGTCCCGATCAGAAGAGCCAGCGGGAACAGGCCGGAATTGCCGAGTTAGCCAGAATGTGGGCGGAGAATCTCAGGGGTCAGGGCTGGTTAGAAAATGGGCGGGTGGTGGCTGCCCAGGCCGGGGAGTAATAGCCTCCAGACACTATCCAATAAACCAGAAAGGCAAGTTGTACTTGCCAATCATTTACAAGGAGAACAAGCTTGAGTCAAGAGCCCCTTACCAGACCATCTACGTACAAGCCGTGGAACTCCAGGGGGATGGCATGTGGTAATAACGCCCGCCCAACCTCCTCAAAAGTAATTCCATCCAGGGCTAATAAAAAGGATTTACCGGCATTGCCATCAAGTACCACCGAAAGCACCAGCCCATCGTCCTCGCTCTTACCAGCCGGTTTGGCTACAAAAATAGGTTCGTTAGGGTAGCAACCCGCCTCAAACCAATCTTTGTTGGTACGCTCATTGGTGTCAACCTTTAGCAATCGGTTAGAAACCATTTCGGGGTATTCCGGTCGGTTACTGACTCCATAGGCATAGCGGTAACTTTTACCACGCTTTAAGCCTTCATTGATAGCCGGTAAATCCAGGCGCTCGCTAGAAAGCACCTCATAATCCACCGAAAACTTTTTAGGGCTACCCGCTGCCAGGGGAATGCGATAGCGCCGAAATTGCTCATCTTTACCACCCCTTACCCCGGCTCCGACTTTAAGTTGCTCAATAAAGCCTTCTTTCAAGGTCTCAACGCTGGTAGTACCAATGTCTATAAAAATATCGCCATCCTGCTCAAAAGAATTTACATGATGAAAAGCAAAAAAGGCTTCACTCTGGAAAGTGCCGACCACCGCTCCGGTTTTTTTACTGATAACATAAAATCTGGTGCCGTGCTCCGGCTTCCATTCATAGTTTTCAATATAGGTTTTGGTGCTGGTCAAAACTTTAAGCGGCTGTAGCACAAATGGAAACTCGCTCAGAATTATATAATTTTCGGTCATGCCAAAACTATGCATATAAGCTGGCTCGCGGACCGGAATAGAGCATAATAAGACCCGTTGTTGGCTATTACCTTTTATCCGATAAACATTATAGCTACTGGTGGGGCCAAATCTGGTCAGGTAGTTATAAATATTATCCCGTAAAGCATCATATTGAGGGTGCGGGGTGGAAAGTTGCCCGGCCAGGGTATCCGAAAACTTGAATTCGTCCATGGCTTTAAGGGTAAAGGGGTCAAATTCGGTGGGTTTGGGTGGCTCGGTTAAAGCCAGGAAGCGTGTACCAATTTTTACAATACTGACGTTGGTATTAATCGTTTTGCCGTCATCACCACCCATTATTAAACGAAAGAGGTCAAACCAGCGAAAGACGAAATCGTTTTTGCTGCGTGTTCCAAAGGCATCCGGGAGTTTCTTTGTCCGTATGGTTTCCTTGAAAACATCTGTCTGAAGGAAGCGATTTCGGTAGGAGACCCTCCCCGCCTGGAAGGTATAACGATGCAGCATGGCCAGCCCGTCAAAAACATGCTGGAAATATTGGCCACTATAATCAAATAAAGCGGGGCCATTCCGCAACAGGCTACCATTGAGCCAATCAGGAAAAGTACCCTGGATGGGCAAGCTCTCAAGATCAATCTGGGATTTCAAGCTGGTAAAGCCGGCCTGATATTTACTTATCACTTCAACTTTCGTAACCAATTAAAAGCTCCTTCAAGCTAACAAATCTGTTATCTAACTGTCTATCATTTTACCCAATCGGGCTGAAGAAAGTCTTTTGAAAGGGTATAGTTTTAGAGTCATAACAGCTGATTTAGGGTGATAAGCACCTGGCATGTAACCGTTCACGGGGCCATTTATAGGGTCAACCTTGAAGTAAAGTGGGAACAGGTAGCCCAAACCATTTAGCCCGGAGAGCCTGAGCTAGAAACTCAATCAAATCTCGCCCCTGCTGCTTGAGGGTGGTCGCCACCGTCAACATCCGTTCCACAAATCTTAGCCCACTTTCACTCTGGCTACCAAAACAGGTTTTTCGCCAGATTACCGCTGGCCTCAAAGCTCTTTCGGCGGCATTGTTGGTGGGTTCAACTCCCGCCACTTCACTAAATACCCACAAACTAGCCTCGGCTTTGTTTAGTTCCCCGCTCAAACTCCTAACTGCCCCATCCCTGTGCGTTTTCCCTTCTTTCAACAGTTGTTTGAAATCTGTTCTTATCGGCCCCAGTGCTTCTTTTAGCTCTTCTAGGCTCATTTTCCCCTCACCTTGGCGATACTCTTGCCATTCCTCAAACAGCTGGCGGCTCAGTTCCAAAGCTTCCTCCCCCCATACTCCCCCTGACCCCGCCCGCTCACTCAACCGTCTAAAATCCCGGATTAAGTGCGCCCAACACCATTGATGTTTTTCCGCTTCCAGTCCACTGTAACTCCTAAAGCGGTCGCTGGTAATTACCCCACCATACTCTTCCCCTACTATTTTCCTGAAAGCCGCACTGTCTCTTTTCTCCTTCAAATGAAACACTACCACCAACCGACTTACCGCTACCCATAACCAGTGCTTCTTTTTCCCCTTCTTCCAGCTAGTCTCATCCAGATTTAACTGCTTACTTTCAGGGATTTGCTTTTGGGCTTCCTCATACACTTCGGCTAGGGCCACACTGGTTTTCTGGCACATTTCGGCCACACTCCCCAGGCTCAATTCCAGTATCATCTCAAAAAGAGGGGGCAATCGCGCTGTATTAGCAAGCAATAGCCAGGCTAGGCCGAAGACTGCTGTTTTGCTCAATCAATTGGGCCAAACTGGGTAACTTATAACTTTTGGTCAGACGATCCCTGAAATAACGGTAAATATTAACTCCCTGCTTCTT
>JBBQZS010000106.1:0-13970 GCA_038207495.1 Chloroflexia bacterium
CCCTGGCCGTTAATTTCTCCCGCCTTAAATAATCACTTACGGAATCGTGACTGACCTCTTCCAGATGATTTGCCAGGTTGCTGCAAGTGTAATTGACTGGTGTACTTATCAGATATTCGATGTATTGTTGTTTTGTTAGCATAAGCTTTAGCTTATCACATCTCGCAACTCTGACCTTTAAGCGAAAGTCCTAATTTTAATACCGCCAAGGGAGTGAAATAGCCGTTTTCCCTCTGATTATCCCTTAGCAACGATCGGCTGTTTCACGGACGTAGGCCAGGGCGTAACCCTTCTTACTTTCCACCGCCTGACCCAATTTTTGGGATACACTAAATAAGCCACCTCGCTAAATTGGTTAGTACCTTAAATTTACGGCTTATTTCATTCTAGCTTTAGCCAACGGCCACTGGACTGAGCGGTTTTGCGACGGAACCTAGCTCAGGTGGTGGCAAATTATAAGTTCGCGCTCCCCAAATAACTTCAGTTATATCCTTGCCAACCTATAAGGCTTGTAAGCGTTGCCGTACAAACTCCATTCCGCCCAGTCCGCGTAATATATCTTGCAAAAAAATGCATTGTTCAGGTTTATTTTAGAAGCCTGGAATATTACCGCACAGTGGCGGCCATCCAACATTTAGCGGAGGTAGCCCAATCCCCCAAGGCGGGCGAATTTGACGATTTATAGGGGGTGTTTGAAAACAGTCTGAGGGATAGCTACGAACAGGGTCTCGATTTCTACGCCGAACGCGGCTAGAAAATACCACTATAACCTTTTACCTGAAAATCCCGCCAAACATTGGGCGGGTTTTTTATTACCCTGCTTTTACCTTTTGAATTCACCAACCAGCCCAATTGGTGTATCATTCGGGGGTAAAATTTAACTTGGCAAACTAATAGCAAAGGAGCTTGCGATGCTACAACCTTCGATTTTTCGGGATGGGTTGTTTGAAGGGCAGGTAATTTTAGTTACTGGGGGCGGGAGCGGCATTGGGCGAGCAATTGCCCACGAACTTGCCGGGTTAGGAGCAACGCTGGTGCTGGCCTCTCGCATGGCGGAAAAGCTAGAAAAAGTTCAGGCCGAAATCGAAGCGACGGGAGGTAAGGCTATTTCACTAGTCTGCAATATTCGGGACGAGGAACAGGTCAAAAACACCGTTCAGGCCATCATTGAAAAATTAGGGCGGTTGGATGGGCTGGTGAATAACGCTGGTGGGCAATTTTCCTCCCCCGCCGAGGCTATCAGTGGCAAAGGCTGGAACGCCGTGCTGGATACCAACCTGACCGGAACTTTCTACATGTCACGGGCGGCTCAACAAGCCTGGATGAAGGAACACGGCGGGGCTATTGTAAATATTGTGGCGGAAATGTGGCGGGGCTTCCCCAATATGGCCCACACCGGAGCAGCGCGGGCGGGCGTGGTAAACCTGAGCCAATCGCTGGCGGTGGAGTGGGCGCAGTACGGCATCCGGGTGAATTCGGTCGCCCCTGGCCTGATTGACTCAAGTGGCCTCAAAACTTACCCACCACAAGTTCAAGCGATGCTCCAATCCGTCGCCAATGATATCCCCGCCAAACGGATGGGCACCGAAAGCGAGATTGCTTCTGCGGTGGCCTTCCTGCTATCACCCGCCGCCGCTTTTATTTCCGGCGAAACCCTCAAAGTGGACGGGGCGGGTTCGCTCTACCGCTTGCAGGGCTACATTGTGCCGGAACATGCTCCCTGGTCAGCTTTTGAAAGGATGAAGGATGAGGGATGAAACAAGGAGATTCGTAGGGGGAGACGAATGTAGCTCCTCTCAAAAGGTGCAAGATGAAAAACTTTTATAAGCTCTGGTACAGGCTAGACCAGCTTGATGCCTATTTAATCTGGTATTCGGCAGATGAAGATGGAGTATTGATAAATAAAGACGGAAAAATCCCTGTTTTTCGAGACGCGACTAGCCTGATAACCTATGCCGAAAAGCTTGGCCTGAAAGTAGAAATTGATAATAAACCAACTCTTTACAACCTTGACCTAATACAAAAATGGCTGCACAAACCTCGTAAAGAAACTATTGATTGTGCTGAATTTTTGAATGCCTGGAATTTATTTGACGACATAGCAGCCACGACGGATAAGCTAAAGGCTGAGGTAAAAATACAGGCTGGCAAAATTTACGATAAACTCTTTTGGGGCAACAACCTCCCCGCCATGACCCCACCCGGCAAACATTACGCCCCCATTTGGTCGAGCCGGGAAGTGGAGAAAATAGCAAAGGTTTTGAGCTACGGCCTGACAATGTTTCGAGGGCAGGTAGTCCAAGTATAAGCAGATTTTGACGTGGTTGACATTTACCTCCCCTCATTCCAATCTCCAGAGAGAATTTCATTACTGGTTTGCTTCTAAATTCTCTATTTGACTCCTGAAGTCTAGGACTAAAGTCGTAGAAGCTTACTTGCTTTCGTAAGGTTCATTGTAATGTTACTCGGATAGCATGAATTATTAAAAGATAATGTGGGGATAATTCAGGCTAAACAAGGTTTTTAGCCCTTTTGAGCTTAAATAAATGCTCCACGAAGAGAGACTAGCCATTGCACCAGGTTAAACTAAATTCATTTATGTTAGAAAGTTCTTTCAACGACAATAAACCGGTTGAAAGTGCAGCTCCTGCTAACCCCCAGCTAGATGAGCTGGTAGATTTGCGCCGTCAATTAGCCCAGGCCCAGGAAGAATTAAACACCAGCAAACTTGAACAGGCGCAAATGCAATTAACCGTCCAGGCATTGCAACGCACATTCGAGCAGGGCCGCAACCTTACCCTCAAAATTTTTGACGACCTACCCGCAATGTTACTGGTGCTGGATGCAGAGGGCAAATGCATACTTATCAACCAAAATTTTACTAATTTCCTGAAAGCTGACCCAATTCTTTTATTAGGGCGGGATGCAGCTACATTCTTCCTGCGCCCCGAACACTTCCGCCACACCCTGAATAAAGTGCAAAAGCGCGGCAAAGTTCAAAATTATTCACTACCCGTCCTCAACCCTGACCTTTTACCTATTGAGTCATACTGGAACATTAACCTCATTCACGAAGTGTCTGCCTTATATAGTGGAGAAAAGCTCGGATATGTCTGCATAGGGATACTGCCGGGTTTACTGACTGATTTTAACCTGCAAGCCGCCAAAACCAACCGTCGTCTGGCCTTGCTGAACCGACTCAACGAGCGGATACACAGTTCCAATGACCTGCAAACCGTACTGCAAAATGTGGTTGAGGAAGTAGGGACAGCCATGCGGGTGGACTCTTGCTTGCTAGCCGAAATTATTATCAATGCCGAGAAACAGCAATCGTTCACCAACTATATTTTTTACGCCAAAAATAATGAAGCCCAAAAAGAGCCCCAACAACTAATCGAAATTCCCCAGATTAAAGAGATTCTGGAAAGTGGTAAGGCGGTAATCATTCCCGATACCACTTTGTTGGCGCGACTGGGTGTAAAAATTACCAAAAAGAGTGAGTCGAAATTTCCCCGCTCTTTGCTGGGGATACCAGTTAAGGACGGGGAAGAGCAAATTGCTATTCTGGGTATTGGCTATTCCGAAATTGCTCATGAATGGGCGCAGGACGAAATCGAGCTATTGCGAGAAGTTGGCGACCTGATTGGGAAAGCAATTGTAGAAGCCCGGCTGTTTAGTCAGGTTGAGCAGGAACGCGCCAAAAGTGCAGTTTTGCTGGCTAGTATGGCGGAAGGGGTATTGGCTCTTGATAGTTCGGGCTATTTAATTAATATCAACCCGGCAGCAATACTACTGCTAGGATTAAAGAATGAACAGATTTTAGGACAACCTGCCGCCGTAGTCTTACCTGCTGTACTGGAAACCCAGCGCAATAACTACCGGGTAGAAATAAATGAGCGGGTAATGGCGATAATGAGCAGCGAAATTCGGGATGAGCAGGGTGGTAAGGTTATCTTAATTCGGGATGTTACTGAAGAAGCCCGTGTGGAAAAGCTTAAAGAGGATTTTATCACCCTGGTTAGTCATGAATTCCGCACCCCCGTCACCGCCATTACCGGAGCCCTCGAAATCCTGACCGATGAAGAAACGGGGCCGCTTAATGACATCCAACGGGATTTCTTGCGGGTTGCTTCCAGCAATACTGAGCGAATTCGCCAGATTATGAACGATGTAATAGACGTTTCAACCATTCAGGGTGGGCATCTAGTATTGGATTTGAGCCCGGTGTTACTTTCGGATGTTTTGAACCGCGCTAATACCGGACAAATAGCCGACTTACAGGAACGAAAAAAAATAGTGGTAGAAACTGACCTCAGCGCAGCACCCCGCGTCTTTGGCGACCCGCGCCGAATTGTTCAGATTTTTGCTAACCTTATTTCCAACGCTTACAAATATACTCCTGAAGGTGGAAAAGTAACCATCACCTCAAAACCGGAACAAGAAAATATGGTGCGAATCTCAATTGCCGATACCGGGATTGGACTAAGTACTACCGAACGCACCCATCTGGGTGAGAAATTCTACCGGGTAGATAATTCGCTAATCCGGGAAATTAGCGGCACCGGGTTAGGATTAGCCATTACCAAAGCCCTGGTGGAGCTACACAATGGTAGGTTGGAAGTCAGTAGCACCCCAGGGGCAGGCAGTATTTTTAGTGTTTTACTGCCCCATAAGGGTACAAACCTGCCCGCCTATAATCTGAGCGATTATTTAGCCCCTGACTTCAACATGTAATTAGTTGAAAGTTGAAAGTCGAAGGCCAAAGGGGTTTGACTTTCGACTCTTTTAGTTAGTGTTGGGTCAGGCTAAACCAGTTGCCACAACCATCCTTGAATAAGGCCTCGGTACCATAAAATTCCTGTTTGGGCGGCTTCATAAACTCGACCCCTTTGCTTTTTAAATCCTCATAGGTGGCATAGATATCCGGGGTTTCAAACACGCCTCCACCCATCAAGCCCTTTTCTAACACTGCCCGCAAATGTCCCACCGTTTCTTCGTCCATCATGCCCCCCGACGCGACCCCATAAAGCACTATTTCAAGGCCGGGTTGCTCTTTGGGTGAAATGGTAATCCAGCGAAAACCGTTGTCCATCTTCATATCAGTTTTTACTTCAAAACCAAGCCTGTTAACGTAAAAATCCAGAGCTTTTTCCTGGTCGAGCACATAAAAGGTGGCGTGGGATAGTTTGCTAATCATCTAAATCTCCTTTTAAGGTTGTCAGTTGTCGGTAAAAAATTTCCCAATTAATCTCGAACAAATGTATTATATTAGATGGTCTGGATTTTAGCTTCTTGAAAATTGCTTTTTTGGCTGGCATTATCCAGGCCAAACATAATTGAGAAACAGGCGGGAATAGATTTTTGTGATTCGGGGCTACGCTCGATAATTCGGGAGCGGTAGCTTTTGGGGGGATGGCCGACATACTTATAAAACAAACTACTGAACGAACCCAAACTCTGAAAGCCCACCGCAAAACAGATTTCAGTGACGGAAAGTTGGCTGGTGGTTAGCAGGGTTTTGGCTTTCTCAATTCGCCGATAGGTCAGATATTGGTGGGGAGTTTGCCCGTAGGTTTTACGGAAAAGCCGGATAAAATGATAGCGCGAAAAGTTGGCCTGACTGGAAATCTGGGTCAAATCCAGCGGCAAATGATAACAATTGTCCATAAGAGTGCGGGCTCGGCGTAAATTCTGATAAAGTTCGGTTGGCGAGGGATATTGCATAATATTAACCCTCAGTTTTGAGGCCATGTTTCAGACGGCGGCGATTGGAAACGCCTTCTTCCAGCGTTCCACGCACGATAATTTCGTACAAAAAGGCCTTTGCCCCACCCTGTCGCCGTAAAATCCGACCCAGGCGTTGGGTATATTCGGTGGACGAACCGCCCCCACCTACTATAATGGCAACTTTGGCGGAAGGCAAATCTACCCCTTCGTTCAGGACGCGGGCCGTCACAATCGCCGGAAATTCCCCCGCCCGAAAGCCGTCCAGAATAGCCTTGCGCTCCACCGCTACGGTGTGGTGGGTAATGGCTGGTATCATAAAAAGCTCGGCTAACTCGTAAACCGCCCGGTTGGTTTCAGTGAAAATAATGGCACTTTGCCCCCGATGCAGAGCCAAAATTCTAGCCAGAGCCAACCGTTTTGAACGGGCCATCTCGATAAGTTCCTCCATTCGGGCCTTATAAACCAGAGCTTTGCGATATTCCGGTTCCCGATTCTGACCTCGCAAAACCCGACTATACCAGTTCAGGTTATAAGCCTTCCACATTTTCTGGGCGAAAGGGGCGTAAAAGTCGCGTAATTGGCGGTATTCGGCTTCTTCTTCGGCGGTAAATTCCACCCGCACCCGAATTCTTTCGTATTCTGCCAGATATGTTCCGGCTAACTCTTCGGGAGCTTTGTAATAACAGGGCGGCCCAATCAGCTCTTGCAATACCAGATGGTCTTCAAAATCGGTGGGATAGGTGGCGGTTAATGCCAGTCGTTTGGGGGCAATCGAGAGGCGGGCGGCCTGTTGCCAGACGTTGGCGGTCAGGTGATGCACCTCGTCACATATTAGCAGATAGAAACGGTTGCCCAACTCGTCCAGGTGCGAAGATGCGCTAACATAGGTGGTTACTGTGATGGGGCGAATATCTTTTTTCTCGCCAAAATAAACCCCCACATTTTCCGCCCCATAGGTGTTGCTCAGGTTTTCGTACCATTGGTGTAGTAGGTCTAACTGTGGGACAACAATCAAGGTGGGAGCGCGTACCTCGTCAATCGCCAGGGTAGCCACCAGACTTTTGCCCGCGCCTGTCGGCAAAACTATTGTACCGCGTCCCTCTAAAGCCTTCCAGGAGTCAATCGCTTCCTGTTGATAGGGGCGGACGGTCTGGCTAGGTTTGGTGAAGGTGTAGGCGGCGCGATTTTCAGCTACCTGCCGAATTTCAACATTAGAGGGATTTGCCGAATTGGTTATAAGGTTATCCAGGCGAGCAAAGCGAAAACCATCCTCGCCCTGCCGCATATAGCGTGGCACATTGTTGACGATACGATGGCTTTGCTCTACTAGCCATTTTTTCAGGTCGGCATAGCGGTAGGCAGGGGCAGCCCAATGTCCGGCGTGCCACACAAAATAGTCCGGCAGGCCCTTTTCGTCCTGATGCAAGGCTTTCATTATAATCGCGCCATCTTCAAAAACCAGGCGGGGCTGCTCGTAAAATTCCGGGTTAAGGCTGAGTTGTTGATAGGCGGGAGCGACTTCCGGGTTCTTTTTACACGAAGGGCGTGGCATAGCTTTCATCTCCGTTCAGTCGCAGTCGGTTAGTCTCTCTGGCTCATTCCGTCACCAAACTACTAAGGGGTTGCCAGCATTTTTCAAATTTACCGCCTGGCTACTTAATACAAATCCTTGTCAATCGAAAAACTGGTCATCCACCACTTACCATTTATGCGCATAAACGAGGCCGAGACATTCCTATCTTTGGAGGTATTTTTATACTTGGCGTAGGCGGAGACGCTCATGGTATCGTTATCTTTATCAGGGCCACGCCTGACCGTTCCAAAGCCGCTTTTTCGTAGATCAAGATGGTCAAAGTCAACTAAGCTAGGGATAATATCTCTCTGGATTTTCTCTTTGGTATAGTTTTGCTGTACTTCAGGCCTGAAAAAACTAGACATAGTATCAACATCGCCCGCCACCCCGGCCTTGATAAAATCGTTCACCAGGCCACCGCCTACAAAAGTAGAGCTATAAATCGGGTCGAACAGGAATTTAACCACAAAAAATAAAACCGGGATGCCAATAATTATCCCGATAATTATCTGCCAGATTTTCGGCCTTCGGCGGGTTTGTATCAAGTACTGAACTCCCTTGATTTTTTAAGGGAAGATTATCCACTGGGGCGGTACATTATCCGCCAACCAGACCTGAGCGTTCCCCTCGTAGAAAACTATACCGTTTTGCGAAGCTTCACGGGCCGGGATTTTCAGAATTATCAGGTCGTTGCCCCGCCGAGTCCCCACAATCGTCGCCATCTCGGTATCCACCGAAAAATGGACGTATTGGCGGCGCATCGGCTTCAAACCCTCCTGGCGAATATCTTCAACCGCCCTTGTCACCGTACCATGATACAGAAATTCGGGCGGAGTGGCTTTTTCTTTTTTCAGTTTACCGGGAATGGAGTGTCCGTACAAAGCCCGGATTCGCTCGCCCTGTATCTCGAAGCGCGACTTTTCGGAAGAGGCGATTATCCGCTCCAAATCAGCCCGACTGACTCCCTGAAACTTGGCTTCCGAGCTTAGACCCTCCAACAGGTCTGCAAGGAGAGTCCAGCCCTCATCGTCCAGCTCTAATTCATAAATCCAGGGAGCATGCCGTAGGGCGTATGAAGTTTTTTTGCTTAGTTTTATATAGTCCATATCAGTTTTCAGTAATCAGTAGTCAGTTTTTAGTGCCATAATTCCATACCTGAATGTAACAAACCCCCATCCCCTATCTCCCAACCCCCGCTAATAATCTACCGGGCGCAGATAGTAATCGTTGATGGACGTGCTGCTTAACATGGCGGTGGTGGGCAGGTGGCGTTTCCAGTGGGTACTATCCACCTTTCTCTTAACCAAATCAACCTCGGCCTCTGGAACACCCATCCCCATAATCCGCTCTCGACTATAGCCCCGCAGCAACAGAGCTAGAATTCGGTCAGCCTTGCTATAGCTGATACCAAAATCGCTCTCGTCGGTCTGGCCTTGAATCAAGTCGGCACTGGCGGGCTTGTCCACAATCACAGAGGGCACCCCCATAGAACGGGCCAGTTCCCAGACCTGACTTTTGTACAAATCGCCAATCGGGTTAATGGGTGGCGAGTCGTCGGCGTGCCAGGTGTAGTAGCCAAACAACCGCTCACTTTTGTTGCCAGTACCAACAGGGAGGGCATCATGTTTTGCCGACTGGTCGAAAATAATTATCATCCGCATGCGGGCCATCACGTTGCCGCGCCGCCGCCCATCGGCGTTTGGCTCAAAGGTTTCGAGATAGCCATCCACCGCCTTGCTAATTTCAATCGTCTCACACTGCACGCCCAACGCGTCCACCACCAGTTGGGCATGGTCAAGGCTCTCATGGCTACTGGTACGATAAGGCATCCGCACTGCCAGCACGTTTTCGGGGCCAAGCGCGGCAGCACACAAATATGTCACCAACGCGCTATCCACCCCACCCGATAGGCCAACAATCGCCTTTTTGAAGTTGCGCCGCCGGATAATTTCATCCTGCAAAAACGCCACCAGCCAATCGCGCACCAGAGCCGGATTAATTTTGAGTAGTTGGCTGGCAATCTGCTCGGCGTTCGGCTTATCTTGCTTAATCAGGTTAAATATTTTAGTTTCGCCACTAATTTTTAGTACCATGTGAACCTAACCCCCTAGCCCCCTTCCCTAGCAAAGAAGGGGAATAATTCTTCTAACTCCTGAATTCTGAATCCTGCTTTAATGTCTTTCGATGGCGTTTAATTCTGCCACCAGGTCGGGAAGGCTGTTTTGCAGATCGGCCAACAAGGGGTTTTCAGCGCGAGCCACCACTATGTCCGCCAGGTCAATCTGAGCCTGCAAAAGACATTCATCCGCCACCGGGCCGTTCAGCACCACCTCACCAAAGGGGTTGGTAATTACCGAGCCGCCAATAAAGCCTTTGCCCCCTTCAAAACCCACCAGATTAGTCAGCACCATGTAAAGATTATGCTCATCCGAAACGCTCTTGACCAATTCGCGCCAACGAGTCAGGTTGCTTGGTTCATCCCCGGCAAAGGTACGGGCGGGGCTGGCATTACCCACGTAAATTATCTGGGCTCCTTGCAATGCTAAAATCGTGCTGGTAATGGAGTGCCAGACATCCTCACAAATCAACACCCCGGCCTTGCCAAAGCGGGTATCGAAAGCCGCCACCTTCCGCCCTCGACTGACAAAACGCTCCTCATCAAAAACGCCGTAGGTTGGTAGGAAGAATTTGCGGTGATTATGGACAATGCCAGGTTTCCAGCCATTTTCGGTTTTATCTTCCGCACCCAGCGTCAGATAGAGGGCGGCGTTATAGAATACCCCGTTATATTCCTCATAATAGCCAAAAGTTATGTCAAGCAAAGGGGCATTTGAGCCACAGCGTTTCAGGTATTCGGCCTGTAAGTCCTTAAAAACCTGCCCCTGCCTTCGCGCCGACTCCCGCACGCCGCCCTCCAGAAAATAGCCCGTAAGGCCAGCTTCGGGCATGGTAATAACATCAACATCTAATTTTTCTGAAGCAATCTGCTCGAAAATATCGCCCACCCGTCGGACGTTGTGGTCATAGTCACCCTTCTTTGGGTGGAACTGAGCCAACAATAAATTTATTTTGCCTTCGTATTGTGTCATAACAATTTCCTAATCCAATTATGCAGGTAGTTCCTACCTAGGGCAACAAAAAAGGATTGCCCCAACAAAATATGAGGAGAATAAACATAAGGACGGTAAATAACCATCCTTATGTTTATAGCCTATAAAGTAGTTCGTGTCAATAGTACGCGAATTACGATTTCTTATGATGTTTACAGAATATCGTAACCCTCCACCGGGTTGTCGGTCAGGCGTTTGGCGGCCTTCTCCACCGAGGCTTTATCACGGGCGTAGAGTTGGGTCACAAGTTTCAGGCGGTCACGAACCTCCTCAGTCAGCACTTCGGAACGGAAACGCCACTGCCAGTTGCCGGAAGCCGAACCAGGGAAGTTCATACGGGCCTCGCTGCCCAGGCTTAAAACGTCCTGTAACGGCACCACCGCAATATTAGCCACCGAACTAAAGGCCAAGCGAATTAAATCCCAACCAAAATCTACACCACTGCTGTTAGTGTAAAGGCGAGCCTTGTGCTGCTCTTCGGGCGAAGCTTTTTCGTACCAACCAATGGCAGTATCGTTATCGTGGCTGCCGGTGTAAACTACCGAATTCGGGTCGTGGTTGTGGGGCAAGAAGGGGTCAGTGCCATCATCGGCAAAAGCAAACTGGATAATTTTCATTCCGGGAAAGCCGAATTGCAGCCGGAGGCCACGCACATCGGGGGTAACAAAGCCCAAATCCTCGGCGATAATCGGCGGTTCACCCAACACTGCCTTAACTACTTCAAACAAGGCTGACCCCGGTCCTTTGCGCCAGGTGCCATTCTCGGCGGTGGCATCCCCAAAGGGAACCGCCCAATAGCCCGCGAACCCCCGAAAATGGTCAATTCGCACAATATCCACCTGTTCAAAAGTCTTGCGGAAGCGGTCAAGCCACCAGCCATAATTCTGTTTTGCCAGCTCATCCCAGCGATAAAGCGGATTGCCCCAGAGTTGCCCGGTCGCGCTGAAATAATCGGGCGGCACCCCCGCTACTTCGGTAGGTTGCCCATCCTCATCTAAATTGAAAATATCGGAATGAGCCCAGGCATCGGCACTATCATAGGCGGCAAAAATCGGAATATCGCCCACTAACTTGATGCCCTTGCCATTGGCATAATTTTTAACGGAACGCCACTGTCGGTCAAACTGAAATTGCAGATAAATCTGGTAGCGCACCTCGGCGGCTAATTTTTCTGTCCACTTTGCGACTGCTTCCGGCTCGTGACGGGCTATATCCCGCTCCCAGGTGTTCCAGACCGCCCCGCCGTGATAATCCTTGAGGGCGGTGAAAAGGGCATAGTCGGGCAACCAACCGCTGTTGGCTTTGGAAAATTGTTCCAGGAAGCCTTTTTGTTCGCCATTCGCTTGAGCTTCAAAGTGCAAAAAAGATTTGTGTAATAATTCTTTCTTGTAGTTAATAACCCAACCAAAATCTACCTTGTCAATCGGGAAATCCGGCACTTCTGCTATTTCTTCGGCAGCAAGAAAGCCTTCCGCTGCCAGTAAATCCGGGCTAATGAGCAGTGGATTCCCGGCAAAAGCCGAAAAGCTCTGGTAAGGGGAATCGCCATACCCGGTGGGTCCAAGCGGCATAAATTGCCACAAGCCCTGGTCAGTATCACTTAAAAAATCCACAAAACGATAGGCTGCATCGCCCAGCTCGCCAATACCATATCTGCCGGGCAAAGAGGTGGGATGTAACAAAACGCCGCTAGACCGTTCAAACATTAGCTTCTTTTCATCCTTTTTGGGGGGTTAATTACAATTGATTAAAAGAAATTTACCACATTTTGCCTAAAAAGCAAATTAAGCGTAGGAGTTATTACCAATCGGCGTTGGCAATCCCGCCCGATTTATGCTAGACTCCCAGAAATATCACTAGTGATACTACCTGTTAATAGAAAATAAAAAAGGAAAATATACAGAGCTTAACTATGCGTAAATTTTTAGCTTTTATTTTAACCCTTCAACTTATGGTGTTAGGGCTGGGTACATTAACCTCGGCCAGTGCCGCAATCACTGTCCATCCCGATTGGTATTATTATCGGCTGTGGGAGCGTACCGATTGGCCGATTGCCACTGGGGGAGTTTCGCGCTCATGGTATTGGGGGCCAGCCCCGTTCGCCGTTACCAGTGAAGGTTATACCCAATCTCCTAACCTGACTCGCAAGGTACAATATTGGGATAAAAGCCGTATGGAAATCACTTATCCCGATAGCAATCAGGATAGCAAATGGTATATCACAAACGGGTTGCTGGTGCGGGAAATGGTTTCGGGTCGGATTCAGGGTGGAGATGCGGCGGATGATGGCTATTACCTCAGCCCCGCCAATGTGCCGATTAGTGGCGACCCGCTGGACTATAACCCCTTTTCCCCGACCTATGCCAGTTTCAAGAACCTGGTCAGTCTAAGCCAGGATAAACGCGCCGACCGCCAACGTGGAGCCGTGACCGCCAACGTAGATAAGGATGGGACGGTAGGTTTTGACCCAAATCTGGCTGACCGTTATCCTGAAACGGCTATTTCATATTACGAGGAGAAATTAGGCCATAATGTGCCAGCCCCTTTCTGGCGATTTATGAATTCAAACGGGGCTGTATCAGTTAATCATCGACTGGTAAATCAGACGATTGAGGATTGGACTTTTGCTTTGGGCTATCCTATCAGCGATGCGTACTGGACACGCTCACGGGTGGCTGGGGTCGAAAAGGATGTAATGGTGCAATTGTTTGAACGCCGCGCGCTGACTTATACCCCCTCCAATTCGGGCGGGTATCAGGTAGAGATGGGCAATGTTGGTCGCCATTACTATACCTGGCGATACGGCACTGATACCAGCACTAGCAACCTCGTTCCAACCAATGTTCAGCCTCCGATTCGGCTTATTATTCCCAAAATTAATGTGAATTCTCAAATTGAGTATGTAGGAGTCTTGCCTGATGGCAATATGGACACCCCTGCTAACCCTCAAAGTGTTGGTTGGTATAAATATGGGGCTCGTCCTGGGGATGTAGGCAATTCAGTGATTGCGGGGCATCGGGACTGGCGTGGGATTGGGCCGGTAGTGTTCTGGAATCTGGATAAATTGCAGCCAGGGGATATATTTTATGTCGAAACTACCCTCGGCAAACGTATGTCCTTCCGGGTTACCGAAGTTACGGACTATCTGACCAACAACGGCCCGCGTGACCGTATCTTTGGCTATTCCAACAGTACCACCCTTAACCTGATTACCTGTGTTGGTAGTTTTGACTCATCTTCAGCCAGCTATAGTCATAGGTTAGTGGTCTATTCGACGCTGATAAGTTAAGAAACTTCCAGGGAATCTTACTTTTAATGGATATTAGCAAAAACCCAACCAAGGGATTTATAATGCTCAATTGGTCCTTCCCTACCGAAACCGGGAAAGATTTAACCGCAGTAGCAAATAGTGTGTTGGCGACCAGCAGTGATACCGTTGGCGAACTAGGCCAGCGATTAACAAAGCCCCAGAGCGATAGGTTTGAGTGCTTTAACGCGACTAACCCTGCTTTTAGCTCTGGGTAGACCCTCCCACCAATAGTATAAGCGTACCAGATTAA
>JBBQZS010000107.1:0-13862 GCA_038207495.1 Chloroflexia bacterium
ACTTCCCGGTAGCTGAGAGCAAAGTTGAAGTAGAGCCAAACCGCTTCTTCAATTATCGGGCTAGGATAACGATGGCCTTTGTACGAAAGGGCTACCTTTATTTTCTGAGGGTTGGCTGGCTTAGTTTTCAGGTGGTTACGCGAAAGCGACCGAAACGGGCCGGCTGAGTTTGCTGGTACTGGGTGGAATATTGGTCGGACTTGGCTTTAACGTTAAGATGTTTGAAGCGTTTATGGTGCTGCCAACTTTTTATCTGGTTTATTTGTTGGGCACCCAACCGCGTGGTTGGATCAAACGAAGCTTACAACTGAGCGTGGTGACAGTAGTTATCCTGCTCGTTTCGTTTTCGTGGGCTACCATTGTAGACCTGACACCTGCCAGTCAACGGCCTTATGTAGGAAGCAGTTCGACGAATAGCGTTTACAATCTGATTTTAGATTACAATGGAATCGGGCGCCAGACTGGAACGAGTGGTTCGTTGGGGGGTCAGATTGGCTCTGGACCGCCAGCAGATTTACTTGAAGAACTACCGCCCAGCTTGCGTGAAGAGTTAGAAAATGGGATGGGTGGTATAACCCCTGTTCTTGAGAGTGAACCAGGTATTCTGCGTTTGGTAAAACAAGACCTGGCCGGGCAAGTTAGCTGGCTACTGCCTCTGGTTCTGTTTGGAGTGCTGGCCCTGGTATGGCGAGGAAAATGGCGGTTTCCGCTTGACCAACGGCAACAATTTCTTATTTTGTGGGGCGGCTGGTTGGTAACGTGCAGCTTAGTATTTAGCTTCGATAGTGGTATCTTTCACTCCTATTATCTGGTAATGCTTGCACCTCCCATCGCGGCTCTAGGTGGAGCAGGATTGACCACGATGTGGCAGGATTGGCAAACAAAAGGCTGGCGGGGCTGGCTACTGCCGCTAACGGTAGGTCTGAGCGGACTATATGGAGCTTACATAGCGAATTCTTATCCCGATTGGCAAATTTGGTTGTTACCTTTGATAATTGGCATGAGTGCCATTACTTGCGTCGGGTTGCTGATGCTACGGTGGCGCGGGGCAGTCGGTCAGCGTAACAATAAAGTGACTCTCGCGATTTTGACCCTGGCAATAGTGTCAATCCTGGTCGGGCCGACCGCCTGGGCCTTATCCCCGGTGTTGGCCGAAGGAAATGGCACACTGCCGGAAGCCAATCCGCAATTACTCAAAGGGCAAAACTCTAACCAAATGTTTGCAAGTAATTACGATACTGACAAACTCGTACAATACCTCGAAACTAACCAACACGGTGCAACTTATCTGGTAGCAACCCTGAGTGCCACCAGTGCCGCGCCAATTATTCTGAAGAGCGATCAAGCGATAATGGCAATGGGCGGCTTTCTAGGTAGGGATCCGGCCTTGAGTGTAGATAGACTGGCGCAACTGGTTAGAGAAGGCCAGGTACGCTACTTCCTGATTCAAAGTTTCGACGGTTTGAACGGCCAGAACGGTGGTTTCCCATTCGGATCTGGCACTTCCAGCCCGAACAATAATTCGGCGGTACAAGATAGTGTAGCCGGGAGTAATTCTGGCAACCAACAGCTAACCGGCTGGATTCAAAAACAGTGCAAAGTCGTTGATGCGACCCTATGGGGCGGCCAGACCAGGACCACCTCTAACAATAGCAGCAGCAGCAGCATACCGTTCGGTGGAGGTGGTGACCAAAAGCTATATGACTGCGCCGGGGCGAAATAGCCAGCCACGTCTCTTGTCATAATAGGAAACCGTTCCAACTTTTTGTTCAAAATTGCTGGTATGGCTTGTAGAAAGGAGTGGCGGCTATCCTGCTAATTATATACAGCATATTAAAAGTAAATGGTCCGAAGCTTGAACTGTTGGGTAACCACAGTGCGAAAAGGAATTCCGGGCATTCTGGGGAGTAATTGCTTCTAGCCCCGTGCAGGCTACTTGACCGATCCGAGCTAGGATCGGTCAAGTAGGCGTTGGACCATTTAAGGAACAGAAAGAGTCGTTAGGCGTGTGTATCAATATATATTGAGCGTGAGACGAGGCTTTCAAAGCTATTTAATATCAGTTAATCCTCCAAATTAGCTGAAACACCTATTGTTATTTATCCCTTTGGGATAGCTTAAATCTCACTACCGACTCTTTCTGTTCCTTAAATGGTCCAACGCGATATAGTAAAACGATGGCCCAAGCATTAGCAGGTTTGTTGGCAGGCCAAGCAGTGGCAGTTGAAGTTGGTCAAACTTAAGCTTAACTCAAATTGCTAACTTTCAGCTCTATTATTTTTAGTTCTTGTGGGAAGTATGAAAAGCAATTTACTGCTGTTTTGCGCTAAATTTGGGTGTAGAAACCGCCTGTTCCGCTTCTTCCCTGGTATTAACCATTGGCACAATTACTCCCCGCGCGCCTGCATCCAGGGCCCATTTATACCACTCCACCGAGTTGGTAGGTATCCGCACAAATGGAGCGGACAATTGAGAGTCAGCAACTAACGCTACCATATCGAAAAATAGAGAAGGATTCTGCGGGCTATGCTCCCCATCAATAGTCAGCCAATCATAACCCTGGCGGGTCATGATTCTAGTTGAAGGTAAAGTGGGCATACTGAGCCAGGCTCCTACACTGGCTTCACCTCGTTTTAATTTGGCTTTCACATGATTGGTTCGCATTTCTTTATTTCCTTTAGATTGGCAATTAGTAGAAAATAACGAGTAACAGGAGCCAAAATTAATAGATTTTCTAAATTCAAAACTAAAGACTTAGTCAACCCGATACTTCTCAATGGTCTGGGGTAAGATTTCGAGACCTGTACCGGGTAATTCTGTTGGGTATAAATAGCCATCTATTAGTCTGGGTCTATTTTGCTCGGCTAGTAACGGTTCCCACCAATCAACATATTCCAGAATCTGGCAGGTAGGCGCGGCTAAGGCCAGATGCACCGATACCTCTGGGAAAAGATGGGGTGAAACCGGAATATTATAACTTTCCGCCAGGGTTGCTATTTTGCGCCAGCCCGAAATTCCTCCGACTCGTTGTAAATCCGGCATCCAGATATCTGCGGCCTTTTCCGCCGCCAGCCGGGAAAAGCCCAGGTAGGTATATTCGGTTTCACCCGTAGCCAGGGGCGTATCCAGAGCCGCCGCAATTCTGGCACTGCTCTCAAAATCGTAATAGGGGACAGGTTCTTCCAGCCAGTAAAGATTAGCCTCAGCTACCGCCCGCCCGAACTTTATCGCGGTAACGGCATTCCAGCCCTGGTTGGCATCAGCAATCAGTTTAACTTCTGGGCCAACCGCTTCCCTTAGCCTCAGCACTCGTGTTATATCGTCTTCTAGTCTCGGTTGTCCTATTCTGATTTTTATAGCCGAATAGCCCTGTTTTACAAAATTCTGTGCCTCTTTGATTATCTCGTCCAGACTTGAACCTAACCATAACCCGCCACTGGCATAAACGGCTACAGCCTTAGTGTTTGCCCCCAGTAATTTGTAAAGAGGTAACCCTGCCACCTTACCAACTATATCCCACAGGGCAATATCTATCGCTGATAAACCAAAAATTGAAACCCCGCTATTCCCGATAAAATTAGCCGCTTTCCAGATTTTTTGCCAAATATGCTCCACCATAAGCGGGTCTTCCTGCAAAACCATTGGATTAAAAAGCTCAAGAGTCGCCTGAAAAAGTTTCCCTTGCGCCGCGCTTTGGGCAAATAAAAAGCCCGTTCCTTTTAGCCCTTCGTCAGTTTCAATTTCCACCACCACATGATAAACCTGGGAAAAATTATGAATAGCTGTACGGATAGGCTGTTTAAGGGGTGTTGCCAGCAAGAAGCTATTAATTTGAGTTACCAGCATAAATCAACCTCATTGTCCTAATTCGTTACCTGTAACTTTTCCCGGTAGATTGCCTGACCACCAGCTCCGGTTGAAGAATAACCCTTTTGAGGGGAGTTTGTGGGTTAGCGATTCGTTGTAACAAAACGCTAGCGGCCCCTTCGCCTAACTCGCGGGTTTTCTGGCGGACGGTGGTTAAAGGGACTTCCAAAAACTGCGAATAAATAATATCATCGTAACCAATCAACGAAATATCCTCTGGAATCCTCAAACCAGCTTCCTTTAAGGCTTTTAATACTCCAATTGCCATCATATCGTTATAGGCAAAAATAGCAGTGGGGCGAGGATTGAGTTTCAGTAACTTGTTAGTAGCTTCAAAAGCACTTTCCAGGCTCAGATTAGTCTGAATAATCAGCGATTCGTCAAAGTTTTGTCCCGACTCCTGAAGCGATGCCCGATAGCCCGCCAACCGCTCAGCTACCGTCCAGACCTGACGGCGTGAGGTGATATAAGCGATTCGGTGATGGCCCAGTTCTAGCAGATGGCGGGTAGCCTGATAAGCCCCATCAAAATTATCATGCAAAACCGCATCCACCCCCAGGTCGGGAATATCCCGGTTGGTCAGCACAAAAGGGAGACTTGCTTCTTCCTTTAACTTGAATAAATGGGTATTATCGTACTGCAAAGGGGTTATCAGGAAGCCATCTACCATCTTCTCGACCATCAATTCAAGAGCCGCGACCTCCCGTTGATGTTCCTCAGCAGTATCAACCAGCATTACCGAATAGCCCTGTTCTGCCGTCAGATTTTGTACCGAGCGAATCTGTTGAGCATTGTTGGGGTTGGTGCAGTCAGTGACAATCTGACCAATAATCCGGCTTTGCTTACTTACCAGCGAACGGGCAAAAGAGTTTGGGCGATATTTGAGGGTCTTAATGGCTTCCTGAATCTTGTCTTTGGTTTCAGGGCTAACCTCGCCTTTATCGTTTAACACCCGCGAAACGGTATTGATTGAAACCCCCGCCAGTGCTGCTACATCACGGATGGTTGTTCGCATAATTTTCCAGTTTTATTAAGAGAAAAAGTTGATAAAGCTAAAATTGTGAACGTTCCCGTGAACGTTTATTTGGATTATACAATAGGCTGTCAAGCCCTTGACAGCCTATTGTATAATGAGGTAAAGCTTCCCGTGAACGTTCACGGGAACGCTCCTATATCTTTCAAGCACGTAATTCTAATTAAAATAAACTTCTCCAGCAAGCTCTTGCTTGCCAAATCTTAATGCCGTAAACGAGGAGGTTGGGCATGCAGCAGCCAATGGGTGGCGAGATTCCCGATAAAAAAGGGCGCGGCGAATCCTCAGATTACGCCAACCCCTCTTTTCGCACCCGTGTGTCGAACTTTGTGGAGCGGCATATAGCCTATTTCCTGATTGCGCCCACTATTATTGGGATTGCTATCGTCAATGTTTATCCTTTACTGGACACTGTGCGCCTTAGTTTTACAGACCGACTACTATCACGCCCCGAAGAAAACACCCGCTTTGTAGGTCTGGCTAATTATTCCAACATTTTATCCACCCCAGATGTCTGGAATGCTTTCAAAATCTCCCTGATTTTTACCATAACCTCGGTAGGGTTTTCTTTTATTATTGGGCTGACCTTAGCCCTGTTGCTAAACCAGGAATTGCCGGGGCGGGCTTTGCTGCGTTCGATTTTCATCATACCCTGGGCCGTTCCGGCTTTTGTGGCTTCCCTCACCTGGTCTTGGATGTTTAACGACCAGTTCGGCATTATTTCATCACTACTTAAGGGGTTGGGAGTCAACCGCCCGCCCATCTGGTTAGGGGCAGATTTGGCTCTTTATTCCCTAATACTGGTAATGGTTTGGAAAAGCTTCCCCTTCCAGATGGTGGTTCTACTGGCTGGTTTGCAAGCTATTCCCGGCGAACTCTATGAAGCCGCCACAGTGGATGGGGCGGTGGGGCGGCAGCGTTTGTGGTATATAACCCTACCCCTGCTCAAACCCATCGCCATGATTAGTGTTTTGCTGGCTTCAATTAATGCCTTTAACTATTTTACTATTCCCTGGATTTTAACCAGAGGTGGCCCGGCTGGTGCTACCAACGTTTTACCTATTTACACCTATACTATCGGTTTTGTAGGTGGGGATTTTGGTTTTGCCGCTACGATGGCGGTGATAATGTTTATTTTAATCCTGATAGCTGGCTCACTCTATCTCTGGCAATACTTGCGAGAGGCCGAGGCGAACGGGCAAACGGTTTAAGAGGTTAAGAAATGGCAGTCGTAACAGGAAAACCAAAATTTAATCGCTGGCGAGCCGAGAAGATTTTCTGGCGTACCCTTTCATATTTTATCATTTTATTATTTGCGGTTATCGCCCTGTTCCCGTTCTACTGGATGATTCGCACAGCTTTAGCTCCAGCTAAAGATTCGTTTTCACTCAGGCCGCAAATTTTACCAAGCTCAATTACCCTGGAGAATATTGAGCAAGTGATAACCTCGCCGAATGTGCCGTTTCTTAAATATTTCCAGAATAGTGTGGTGATTTCGATTCTGACGACCTTGTTGGTGATTATTGTAGGTTCGTGGGGGGCTTATGCCCTGGCGCGTCTGAACTTCAAAGGACGGCGGGTTTTTGGGGCCAGCCTGTTGCTAATCCAGATGTTCCCCGGCATACTCTTGATAATTCCACTTTACGTCATTATGACCAGACTCGGCCTTACTAACAGCCCTTGGGGGTTGGCAATTGCCTATACCACCATTAATTTGCCCTTTGTAGTTTGGTTATTACGAGGCTATTTCATGTCCATTCCGGCAGAATTGGAAGACGCGGCCCGCATAGATGGTTGTACCCATTTTGGAGCTTTGATGCGGATTGTATTGCCACTGGCAGCACCAGGGTTGGCGGCAGTGGCAACTTTGGCTTTTGTTAATAGTTGGAACGAGTTTTTAATTGCCTATGTTCTGATAAACGATGATAGCCAAAAAGTTTTATCCATTGGTATGGCAAGTTACATTGACCAGTTTACCACTGACTATAGTGGCCTGTTTGCGATGGCGACTCTGACTACCCTACCAGTAGTGATTGTGTTTATGCTTTTCCAGCGTTATCTGGTGGGGGGGCTCACCGCCGGGTCGGTAAAAGGTTAAGCAGTCGTCGGTGGTATAACCTCTCCCCCAACCCCTCACCTGTAGGAGAGGGGCGCAATCTCCCCTTCCCTAAAGTGGAAGGGGGTTGGGTGGTTAGGTTAACTCGGCCCTCGGCACTTTCTACTCGTTACTCGTTACTAATTTAGGAGGAGGATAAAAATGGATCGAGAAGCAAAAGAGCTAATTGAGGCTTTCCAAAGTGGAAGAGTATCACGTCGGGGTTTTATGCGGAGAGCTGCCGCAATGGGAGTTGGTTTCACCTCATTAGGGGCATTCCTGGCAGCTTGTGGCGACCCAACTGCTACTGCCGTTCCTGCTACTACAACCGCCAGCGCGGCGACAACTGCGTCAGCCGCCACCACTGCCGCCAGTGCTACTACTGCTGCTACCACTGCCGCCCAGACTACCAAAATTACCGGGAGCGTGGAGCTTTGGAGCCGCGAAACCCAGAGCAATGGGGTACGCCAACCCTTGATTAATGCCCGGTTAGCCGAATTTGAAAAGGCTAATCCTGGCGTTAGCACCAAAGCCCAGTTTATGATTTTCCAGGAGTCGGTACAGAAAACCCAAGCCGCCCTTGCTGCTGGAAATCCGCCCGAAGTAGGTCAGCAAGGGCCAGATGTGGCGTTAGGCTTTGCCGCCGCCAAAAACTTGATAGCCCTGGACGATGTGCTGGATAGTATTGGTAAAGACAAGTTTGTTGACCTGCAAAAAGAGGCTTATGTAGTCTATGAGGGGGCAACTTATGCAATTCCCTGGTGGTCGGAAACGCGCGTGCTGTTTTACCATAAGGATTTGCTGGAAAAGGCTGGGGTAAAGCCCCCCACCACCTGGGACGAGCTTTCGGAAGCAGCCAAAAAACTTACCAAAGGCGACCAGTACGGCTTTATCTTCGGCACAGAAGGCCCCGCCGCTGGACAGTTCTGGGTACCGTTAGGTATGAGTGCAGGCGGGGTAGTGCTAGATAAGGACGGAAAAGTTACCATCAATAGCCAACCATTCAAAGATGCTCTGAATTTCAGTGCCAGCTTTATCAAGGACAAGAGTATGCCAGAAGCGGCTGTTACCTACAAAGGGGCGGAAACTACCAAATTGTTCCAGCTTAAACAGGTAGCCATGAGTATTGGCAACGGTGATAACCTCGAAAGCCTGCGGGGTATTGACCCGAATCTGGCGGCAAACATCGGCGTGGTACAAATGCCGATTAAAAAGGCTGGCGATATTTCACGCTCCTTCCTGGGTGGTTTCTTGCTCTTTGCTTTCAAGGGAGCCAAGAACCCCGAAGGCGCGAAAGCTCTAATCAAGTTTATGTATGGCGACCCCTGGTATAGCGATTACATGCAAAAGACCAACGGAGCGGCTTTGCCTGTGCTAAAGGCTACCGTCAACACAGATTTCTACCAGAAAGACCCCAATAAGAAGGTACTTTTAGACCAACTAAAAACTGCGGTGCGCTATGCTGGGCCGGTCTATGGTAATACCCCTTATATGGGGCAAGCTGAAGGTAGTCTGGTTTTCTCCAACGCTATGATTGGGGTTATGGCAGGCAAGAGCAGTACCGATGATGCCCTGGCGACAGTGGAGAAAGAACTCAAAAAGTTGGCTGGTCAATAACCCGAATGCCAAGTACGGCTAGAAACTAATCAATAAGCTTTGTAGGGGCGGGTTTTCCCGCAGAGTATAGGAGGGCAAGTAAACCCACCCCTACAATTCAAATATACAACGGAATTTGGTATAAGAGGAGCGTAACTAATGAGTGGCGAACAAGAAACGGTAGTGGTAAAAGTTGATTGGGCTTCCCCGCTTGGAGATTTGCCCCGCCTGTGGACTTCGATTGGCTTTGACGAGCTGAACTGGAGTTATACTCCTCGCGGACAGAAATTGTTCGCCACCCTCAAAAATGAAATTATTGAGCAGCCCTATTATGTACGTAATCATAATGCTTTTACCAGTGGCAATGGTCTGAGCTATCCAGCAGGGGGTTCGACCAATATCTATACAGAAGACGCGCAGGGGCAGCCGATTTATGATTGGGCCATAGTTGACCAGATTTATGATACCTATGTAGCTAATAACTGTCGCCCGCTTATCGAGTTAGGTTTTCTGCCCATGGACTTAGTACCAGACAATCAAAAAGGTTTTACTGGATTTGGACATGCCTTTGACCTGGGTCGCGAACCTTACGAGTCTGGCAAATGGAAACTCCCACCCAAAGATTTTAGCCGTTGGGAAAAGCTGGTGGAAGCTTTTGTTAAACATTTGGTGGAGCGTTATGGGTCAGAGGAGGTTGCTTGCTGGTATTTTGAAATGTGGAATGAGCCAGATATTCCTAACTATTGGCTGGGAACAGTCGAGGATTATTGTAGGCTGTATGATTATAGCGTGGCAGGGGCGGTTAGAGCTTTTTCTCAGGTTAAAATTGGTGGGCCAGCCACTACCGATAAGGGATACGAATTTCTACGCCACTTCTTGCAGCATTGCGCCGAGGGGAAAAACCATGTCACCGGGGCTATCGGCACAAAGCTGGATTTTGTTTCTTTCCATACCAAAGGGGCTTATTTCGAGCCACGTCGAAATTATGGTCACGAAGCTCCCCACCAACACCCATCTTTGCGAAAAGTAATCAGTGACATTCAGCGTAGCCTGGAAGTAATTAGCGGCTTTCCGCAATTCCATAAGTTACCGATTTTTGTAGATGAATGTGACCCGGCAGTAGGCACTATCTACGGGGTTTATGATAACCCTAACTTTATCGTTTGCAACACCGAATATTATCCAGCCTTCGTAGCGGCAATGGTCGGTCAGCTTCTCCAGCTAAACGAAACGCTCCCGGCTAAAGTTAGCATGATTACCCATTGGGCCTTTTACTTCGAGGGCAAACGCTTCTTTGAAGGTAATCGCACCCTGGTGACAAACGAAAACATTTGGAAGCCGATTATGGCGGGCCTTAAAATGTTGGGCAAACTGGGTGAAAAAAGGATTAGCCTTTTAAGTAATGGGGCAGCGAATGTCCTTGCGGAAGGTTATAACCCTAAAACTCGGCTAGTTGACGGTCTGGCAACGGTTGATAGTAATAATGAGGCTCTTTCGGTACTTATCTGGCAGCATTGTGACGATTGGGCCGAGGGTAGCCACCAAAAAATTAGCCTACAGCTTCAAAATCTGCCCTTTTCGGCTAGTCAGGAATTAGAGCTAAAACAATGGCGGATAGATGGCGAACATAGCAACGCCTACCAGGAGTGGCTGGCTATGGGCCGACCAGAAGGGCCAACCCAGGATCAACTGGAACAACTTCGCCAAAAACAGCAACTCACCCTAATCCAGCAAAGTATCCTTCAGGGGGATGCGAGCCTTGAAATTAGCCTGGATTTGCCGGCCCATGCTCTATCGCTCTTTGAAATTGGCCTCAAGGATAATCGCCAGTGACAAACTTAGCCAAAAATCCAATCTCTCTGAAGTTGGGGTTGGTAGGTTGTGGAGGGATGGGCTTGCGCCATCTCCACGGCCTAAAAGCTTTGCAGGAGGTAGCTGAAAAACTGCCAAACCCACAAGTGAAAATTGAGCTGGTAGCGGTAGCCGATTCTAACCTGGACAACGCTCGTTATATTGCTGAGGAGAGCCGAAAACTGCTTGGGGCTAAGCCCGAAATCTATTCCTCTCAAGCTAAAATGTTGGAAGCACAAGCCCGAATCGAAGCGGTGAATATAACCACTGGCACTTCCTCCCATCATTCGCTGGCAGTCGAAGCTTTAGAAGCGGGGCGACATGTGCTGGTAGAAAAACCACTAGCAGCCTCAATTCTGGGCTGTAATCTGACTCTGGCGGCAGCTGAAAAAAGCGGCAAAGTATTGGCGATAGCCGAAAATGTCCGCCGAGACCCCCTGAACCGTCTAGCGCGAGCTTTACTTCAGGATGGGGCGATTGGCACTCCATACCTGGCCGTGGAGCATATTGCAACCGGCGGCTCGGCTATACTACTCACTCCCTGGCGGCATCGCAAAGAGACGGGTGGAATATTATTAGATGTGGCGGTACATAATGCCGATGTTATGCGCTATTTGCTGGGCAAAGTTGAGCGGGTATCAGGGTACTCTAAATTACTTGAAAAAGTTCGATATCGTTCCAGCGAGACGGCGGTAGTCAGTCAGTCATTTTATCAGCATTGGTTGGTAAGTTTGCCGGAAGAAGTTGAAGCAACAGCGGATGATTTGCTGGTAGGTCATTTTAATTTTGAATCGGGAGCTACCGGACAATGGACAATTTTACAGGCAGCGCATGGCTATAAACGTACTGAGCGATTGATTTACGGCAACAAAGGCATGTTAGAATTGCCGCCAGACCGCAGTGGGAAGGCAATTTTCCTGCATCGTGAAGATTTAACCGAACCATTGAGTGGCAAGGCATTATTGCAATATGCCCCTTCCTACAAATTAGACCTACTGACGGCGACCTTGCTAGGCAGCGAAAAACCAGTGGGCTATTCGCTCTCTTTTGAAGAAATAGACCGAATTCTGGTAGCAGTTGAAATTATGGATTTTGCTGAGGCTGTTGCTTTTAATCGCCCGCCTGAAGTAGATGGTATGATCGGACGAGAAGATGTGGCATTGGTCTATGGGTTGATAGAATCTGGGCTATCTGGTCTCAGCCTTTCTCTAGATGAAATTATTCAAACCCCCAGCCTGCGTTATCAACAGGAAATAAACCACATACTAGGAATTTAACTTGTGAATATAAGGCGGCTGGTTTTTACAGCTTAGACCCTGGTGGGGTCACTCTGGGGTACTTACACCGATAAGGGAAAAAGTCAAGGCCCAATTTAAGGAGACCGTTCCAAACCGGGGGCTGGAATCCGACAACTGTGAACTTTTACATTCTATCGTATTTGATACAGCCTATCCTTAAACTCAGCCATATTCTGTAGCATACATTTGTTCTTGTATAATAAGGGAAGGCAAAGAGAGGTGGCGAGGTTGAATTTGTTCTAGTGGCCCGACCACGCTTTTTAGATAACCCCCCACTTCTCTGGTCAGAAAGTATTATGAACGGTAGCTAGTGGCTTGACCACGTATACAAGGAAAGAAGTAACCTGACCACAGCCTAAGCTATTCCAAAACTCAATCAGTAAGTGCTAGTTAGGATGTAAGACGATGCCAATGAAGTTAATTCGGCAGTGTATCAGATGTTTGTGGGGGTAGATATTTCCGCTGCCACTTTCAGTGCTGCACAGGCTAAAATTGAGGCTAAACCTCAAAAAGCCATAGATTATGCTCAAACTCAAGCGGACTTCGATAGATTTCAAAAAGATTTACTGGCCACTGGTAGCGCCCCGGGTGTCATTTTGGTGGTAATGGAGGCGACCGGTAATTACTACCTAAGCTTGGCACTCTACTTGTACCAAGCTGGTTTTGGTGTCAGTGTAATTAATCCTGCTCAGGCTCATAATTATGCCAAAGCGCTCTTATTGCGCTCGAAAAATGACCAGCTTGATGCTCAAACTCTGGCCCGCTTCGCTCAAACTCAAAAACCAGCCCTGTGGAACCCACGCCCCCAGGTTTATTATGAATTACAGCAACGGCTGTGCCAAAGAGAAGATTTAATCGGGATGCGCGGTCAGCTTGGCAATCAGTTACATGCTTTAACAGCGGGGTCAGTTGTGGTAGAAAGCGTCAAAGGGCGTCTGCTCCAGCTTATCCAAACCCTTGATGCCCAAATTGCTGAGTTAGACCAAGAAATCAAACAAGTGGCCCAAAGTGCCGATGCGAGTTGGGCTAAACCGATTGAATTAGTCCAAACTATTCCAGGTATCGGGTTATTAACCGCTTGTTGGTTGGTGGTACTCAGTTTGAATTTCACAGCTTGTAAAAACGGGGCATCGCTGGCGCATTACGCCGGGTTGGCACCGGTGGAAAGGCGCAGTGGGACGAGTGTGCGGGGTTATCCTCAGGTCGGTGGTGGTGGACATAGCCACCTTCGCCGGCTCTTATATATGGCCGCTTTAAGTGCTAGCCGCTTCAACCCCCTTCTTAAAGCTTTTTATGATAAGTTAAAAGAGCAAGGTAAAGCCCCCAAAGTCGCCCGTTGTGCGGTGGCCCGACGTTTAGCCGTTTTAGCCTTTGGAGTGGCTAAAAGTGGTCAAGCTTTTGACAGTGAATATCTCATTAAGCAAAAAACCGCCCAGGGAGTTTTAGCCAGTTGAAGCAGGTTCTGCGACTGGTAAATTGACGAACCGGGCGGGTTAATACTAATTAGAAATGGCCTAGTTTCTTTATTTAGCCACACCCTCGCCAGTATTTGTAGTGTCCTAAACTCAAGACGAGACCAAACGGCTTGCAGGAATGAGGGAAGGAGCCAAGCCCCTGGTCGCAAAGCGAGCTAAAGCCTACAAAGTGTATTTGTCAAGGGAAAAATGGCTCTTGCTCACTTAGCGTGAAAGAAATTAAATAGGTAGACAAAAAAGGTAAAATTAGCGAATAGTAAGAATGTTCTTAACGCTAGAAATACCTTTAAATGCTAGAAGAAATTGTTTTACCGCCAAACTGGGGAGTTGAATTAGACCGATGTGAGTTGAGAGAAAGTGAACTGAACTTGCAAACCCACCTTTCCAACTTGCAAGGTTGGTGTCCTAGTTGTAACCAAGCTAGTAGTCGGGTTCACAGCCGGTACATTCGTAAACCGGGGGATTTGCCTTTAGCTGGTCAAGCCGTTCTTTTTCGCTTAACTATTCGGCGTTTCTTTTGCGATAATTCCAACTGTCAAAGGCGGACTTTTGCCGAGCAAGTCCCGCTACTAGTCGAAAGAAAAGCCAGGCGTACCGTGCGTCAATACCAATACCTTAAAGCCCAAGCCTTTGCTCTGGGGGGAAAC
>JBBQZS010000108.1:0-13497 GCA_038207495.1 Chloroflexia bacterium
TTTCGGCGTTTATTGACAGGTTTCTTTCCTTGACTTACCAATATTTGCTGTTTATTCGTAACCACTATCCCTCTCAGCTTTCGCTTCCTGGGCTAGTGCGAATATGTTCTCTCCCACTCTTCAATTGTTAAGGTCCTACCACTTTGTGATTTGGCTTCCCTTCATGAGGGGAAAATCACTACGAAGGCCTTTGCAATGGGCTTATCCAGCTTTTTCGCTTTTGCTTTCGTTACCCTTTTTTAGAGGCTCGGACATCATACAACATCCGAGTAGCTTTGTCAAGAGTATTTTTGGCCCATTTTCGAAAATCTGTAGATTGTTTTATGCAGACTTTTTTCTTCGAGCCAGCCCCTGTTGTTTCTAGGGAGACGCATAATACCACTAAGCTAAAGCAGAGTCAATGTGGATAAAATGGTGGAAAAAGTGGTAGATTCCAGCCCTTTCAGCCTCAACAAAGCCTTTTCCACATGGTGCATAAAAAAATTCCTCAAAACGAGTTTTAAAACTCGTGACTTTTTTAAAAGCCTCTCGTCTACTATTACAAGGGCGGCCTGTTAGCATAGTTGGGCAATCAGAACCCGGATTGTGGCCCGGTACTGCTCCTGACAAGACTCGGCCTTGCCAACCGCCGCCTGTACCTTAAAATTCACATTTTTCAGCGGTCAAATCAATAAAGTTAGGGCTTCTGTAAAGGTTGACTAATTAAGCTGGTTTGATATACTCAAGATATATTATTTAGAGTTCGCATTTTACAAAATTGCTCAAAACCGTCTTGCTTCCAAACTCTAACTATTCGAGTTTATGCCATAATCGCAGATGTAGGTCAACCTGCAAATAGTTCTAAGATATCAAATAAGCTCTTGGTTAAAGGCAACCCTTTAGCTCATCTATTAAGATGCGAATAGGTTCGCTTTTTTAGTTGTGGCTAAAATTTGCCAATAGTTATAGATTAGCGACCCCTTTCGGAAACAGGGTGATGCAAAGTTGTATTGATAGGCTTAAACAAAACTTTCTGCTGGTTAAAATACCAGAGAAGCATTCTCAACAGGAGATTTTTCGATGCTAAAGGATTTCAAAGAGTTTATTATGCGGGGCAACGTCCTTGACCTGGCGATTGCAGTCATTATTGGCCTGGCTTTTGGGGCTGTGGTAACTTCGCTAGTTAACGACATTATAATGCCACCCATCGGCCTAGCACTGGGCAATGTAGACTTTGCCAGCCTCTTCATTGACATTTCTGGCAAGAAACCTGCCTCGGTTGAGGCGGCTAAAGCGGCGGGCTTAGCCACTATCAATTACGGTCTATTTATCAACACTGTCATTAACTTCCTGATTGTCGCCTTTGTGATATTTTTGATATTGCGGGTCTACAATCGCTTCAAAAGGCAACCTTCGGAAGCCGTTGTTGATACCAAAGATTGCCCCTATTGCTATAGCAGTATCCCGATCAAAGCCACTCGTTGCCCCAACTGCACCTCTGACCTGAAAGCCGTTGCTTAGTATTTTCAGTTCTGGAAAAAGGACATCCCAATGGCGGGGTGTCCTTTACAATTTCATAAAAAACTCATATATCAATAAGGTTATATTTGTTGCGGATTTACTTATTGCTATAGAGTTTTATTCAAAATTTTGTTATTCTATCAACAATCTGAGTGAAAGTCGGACTGGCCTCGAAATTTTGCCGTAAAAGCTTCTAAACAAGATAGAGCCTTACCCCAGGGAAAAAACCTATGATATCACCTTCAACCCCGAACTATGAGTATTCAAGATTAAATGCCCTGCAAAATCTGAATATGCTGGACACCTTACCAGAAGAACGCTTCGACCGAATTACCCGACTAGCCCAGCGTATTTTTCAGGTGCCAATTGTTCTGGTCAGTTTGGTGGACACCAACCGCCAGTGGTTTAAGTCCTGCATCGGTTTAAATGTAACGGAAACCTCGCGGGAAGTTTCTTTCTGTGGTCATGCTATCCTTTCAAATGATACATTTATAATTCCCGATGCCCTGGAGGACGTGCGTTTCTATGACAACCCGCTAGTGACGGGCGACCCCCACATCCGCTTTTATGCCGGGCAGCCCCTCCATGGCCCCGATGGTTTTCGGGTTGGCACGCTCTGTTTAATAGATACCCATCCCCAAACCCTAAACCCAGAGGATTTAAAATATCTCAAAGACCTGGCAATTATGGTCGAAAACGAGCTTTCTAATCTGGAATTCAATCGGGCAGTTCAAGCACTCTACGATAGTGAACTGCGTTTCCGCAAACTTGCCCAAAGTTCACCCGATTATATTTTTCTGTTCGATTTGACTGCTCCCGATAAAGGCAAAGTTCTTTATTTTAACCGAGAAACATTCTTTGGCCATCCCCCGGACGATATTTTAGACTCAAGCCTCTCCCAAAAAAGAATTCATCCAGCCGACCTTGAAACCGTTTTGAAATACCGAAATGAAGCGCGTCAGGGTAAAACCAGAGATGTTGAGTATCGAATTCTGAATAGTGCCGGGAAGTGGGAATGGGTTGAGAGTCGCCAAAGTGTATTTGAAACCGACTCTAATGGCAAGCCTACTCAACTACTGGTAACATTTAACCACATCAGCCAGCGCAAAGAAGCTGAAAGGGCTTTGCAAGATAGTAAAATCCGCTATCAGATACTTATCGAAGCTCTGGACGAAGGCATTGTCCTGCAAGACCAAAATGCCGTTATACTGGCCTCTAATGCCAGTGCGCAAAAAATCCTGGGGCTTACCAGAGACCAAATGGAAGGTCGTACCAGCCTCGACCCTAGGTGGCGGGCTATTCATGAGGATGGCTCGGCTTTCCCCGGCGAAGAACACCCCATTCCCCAAACCTTGCTTACGGGCCAGCCTCAATCCAACGTTATTATGGGTGTGCACAAGCCCGAAGGTTCGCTCGTCTGGATTTCGATAAATTCACAACCACTATTTCATAGCCTGGAAGAACTCAATAATAGTAATCCTGTTACGCTACCTTATGCGGCGGTAGCTTCATTCCGCGATATTACCGAACTTAAAGAGAAAGAAGATAAACTAACCCGCCGGGCCTATTATGATAGTCTTACGGGTTTGCCCAACCACCGCCTCTTTAACGAACGCCTGGAATATAGCGTGAATCATTCCCAGCGTCATAACGAAACTTTTGCGGTGGGTTTTATAGATTTAGACCGCTTTAAGACCGTCAATGATACATTTGGTCATGCGATTGGGGATGAACTATTAAAAGAGGTCGCCCAAAGAATGAGGAATTGTGTTCGCCAAACCGATATCGTAGCCCGAATTGGCGGTGACGAATTTGCCATTCTTTTGACTAATATCGGTTTGCTGGAAAATATTTCGACTGTCGCCGAAAAAATTCTGAACGCATTACACCAAAAAATCGAAATTAACGGCCTGGAAGTTATTACCTCTGCCAGTATCGGCCTGAGCTTATACCCCGCCAACGGCGAAAATCGGGGAACTCTCCTGAAAAAAGCCGACGAAGCAATGTACGAGGCCAAAAAAGCGGGGCGAAACACTTTTCGTATTTATAAGGAAAATAGCAATGTTACTTTGTAAACAGGCACTTTTATTTACTCCGCTCGATAACTGTTATAAACCCTTAACCTGATTTCATTAACATAATCGGAGTATTGAAATGAGCGAAAAAACCACCTTTCTTTCTACCGTGCCAATAATGGCGACTGGCAACCTTGACCAGAGCGTGGAATTCTACACCCAAAAACTTGGCTTTAGCCTGGTAAATCGTTTTGAAGAAGCGGGTTATCTGATATTCGAGCGGGGCGGGGTCTATCTCCACCTTTCCCGCTACGATACCACGCCCGAAACCAATCCCTTCACCTGCTACATCTACGTGGAAAATATCGAGCCGCTATACCAGGAATATCAAGCCGCTGGAGCAGTTCACCCCAACGGCCCTTTAGAAACCAAACCCTATGGCGTGCGTGAATTTGCGGTTTTGGACAACTCCGGTAATTGTCTGCGTATCGGTCAGCGGGTCTAACTACGGCACTACCCGATATTGCAACATCATCTCATTATCCTCATGCTCAAGGATATGGCAATGCCAGGCGTAAATCCCGGTATAATCGTCGAATTTAGCAATTACCCGCGTAACCTCGCCCGGATAAACCTTAAACGTATCCTTCCAGCCCTTCTCGTTGGCCTCCGGCTGGTGCCGCGGGCCAAGAATATGGCTGCGTTTAAGCTTAATCGGGTCTGGCCCCATCCCAAACTCCATCGCTCCCCAATCCGCCATATACAGGTCGGGATTAATCGGCTGACGATCCAGAATCTGGAAGCGTACCAGATGCAAGTGAATCGGGTGCGCGTCCATAGTAGTGTTGATAAGATTCCAGATTTCAATAGTGCCAAGCTTTGGTTCCGCCAGTTTCGGATAATCCCACATCCGCCCGTTCAGCAAAGCCCCGATTGGCTCGCCTGTAACCGGGTCGGCATATTCAATAATCGCCATATCGCGGGTAACTTTGGCTCTTTCCGGTTCAAGTTTCTCCACACTTCTTAATAAGCGCGGTACTCGACTGGTATCCTTGCCGCTTAAAGGCTTGTTAACCACAAACTTCATAACCTGACCACCTGTATCAGGGTCACAGGGGTCGCCCATCGGGAAAGGCACGTTAGCATCGTTGGTCAGGTAGTAAGTACCCCCCGACAAACCCGTGAAATCTACCACTACATCCGCCCGTTCCCCTGGCGCAAGTAACAAGGTATTAAGCTGAACAGGCGAATTAAAGAAACCCTGCTCCGCCGCAATCTGCACAAAGGGCAAGGCCGAAACATCCGTCGGTTCAGCCTTCGCGCTAATTTTTATGTTAAAGAAACGAGCATTAGCTCCGTTGTAAATGCGGAAACGATACTTGCGCGGCTCAACCTCCAGGTAGGGCCAAACCTTGCCATTGACCAGAATCGCGTCCCCGAAAAACTCTGGAATCCAGGGGCCTTTCTGAGTGGGTACTTCCTCTTTGGGACGTAAGGGGTAAAATAGCGAACCATCCGGGCCGAAAATCCGATCCTGCAATAAAAGGGGTATCTCGTACTTACCCTTTGGCAGGTTCATATCGTTCTCGGCCCTGTCCCGAATCAAATACAACCCCGCCAACCCAGCATAAACGTTTAAACGAGTCTGCCCCAATGTATGGTCATGATACCAGAGCGAGGCGGCCTCCTGTTTATTGGTATATTGGTAAACCTGGCTGGTGAAAGTCGGGCCAGTCTGGGCAAAGTTGCGGGTGAACCAGGCTTCGGGGTGTCCATCATAGGCTGCCGGAACATGTGCCCCATGCACATGTACAACTGTCTTGACTTGAGGTTCGTTTTTGTCGGTGCCGTGCAGATTCGGGTCATAAGCTTCAGATAAAAGGTAATTTGCACTATCTATGTCATTAATCCATTTTACGTAAATTGGCTGATTAGAGCGGGTCTCGAAGGTTTTGCCGGGGAATTGTCCGTCATAGCCCCAGAGGGTGGTTGGTGGGAGTTGGCTGTGTAGTTTCTGGGTGAACTGGGTCATGCGGACTTCGTAATAATCATAACCGTTCAGTTTGCCCGAAGGTTGTTTGACACTGGGTAGCGGCAACGGGTCAATATACTTAGTTAAAGTGTTAGCGGCTAAAGGCTGGGCTGCCATCGCCTTTGCCACCGTCCCTCCTTTAAGCTGCGAGGCTAAAAAAAAGCCTTCAGCAGTTAACGCTCCAAAGGCCGTTAACGAGCCGATTCGAACGAACTCTTTTCTTGTTAACACTGCAATTTACTCCTCGTGTTCCCAACGACTATCTGGCACCTATCTTCAGGCAAACCAAATAAAGGCCTAGTTATAAAGGGGTCGAAATATATCTATTTAGTTGTACGCGGGGTATAAGAAATAGCTTAACGTTTTAGCTGCAACTAAAACCGCAAGCATGATAAACTAGTCTCAACATTACATGTCACACTCAGGAATTAAAATCGGATTAGGGGATATGTCAAAAAAATCTGTTTATCCCAGCCTTATTATTTAGTGTTATATTAGCTTTGCTTGCTAGAAGTTAAGTTAATTTTAATATAATTTTAATAAGAGGTCAAGATATTTTTTGAATTTGGAATGTGATTTAGGTATATATTTGATTAACAATTATTACTGAGGGTCACGCGGCGCACTCCCGCCATCTTGCGGAATGACACGCCCTGCTCGATAGAGGTTAAAACCGCCGCTAATTCTATAACTTGCACCCCCGAAAGCAAATCCACCCCATAATCAAACAAAATCGGGGAAAGGGGCGTAGTCGGGCCAAGCACCATCACTTTGGTTTCGGGCTTCGCCAATTTTAGCAAATCGTCCAGGGTATGGTTCACTAAGGTACTGCCCGTAATCGCCAGAATATCGGCCTGGGGAATAATTTCAGGGGCGGCACTGGCGGGATATTCTCCCGGTTTGGGGTGTAGCTCCAATACCCACAGTTGGGCCACTACTGGCAGGAGTTCCACCACAAACGGAAAGCTACCAACTACCGCCACTTTTTTGCCCAGCCCCTGTTCCAGCAGCCAATCCCCGGCATCAATATCACTTAGCAAGGCCGGGTCGGGCTGAAGTAGGGCGTTAAGGGTTGCCAGTCCTAATGCTGCCGCCGTTCTATCGGACGACAGAGCCAGCCCTGCTACCTCTCGTGCATCTCCTTCATCAACCCGATTCTCCCCAATCACAAAGCGACTTTGCCCCGTCATTACCTCAAGCGTAGGTGAGGCCGCCAGACCCGCCCGTAAATCGCCATCCAGCCCTTGCACCTGCGCTAGCGTCCAGTTCGTGCCCAGGTGAAGCCGCTTTACCTGCCAACCTTCTGGCAAGGTCGCCAACAGTCCTTCTACTATTGAATTGGGTTTTGGGTTTGCCATCATTTGCGGGATTTTGGATTTTGGATTTGGGTTTGAGATTTTAGATAGTCGATTTTCGACTTTCAAATATCTTGTTCAACCTGTCCATCTTTGTAAATAAAAAGGGTGGGTTTATAAAGCGACTAAAGTCACTACTACGATTAATCCCCTACTCGGCACTTTCAACTCGACCGTCGGCACTCTTACTAACTCCCACCATCACATATTTCCCCGGCGTTTTATCAAAGGATAGTTTGCAGCCCGCCGCGCAAAAATAGTAAATCTGACCCTCGTACTCCGACATATATTTCGCGCTGCCAATCTCCACCGTCATACCGCACACCGGGTCGAGAGCCTCGCCAGTAGGAGCGGCTTTGGTCAGATATTCGGCAGGGTTGGCGGCAAACAGCTTACGACAGGCAGGACAACAGAAATAATAGATCTGGCCTTCCACGCTATAAGTAAATTTTGCGCCCTCAATCACGACAGTCATGCCACACACCGGGTCGGTTGCCTCGGTGGGTTGGGTCGGCAATAATAAAGACTCCACATCAAGCAATCCGGCGTTGCGCCGCTTCTGGACAATTTCCGCCATAATGCTGAGGGCGATTTCGTCCCCCTGCGTTGCCTGGATGTTTAGACCCGCCGGATATTTCAGCCCCGCCAGCTCCACCGCACTCATTCCTTGCGCCGTTAGATATTCCAGCACTGATGTGGCCCGATTTTTGCTACTGACCAGCGCGACATAGGCCGCCCGCGACTTCAGGGCATAAGTCAGGGCCAGTTCGTCATAGTTGCCATGACTGGCGACCACCACGTAGGTTAGCGGAGTGATTTTGGCTGGAATTTGGCTTAAATCCGTTACCACTTCGTCCGCTTCTGGTGTACTAGCCCCGCCATTATCGGGGTCAACCGCTATTACACGGTAGTTCATCACCTTGCCAAGACGCGCTAACGCCTGGGCAATCGGCAGGCTGCCAATCACCATCAGCCGGGGCTGGGGCAACTGCGGCTCGATATAAATCTCCAAAGTGCCACCACTAAAGCAGGTCATCGGCAAATCTAGCAAACCGGGTCGGGGAGTCTGTTCTTTGGGATTGGGGGTCAGCCGTATCAGCCGGGCCTCCCCATCTGCTAATGCTCTTTTGGCCTCCTGAATGACGGTCGGTTGGGCGCAACTCCCGCCAATCCAGCCGTACATCACCCCATCGGCAGTAACAATCGCCTTATCGCCCGGTTTGGCGGAGGTCGGTTTCTCGGCCCGCACCACAAAAGCGGTAGCGAAAGGCAATCCTTTAGTTAATAGTTCGTTGGCTTTTCCGTAAAATTCCACAGACATTTTCTTACTACTCCAAAAAAAGAATCAGGATTCAGGACAGGCACAAGGCCCGTCCCTACAAAATTCCCCGTGGTTGGGCGGAGTGACCCACCCTCTAGAAAGCCCAATTCACAGCCCTGTCATTCTGAGCCTCAGCGAAGAATCTTCTTATTCTAAGCAAGATCCTTCATTTCATTCAGGATGACAATAGGGCGGTTCATGAGCCGCCCTTACGAATCTTGTCTCCCCTTCCTTGTTAGGGAAGGGGGCTAGGGGGTTAGGTCTAACCCTCGTCCGCCACGCCGTGGTCACGCAGAATCTTCCAGATTTTTTGGGGGGTCATTGGAATATCCACGTTACGCACGCCCAGATGCCAGAGCGCGTCTACCACCGCATTCGCAATGGCAGGCGGCGCACCAACAGTCGGCGACTCGCCTACGCCCTTCGCTCCGATGGGGTGATGGGGCGAAGGCGTGATGGTCTTGCCCAACTCCCAGATAGGAGTTTCAACTGCCGTTGGCAAGAGATAATCCATAAACGTGCCGGACAGATTCTGCCCGTTCTCGTCATAGACAATCTCCTCGAATAAGGCCGGAGCAAGGCCCATCGTCAGACCACCCTGAATTTGCCCTTCGACTATCATCGGGTTGATGATATTGCCGCAATCATCCACCGCCACAAAACGCCGTACCGTCACCGCCCCCGTCCCCTTGTCAATATCCACCACCGCGATGTAACTGCCAAAGGGGAAGGTCAGGTTGGGCGGGTCGTAATAATTGACTGCTTCCAGGCCGGCTTCCATACCCTGTGGGTGGTTGGTGTAAGCGGCAAAGGCAATGTCCTTGATAGTTTTGAACTTATCGGGCGAGCCTTTCACCACAAATTTATTCACATCCCACTCCAGGTCTTCCTCGCCCACTTCCAGAAGGTGAGCCGCAATTTTCTTAGCCTTCGCCCGAATCTTGCGTGCCGCCATTGCCGCTGCTGCCCCTGCCGTCGGGGTTGAGCGACTGGCGTAAGTACCCAAACCATAGGGCGCGGTATCAGTATCACCGTGCTCCACCGTAATATCCTTGGCTGGCAAGCCCAACTCCTCCGCGATAATCTGGGCGAAAGTGGTTTCGTGACCCTGACCCTGGGTTTGCACCCCGATGCGCATAATCGCGCTGCCCGTCGGGTGAATCCGCACCTCGCAACTATCGAACATCTTGATGCCCAGAATATCAAAATCTTTGGATGGGCCAGCCCCGACCACTTCGGTGAAGCTGGAAATACCAATGCCCATCAACTCACCCCGCGCCCGCTTCTCAAGCTGTTCCTTGCGCAAATCGTCGTAGCCGACCATCTCCATCGCCAGTTTCAGAGCGGTGTGATAATCGCCGCTATCGTATTCCCAGCCAGTGGGCGAATGATAGGGGAATTGCTCCGGCCTGATAAAGTTCTTGAGGCGGAAAGCTGCCGGGTCTTCGTTCAACTCATGCGCCATAATATCGGTCATGCGCTCAATCATATGCACCGCCTCGGTCACGCGGAAGGAGCAGCGATAGGCCACCCCACCTGGCGGCTTGTTGGTATAAACCGCATCCACCGCGAAGTGGGCCGCCTTAATGTTATACGAGCCCGTGCCGATACTATATAAACCCGCCGGGAACTTGGAAGGGTTTGCCGCCGCGTCCGCCGCTCCATCATCCGCCAGAGTTTGCACCCGCAGCCCGGTAAGGTTGCCGTCCGCATCCGCCGCCAACTCGGCCTCGATATGATAATCGCGGGCAAAGCTATCGGCCTGTAGATTCTCGCTACGGTCTTCAATCCACTTAACGGGTTTGCCCGTCACCAGCGAAGCCACGATGGTACAGACATAACCGGGATAAACCGGCACTTTGCCGCCGAAACCGCCCCCAATATCGGGCGAAATAACTCGAATTTTGTGTTCGGGAATGCCACTAACCAGCGATACTACCGTGCGATGGGCATGGGGAGCTTGCGAGGTCATGTAGATAGTCAAATGCTCGTTGATTTTGTCCCAGTCGGCTACCATTCCACAGGTCTCGATAGACGAAACATGAATCCGGGGGATATAAATTTTCTCGGTGACGACCTTATAGGCCTCATCAAAAATCTTGTTGGTAGCGTCCTTGTCGCCCGCCTCCCAATGCCAGACATGGTTGGTTTTCTTCTCCTTGTCGTCCCGCACGATAACCTCATCCTTCATGGCTTCGTAGGGGTCAATCACGGGCGGCAAAGGCTCATAATCAACTTGCACCAACTCAATTGCGTCGGCGGCAATGTAGCGCGAGGTAGCCACCACACAGCAAACTTCCTGGGCGTAATAAACCACTTTTTCAATCGGTAGCACCATCTGGGTATCGGACATCAAGGTAGGCATCCAGTGGAGATTCCCGGCCTTTTTGAGGTCTTCACCGGTAATAACCGCCAGCACTCCCGGCAATTTCAGGGCTTCGCTGGCATCAATCTTGAGGATTTTAGCGTGGGCATAGGGGCTACGCACAATATCCAGGTAGAGCATCCCCGGCAACTTTATATCGTCCACATAGCGGCCCGCCCCCTGAATAAAACGGGGATCTTCCTTGCGCTTCATGCGGTGGCCCATGCCGCTAATTTCAGTTGGAGTAGTAATTCTTACATCACTCATGAAGCCACCTTTTCTTCCGCGTGGCGCAGCTTTTCCGCCGCGTATTGAATTGCCTCAATAATTTTGGTGTAGCCGGTGCAACGGCAAAGGTTCCCAGAAATACCCCAGCGAATTTCATCATCGGTTGGGTTAGGGTTTTCTTCCAGAAATGCTTTGGCGGTCATAATCATGCCGGGGGTGCAATAGCCGCACTGCAAACCGTGTTTCTCCCAGAAACCCTCTTGCAAGGGGTGCAAGCCGTTAGCCGCCACACCCTCGATGGTTTCAACATTCTTGCCGTCAGCCTGAACCGCAAAGATAGTACAGCTCTTAACGGGCTTGCCATCCAGATGAATGGTGCAAGCCCCGCAACTGGTGGTATCACAGCCGATATGGGTTCCGGTCAGGCTCAAATCCTCCCGAATCAAATGAACCAGCAACAAGCGGGGTTCAATCTCGCGGGTGTAACTGGTGCCGTTGACGTTAAGGGTAATCGTTCTTCCCATTTTTAATTTCCTCTGGCTCTTTCTAGGGCCTGGCGAACGGCCCGTTTGGTAACAACCCGCACGAGGTCGCGTTTGTAGTCAATTGGGCCGCGCAGGTCGGCGGAAGGGTCGCACTCAGCCGCAGCCGAAGCCGCAGCAGTGGCAATATTTTCTTCGGTAGCAGTTGTACCCAGCAGGGCGGCTTCAGCGTTTTTAGCCCGCATCGGCACGGATGAAACGTTGGTCAGGCCAATCCGAATGCTTTTTACCGTTTCACCTTCGAGGGTCAGTTGCACCGCAACGGCGGCAACGGCATAATCGCCCACCTTGCGCTCGATTTTGATATAAGCCCCGCCACTATGGGCAGGGGGCGTTGGAATCTGAATTTCCTTGAGGATTTCATCTTTAGCCAGATTGTTTTCAAACAGCCCGGTAAAAAAGTCGTCAATGGGGATAGAGCGTTCACCCTTTGGCCCAACTGCTACAATACTGGCGTTGTAGCACAGAATCGTCGCCGGATGGTCGTTGGCGGGGTCGGCGTGGGCTAAATTGCCGCCCAATGTCGCCATATTCCGCACCAGAGGGTCAGCAATCACTTTGACCGTATCGGCCAAAAGCTGGTATTTCTGACTTATAAGGTCAGATTTATCCAGGGCCGATTCGCGGGTTAGTGCGCCAACCGCCAGATGGCCGTTACTTTCGTGGATATATTCCAGTCCCGCAATCCGGTTGATGTCTATCAACACTTCGGGTGTTGCCAGACGAAAACGCATCGCAGGTATTAGGCTTTGCCCACCCGCCAGTATCTTGGCGGAGTCACCATGTTGTTGCAACATGCTTATCGCTTCCGACAGCGTTGTAGGGGTGTAGTAATCGAATTTGCCTGGGATCATAGTAACTCCTTCGTCGAACTAGGAACCCGTCCTGGCGAGGTTTTATCCCCACCCGACCATGATTTTGTTTGTAGCAAATAGCTTTTAGGCGTTAGGTTTTAGGTTTTAGGTTTCGGATTTTCATCCGGCAACCGGCAGCCGACAACTGACAACCTTCTTATTTTTTCTTCTTGCGTGGTCGAAACCTCAAGAACAACAGGAATGCCAGCCCGACCCCACCTGCAATTAGAAGCGGACGGCGGTTAGCTGGAATCAGGTCGTTAACCACATCTTTCGCCACCCCCGTGGCAAATTCCACCTGAGAAGGGGCCTGGAATTGGGGGACTGCCGGGGGCGGAGCTTTTATTACTTCAGGCTCTTCGGGGGTTTCCAGAATCTCTGCTGCCGCTGTCTGAGCTGCCATATGGGCATTAATATAGAGGTTTACCCCTTCAAGGCTCTGCTTAATCAGGGCTTTGGCGGCACTTTCCACCAGACGTTGGCCTACGCTGGCGATTTTCCCGCCAACCTGAGCATCCCCCTGATAGCTCATCAAAGTAGTCTGACCTTCATCTTCCAGCTTTACATGGCCTGTACCCTTCACAAAACCGGGTGCACCGTTGCCAGTCACTTCCATCGTGTAGCTTTCCGGATCATTGATATCGGACAGGTTCACTTTGCCCTTGAATTTCCCCTTAATCGGCCCCACGCTAATTTCCAGAGCTGCTTCGTATTGGTTATCACCTACTTTGGTTAATTCTTCACAGCCTGGTATAATTTTCGCCAGCACTTCAGGGTCTTGCAGTAGCGAAAAAACCATACTACGCGGGGCTGAAAAAGTGTAATTTCCTTCAAGTTTCACTAAATTAATTTCTCCTTTTGCTTTTCCGGTCTTTTATTAAAGTGATTATTCAATTCCAGTTTGCCCAGTAATAAATCACCGGGCTAAGAGAGCCTATAATCCAGCCATGCGTGGCTTTTTCTTGGTGAACTACTTTGCTAAAAAAATAGGTTCTCTAAGCGCAGAGGCTTTAGTCCCGCGCACTATATTTTCCCGCTCCAGACACAATACATCGTGTCCCTAGAAATTCCCCAATTTTCGATTTTAGATGTTCCCAACATCCTGCCCACCCTGTCCATCCTTGTGAATATTTCCGGGCGGGGCAACCCATCGACTCCAACAAATACATTTGTTCTGTTCTCTAAAAGTAAAATCAAGTTATGCACTTGAGTTCAAAACTACTCATTTACTACTTGGTTCAGAGCAAATTCTATCAAAGGGAATTGCTCTAAATCTGATTTGAAA
>JBBQZS010000109.1:0-12408 GCA_038207495.1 Chloroflexia bacterium
CACCCAAATTTAGCGCAAAAGAGCAGTAAATTGCTTTTCATACTTCCCACAAGAACTAAAAATAATAGAGCCGAAAGTTAGCAATTTGAGTTAAGCTTAAGTTTGACCAACTTCAACTGCCACTGCTTGGCCTGCCAACAAACCTGCTAATGCTTGGGCCATCGTTTTACTATATGGGTCGGTTTGATTGAGTACAATGGTACCTATTTGTTTTTCATTAGCCCAGTAGCCAAACCCGCTAATGGTCAAAAGATCCCGCACTAGCCGTTTGAGACCATACCTTTGGAGTTTTGGCACGACCACTTTCAACCACTCCCTGGCCCAAATCAATACATTGTGAGCAAGCGTCCCTAACAACATCAACATTTCTTGACCACTAAAGCTTTTTTTGTTTCGGCTGGTCAAGCCTAATCCGTCCTTATCTTCTTTGAACTCGGTTTCCACGCCACCCCCCCGCTGGTCATAAAAATGGGCAAAGGCTAAGGCTACCACCAACTGGTCACTAGCCACCTCAAAGGGTTCCCCAGTAAGTTCCAAAATGGCCCAGGTAGGTAAACTTGAAATTATCACAGCATAATTCCAATGATCATTGCCTTTCTTAAAACGTAGGGCTATTCGGCGAATTGGACAAACATATTCAGTGGTAGCTAAGGTGACCCAGCCAACTTCACGGTCACTATGCAAAGGGTCAGCCACCCATTCTTTGACACTTTTGGCTAACACTGTCGCTCTTTGGCTCGAATAGTCTTTACAATGTACTTGATACCCACGATCTAAAAGCCAGTTTACATCCTTTAAGGTGCCACCTCCCGCATCCACTCGGCAGATAGTGCGATAGCGCTTATAAGCATCGAAAGCCAGGATTTTCTCAGCCGCCCCCACCAAATCAGGTAGAGCGGTATTGAGTTGCACCGTGCCAGCATATAGCCGATCGACAACGATCTCTTGATAATGGGTAGCCAAAACCCGGCCCATTTGACGACCACGTTGATTATGACGTAACCCTGAAAAGAACCCTTTAGTGGCCATGGCGGCTTTCCTGCCACAGGGTGCCCCAGTCATATCAATATCGAGCAGTTGCCAATTTTGGTGATAGTCGTGGCGGTAAGCCTGGCTGTAAGTCCGAAAGATTTGTTGTAAAGCCTCATACATTTGGTTAACATTCGTTTCATTGCAGGCATCTAAAGTTTTCTGTACACCTGATTGTTCAGCGGCACTAATGCCGCTAAAGGTTCGTTGGAGTAGGGGATCGGCCCGCACCAGTTTGTTAACCTCGACCAAACGCTTGCCACCAGCCAAAATGTTGACAAAGGCACTATAAAGTTTTTGGTCGGGACTATACTTCACCGTTTTTTGTTGAATTGTGACAAGTTTACGGATGGGTGCAAACAAGTCGAGTTCAGCTAACTTGAGACCTAAAGCCGCAAGGGATGCGCGTGGGCTATAGGTTGGTGGTAATTGATTTTGGTTACTCATTTTACTCTCCTTACTAGCACTTTGTTATTTAGACCCTAATTCTATATTAGTGGAGTAAAACAAGTTCAACCAAGTTTTTGCTTACACTATTTAAGATTATAGCTTTTAAGCTTAACCCTCATTTTGGGCTCAACCCACTGCTATTTCGCGCATAATTCTGGCTTCAGAAGAAGATACTGAACAAGTATAACTAAAAATTGAATAATACCTGACCCGCCCTCCTGGATAGCTAAAACCCCTCAATAAGGATAATGCTGAATTCGCAAAAAACGGAATAAAAAAAGAGGCGAACACAAAGTTCGCCCCTACGGAATTCAGGGTCTAGTTCAAATCAAAGAGCAGAACTTCGGCCTCTTCGGTGGCGGTTATGGTGACTGTTTGGGGTTCACTCAAGGCCGCGCCATCGCCATTCTTGAGGGACTGTCCGTTGAGGTTAACCTTGCCCCGCGCTACCTGTAGCCAGCCATAACGACCCGGTTGGAGTTGATAGGATATTTCCTCGCCTGCCGCCAGCACCGTAGCGAACAAATTCACGTCCTGATGAATTGTCACCGAGCCATCCCGCCCATCGGGGGAAGCTACCAGAACAAACTTGCCGTGCTTATTCTCTGGCGTAAAGAGCTTTTGTTCATATCCAGGGGTTAGGCCGCGTTTGTCCGGGATTATCCAAATCTGGAGAAAATGCACCAAATCCTCTTTGGAGTGGTTGTACTCGCTGTGAGTAACGCCCGACCCCGCGCTCATCCGTTGCATGTCTCCTGGTCGGATAACCGAGCCATTGCCCATACTATCCTTGTGCTCAAGTGCGCCGTTCAGGACGTAGGTGATAATCTCCATATCGCGGTGAGGGTGGGTTGGGAAACCTTCCCCCGGCCATACCCGGTCTTCGTTTATGACCCGCAACGAGCGGAAACCCATAAACTTCGGGTCATAATACTCCGAAAACGAAAATGTATGGTAGGTATTCAACCAACCGAAATCGAAATGACCTCTTTCGTCTGCTTTCCTTAGCGTAACCATAATTTTTAATGAACCTTTTGAACTATATTATAACTTTCGCTTGAGGCCAATTTCCAGGTCTGAATTGTAGCAATTTACCCTATTGGCCAGTTCCAAAGCGAAAGTCATATATACAAAACCCGGAAGCGCGAGAAAACTCACGCCACCTTCTAAATCGTTATAGGTATAGCGGTCTGGTGGGGGCGGCAACTGCTGCGGGGTCTTTTTTCCAGGCCTCTACGTTAACATCTATGTAAATTTCCACTTCATTTCCGTCCGGGTCAAGTAAATAGATACTGTTAGTGACGTAGTGATCGCTCATACCTACAATTTTAACTCCGGCGGCATCCAGTTCGGCCTTTGCCGCTCTTAGCTCTTCAATAGTATCGCCGACCTTAAGGCCAATATGATATAGCCCCGCCCGCTGCCCTTTTGAGGAAACCGGGGCGTTGGCCCCTACCTCAATCAGCAACATTTCATGGTGGGTACGGCCCGAACTGAACATTGCCGCGCCCTCCATCGGAGTCTGAATACGGTTAAAGCCCAGGATATTTTCGTAGAAATGTACCGATTTTTTTAGGTCACGCACGAAAAATACCACATGACCTAATTCTTTTACTTGCATTTTATTTTCCTCCTTTGGAGGAGTTTATCACATTAATTAAATTAATAGAATAAGGACACGGCTGACCGTGTCCCCATTGCTACGGTTGCGATTTAGGCTACTACGGCGGCAGGTTGGGTCGCGCCTTCGATTTCCAGGGCGATGTTAACCTTCTCACCAACTAACCAGCCACCGGTTTCCAGGGCGACGTTCCAGTTCAGGCCGAAGTCCTTGCGGTTGATGCTGGTCTTGGCCGAGAAACCGGCTACAGTGGCACCCCAGGGGGTTTTGTTCTGACCGTTGTATTCAACTTCCAGCACTACTGATTTGGTTACGTCGCGGACGGTCAGGTCGCCAGTTACTTTGAATTCGTTGTCGCCGGTCTTCTCCACGTTGGTGCTTTTGAAAGTGATGTTGGGGAAGGTGGCAACGTCGAAGAAGTCAGGTGAGCGCAGGTGTCCATCACGCTTTTCGTCGTGGCTGTCAATTGAGTCAACCTCGATGGTGGCCTCTACCGAATCGCCAGTCAGGGCGGCTTCGTCAAAATCGAAACTACCGCTAATTTTGGTGAAACGACCTTTGGTGTTGGTGATCATCATGTGGCGAACCGAAAATTCAGCGTATGAATGGGAGTTATCAATGTTCCATTTCATGTGGGTGTATCCTCTCTCTAAAGTCCTTGTAAATAAACGTTTTAAATAAGCTTAATTCTTATGAAGTTAGTTTACTTGCATCTGGCAAGTTACTTACTTTTACATAGTAAGCTTACAATAGTAAGTAGCTTTTGTCAAGGGTTAATCTGTTAACGAATGGTGACTAAATTGATTCAGTTTTCCGACAATATAATCATTGAGGGAGGGGTTTTAGAAGGGTAGAGAACGTGTAACCCGTACCAGGCTGGGACGGAGCAATTGATCGCCAATCATGTAACCATGTTTTAGCTCTTCGGTACAAATTTCGATGGTATCCGGGCCGGTAAATTCCTCAAAAATTTCCTGGGCCTGATGCAAGGCGGGGTCGAAGGGTTTGTCCAGCACTTGAATGGGTTTTACCTGATGGGTTTTAAGGATGTCCTGCAACCGATTATAAATGAAGCCAAGCTGGGAATTCCAGGTCAAAACTCGCGCTCGGTCAGGCTGAATTTCCAAAACCTTTTCCAAATCGTCAATAAGTTCCAAAACTTTTTTTAGGAGAGGTACTACCCCGGAGAGCCAGGCTTCGTGCTGTTCATCATTAACTTTTTTCTGGTATTCTTCGAGATCGGCTTGCATCCGTTGAGCCGAATCCCTTAGTTCAGAATTATGGCGAAACTGTCTTTGTAACTCCTGTTTTAGTCTGCTAACTTCACTATTCATGACTTTATAAGTTATCGAGTCCCCGCACCCAGGCGTAAAAACGTTTTTCTTCAGGCTTGCCAGGGAAAAGGCTGGCTCGCCAATAAACATAGCTCAAGTAGGCCGCTCCTAGGCCTAATCCGGCTATAAAGCCTTTCAGATAAGCTTTAGCCACGCCCTTTTCCCCTTAAATATTGCTCACTTTCGGGCCAACGTCCCATCCAACGATAGAACAAGGCTGCCAGGGCTGCGCCAACCACAAAACCCAATGAGCCACCCCAGGCCGAAATCAAGCGTAATTTGATTTTAGAATTCATGTAATATTTAGTATATCGGAAATGTCGGTCAGATTATATTCCTCTTTGGTGTGATTTTAAGATACCATATATCAGGAATAAGATACCATATATCAGGAATATGAAGCAAGCGCGAAATAAGGGATGGGGGATAGGGGTTGGGGCATTCATAGGCGCAAGCTCTGTCTTGCGATGGTTGGCGATTATCGGCTGGGGGGCAGCCTCCTACTTTTTAACATCCTATCCATCCTGTCTATCCTTGTTAATATTTTCCCGACAACCGACAACTGCCTCGTTTTGTAGTAAAATCAGTGGGGGCAGTTTGCCCAGGATTATATTTTTGAAGAAGGAGAGTCGTATGTCTGCTTTGTTTGAGGTATCTTTTGATTGTGCCGACCCGGCAAGTCTTTCGCGTTTCTGGGTTGTTGCTCTCGATTACAAGCTGCAAGACCCCCCATCAAGTTTTAGTAGCTGGGACGAGTGGTTGCGCCAATCGGATATTCCCGAAGAAAACTGGTATGATTTTTCGATAGCGGTTGACCCGGCAGGCGTTAAGCCCGACCTTTATTTTCAGAAAGTGCCAGAAGGTAAAATTGTCAAAAACCGTCTACATATCGATATAAAAATAAGCGCGGGGCCGGGAACTCCTGCCAGTGAACGGGCGCGAATTATAGGGCCGAAAGTCCAGCAACTGCTAGAGTTAGGGGCAACTCAGCTTCGGGTGGGGGATGAACATGGGAGTTACTGGGTGGTGATGGCAGACCCCGAAGGTAACGAGTTTTGCCTGACGTAGTTTCGCTTTAACTTAACGGAATACACATAGTAGCCTAATATATAGAAGTAAGGAATAATGACCGTTTTTACTGAACAGGAAAAACAGACTTTTACTCCCACTCCCGACCCGAAGAAACCATGGCGGGGGCCTTTTAAAGTAATATTCTTTTTGATTTTGGTGGCGAGTTTAATTGGTTTGGCATTATGGGCCGCATTGGGTGGGAAACGCGACAGTGCCACTAATGCTCTGAACAGTACCCCGACTCCGGCTGCCGATAGAATTAATTCTATTCCGGCCTTGTCCGACAGCCAACAATTTACTGATTTGGTGGGCGACCCCAAAGACCCCAACTCTATATTTCTGGCGAGTTCGGGCGGGGTGCAGCGTAGCACAGATGGCGGCAAAAGCTGGCAAGCGGCTAACGAAGGGTTAGGCGGGGCACGAGTTTTGAGTCTGACTATAGACAGCGAAGATTTGCAACGCCCCCTTTACGCTGCTACCGATGGTAAGGGGTTGTTCAAGAGTGGCGATGGTGGCAAAAGCTGGCAGAACCTGGGTTTGGGCAACCGCAAACTGGTTAAGGTTATCGCCCGCAACGGTTTGCTTTTTGTGGCGGTAAACGGGCCACTCAACGGAGTTTATCGTAGCCCGGACGCTGGCAAAAGCTGGTTTGTTTCTTCTAATAGAAGCTTGCCGCCTAATGCCCAAATCCGTAATCTGGCGCTTGACCCCGCTAATCCGCAACTACTGTTTATGACCACCGCTTATGTGCCAAACGCTAAGGCTGAGGATTGGAGCAGGGTCAAATTCTCGCAAGATGGCGGGAATACCTGGAACGAGCTGGGCAAGTGGTCTGCCGATTTGACTGCTCCCAACTCCAGGGGCGAACTCAAGGTGTTGTTGGCGGCTACCGGGTCGCGGGTGTATGCCGGGGATGGCGATAGTTTGTATAGGGTTACGCCCGACCGCCTGGGTTGGTTGCCTGCCGGGGGTGGCTTGCCCGATAAGGGGGTATACGGGATTGCGCCTGACCCACAACGGCCTGGGGTGCTTTATGCCGCGACCAGCAACGGTTTTTACCGTAATAGCGATGGGTTGCGATGGGTGAAGATGGCGGACGGGGAGCAACTTTCCCCCCTTGTCAGTAATGCTAAACTGACGGCTTTACCTACCCTGATTACTCTCAACGCCCAGAACAGAGCGATTGAAACCGGCCTTAGTAGCACGATTTTGTACGCTCTGAATAGTGAGGGGCGTTTGGTTCGTTACGAAAATCGCGACTTTGGTAGCGGGGTATACGCCAATATCCTGAACAAAGGGGTAATCGTGGCGGATTTCAGCCTCTACGGTGGGGTCAATCCGGCAGCGCGGGTTACACCTCCCGAAGCTGGTAATACTGACCCCAATCGCCAATATTTTAATGAAACTGGGCATTATCTGGCGGGCGGTTTCAAGAATTATTGGGCGCAAAATAACGGCTTGAAAGTTTTTGGCTATCCCGTTACTGAGGAATTTAGTGAATTCGACCCTCAAACTAATCTACGGCGCACCGTGCAGTATTTTGAGCGGGCTAAACTGGAATATTTACCAAACCAGTTGCCGGGGAATGAGATTCAGGTGGCTTTGTTGGGCAAGGAGTCGCTGCTTGGGCAATATATTGTGCCGGGGCGGTTTGTTCCTTCAGATAGTCAGATTCGTTTTTTTGATGTCACTCAGCATACCTTAAAAGGTGAGTTCAAGAATTATTGGGAGAGAAACGGCGGCTTATTGCGTTTTGGCTATCCGCTAACCGAGGAGCAGGAGGAAAAGACCAGCGACGGCAAAACGATTGTGGTGCAGTATTTCGAGCGTCTGAAACTGCAATTTATTGACGGGCAGGTGCAAATTGCTTTATTAGGGGTAGAAGTTTTACAAAGTCGGGGCTGGTTATCGAAATAGTTTAGAGGGAAGCAGGGTAGGAAAATGGAACCATTTGAGATGCTGAATCGGCGGTGGCGGCGACCCCTGCCAGAGGTGGATTTGACTAAAGGGCGCAGTGTCGCTTACTCGCGCAGTATCACCAGCCGGATTATGGAGATTCTGGATGCTAACGGTCATGGCAACGTGCATGGCGGGGTGATAATGCGGATGGTGGATGAGGCGGCGGCGATTGTAGCCATAAAGCACGCCCAACGTCATGTGGTTACGGCGCGGGTGGAGCGGTTTGATTTTCATGCCCCGGCTTATATCGGCAATGTGGTTACAATTGTATGTGCCTTGAATTATGTGGGGCGCACCAGTATGGAAGTTGGGGTAGAGGTTACGGCGGAGGATATAATAAGCGGCGAGGTTCGGCAGGTCGCCAGTAGTCAGGTGATATATGTGGCGTTGGGTGAAGATGGCAAACCCACGCCTGTGCCGCCTATCGCCCCGGCGGATGCCGAAGAAGAAGCCCGAATCGAGAAGGCCAAAGCCCGCCGCGAACGAATGAAAAGAATTGATGAAGAGATAGCTCAATTGCGCCAGAATCCGATTTGACAAGTAGTGTGGAAAGCTGTATAATCCCAACTTGTCACTTCGAGAAAGTGGCAGGATTTTTATGGCCTTCAAACAGGGGGGCTATTCCACCGATATTACCAAATAGTGTCTGTAAATCGGTTATTTTTAGAAGATTTGTCCAGGCATAGGCCCTAGGAGGAAACTTAGTTGCCGACGATTAACCAGTTGGTACGCAAAGGGCGTAAACCAACCTTCAAGAAGACCAAAGCTCCGGCTTTGCGCTTCGTCCTGAACTCACTGAAACAAAAGACCACTCGTGGTAAGGGTTCACCGCAAAAGCGGGGCGTTTGCACCAACGTGCGTACCATGACCCCCAAGAAACCGAACTCGGCCTTACGTAAGGTTGCTCGTGTGCGCTTGACCAACGGGATGGAAGTAACTGCCTACATTCCAGGCGAGGGTCACAACCTGCAAGAACACTCAGTAGTGCTAATCCGGGGTGGTCGTGTGAAGGACTTACCGGGCGTGCGCTATCACATTGTGCGCGGGGCACTGGATACCCAGGGCGTAAAAGACCGCAAGCAGGGCCGCTCCAAATATGGCACGAAAGTAGCCAAGGGCAAGGGCGCGGCTGCCGCTAAGGGCGCACCAGCAAAGAAGAAGTAATTACCGTTTCTAATCGTTTGGGCTTTGTTTAACCCGTGTTACGGGGTCTAAGCCTGAACGCTAACATTCCGAAGTTTGGAATGTTGCTATTCCGGGTAAAAATACAGAAGTAAAAGCTATCTGGTACTCGGACACTAGCAGGGGTAAAAAGTTACCCCAACAGATTAATAGGTCTTGGCCTAGAAGTCTAAACGAAATAGCCCCATATTATTCTGGGCTATTTTTGTGCGTAGCCACTACTGAAAAATGTGGTAGACAGGCACAAAGCGGTAGAGTCGTTAATTCAGTGACAAAGTTCACCGGAAAACGCACTCTACCAATTTTTGCGCGTAAACACCGAAGTGGTTTTTAAGGAGAAAAGAGCGATATGCCGCGAAGAGCAAGAATAAATCGCCGGGAAACGATGCCCGACCCGATTTACAAGAACCGCACCGTAACCAAGTTTATTAACAAAATTATGATGCAGGGTAAAAAGGGCTTGGCCGAGCGGATAATGTACGATGCGCTGGAAACCGTTGGTACTCAAACCGGACGGGACGCGCTGGAAGTATTTGAACAGGCAATGCGAAACGCTACCCCCCGGCTGGAAGTAAAGCCGAAACGGGTTGGTGGTGCTACCCTGCAAGTCCCGGTGGACATAAAGGGTGAGCGCAGCACTTCATTGGCAATCCGTTGGTTGCTGAAGTCGGCCCGCTCACGCAATGGTCGAACAATGGCGGAACGGTTAGCAGCGGAAATTTTGGATGCAGCTAACAATACCGGCGCAACTATCAAGAAGCGCGAAGATACTCACAAGATGGCCGAAGCCAATAAAGCTTTTGCCCACTATAAATGGTAACGAAGTAATAAGTAATCAGCATTCAGCTTTTTAGTGATAAAAAGTTGAAAACTGACTACTGCCAAGCATAGATGGAGGTACTCCCGTGGCAGCCGAAACTGCTCTGGAAGTTTTAAGCAGAACTAGAAATATTGGGATCATTGCTCACATTGATGCTGGTAAAACCACCACCACTGAGCGTATCCTTTTCTATACCGGGCTGATTCACCGGGTGGGTGAAGTCCACGAAGGCGCGGCCACAATGGACTTTATGGCCCAGGAGCGTGAGCGTGGTATTACCATTACGGCAGCCGCGGTTACCTGTTTCTGGAACGACAATCGCATCAACATCATTGACACCCCAGGCCACGTAGACTTCACGGTTGAAGTACAACGCTCCTTGCGGGTGTTGGATGGTGGGGTTGTAGTGTTTGACGGCGTGGCGGGGGTTGAGCCCCAATCCGAAACCGTGTGGCGGCAAGCCGACCAATACGGTGTACCCCGTATCTGTTTTATCAATAAAATGGATCGCACCGGTGCCAGTTTCTATCGCACCTTTGAGATGATAATTGAACGCCTGGGAGCAAACCCGGTGGCGATTCAGTTGCCAATCGGTCTAGAGCAAAGCTTCAAAGGTATTATTGACCTGATTGAAAATAAGGCCATCATCTACACTGACGACCAGGGCAAGACGATGGAATCCTCCGAGATTCCCGCTGATATGATTGCCGAAGTCAAGAAAATGCGCGACCAGATGGTTGAGAAAATCGCCGAAACCGACGATGAATTGACTATGAAGTTCCTGGAAGGCGAAGAGATTAGTGCGGACGAACTGCGGGCAGCTCTGCGTCGGGCTACTATTGAGCGTAAGATTGTGCCAGTATTCTGCGGGGCGGCTTTGAAGAACAAGGGTGTACAGCCTTTGCTGGACGCGATTGTTTATTACTTGCCTTCACCTCTGGACAAGCCTCCAGTGGTTGGGATTAACCCCGACACCGAAGAGCAGGAAACCCGTCATCTAGATGCTAGTGACCCCTTTGCGGCTCTAGCCTTTAAGATTGTGGCTGACCCTTATGGTCGGTTGGCCTTCTTCCGGGTCTATAGCGGTCGGGTTAAAACCGGCTCGTATATCCTGAACAGCACCAAAGGCCGAAAAGAGCGGGTTGGCCGGATTGTGCGGTTGCACGCCGACAAACGCGAAGATGTAGAAGAAGTATCGGCAGGTGATATTGCGGCAATGGTCGGTCTGAAAGACACCTTCACCGGGGATACCCTCTGCGACCCTGACCACCCGATTGTGCTGGAGCGTATCAAGTTCCCTGAGCCGGTGATTGAGTTGGCTCTTGAGCCGAAAACCAAAGCCGACCAGGACAAGATGGGTATCGCTTTGCAGAAATTGGCCGAAGAAGACCCTACCTTCCGGGTCAAAACCGATGAAGAAACTGGTCAGACCCGTATTAGCGGGATGGGCGAGTTGCACCTGGATATTATTGTTGACCGGATGAAGCGCGAGTTCCGGGTGGAAGCGAATGTGGGTCGCCCAATGGTGGCTTACCGCGAAACCATTACTGACAAAGCCAAAGCCGAAGGTCGTTTTGTGCGACAGTCGGGTGGTAAAGGTCAATACGGACATTGCTGGCTGGAAGTTGAACCTTCTGACCGCGGTGCGGGCTTCGTATTTATCAACAAAGTCGTGGGTGGAAGTATCCCGCGCGAATATATTCCTGGTATCGAACAAGGGGTCAAAGAGGCCCTGCAAAACGGTATTATCGCAGGCTTCCCAGTGGTAGACGTGAAAGTTACGGTCGTTGACGGTAGCTATCACGAAGTTGACTCCTCGGTGGATGCCTTCAAGATTGCTGGTTCGATTGCTGTTAAAGAGGCTGTACGCCGAGCCAAACCTGTTATCCTGGAACCGATTATGAAGGTGGAAGTAACAACTCCCGAAGACTTCCTCGGTGGTATCCTGGGTGACTTGAACTCCCGGCGCGGTCAGATTATGGGTTCAGACAACCGGGGTGGTAACACTCAGGTGGTTACAGCTCACGTCCCGCTTTCGGAAATGTTTGGTTACGTCAACGACTTGCGCAGCAGCACCCAGGGTCGTGCCAGTTACTCGATGGAATTTGACCACTACGAACCTTTGCCGCGCACCCTCCAGGAAGAATTGATGGCGAAGGCGCAAGGTAAATAGTAGGAGGTTGCTCCGCCAGCCGATTATCGCAAGGCAGAGCAGCTTCCGACACGTTTGTAATGAATTTTAAGAAATAAATGATACAGGCTCTTTATAAAGAGCGACTTTCTAAGATAATTTTAAGGAGGAAAATCCTGTGGCAAAGCAGAAGTTCGAGCGAACCAAACCGCACGTTAATATCGGCACTATCGGTCACGTTGACCACGGCAAAACCACCCTGACCGCCGCCATCACCAAAACGATGGCTCTCAAGGGTAAAGCCAAGTTTCGGGCTTTCGACTCGATTGATAATGCTCCCGAAGAGCGCGAACGCGGTATTACTATCGCCATCGCCCACGTTGAGTACGAAACCGACAATCGTCACTACGCCCACGTGGACTGCCCCGGTCACGCCGACTACATCAAGAATATGATTACCGGCGCGGCTCAGATGGACGGTGCAATTATCGTGGTTTCCGCCCCCGATGGCCCGATGCCCCAGACCCGCGAACACATCTTGCTAGCTCGTCAGGTGCAAGTCCCTTCGATGGTGGTTTTCCTCAACAAAGTGGACGTGATGGACGACGAAGAGTTGCTGGAACTGGTCGAGCTGGAAGTGCGGGAACTGTTGAGTAAATACAACTTCCCTGGCGATGATGTCCCGGTTATTCGGGGAAGTGCCTTGAAGGCTCTGGAATGTGAGTCCAAAGATGTCAGTGCCCCAGAGTACAAATGTATTCTTGACCTGATGGCAGCCGTAGACAGCTACATCCCGACCCCAGAGCGGGCG
>JBBQZS010000110.1:0-11920 GCA_038207495.1 Chloroflexia bacterium
AGTTCGAGCATCAAAGGTATAGTGGCCATGGTCTTCCTCGCTTTTTGAAATAGTCTGTTGGCTCAAACTATTTTCAATTCTCGCGAGGTTGACCCTTATTGGCAACTTTTATCCCTCCCACACAACTTGGGGACTGTCTGATGGGCTTTTTAATTTTATTCTCAGGGTGGGTTATTGAGTGGTTATATGGGTCAAGTTATAGTGCCGGAGCTGGGTTATTGGCTTTGCTGGCGCTGGTCATTCCAATAATTTACTTGAATTATGGCCTGACTCATATGCTGATTGCCCAGGGGCTAGAAAAATTTAACACTCTTTTTTTCGGGTTAGCTCTAGTGATAAATATTACGGTAAATCTTATAGCAATCCCGCGCTGGGGTGGGACTGGTGCCGCCCTGGTAACTCTTTTGACTGAATTGGTCTTACTGACGCTTTGTTCCTGTAAACTATTAATCGGGGCAAGATGATCGAGACAAAAGAAACAGAGATAATATCCCCAACCCAACGCTCCAAAGAGGCGGGGTTTTGGCTATTGTGGGGTATGGTGTTGGCCTTGCCCTTTGAGCTAACCCGCCTGCCCTTTTTCGAGAGTGAATTTCAGGTTTTGAGTAATCTTAAAATAATTTATTATCTGGTGGTGTTTGCGGCCTTGCTAACGCTGGCTAGGCCATTTTTTCAGTTCGCCTGCGCATTTTTACCGGGGCGTTTATACGAAAAAACAAATTATTTTTATCGTCAGCGTTGGAGAGTCCTGGTTTTTATCCTCTTTCTAGGGAGTTGTTTGATTTCGTCCTTGCAATCCCGTGACCTGAGCCTATTAGGTGAAGGTCTAAAATGGACGGCTTTTGCCACCACCGGGGGACTATTATGGCTAGCTATTCCCATCTGGCTAGCCGAAAATTCTATCAGGAAAATTAAATTATTATCCTGGGCATTCCTGGCGGGGGCGGTCATTTCGGCGATTGTAGGCTTTCTGGAATTCTTGTTGGGCATGGGTTTCGCCCAAAGTCTGGTGGGTTGGTTTAAGGATAAACCGACCACCGCCGGGCCGTTTCTGCGCCTGAGCGGAACTTTTGAGTATGCCAATATTGCGGCGATGTATTATGAATTAGCCTTGCCTGTGGCCCTTGCAGGGCTGGTAAAAAGCCTGACTATCAAAACCAGACCCCGACAATACTGGCTGGCGATAGTGGGCTGGCTGGTGGTGCTGACAATTCTGCTGGTGGCCTTGCTGCTGACTCTCAGTAGAGGGGCGTGGTTAGGAACCGGAGTTGGTATAATAGCAATATTGCTGGCAACCCGTCAAAATAACCCTTTTGGATACCGCCGTTATTGGTGGACGGCTACCGCTATGTTGGGGTCACTCGGTCTGGCTTTAGGACTCCTGGCAACTCTTTTCTTAGCCCAATTTAACTTGCGTTTCAGCTCCCAGAGCGACCAGGATTGGTACAAAATGGCTTTTGATAGCTCACCTCCCGCCACCATGTCTGCCTGTCAGCAATTAGATGTTAGTGTTACAGTTCATAATCGTAGCCCCCTCATCTGGTATAATTCCGGCCCCATTCCCTATCATTTAAGCTACCACTGGCTCTATCAGGATGGGCAGATAGCCCAATTTGAAGGTATTCGAAATAAACTTAATTCTGATATTCAGCCACAACAATCCCAACAAATTATTGCTAGGCTAAACACCCCACCTAAACCCGGCAGTTATTGGTTGGTCTGGGATATTGTGCAAGAGGATATAAGCTGGTTTAGCCTTAAAAGCGGTCTCTACGAGAAACTGCCGATAAATGTTGTGGCGGGGAATTGTGGGGATATTCCTAAAACTACCCCATCGCAGGAATTAACCCCTAAAGAGTTGCCAAAAATAATCCAGCAGCCTGACCGTCGGGAGTTATGGGCTGCCGCTTTAAACATGCTTAAAGCTAAACCATTGTGGGGAGTTGGCCCAAACAATTACCGTTTTAATTATGGCTTTTACACTAATCCACCCCAGGCTGATTGGGATAAACGAGTTTTTGCCAATAGTTTCCCTCTGGAAATTCTGGCAAACCTGGGAGTGGTGGGTGGTTTGACTCTGGGTATATTTGGGCTGCTTATCGGTGGCTATCTACTGATAGTAACTCTAAGAGGGCGGAGCATTGACCTCTGGCAAACTGCCCTGATTGGTATTTGGGCCGCTTTCTTAGGGCATGGCCTGGTAGATTATATTCTTGGCTCAAATGCTATCTTTATGCTTTTCTGGATTTTGTTAGGTATGACCTCAGCTCAGAGGTTCAGCAGCAATCAATCTATAAATAGAAAGTGAGAATGGCACAATGAGGGTAGGTCTAGAACTGTCAGCAGCCCTGACCCGCCAATGTTCAGGGGTGGGAATCTATATTGCCCAAATGCTGAAGGGGTTGCGGCAGCTAAACAAGACTGAAACCGAGCTTGATTTGCTCTATTTTTCCAATCGCTACAGCCCCCAAAGTGCCGGGGCAACTCAGGCTGGCCTCGAGGAACAAGAATTATTCCAAAGGCAGCGTTTCCCTTCGCGGCTGGCCTGGATGCAACTTGGGCTGCCCTCTAGCCTAACTCAAGCCAGGCCCGACCTCTGCCACTTCCCTAACTATCTTGCCCCGGTGTTAAGTTCAATAAATATTCCTTACGTGGCAACAATGTACGACATGTCAGTTTATCGTTGCCCAGAATTCCACCCCGTAAAGACGGTGCAGGTTCATCGGGCGATTATGCCTAAAGTAGTTCGTCAGGCCCGCCAAATTTTTACCGTTAGCGAGAGTGCCCGTCGTGACATCCTGGACTATTTCGATATTCCACCTGAGAAAATAAAAGTAGTTTATGGTGGGGTTTCAGCCCAATTCAATCATACCAGCGAGATAGATATAACCTTGCAACAACGTTATAAACTAAACTTCCCATTTGTGCTAATGGTTGGGACACTTGAGCCGCGCAAGAACCATGCCCGCCTAATCAGTGCTTTTTCCCGACTAATTCAGCAGGAACGTTTACCCCATCATCTGGTGCTGGTAGGCCCGCACGGCTGGAAAGACAATTCACTCCGAACTCTGGGGCAACAGGGTCAATTGGCGGAACGGGTTCATTTTCTTGGCTATGTTCCTGAAAAAGATTTGGCCGGGTTATATCGGTTTGCAGATGCTTTTGTTTTCCCCTCCCTTCATGAAGGGTTTGGCCTGCCCGTATTAGAAGCCCTCGCTTCAGGTGTGCCTACCCTGATTTCTAATGACCCCGCCCTTATGGAATTAGCCGGGCCAGAAGCTGCCTTAGCCGTTGACCCCTATTCAATTGAGGATTTAGCAAGTGGACTATATCAAATCCTTAGCGACAACGTTCTGACAGAACGGCTGCGCGAAGCCGGGATAAATCGCGCCAGTCAGTTCAGTTGGGAGAAATGTGCTGCCGAAACGCTGGAGGTTTACCGGGAGGCTCTGGCTACTCCCCAGCCCGAATTTTTAATTTCTACTGGCAAATATACCGCTTCCGCCGACTCAGATACCACCTTTTTGGATAATATTGGTACTAAACCCTACCTCACTCAATTATCTCCAGAAATACTTGAGCAGAACAATATAAATCCAAACTTTAGGCCAACGCCCTTGGAACAGGCTATAATAAAGACAATAATATATGCTGATATTTTCGGCTTCCCTTTAACCTGCACCGAACTACAACACTACTTAATTGGTTATTCCGCTAGCCCTAGCCAACTACAAACTTGTTTGGCGCAGTCAGGCTATTTAGCGGTATATTTGAAAGTTCAGGGCGGCTATATTTCCCTACTGAGTAGCCCTAATATCTCGGAAGCCCGCCAGCAAAAACTACTGACGACCTGGCGGCATTGGGAAACTGCTTGCTTCTGGAGTAAAATTTTACAAAGCGTCCCCTATGTACGGGCGGTGCTGGTAACGGGCGGATTGGCGGCTAATAATGCCGTACCTGGTGATGATATAGACATGTTAATAATCACTCAACCGGGTCGGCTATGGCTCTGTCGGGCGATGGTAATTGGGGTTGTCTATCTTTCCCGACTTTTCGGGGTGGAACTTTGTCCAAATTATTTACTGGCGGATAATGACGAAGCCCTGACCCTGCCTGCCCAGAATCTTTATACCGCCAGAGAATTCGCCAACATGAAGCTGATTTTCGGCAGGGATAGCTACAGGCGAATGCTAAACTTAAATCGTTGGGTGGGGGAAATCCTGCCTAATTCCAGCCAATACCTTGAAAGTCAGGAACCAGTTTTGAATAAAGATATGCCTGGGAAATTTACTAGAACGTTAAAAGTTGTTGGCGAGTGGTTACTAGGAGGCACTTTGGGCGATAAATTGGAGCAGTGGGAGCAGAAGCGCAAAATTTCGCGGTTACAAAGTCCTACTGCCCCCGAAACCCAATTTACCGCCGATGTCTGCAAAGGCCATTACACCAGCTACGGGCAGGAAACCTTAAAGGCCTTCTCCGCCCGGTGCGCTACCTTTGAAATTCCAAACCTGGCAACAGTTATCTAGTTCTGCCTGAAACGAAAAATTGATTACTGATTATTTTTTTAGAAAGAGATTTTTATGCTTGATGTTTTATTGATTTCTCCTTATAGTCTGGCGCAAGACCCTCTGGAACAAAAGTTGATGAAGCCTTACCCCGCGCTGGGTCTATTGTATGTAGCGGCGGCTCTGAAGCCCCACTTCTCGGTTGAAATTCTGGATATGACCTTTCGCCAACCTGAAGAACTGGACAACCTGATTCTGACAAAAAAGCCCCGGATTGTGGGGGTACATGCCAATGTGGTCTGTCGGGAAGCGGCGGGGGAGGCTATCAAATCTGCTAAAAAGGCTGGGGCGATAGTTATAGCGGGTGGGCCAGACCCTAGCACCTATCAGGAACTATATCTGGGGAAATTCGGGGCGGATTATTTAGTACAGGGTGAGGCCGAAATAACCATTCAGGAATTAGCTGGAGCGATTCTGAACGGGTCGCCCACCAACGAAATAGCTGGACTGGTTTATCTAAAAGATGGTAAGCCCCAGAGTAGCCCCGCCCGTTCGCCCGTAAAAGATTTGGACACCCTCCCAATGCCCGCCTGGGATTTGGTGGAGCTTGAGCCATATTTTAGTGCCTGGCGTAAACGCTGGGGTTATACCAGTCTGCATATTATGACCTCAAGGGGTTGTCCATTTAGTTGTAATTGGTGTAGCAAGGAGATTTTCGCTCGAAGTTTCCGCCAGCATTCCCCGGAGCGCGTGGTGGAAGAAATGCTACTGCTGCGAGACCATTATGGGGTGGACAGAATATGGCTAGCCGATGATATTGTGGGTGCAAACAAAAAATGGATGGAGAAATGGCACGGTGAGGTTATAAGGCGCAAGGCTCAACTACCATTTGAGTGCCTGACTCGGGTAGACCTGATTAACCCGACCATTATTCAGCAGTTGAAAGAGGCCGGTTGCTGGAAGATTTATTACGGGGCAGAAAGTGGCTCGCAAAAAGTGCTGGACGCGATGAATAAAGAGACCAAAGTTGAGGAAATCTACGAAGCAACCCGCCTAACCAAAGCAATGGGTATCCAGGTGGGCTTATTCATTATGTTTGGGTATCCCGGTGAAACCCTGGCAGATATACGCTCGACCGAGAAGATGCTGGCTGACCTCAAGCCCGATACTGCCGGGTTCTCGGTAGCTTATCCGCTCAAAGGGACGGTTTTTTACGAACAGGTAAAAGCTGAACTGGCTCCGCAGCAACAACAATGGAGTAGTACCAACGAGAACCGCCTTTTGTTCAAAGCCCGTTACCCAAACAAATTTTATAATCTGACTATTCGTATCTTGCAGAAGAAAATTGCTCTACGCCAGCACAAGCCGTTAAGCTTAAACCGCCTGACCGATTTCGCCAAAATCGGGATGCTGGAAATTATGCGGCAGAGGGTTTTGCAAAAGAGTGAAAAAGTCAAAAATCAACCAGTGGCGAGCAAATTACCCGTAAACGAGGAAACTCAGGGATTATGAATAAGCTTTACAACTCAACCGCGCTGGGTTTCGATGGGGTGGCGGCAGATTATGATGCCGAAGAGAGGGGGAATCTTGTTTTAGCCCGCATGCGCACCGAAAACCGAAAATGGTTTGACCGCGCCTTTCCTGAACCTGCCCGTTTGCTTGAAATTGGGAGTGGCACTGGTCTGGAAGCGGCTTATCTGGCAGATAAGCTCCATAAAATAGCCTTGCTGGATGTTTCGGCAAAGATGCTTGAGCTGGCTGCCGCCAGAGTCGAACAAATAAACCTTTCCACCTTGCTTGGCAACCATCTTTTTCCAGCCGCGCAAGTTGGCAGGTTGGTAGAATATTATGGGGCGAAAAGTTTTGATGGAGCATACAGCAGCTTTGGGCCGCTGAACTGCGAACCGGAATTGGGGGAAGTGGCGGCAGGGCTAGCAAGGTTAATAAAACCGGGTGGTAGGTTGGTTTTTTCGGTTATGCCACGCTTTTGCCTGACTGAAATTTTATGGTTTGGGCTACACCTTGATTTCAAAAATGCCACCCGACGTTGGAAAGGGAAAACCCTGGCCCGCGCCCTGCCTGGGCAGCCGCTAATGGTTCAAACTTATTATTACAACCCATCAAAACTAATAAAACTTTTCAAACCTTACTTCCGAAAAGTTCGGTTAAAAGCTTTCCCTTTAATCTGGCCGCCGCCTTACCTGAGCCATTTACCTCAACGGTATCCTCGTTTCTTTAATATCCTGGGTAAGGCCGATAGTTGGATAAGCGATACGCTGCCCATTTTGGCAACCTTTGGCGACCATTTCCTGATTGAGCTAGAGCGGGTGGCGGATTAGGGGGTAGCGATAGTTGAAACCACTGGATATAACCTGGATTGTGCCGGGCTTTCAAAGTGAGGCCGCCGACTATTGTATCCCGGCCTTGACCGACCTGGCTCATTTTGTGGCAGAGCAGCATAATCTTCAGATTTTCGCCCTGCAATACCCCAACAGGCGGGATAAATACCGCGTCGGCAAAGTGGTGGTACAAAGTTTTGGGGATGATAAATTGCTCAAAATTCCCCACCTGAAAAGAGTCAGACCACTGCTGGGGGCGTTGAGGGGTATTTCCCGGCGACCGGGCGATTTACTACACGCTTTTTGGGCGGCTGAACCAGCTATGGTGGGAGTTTTAGCCGCCCGCCAGACCCAACGCAAACTGATTGTTTCGTGTATGGGCGGGGAGGCCATAAACTTGCCAGTGATTGGATATGGAGCTGCCCGTCACTGGCTAGACCGTCGGTATTTAAATCTGGCAGTTCGGCGAGCAATGGTCTTAACTGTCGGGTCGGAATATCTTGCGGCTATCCTGACCAAAAAGTACCCGAATAAGCCCAAACCGTTGGTGCTACCGCTGGGGGTTAGTCTGACTCGCTTTAATCAAGCACTCCAACCGCCTTCGGAACTACCTGCCCAACCTTTAGCCCTGGCGGTAGGCTCGTTGTTGCCAGTCAAAGGCCACGCAAACCTGATAAAAGTGATGGCTCTCTTGCCAGAATTGCGGCTCAAAATTATCGGTGAAGGGCCAGAACGCCCCAAACTGGAAGGCTTAATCTCAGAATTAGGTCTTATGGAACGAGTCCAACTTGCCGGAACAGTAGACCCCAAAAATATGCCAGAAACTTATGCCGAAGCCGATTTATTTATTATGTCAAGTTATTACGAAAGCCAATGTATGGCCTTGTTGGAGGGAATGGCAGTTGGGTTGCCAGTAGTAGCTTCCCCGGTTGGGCTTGCGCCGCAAATGTTAGCTGATGGCGCAGCGGGTGAATTAGCCCAGAATAATACCCCGGAAGGGTTAGCCCATGCTGTAAATAGAATTTTAACCCGCCGCACCGAATGGGCGCAATTAAAAAATGCAGCACAGGTGAAGGCCTCCAGCTATAGCCTTGAACTTTGTGCTACCCGGCTATTATCTCTGTACGAGAGTCTTGTTATACCAAAAGGTGAAAAATGTTAATCCTCTTTAATCCTCAAAGTGCGCCACCCGGCAAGAATTATCTACCCCTTAGCTTGCTGGCACTGGGGGCAGTTTTGGAGGAGCGTTACCCCTACCAGATAATTGATGGCAATCTGGAGCCTGACCCCACCAAAGCCATTCTTGAAACTTTTGAGGCGACTGACCCTGAAAAACGGATATTAGGGGTTACAGTTATGCCGGGGCCACAACTGAAGCAAGCCGTCGAAGTTTGTCGGCTGGTCAAAAGTGCCTTGCCAGAGGTAATTATCGTTTGGGGTGGCTATTTCCCAACCGAACATCCCGAAGTTTGCCTACGGGCCGCTTATGTTGATTATGTAGTACGGGGTCAGGGCGAATTTACTTTTCTAGAACTGCTCGCATCCCTTGAACAATCTGAACCAAATCTCGCGAGTATCAAAGGGCTCATTTATCTCGAAAAAGAAAAAATCCACTTCAACCCTGAACGGGCCCTTACCTCACCTCAACTTTTGCCCGCCCTTCCCTATCACCGCCTCCCAGTTGAAAAGTATGTTGGCCCCACTGCGCTGGGAATGCGCACTTTGCCCCATAATTCTTCCTTTGGTTGCCCCTTCTTTTGTAATTTTTGCGCGGTGGTCAAAATGGTTGATGGTGGTTGGCTGGCAGAGTCGGGGGAACGCACTGCCAACAATGTTAATTACCTCTACCAGCAATTTAATATTGACTCGGTTATATTTGTGGACAATAACTTTTTCACTTCCGAAAAACGAGTGCGTCAGTATGCCGAAAAGCTGTTGGAGTTTGGACTGGGAGATAAAATCGGCTGGTGGGGTGAAGGGCGGGTAGATACGCTACTAAAATATCAGCCTGAAACCTGGAAATTACTCCGAAAAGCCGGTTGCAAAATGATTTTTATGGGGGCGGAAAGTGGCTCGGACGAAACCCTGGCTCGCCTGAACAAGGGCGGCAAAGCCACTATTGCGGCGACCCTGGCAATGGCAAAATTGCTTAAGGAATACGACATTGTGCCGGAATTTTCCTTTATGCTGGGAAATCCGCCCGACCCTGACCAGGATATTAAAATCACTACCGCTTTTATCAAACAAATCAAGAGTATTAACCCGGCTACCGAAATAATCTTATATCTTTATTCGCCCGAACCCGTTGCCGGAACAATGCTAGAAGCTGCAACAACTGGCGGCTTTCGTTTCCCCCAAACACTGGATGAATGGGTCAGTGAGGAATGGCGGGATTTTGCCCACCGCCATAACCCGCACACGCCCTGGCTCAAACCTCGCCACCGTCGCCAGATTAGCGAGTTCGGTCAGGTGCTAAACGCTTATTTTCCCACGACTACAAATCCAAACTTGCGGGGTTGGCGGGGTAATCTGGTTAAATCACTGGCTAGCTGGCGGTATCATAGCGGGTTTTACCGTTATCCCCTGGAACTAAAACTGCTTGACCGTTTGCTATCTTACCAACGCCAGGATACCCGCGCCTGTTAATTTCACAATTAGATTTTATCGTTTCCCAAAGAAATTCCAATGCCAGGGAGGCTCTACTCCTGATATGGGATTACTTATCAAGTAGATTACTTATCTCTCCTAAATATGTCTCAATGACCATTTCCTTATCTCAATGCAAAGCATAGGGGTAATGGTGGTGCAGTTTTTGCTTAAGTAATAATTGCAGTAACTTATGTTTCCGGGTTTAAGAATACTAAGCCTGAGAAACATACTTTGAGAAGTAATTATTATGAACGGAGGTCATACAAGATGATTGACAGAAATAAGATTCGCCAGGGTTTGGAAGTTTTTACCGAAGATAACCAACCCCTTGGTACTATTGAGCGATTGCAAGGTGACGAGTTCTATGTGAAAGGGCGGCGCTATCCCCTAAACGCCCTTACTAGATTGGAACAAAACCGACTATTTATTGGAGGCGATAATTACAAAAATTACGCTCAATCCGGCACGGAAAACGCCAAAATAGAGATTGTTGAGGAGCGTTTAAACGTTGAAAAACGTGGTACTCAGGTGGGCGAGGTAAAGATTAATAAGACTGTTACTTCTGAGCAACAGCAGATTCCGGTGGAATTGCGCCATGAGGAAGTTAATGTCCAGGAACGCCGGGTAGCTGAACGTCCTCTTCAGGAAGGCGAAACGGCTTTCAAGGAAGGCGTTATCCGCATGCCACTATACGGTGAAGAAGCTGTAGTTTCTAAGGAAGCCATAGTTACTGGGGAAGTCGAAGTCAACAAGCAGCAACGGGTAGAGCGTCAGCAAGTAGTCGATAATGTCCGCAAGGAACATGTTGAGGTTGATCGCTCGGGAGCTCGAGGGGAAAGTGCAACTCAGAAGTACGACGTTAACCCTAACGGTACTTCCTACAGACAGGATTCCTATAGCAACGGGGAAACCGTCTTGAGAGAAGGACTCGAGGTGCTTTCATCCGACGGTGAGAGAATTGGCAAGGTAAAAGATTTTGGTGATGGCAAATTTATCCTTAGTCGTGGTATGTTCAAGGGAGATTTGGAAGTAGATCAGCGTTCCATTATTAACGCCAACGACGACAAGGTAGTGGTTAACTTCACCAAAGATTACCTTGATAACCTGGCCGATGTTTAGTTAACTAGCATTTCGTTATAGCCTCATAACAGGTGGTAATGACTTCAGTTGGTTCCTTTGAAATCTGAAATGAATGGGGAACTGGCTGAAGTCATTATTTCAAAACTAAAATTTAGTTCAAAGGAATAAATATGTCTAGCGCAAAGAAAGCCAAATCATTAGTAGCGGGTGATATTGTAGAAACGAACGAGGGTGAGCCATTTGGTGAAATAGAGGATATAGTTTTCAATCCTGAAACGCAGCAACCTTCCTTCCTGATTACTCGGCTGATAGAAAATAAAGATCGGCTGATGCTTCCAGTAGAACTTTTCAATAAAAAGAAATTTAGAGAAAATAAAGTACAACTGGACACTACTATAGAAGAAGCAATGAAACGTTCTATGATGATTTCCGGGAATACCACTATGAATTTTGATCAGGAAAGCCAAAGTTGGCAAATCCCATTGGCTGAGGAACACCTTCAAATTGAGAAAAAGCAAATCCAGCTAGGAGAGGTGCTAATTCACAAAACAGTGGAAGAGGTGGAGCAAACAATTCCTGCGACTTTAACCCATGATGAGGTAGTTATCGAGCATGTTCCTATTAACCAGATTACCCTTCAACCAGTTGGGCCACGTCAGGAAGGTGATTGGCTAATTATACCAGTCACAAAAGAAGTATTAGTAGTACAAAAGCAAATTATCGTAGTGGAAGAAATTCGCATTTACAAACAAGCCGTAACTGAACAGCAGTTATTTCGTGAAACAGTTCGTCAAGAACGGGTTGAAATTGAAAATAGCTCGCTTAAAGCACAGCCGAAGGTCAATCTACAATAGGTTGTATTATTCGGGCTTAGGAAGCAGGGTCGGGTGGGCGGCAAACTCAAGAGTCACTAGAATATCATCGCGTTCAAAGTCGCGATAATCGGTCAAAATCTCTTCATAACTCATGCCGGAACTGAGCAATTCCAACAAGAATTATACCGAGTAGCGCAAACCTCGAATAGTAGGTTGACCGTGTGAAATTGCCGAGTCAATATTAATGCGCTCTAATAATGAACTCATGAAACTTCCTTTCACCATAGACTGATATTTTAGGTATAGCATACCCTAATGACAAGAGGAGCATGGGATTGTGCTAAATATTCAATTGATATTGTCATTTTCTTGAAGATCTTCTAAGGCAAATGAGGGTATGTCAATAGGACTGTGTAAATGGGATTTGTCACCTAACATCAGAGTTTCAACCTACCCTCATAATGGATGGCTAACTGGTTCAAAATACTGGCCCAATTGTGCATGGGAGCGGTCCAGTCGCTGGTGATGTCCC
>JBBQZS010000111.1:0-11589 GCA_038207495.1 Chloroflexia bacterium
TGTACCTCTAAACGCAAACGCCCCAATCCCACCCGGCAGGTTGCCCTGCGGCCCGGCCTGGTCAGCTTGTATCTGTCCATCAGCAAAAACTACTTTGGCAGCTTGGATGTTAGAACCAGGCACAGTCACGGCTTGACCTAGCTTATAGTTTACTCCGCTCACCCTAGCGATTACCGTTCCGGCTGGTAAGGTGACTGCGGTAGGCCCGGAATTGAGAAACCGCACATTTCCACTGGCTTTAGCATCCGGCAACTCAACCGTCCCGGTGGCATCTCCATTTGCTTCCAGGGTCAAAGACAGGCTGATGGTTTTTATCTGCTGCCCTACCTGGCTCTCTGTCAGGCTGTACTGGAAACTTACCTGTGGCAACACCGCCATGTTTATTGTGACCTGTTTTGAGCCACTGGTACTCAGCCGATTTATCCCCCAATTTATGCCCCAACCTATCAGCATCACAAGTATTGCCACCGCTGTTACTTTGGTGCTGAACCACACACTTTTTTGGAATCGTAGCAACTCCCGGTCAAACCTACCCCGTTTTCGGACTGGAGTAATCGGTAATGGAGTAGCCTGTCGGGAGCGGTCATAAAAGCCTTCCGCCTCCCGCTCTTCCCTCAGCTTGCGATTGTGGTTTTTGGTGGTTTCGGCCTGCGGGTCAGAGGTGCAAGTATAAAACCACTGCTGTACCGTGCCATCGGGGTTTATCGTTACTGGCTCAACCGTTTCCAGATCGGTATCTTCGGGAAGATCGCCCGGCAACTTATATATCTTTAGCCCGTTCTCAAAGTAGACCCTGCCGATGGTATCGGCGGCCTCCTCGTAGTCCCAGCGCGGGGGATCGAACTCCAGGGTTATTCCCGGACGGGTTTTGAGCCTGAGCCGGTTGGCTTCGTTGTCCGTGATTGTCATGGTTACTCTTACTTTGTGTTTAATTTCTGGTTAAGTTGTAGAAACCGCCACTTCCCTGCTCTATTTGGAGTTGGATTGGTTGGGTAGGGAAGTAGAAACCTGCGAACATTCTATCCTTGCAAATATTTAAGCTCAGTTTTTGGGAATAGTCAATTAATTTGGAGGATATTAGAAGGTTTTTGTCTAAACTCTCCAGGCAGTCGCGTCCTCCTACGTACTTGGTTTCGCGTTAGTAGTTGCAGATGTCTCAAAATGAGGCTTAAATTAAGATAATCAGGTTAAAAATTGGCACCAGACAAGCGTTACTAGTCACGTTAGGGCAGAAACGCTGGTGAAACATACCCGGCGTTTCTGTTGTGCGGGTCAGGTCAAGCAAATTGGCACAAATCTCATTTCGTGGCGATTGAAAATAGATGCCGGTTGCCTGGTCGGGTTGGCAAACGGTATTTCAAATATTTTAAGGTTTTATTCGCCGGGGCAACCCGGCGTTTTTGTTTTCAATTGTTTTCGGGGTAAAGTTTGTTTTTGGTACTGTTCCAGGCTTGCTGCTGGTCAGCATCACTGGGGATGTTGTGCAGGGCTTTTAGCAATTCCGCTCGTACCCCCTCTGGGTAACTCAGGACATACTTCTCTGGACTGGGAGCCTCCCCTTGCTTCTGTAACTGGATGTAGTCATCTAACGCATTAAACACCATTTCCTCATCTGGACTCATTTTAATCTCCTTTTCGCTTGGTTATAACTTACAACAACTTGCTGAATAATAGCATAGCCCTGGTGGTTAAACCTGCAGAAACTGGACGGAAAACTTGTGCTATACAAACCGTCCAGGACGGGTCAAAAGTGCCACTGCCAATGGTGGATTTGCGGCAATTTGCTATAATTGGATTACGAACAATAGTTTTTGTTATTTGAAGGTCTAAAGATATGCTCACGACAAAAGTTCAACCTACCACAATTTCCCCGCCGCTCCCCGAAATCGGTGGCTATATTGCCTTCGAGTTCGCTTTGATTGATCCTGCCGCGAACTCCCGCCGTTTTTACCGACTGGCCTACCAACCGAGCCTGTGGTCGCCGTACTGCGTAATTCGCACCTGGGGAAGATTAGGCAGCAAAAAGTTACGCACTCTGGCTCAGGAATTTCCTGATGAGGACAGTGCCCGGAAGTGGCTGACCCGCCAGTTTAACCGCCGTCTCAAACGGGGCTATCTGCTGCTTGGCTAACCTTGTTTATTATTACAAAAAGTTGCGGTTAGATAAGTAAACCGCAACTTAAACGGTAGTAGGTTATGCTACTGCTGGCTGTTTTTCCAGAAATTCGATAAGCTTGACGGCTTGCGGCTGGCTCATTTCGGTGCTACTGCGTTTCATCCGCTGCTGGCACAAGGCTTCCAGACCCTCCGGGATATAGCCCTTCTCTTGCGCCAACATTTTGACCCTGGCAAGTTGCTCAGGGGAGATAACTTCGTTACCTGCCCCCGTTTTAACCGCTACCGCCCCGGTGTTCGGTTCTACCTTTTCATGGCTCGGTACTTTACTGGTAGCCAGACTTTGTGGTTTACCCCCTTGCCCCGGCCTGGTCGCAGTTCTGGTTTCTTCCTGCCGAGGGATTGGTGGTTTAAAGGCTATATTAGAGGTATTCTGGGTAGGACGGGGGTTTTTCTTTCCCCCGGTCATATCAACCTGGAAAGCTACCCCAAAGGTAGAAAGAGCATCTTTTAGACCTCTGGCCTCGGCTGACCTGAGAGCCAGCACGTAAACATCTACATTCTGGTCATCTCGCATGACCCCATTGTTTTTGCCAAACTGCACCGCCCCAAAGCCTACTACAGTTCGGGGCATACTGAACTGGGTAGTTAGAGTGGTCTGAACATAGCAAACCACGCCAACGGGCAGGTTGGTTTTGGGGTGGAGGTGGGTTTCATAACGGACAGAGCCACAGTCGTGATGCACCGCCCAATTCCCGATACCAAATATCTCGTTGGCCTTTCGGAAATAATAGTCTTTCGCCAGAAAGATTTTACCATCGCTTCGAGTGGCATACTCCGTTGGTGCAGGAGGTATTTCCAGTAGGCGGAGTTTATCGGTAGTCAGTTGCTGCATATTGGGTAGTTCCCCCTTCAACGTCTTTCTCTTGCATTAAACTTAAAAATAGTTCGCACTACAAATCGGGACAGGGAGGTCAAAAGTGCCAGACAATTCCATCAATTTGTATTTTTTTGTAGAACCGTTGGGGTTAAGCCAATTAACCAGGAAAGAATTGACGATGAAGTTAAGATGGTGTTAAATTCAATTGCAAATGAAAAGAAAAGCCCAGACAGTTCCCGCCGTCTGGGTTAGTTTTAAAACTGATGTTTATCTCAAATATATAGCTTTGTGTGGAAAGCCAGTAGATTCAGTATAACAAGCAGCGTTAGAATAAGCAATCCAAAAGTAAATCTACCGAGAGAAACTATGCCAACATTTTTCCTTCCATAAAAACATAAATTCAAGATTTGAAACCCCAGTGGGCTGCGAATTACTCAACAAGCTCTGGTTTGAAAGAATTGAAATAAGCTGAGAAACGAGGATTATCAGAAAAGTAACAGTCTGTCTCTAACTACCGATAATATTAGTAGCTGAAAGAGGCAGAACTCTCAAATGCTGAGAAAGGGATTTAAATGATAAAAGTGCTATTTGTACACGGTACTGGAACCCGTGAAAAACGAAGTAAAGAAATTATTGCACAAACGGAAAAAGGACTTAAAAAACAAGGGTTAAAGTTTGAAGTGGTGGGATGTTTCTGGGGTGATGAGGTGGGTGCATCCCTTAACTTTAACGGACTCGCCTCTCTCCCCAGTGATAATAACACTCGCTCCATAGGTGGCGGAGAAGGTACGGACTTTGACATTCTTTTGTGGGAACACCTTTACCTTGATCCTTTATATGAATTAAAAATAATAGCCCGGACTCAACCAGTAGCCTCCAGTGGAGTATCAAAAGATTTGGAGCCTTATGAGGTTGTTGAAGAAAGGATTAAGAGCCAACCCCTTACTCCGGCGGTTTTAGCACTTTTATCTGAGAATGAGCTTGAAGAAATATTTGAGGAAGTCCGTAGAAAAGTAACCAATTCTACTGAATACAAAAAGGCTATAAAAACTATTAAAGACGAAGCCGCTGCCGAAGAATACTACCCTGTAATTGCCCGGTCAATAGTGGCAGAGCTTATCCAGATTCAAAGCGAGCGGGCGGCAGATACACTCCTTATTTATGATGCAACTCTGCGAGACGAACTGGTAAAAGAGCTGGAAAACCAGTTTAACGAGGATACCTATTCCCGTGGAATAGGGAAATTAGCAAAGGACATAGCTGGTTGGGTTACATTGGGTGTTCCAACGATGGCTCTTGAAAATGGACGAGAGAATTTCATGATGAAGCTGTACCCATTTATAGGCGATATTTTGGTTTATCAGGGTTACGGCGAGAAAATCCGTGAAGTTATCCGTAAAAACATATTAGAGTGTGGGGATGAGGTAATAGTTCTGGCGCACAGTTTGGGTGGGATAGCCTGTGTAGATTTACTGATAAAAGAGAAACTACCGCAGGTAAAGCTATTAGTAACCGTTGGTTCCCAGGCACCCTTCTTTTATGAGATAGGAGCATTACAAAATCTCTCCAAAGCGGGAGAGCTATCCTATAAGCTGGATAAACTACCCAAATGGCTGAATATATATGACAAATATGATTTTCTAAGTTTTGTAGGGGAAGGCATATTTGGGGAGAAGGTATTGGATGAAAGGGTAAATAACCGCCAACCTTTCCCCTTATCGCACGGGGCATATTTCAGTAATAAAGAAACCTGGCAAAAATTTAAGAAGGGGATGGAATGGGCGAATCTATAATTATGGCAAAGTCACAAAAAACAACCTACGCCCTGGTAGTGGGAATTGAGCGTTATGGGGAAAAGGTATTCCCTGATTTAGATGGGGCGGCACTGGATGCTCAGAAATTCTATGACTGGTTGGTGAAAAGAGGTGTGCAGAAAGAGAATATCAGGCTACATCTCGCTCCGCTAGAACAAAATAAAGCAGAAGTAAACCCCGATGTTCCCCTCGCCACTAGAAGTGCACTTGAGGCATCTATTACAGACTGGTTGGGAGAAAAAGCTGGTGACTTATTATGGGTTTACTGGGGTGGGCATGGAGTTATTAACGTTGAGAATAAACGTTGCTTATTCACCTCAGATGTTACTGAAAAAGTGTACCGAAGTTTGGAATTGAATGAGCTACTAAGATATTTACGGACTACGAGTTTTAGTCGGCAGATATTTTGTATAGATGCCTGTGCCAATTTTCTGAGTCCAGAAGAATCGGGCAAAATTCAGAAAACTGAACTTCCAGAGGGTGAACTACAGAAAAATGTAGCGCAATCTGTCTTATTGGCAGTAGAGGCTGGGCAAAAAACCGGGCATAATAATAGGCTTAAAACCGGCGATTTTTCAGAAGCACTAAGGAATGAGTTAGAGAAAGTTACCGAAAAAGAGTGGCCACCCAATATAAAGGGTATTTCTCAAAAAATAAAGAGTAGCTTAAAACAGGACTCAGTGTTTTTGGCATATGGGAACCACGAGGAACTTGAAGCGCAAATATACAACTTTGGGATAGCATATTCCCGGTCCAAACAAAATAACTTTTTAAGGCAACGCTATCTTAAGAACTTGGTGGAGCAGGTCGGGACATTGAATCTGGCCCTGATAAACCCGAAACAGTCGGGGAAAATCAATCTGGAGGAGGTGTATGTAGACTCGCCCACTCCCCTCGAAATAAACTTTGAGGTTGAAGCCGGGAAGGTGGTGGATTTGTGGATGTCCCGGACAGACCAACTGAGCCGTGAAATAGAAGAAGGAAGGCTCTCACAACCCCGTTCCACCCTGGAAGAACTGGGCTACGAACGCGCCCCCTTTGAAACCTTAGTCGGAAAAATAAATATAAAACAAGCCCAAAGCCGAAGAGAGAACAGTATCAAATTACACCTGAACCACCTGGCGGCAGCGCGGGATAGGCTGGTAATATTGGGTGCGCCGGGGAGCGGCAAAAGCACCTTTGTAAAGTATCTGGCTCTGTGTCTGGCGGGAGCAGGGATAGAGAAATGGCAGCGCAAGGCGAATTTAGCCGAACTGGAAAACTGGCCGCACGGTGCGCTTACCCCGATATATATTGAGCTAAGACGCTTTGTAACCTGGTCACATTTCCCCAAAAGCGGTGCGGTTAGTGCCGATCACCTGTGGGCGTATGTGGTAAAAGAGTTGTTGGGAGAAGAATTACAGGGATATGCCGATGACCTGAAAAATGACCTGCAAGAAGGGCAGGCGGTGTTACTGTTGGACGGGTTAGATGAAGTACCCTTCGAGGAAGGGAAACTGAAAGAGCGGCAGGAGCAGTTAATCGGGTTGGTGGAGAGCCTACACAAACTCTACTGGGGCAGTCGGGTAATCGTCACCAGCCGACCATCGGCGTATGAGGGTTGGAGCTTGCCGGGATTTGAGGCGGTGACCATTACGGCCTTTGAGGATAGCCATCGGCTGAAACTGGTGGAGAAGTTATACCGGGCAAGCAAAATGAGTGGGGCAGAGGCGCAGGCAAAGGCCGCGGCTTTGAACGAGCAACTTGAGGAAATAGACCTGGAACTGAAAGACCGCCCGTTATTTGTAACCTTGATGGCAACCTTATATTTGAAGGATGAAGGGGGACTACCCACCCGGAAAGGTACATTGTACCGGGAGAGCATATTACTCCTATTGGATCAGTGGACGAAGAATAAGGCGGAAGGGCCATCGCTGTTAAAGATATTGGGGGATAAGAGGGTAGAAGAATTATACGTGCGGCTGGCAGCCCTGGCCTATGCGGTGCATGACAGTAGCGGGGTTGGAGAGCGGACGGCAGAGATAAGTGTAGGGCAATTGGTTGAATATCTGAAGCCATTTGGAAGGCATGTGCGAATGGATATAATCAACTACCTGTGTGAAAACGCCGGGGTGTTGGTAGCACCGGGGCAGCGCAGAGGGGAGGAAGAAGTATTCCATTTTGCCCATCGGACGTTTCAGGAATATCTGGCGGCAGCGCATCTGGTAGGGGAATACGAAAAGGAAGAAAGTTTTAGTAAGGTCGGGGAGGTGATAGTCGGGAAGCCGGAGACGTGGCGAGTACCGTGCGCCTTTGTGGGAGATGTGCTGACGGACACGGGGCGGAAGGTGGATTTGTGGCAACTCCTGGGAGAATTACTGGAAGAAGAACCGCCAAGCGAGGGAAGCGACCCGCGCTGGTGGTTGGGGTGGTTAGGGGCGACAATTGCACAGGAGCAAGAACTGTACGCCCAGAAGAAATTGAACAAACTCACGGAGCAGCCGATACGGGATGCATTGGTAAAGTGGTTGGTGGCATTATTGGAGACGAGCCAGGCATTACAACCAGTGGAGCGGGCTTACTGCGGGCGGGTATTGGGGCTGTTGGGAGATAGTCGCAAGGGGGTAGGATTGCGGCCCGATGGCTTGCCGGATATTGGGTGGTGTCCTATATCAGCCCCACTCGACGGCAAATTCGTGATGGGGGAAAAAGGGCGGGAAGTGCCATTAAGCCATAGCTACCAAATGTCGAAATACCAGATAACTTATGGACAGTATCAAAGTTTCGTGGATTCGGGGGAATATGAGCAGTCGGAATGGTGGCGGGATTTCCCGAAAGGGTACCAACCGCAGGAAATAGGAGGCCAATATAACGAATATCGCAACCACCCGCGAGATAATGTATCGTGGTATCAGGCGGTGGGTTTTTGTCGCTGGCTGACGGTTAAATACCGGGCGATAGGAGTAAAAGCGGGAGGAATTGAAGCAAACGAAGAAATTCGACTACCAACGGAAGAGGAATGGGAATACGCGGCGCGGGGCCAAAAAGAGCTAAAATACCCTTATGGGAACGATTTTGATAAGAATAAGGGCAATACGGATGAAACGGGAATAGGTAGCAGCAGCGCGGTCGGCTGCTACCCCGATGGAGCCTCGCCCTTTGGGTTGCTGGATATGAGCGGGAATGTGTATGAGTGGTGCCTGAACAAATATGATAATCCAAAAGAGATAGGGGTGGATGACAGTGATGCTAGGCGGGTGCTGCGGGGCGGTTCGTACCACGTCAGTCGAGTTGATGCGTCCTGTGTGTACCGCAGCCTTAACGTTCCGTACCTCGATTTCGACCTTGTTGTCGGTTTTCGGGTGGCGGTGTTGTCTGCCCTATCGCGACCCTCTGACCTCTGAATCCTCTGATCTCTGGACCTCTGCGCGTTCTCTGAACTCTAAGGGGGTAGTAGGGGGAATCCCCCCTACCGGCACGCAGTGCCGTTTTAAAAATTTGGAGGGAGGTTTTATCAGCGTCTTTTCCGTTTCCAGAAGAATCGGCGGATTATAGGGTGGCGGGATTTTGGCTCAGGGTGGCGTTTGAGGGGGTGGCGACTGAAAATATAACGGCGCAAGCCCCAGCTATCAGCGTAGCGCACATGGTTAATCCAGCCCTTCACGCTGGCATCCAGTTCGCCAAAGCTGATTTCGCCGGTCTGGTAGAGGTCGAGGTTATGTTCCAGCCGCCGGGTGAAATTAACGGCGTTGCGGCGTTTCAGGCGGCGGTGCGAGGGATAAACCACAAAACCTAGCCAGGGGATGCCGTCCTGGGTGGGCAGCACCTGGGCTTCGTTCTGATGGATGGTCAGGCGCAGGCGGGCCAACCGCTCAATTATGGCCTGCTTCCACTGATAAAGCTGGCTCTTGCTATCACTGAACAGGGCGAAATCGTCCACATAGCGCAAATAGGCCGGACAGCCCAACTCGCGCTTAACGAACCAGTCGAAGGGGTTTAGGTAGACGTTACTCCAGAACTGGCTGGTCAGGTTGCCAATGGGCAGACCACGTGGTCGAAGAGCGGCAAAGAGGTCGTCGCCGGGGAAATATACCATCCGGTACTCCTCCTCCAGCACGCCCTGCCCACTTGCCAGAATAAGCTGCACCAGCCACAAAAGCCCTTCATCGGGGATAACCCTGGCAATTTCGTGGAAAAGGAGGGCGTGGTCAAGCGAGGGAAAGTGCTTCACAATATCCAGCCGCAGAACATAGCGGTAGCGGCGGGCGAAAGTCTGCAAACGGTCAAGGGCGGCGTGAGTGCCTTTGTGCTTTCGGTTGGCGTAACTGTCGGGGATAAACCGGGCCTCAAAAACAGGCTCAATCAGGTTGCAAAGGGCGTGATGCACCACCCGGTCACGGAAGGGCGCAGCACTGATTTTGCGGTGTTTTGGCTCATGGATATAAAAATGGCGGTAAAAGCCGGGGGTATAGGTACGATTACGCAGGTCACGTTGCAGCCCCACCAACTTGTCGGCGAGTTGCAGCTCAAATTCGGCGGCGGGAGGGCGACCGCGCTTGCCCTTTGCGGCTTTGCGATGGGCCAATAGCAGGTTTTCCCACTCAACCAGGGAGTTGAAATTAATGGCTGAAGACATGGTAATCTTTACTCGTACCTTTGATATGTTGAGTTGGTTATTACCCGCCAGCGAGAAATTCCCGAAAGCCCAGCGATTCGGAGTAGCCCAACGTTTGACCGCTGCCGCCCTGGATTTTCAGGAAGCCTTGTTTGAGGCCAATTCGCGGCGGGGCGAAGAGCGTATCGGCTATCTTCAGAGTGCGGATGCCCATTTGAACAAAGTACGGCTGTATTTGCGACTGGCCTACCAGTGGCACTGGCTAACAGGTGGGCAGTATGAGCATATTAGCAAAATGGTGGAAGAAATTGGGCGGCTTTTGGGCGGTTGGCGGCGGCAATCTGGTTTAACCTGATGCTTGCATTTCGGATGGTAGCCCGTTGCCCAATCACATTATTGACGGAAAAACTCTAAACGACTCGGTAGAAGGAGCGCAGGCGCAATGCTCGAACATGACAATTTGCAAAAACAGCTTGAATTTGCCCGCCGCCGCCTCTATAAACTAGAGGAACTGAAAGCGATCAAAGGGATTGATACTCCACCAGAAACCATAATTGATCTAGAAGAAACTCAGAAAAAGATAGCCGAGTTGGAAAACCGCCTGGGGATAGCCCCGACCACCCCACCCGTGTCAACCCACCCTGGCCCTCAACCGCTGATTATTGCTACCCCAAAATGGGATCGCTCACCTTTTCCCGGCCTGGTTTCTTTCAAAAAAGCCGATGCCACGATATTTTTCGGGCGGGAGCGCGAAACGGACGAGCTGGTTAAAAAGGTGGCCGAAAGCCGTTTTGTGGCAGTGGTGGGGGCATCGGGGAGCGGCAAATCATCGTTAGTTGGGGCTGGATTACTCCCCCGCCTGGAAGCCAACGCCATCAACAGCGACACCACTCAAAGTAAAGATTGGCTTTTGCCGGATTTTGAACGGGGCAAGGGTTGGAGTGGGCTACGGTTTACCCCCGGAGAGTTAGGGGATAATCCCTTTCTGGCCCTGGCGACGAAACTGGCCCCTATGGTGGAGGACACCCCTTTCGATTTAACTCTAAAACTAAAAGAAAATGACCAAGAATGTAGCAAGCAGTTGCTACAGGCCCTGGAAGGAAAGCCGCAAAGTGCCGAAATCCTATTGTTTATTGACCAGTTTGAGGAGCTTTTCACGATAGTAAAACATGAGGAGACGATTGCGGCGTTTTGCCGATTGTTGACCTTGCTGGCGAAACAGCCCCGCATCCGGGTAGTGGTTACAATGGAATTGTCAGGTTAAAAAGGCAAATTAGTATAAAATGTGAGATACTACAATTCTACCAAATAGTTTTCATTAGCCAGCAATAGCGCCGAAAGTAATCTAACCAACTTGCCATCTAAATCAACCAAATCTCGGAAACTGAAGGCCCTTCCTTCTTATAAACGTCACCGCTACCCGAAGGAAATCATTGATGAGGCTGTATGGCTTTATTTTTGTTTCGCCTTAAGCTACCGGGAGGTGGAATTGATGCTGGCTAGGCGCGGAATAATAGTGACCCATGAGACCATTCGACAGTGGTGTTTCAAGTTCGGTCAGGCTTACGCTAATGAGTTGCGCCGCCGCCGTCCTCGAACCGGCGACAAATGGCATTTAGATGAAGTTTACCTCAAAATCAAGGGTAAAACCGCCTATTTGTGGCGAGCGGTTGATCAAAACGGGGTAGTGTTAGATATTTTGGTGCAGTCCCGCCGGGATAGTAACGCCGCCAAAAAATTCTTTAAGAAGTTACTGAAGGGGCTAGAATACATACCAAGGGTAATAATAACCGATAAACTAAAGAGTTACGGGGCGGCTAAAAAAGAAATATTAGCCAGTGTAGAACACCGCCAACATAAACGACTTAACAACCGGGCGGAGAACTCGCATCAACCAACGAGGGTAAGAGAGAAAATAATGCGGCGATTTAAGTCCCCTGGCCAAGCCCAACGCTTCCTTTCAGCCTTTGGCCCGATCCGTCAGCATTTCCGCCTAAACAGGCATAAAATGAGGGCCTCGATTTATCGTGCTCAAATTCAAGTCCAATTTAAGACCTGGCAAGAGGTAACGGCCTTAAAAGTTGCGGCCTAAAAGGTTATAAATCGTGTTTGACCAACCATTAAAGTCGTTTGACCTATTTTTGAGATTAGCCTATTTGTTCCAGAAAACTTAAGTTGACAATTCC
>JBBQZS010000112.1:0-11180 GCA_038207495.1 Chloroflexia bacterium
CATCGACTCCAACAAATACAAAAGTTCTAAAATATTTGAGCTCAAAATCTACTTACAAGCCATTTCAAATCAGATTTAGAGCAATTCCCTTTGATAGAATTTGCTCTGAACCAAGTAGTAAATGAGTAGTTTTGAACTCAAAGCATAACTTGATTTTACTTTTAGAGAACAGAACAAATGTATTTGTTGGAGTCGATTACCTTGTATTCGCCCTCGTTATTGGCGGTTAGGTCAACCAACCCTCTACTCCCCAAACCCTGACGAGGCAAACCTATGACTCCAGAATTACCCGAACCAAATTACTACGATAAATTCCTGGGCGCGGCTTTGGGCGAATATTGTGCTATATATTTAATGCCCGATTTTCCAAACCACCGTACTGAAAACGCAGAACAAATTGATGACCGTACACAAATTAGAATTATGCAGGATTGGGGATTTATATTTGCTTATAGTCCCTTTTATAGAGTAGAGTTATTAGATATGTATCGAAAATCATTTCAGTTCCCAGGTAAACAAACAATGCAACTTCAAGCCGCTTTTTTATTAGCGGTGGCGGTAAGGTTGATGATTAGCAATGAAGTAATGCTGGAAGATTTAATGAGTGCGGTGCTTGATTACTTGCCTCCCGGTCTGATATTTGATAATCCCTATCGGGAAAAGTTATTAGCGGCGCAGGATTATCTTGAAGAACGCCAAACCCTCGTTAATAATATCCTGGCGGGGGATTTGGAAGGCATTGACTTGGATGAAATTGACCAACGTAATATTGCTCGATGTGAAGTGAGTGATGATTTACCGGGGGCTTTGGCGGCGGGTTTTTATATTGTAGCCGCTCGTAGAAATGATTTCAAAACTGCTATGAAACTTGCGATTGGGGCAAAACGAAATTATGTGGTTTCGATTGTGACAGGGATCATTTCGGGAGCATGTTATGGGACAGCAATTATTCCCAAAGAATATCAGGAGGATGGTAGTATACCACCGAGGGTTGAAGAAAATGCAAAAGGGTTACATGAATGGGCTTTAAAGTATGTTGGCAATACGCAACCTGTTAAATTTGAAGATGGTGTGTTTTAGAAAGGCGCAAACATTTTATTTTTATTGGCAAGGAAAGAATAACTAATGTCTAACAATAACCTGGAAACGACGGTGGGGCCGATAGTGGCGCGGATTGAGCTGAAGAATGCCGCCCGTGAGAAAGCTCTGGCGGAGTCACGACAGGTCATCCGCAACGCCGCCAATTCCATCCGGGCGGTGCATCGCAACGAATTTGAGCAGGCCGCCGAAATGTTGGAACAGGGTCGGACTCGCTTATTAGCTCTCAAAACCGAGCTTGAAAAGTACCCCGATATTTACTGGGCGGGTTATGTTCAGGACGCGCAGAAAGAATACGCCGAGTCGCGCCTGACCTACGCCCTGGTGCGGGGTGAGGAGTTGCCACCCCCTGAAACGCTGGGAGTTGAAGACGCGCCCTATCTGAACGCGATGGGCGAGGCTGCCAGCGAACTACGTCGCTATATACTTGACTTAATTCGGCACGGGGCGGAAAATACCGAAAAGTGCGAACAATTACTGCAAATGATGGAAGAAGTTTATAGCCAGCTTGTGACGATTGATTACCCCGATGTGTTAACGGGCGGCTTGCGCCGTACCACCGACTTGGTGCGGGGGGTACTGGAACGGACACGGGGCGATTTAACTTTTACTATTCGACAAAATGAACTCGAAAGAGCCTTGAAAAGAGCTACAACCTCCTTAAATGAATGAAATGACTGAGAATATTAACTCGACCTTTGAGCAAGCCTTTCCCCTGTTAGAGGTTCTTAACCAGGCGGTAGATGATTATTGGGGAATTGAGTATTACTGCACCACTTCCGAAGGTCAATCCCGGCCCTATCCGCTCTTTACGCTGGTTGGAGCGGCAGCCACTGACTCGGAAAAGGGCCGGGAATTAATTTCTAAAACTTTCGACCATATGTTAGAGCTGGTTAATTTTGACCAGCAGGAACTGAGCAAATGGGCCACCTTGCTGTATTATCGCCCCGACCTCTGGATTGAGCGATACGCCTGGGATTATACCCTACCCGATTTGGAACGCTATCGGCAACATGCCAGAGGGGAAATTATTCAGGAGGTGTTAGCAACCTGGTTACGCCTGAATCTTAGCCTGGTAGTTTATGCTTTTATGGCGGAGCGGATTGTTACCCTGTTGCGCGGCCCTGGTGCCCAACGCAAGCCCGACCTTTACCGCCCGACCCTGGCTGAAGTGCTTGATTCCTTGCTTAACGACCAATCTGAAATGGTAACTGAATTTTTTCGGGAACTGGCCGCCGGGGAGATGGGTCGCCCCCAAACAGGCTCAGTGGAAGAGCCGGAGTTGCGCAAGCGCGCCCCCCTGATTTATTTACACCTCTGGAAAAAAAGGCAATTTGATTTTTCCGATTTTCGTCAGGCGATGTTTGCTCTACCTAACGCTTTCGCCGACCTTAGCCGCCCTCTGGATAGTAACCCTCCGCCGGAAGCCTATCGGGAATTATCCTCCGATTTTGCTCTGGTATTACAAAATTTCTGCCACTTATTAACTACTGAGCTCGTAGAAAAGATGGCTGCCGGAAATATAAAGGCGGCCTATTTGTTAAAACAGGTTTCGGGGTTACAAGGAGTATCCTGGCTGTTACAAGCCTGTTCATTTATTGAGGAAAAACAAATCCGCCGCCTCCCAACTCTTAACAACTGGCGCAGTGCCAGGAGTTTGGAAAGTGCATTGATTATATTACTAGCCACCCATCGGCCACTTAATCATGAGGACGAAACCGCTGAAACTCTGGAATTTCTGAGCCATTATCACCCTGAAACCCTACTGGTAGCCTTGCCTTTTGCTACAGAGTATCAGGATTTGCTTTGCCAGGTTCTGGTTTGGCCCGGTGCTTATGAATTGGTAAAAATTATCAATTCAGGGGAAATCCCTCTAGCAAAAATACCAGAATTAGCCCCAGACCATTTTGAGGCTATTTTGCAGACCTTTTATATCCACCGACCCTCGCGCCGCAAGATACTGGATAAACTGAGGTAAGATCTATAGAGGAAGGTTGGCAAATGACCGAAAATCAGGATATGGAGGAGATTGAGAGACTGATTAATCAGCTAGAGGATAGATATCCAGTACGAGCGCGGGCCGAGGATGCGTTAATTCAGATAGGAGAAGCGGCTATCCCCGCTCTCATCAATGCCTTTAGACGTAAGAATATCAATTCAGAGGTCGCAAGTTGTAGTTGTTTAAGTCAAATTGGACAAAAGGCTATACCACCCTTACTTGCGGTGCTTAATGATGAGGATAGCGATGTACAGTTTTGGTCCGCTACCACTTTAGCGAAATTTAAGAACAGAGAGACGGTAGAGCCATTGCTTGAAGCACTACTTCAGGCTCAATCTAGTGAAGCCCGTTGGGGGTTTATTGGTGCTTTAGGAGATATCGGAGACCAACGAGCAGTTCCTTCAATACTTTTATTTTTGCATGACGCACACAGATTTGTACGACTAACCGCAGCAGAGGCTTTAGGCCAGTTGGGTGATCGGCAAGCAATTGACCCGCTTATTCAAAGCCTTGATGATGAAGATGGTGGAGTTAGAGCGTGGAGTGCGGATGCCCTAGGTAAAATCGGTGATCCGAAAGCGGTTGGCCCTTTAATTGAACATTTTAATCAAGAAGAAAACTCTGAGGCAAAGGAGTCTATTATTAGAGCTTTGGGTGAAATAGGCCATGCCCAGGCATTTGAAATTATTTTAGATACACTTAAAAATGGAGATACAACTGATTTACGTTGCCAAGCAGTTATAGCATTAGGTCAACTTGGCGATAAACGAGCGGTGCAACCACTAATGAAGGCAATCAGGGATAAGGATTATACAGTACGCTACTATAGTGTTAAAGCACTAGGCGTTTTAGGTGATGCCCAGGCACTACCCTTACTGACTCAAATTAGGGATAAAGAAAAGTGGGGCTACGTAGACCGGGAGGAAGTATTTTATCCAGCTAATGAAGTAGCGGCAGAAGCGATTAAACAGATTTTACGAGCTAATAGCCTTTGAGTACCTTAGCATAATTTATGAATTTACTGCAAAATTCCCAAATCCAACCGCTATTAGAAGGGCAAACCCCCGAAATTCGGCAACGGCGGGAACATGCTCTCCAGATTTTGAGTGCAGCATTAACGGCAGTTGACCCAGCCCAGGCCGTTAAGAATAGTGTCCAAATTGACACTTCTAGTGTGACCCTCTCCATAGATTCGGTGGCATATAATTTGCCATACTACGATCAAATATATGTGGTTGGGGCTGGCAAAGCAGGTGCACCTATGGCGGGAGCTTTAGCCGAAATCCTGCAAGACCGCCTGACCGCCGGGTCTGTAAACGTAAAGTATGGGCATACGGCGGGCGCACCCCAACTAAGCACCTTAAAAATAGTCGAATCCGGCCATCCTATCCCGGATGAAGCGGGGGTAGCCGGAGCGCGGCAAATAATCGAAATTCTAGAAAAGAGTACCGAACGCGACCTGGTGCTGGCGGTAATCAGCGGCGGGGCCTCGGCCTTGCTGGAGTTGCCCGTTGTGGGGGTTAGTCTGGCTGATATGCAAACTCTCACCCAGAAACTACTCAAGGTGGGCGCGACCATCAACCAGCTAAACAATATCCGTAAGCACTTATCTCAGGTAAAAGGCGGGAATCTGGCGCGGCTGGCCTATCCGGCGACACTGGTTAGCCTGATATTATCGGATGTGGTGGGCAGCCCCCTGGATATTATCGGGAGCGGCCCAACCGTCCCTGATACCTCAACCTACCAGCAGGCCTGGGAAGCTCTGGAGCAATTTGGCCTGACCAAAGCGGGCGAGTTGCCGAATAGCATTATCCAGCATTTGCAAAAGGGACTACAGGGCGAAATCCCCGAAACTCCCAAACCGACTGACCCGGTTTTTGCCAGAGCCAAGAACGTTATTGTGGGTGATAATCGGGTGGCGGCGTTAGCGGCTACACAGGCCGCCAGCGACCTGGGCTATAATCCGCTAATGCTTTCGACTTTTGTGGAAGGGGAAGCGCGCGAGGTAGCCAAAGTCCTGGCTGGGGTAGCCAAAGAGGTTGCGGCTTTTAACTCCCCGATTGCCAAACCAGCCTGTATCCTGGCGGGGGGCGAAACCACCGTAACTATCCAGGGCACAGGCAAAGGCGGGCGTAATCAGGAAATGGCCCTGGCAATAGCTCTGGCCCTTGACGGATTATCTAAAATAATAGGTGTACCACTTGCTACGGACGGTTCGGATGGGCCAACCGATGCTGCTGGGGCGATTGTAGACGGACAAACTATTAGCAAGGCTCGTGAGCTTGGCCTTGACCCCCTTGATTTCCTGGCACGCAATGACGCTTACCACTTTTTCGAGGCTACGGGTGACCTGTTAAAAAGCGGGCCAACCAACACCAACGTCAACGATCTTACCTTATTCCTGGTCTGGGAATAGTACCAACGGGTTATGAAATATAGGTTAAAAGGGCTATTCAATTGTTACTTTGGACTATATCCTTTGTAATGTTGGGGCTATATACTCTTTAACAAGGAACTTTTCAGATTTTAGGTAGATATTAATCCTAAAGCCGATAGGTTCAAACTTGATAAAAATTTAGTAAAAAATTTACATATCTGGCGGTTTTTACTCAAACTTTATTTGAGGAAATACGTTTATATAGTACAGGTATTTGGCAAAGAGTTAACACACTAAGGGGTTAGAAACAAGTGTCTGAGTAAAGCATTTATTTAATTCTTAGGTTTATGACTTTCGCTTTGGAACTAACCGAATAAAGAAAATGGTTATAAATTGAGCCTGAAAACTGGCCTCAAGCGAAAGTCCTAATATTGAAAGGGTAAAGCAATGGAAAACTTCTTAAACCAAAATAATACTGAAAATAGCGAAGAACAAATGGCTAATGTGGCCCAAACCGCCGAAATTGATACTAACTCGGTTGGAGAGAATATTGATTTAAAAGGCGGCAGAGTTCTCGAGGTCCCTGATTTTGTGGAATTGGCAACTATGGGATTTAGTGAAGATGAACTCAAAAGTATTTTGCGATTGCGCCGCCGCTTCCAGGAAGGCGACCACGAAGCCACTCCCGAACATATTCGCTTACGCTTTGCCCGCTTCCTGTTTGAATCCGGTAAAATTGAGTCTTAAGAACGCTTAAAAGAAATAAAAAATTGAAGGGCTATCCCAATCGCTAGGGTAGCCCTTCGTCTGTTTATATCGGGAATTTTTGAAACTTGATACTCGTTATTTTCTAGTCGTTACTTCCATATTACATTCCATGTTTTTTCAGCACCCGTTTGGCGAATTCCGGCACAAGTTTATCCTCATGCTCGCCGTATTTGTGGCGAATAAAATGCAAATTTCGGGCCCATTTCATCGTCAAAGTGCCACGCGCAAACTCCAGCCCTTTTAGACCCCGTTTTCGCACCACATAGTTCAAAAGCTTTGCGCCCCATTTGGGCAGCTTGCGGGGGTTATCGAGCATTGGGATATAGGCGGCAACAACCCGGTGATGGTCGCCACTTTGCTTGATATCGCCAAATTCCAGATGCGGACGCAACAGGTCAAAGAGTTCCTGACCTTCCTCGGTGCGAACCAGCACCCACTGGTAGGGCATAGGTGCTCCAAGGTAGCCGATTGTCAGGTCGGATAGCGAGTTGGTGTAGTCGAAGCAACTCATACAACTATCGGGGAAAACCTCCGAACCCATCTTGTCCATCGGCAGTTCAAAAAAGCCCACTCTTTCGATATGCCCGTCTTCGTGACGCATCCACACTCGATAATCGGGCATGAATTCCATATGTACCACCGTGTCGGCGGAAGTGCTAATCAGGTTGAGGAATTTGGTAAGTTTCTGGTAGGTAACAATATCGGTGCAAGGCAACCCGATAAAATAGACTTTTTCAAATGGCAAAGTGTGCTGGATGGCGCGAAGGGCGTGGGTCTGGCAGCCGTTCCCAATGAACGCCAGCCGTTTGATGCCCGCTTTTTCGGCCTGTTCCAGCGCAGAGAGGTTCTGGGATAGACAGGGTTTATTGCCCGCGCTGGCTCGTAAATCTTCGACGGTGGTTGCCAGGGTAGGTTGGGGGGCAAAGCGGGTGCCGGGTTTGGATTGCACACAAATAACCCCGTCCACCAGCTTTTTCTCTAGCATCAGGGTGCCAAGGGCCGTCACCATGCCGCTCCACTGGGCACCGGGCAGGGGCTGTTTCATCTTGGTGACGTACATGTGGCGGAAGATACCAAACATATCTTCGTCGGTGCCGGGCATGCGCCCCCGCCCGTGTAACTTTTCTTCCAATGCCTCATAGCGATTTTCCACAAATACACAGGCATCGGCCAGTTCGGAGCGGTGTTTGGTATAACATAGTCCACACCGACTACACATCAGGGGTTTCCTTTTAGCTTCCTCCGAACGGTTTAGTAGCTGGATTTCCCTTTTCCGCGCTACCTGAAGCAAAGGATTCGGCTCAGTTTGGCTCATAAAATTTATTTTCCTGTTTTTAAAAGTCAAATTGGGGAGAAGTTTAAACACACCTGTATGTTAATTCAAGCCGTGCGGAGCGTCTGTAGTTGTTACTACGGTTTTAGGGAGGATGAAGAAATCTAAAATCCAAAATCGGGAGGTGGTGGGATTCGTATGGGGCGCGATATATCGTATCGGGGGAATAAATTTCAAGGATAACCAGAGGTAGAATACCACGTTCGCCCCTATCAATTCTTAAAACCGGGTGGTTCGCGAACCGCCCCTGCGAATTCCCGATTTTAGATTTTAGATATTGGATTTCCCCAACCCCCGACCTCTATTTTTTGGCTTTGCCCTGTGCGGCAACGGCCTGTTGAGCTTTCTCGATTTCCGCCGCATCCCCCAGGTAGTAATGGGTGAGGGGTTTTAGGTCGTCGTCCAGCTCGTAGACCAATGGCATGCCGGTGGGAATGTTCAGCCCCACAATTTCCGATTCGGAAATATTATCCAGATATTTGACCAGGGCGCGGAGGCTATTGCCATGAGCGGCGATAATCACCTTCTGACCTGATTTAACCGCCGGGGCAATGGTTTCGTGCCAGTAGGGTAGGAAGCGGGCCACCGTATCTTCCAGGCACTCGGTCAGGGGCAAGTCGCTTTCAGACAAGCCCACATAGCGCGGGTCGTGACCAGGATAACGCTCGTCACTTTTTTCCAGGGCGGGGGGCTGGATATTATAACTGCGCCGCCAGATTAAAACCTGCTCTTCCCCAAATTTCTCCGCCGTCTCGGCCTTATTCAAGCCCTGCAACGCGCCGTAATGACGTTCGTTCAGTCGCCAGGAATTATGTACCGGAATCCACATCTGGTCTAACTGGTCGAGGGTAATCCAGAGGGTACGAATAGCCCGTTTTAACACCGAAGTATAGGCTACATCAAAACGGTAGCCCTGTTCCTTCAAAAGTTGTCCGGCTTTAAGGGCTTCGGCCCGCCCCTGTTCGGACAAATCCACATCTGTCCAGCCCGTAAAGCGATTTTCCTTGTTCCAGGTACTCTCCCCATGCCGGAGCAGCACTAACTTCATCATAGTAATCTCCTGTTCTGACTTATCCCCTCTATTTTAACAAAAGGTTAACTCATGTAACCTGCTAAGGAAATTATAACAGGTTGGTTTACATCGCGTTTTGATTGTTAAAGAAAATACCTTTGTTTATAATACCCGCATACTTTTACGCAACCCTGCTAATTGAATGGAAAAACCAAACCTGTAAAAAAAATATCCGGAAAGAATATGCCAACATTGGAGTTGTTAGATTCGGTCAACGCTGTGACTATTGCGGTTGCCCAGGAAAATTATGTTGCCGACGAGGGGCTTAGTACCAGCCTTTTTTTAGCTCTAAAAATGGGCAAAGCTTTGCTTTTGGAAGGCGAGCCGGGCGTGGGCAAAACCGAGATTGCCAAAGTTTTGAGCAGTTTGCTCCAAACCCCCCTGATTCGGTTACAATGTTACGAAGGGCTGGATATTAACCAGGCGGTTTATGAATGGAACTACCCCCGCCAGTTGCTTGAAATTCAGTCGCGCCAACCCGGCTCTGACCACGATGATATTTTCACCGAGAAATTTTTGCTCAAACGCCCCCTGTTGCAAGCTCTGGATAATAGCCGGGATAAAGCTCCGGTGTTGCTGATTGACGAGATTGACCGGGCCGACGAAGAGTTTGAAAGTTTTCTACTGGAATTGCTCTCGGAATTTCAAGTGACAATTCCTGAAATTGGGACACTCCGCGCCCGCCATAAACCGATTACGATTATCACTTCCAACCGTACCCGCGAGATTCACGATGCCTTGAAACGGCGTTGCATCTACCACTGGATTGATTACCCTACCCGCGAGAAGGAAATCGAAATAGTCCGCCTGAAAGTGCCGGGGATTGCCGAGCGGCTGACAACTCAAGTGGTAGATTTTGTACAGGCCTTGCGCCGTCAGGAGTTGTATAAATCGCCGGGGGTGGCGGAGACGCTGGATTGGGCCGAGGCTCTGGGGCATCTGCATCAGGCCGAATTAAAGCCCGAAATTGTTGACCGTACCCTGGGGATGGTGCTTAAGTATCAGGATGATGTTAACAAGATTCGAGGTGAAGTCACCCGCAGCCTGTTGGAAGAATGAAAAAATTCGTAGGGGCGGGCACGGGTATTACTCCCTCTCCCTTGTACGCAGGGGAGAAGGAGCAAATCCCTTTGGTTAGGGCCGGGGGTTAGAATAGAAGTAAGGCGATTAAAAAGTTAAATGGCATTGGAAACCGACAGCCAAATATTCTTCACAAATTTGTTCCACTTTTCCGGGATGTTGCGGAAGGCGGGACTGGCGATTTCGCTCGACCAGACGATGGATTTTATGCGCGGCCTGGAGCTGGTGGATATTTCGCGGCGGGAGCAGGTTTTTTACTGTGCCAGGGGGTTGCTGGTAAAGCGGTGGGAAGATTTCCCCGTTTTCGAGCAAATTTTTGAAATGTTCTGGCGAGCCTTTCAAAAAGAGGTCAAGTTTAAGGTGCAAAAAACGCCCTTAGCACCCCGCCACAATATGCCCAGGCGCGAACTAAGTCTGGCGACTATGTTGGCCCAACGCGCCCAGCAAGCTGACCCGGAAGTGGATATTGCCGATAAGAGCGGCAGTTTCAGCCCAGACGAACTGCTACGGGCCAAAGATTTTTCCGAGATGACCCCCGAAGAATTGGAATCTATCAAAAAGCTGATGGAGTCTATCACCTGGCAAGTGAGCCAGCGTCTGACCCGCCGCCGTGTGCCCAGCCATCACGGGAAATATTTTAACATGCGGGCGATTCTGCGGGACGCTACCCGCTATAACGGGGTGCCACTGGATTTGGCCTGGTTGAAGCGCAAAATCAAGCCTCGCCCCCTGATTGTACTGGCGGATATTAGTGGCTCGATGGAGAAATATTCGCGGATTTTGCTGCAATTTTGTTATAGCCTGACCCACCGTTTGCAGGATGTGGAATGTTTTGTGTTTGCCACGAGGCTGTCGCGGGTTACGCTGCAACTCCGCACTAAAAATATCAACCGGGCTTTAGACGAAGCGGCGGGGGTAGTGGTGGATTGGTCGGGCGGCACCCGCATCGGGCAAAGCCTCTATAGTTTTAATCGGCAGTGGAGTCGGCGGGTATTGCGGCGGGGGGCGGTGGTGCTGATTATAAGTGACGGTTGGGAGCGTGAGGATGTAGCGATGATTGGGTCGGAACTGCGCTATCTCCAACATCGCTGCCACCGCCTGATTTGGCTTAACCCGCTGTTGGGTAATGTTAAATATCAGCCATTGGTGGGTGGAATGGCGGCGGCTTTGCCCTATATTGACGATTTTCTACCAATCCATAACCTGCAAAGTCTGGATTCGTTGGGTCGGCATCTGGCTACACTTGGGCGGCGGGGCTGATAACGGTTGTCATTCGTCGGGGGTCGGCTTTCGTAGGGGCGGGGTTGCCCCGCCATCGACTCCAACAAATACAAAAGTTCTAAAATATTTGAGCTCAAAATCTACTTACAAGCCATTTCAAATCAGATTTAGAGCAATTCCCTTTGATAGAATTTGCTCTGAACCAAGTAGTAAATGAGTAGTTTTGAACTCA
>JBBQZS010000113.1:0-11155 GCA_038207495.1 Chloroflexia bacterium
AAAGGCTAAAGTCGAACGCAGTCCTTCTTTTAACTTGTGAATTTCTAGCGGGTTTAATTCCCGCACATATATTGGTTTTGGCATCTTTTCATTATGCCACTACCCCTTCCTTTGCACAATAGGTCTTGTGGAACTGCAATAGCAATACCCCTTTCTACGGTTTTAGTTATTAAGTACATTTCATTAGTTCATTTGATAACTTGATTATAAGTAAGTATCGCTTCAAAAACGCTTCAGCCAACCGGGTAAAGGTCATAATTTATTTCGACACAAAAACACTTGGCAGCAACTAAGAAATCGGCTAAAATTTATTAATCAAGCGATAACACTTTCTACAATTTTAAGGATATAAATAGTCTCTAGCCCAGTCTAAGGGCTCAAATGGCCTTATAGGAGATGTTATGACAAAAACACTCTCTGTCTATCTACCTCAAGATCGTTATCAGGCTTTGCTGCGTGGCTCTGAATTGCCTGACCACACCACTGGTTCTGCCCTGTTCGCCGACATCTCCGGTTTTACCCCCCTTACCGAAAAACTTACCCGACAACTGGGTGAGCGGCGGGGCATTGAAGAGTTAACCAGACGCATAAATGAGATATATGACGCGCTTATTCGACTGGTCGAACTTCAAGGCGGCAGCGTTATAAGTTTCGCCGGGGATGCTATCACCTGCTGGTTTGATATGAGCGACGAAAATCCTTCCTTGCGGGCCATCACCGCAGCCCTGGCTATGCAAGCCGCCATGAGTTCTTTCGAGAATATTTTCATTAAAGTAGCTGTGACCACCGGTCCATCCTGCCGCTTTGTGGTTGGCGATCCCCAAATTCAATTACTTGATACCCTTGCTGGTGAAACCGTCGCTCGTCTAGCCACCGCCGAACATCTGGCGCAGCAAGGCGAAGTTATTACTGATGTGGCTACCTTGCAAGCCTGCGGGGAGGGGTTACAGGTTGGAAAGTGGCGTTATGACCCTGATACTGCAGAACGCTTTGCGCTGATTGAGGCTTTTCCTATACAACTTGAGGCTACTCCATATAGCCCGTTGGAAAACGAGCTTCCACCAGACCTGCTCCAAAAGTGGGTCCTGCCAAATGTGTATACCAGAGAACAAAGCGAGTTGGGTGAATTTTTGACCGAACTGCGTCCGGCAGCAGTATTATTTCTACGGTTTAGTGGCATTGACTATGACGGAGATAGTGCTTCCCAGCAAAAACTTGATGCTTTAATTCAGCAGGTTCAGCAAGTAGTTGGGCGTTTTGATGGTACCCTTTTGCAATTAACTATCGGGGACAAAGGTAGTTATCTCTATGCGTGCTTCGGTGCTCCCACGGCTTACGAAGATGATGCGAGACGGGCAGTTATGGCAGCCCTGGCTTTGCGGGAACTGCCGTTAAAACTGCCTTTTCTCCAGCCAATACAAATTGGGATTAGCCGGGGTATCCTGCGGGTAGGTGCCTATGGTGGTGCCTCCCGTCGCACCTATGGTGCCCTAGGGGATGAAGTTAACCTTGCTGCGCGCCTTATGTCTATAGCCGCACCAGGAGAAATTTTGATTACGGCTCGGATTCGTTCGTCGATAGGGGAGCAGTATTTGCTGGAACCACATTTACCGATAATGGTCAAGGGCAAGAGCGAGGCAGTGAGTGTGTTTGGGGTGAAGGAAGCTTCTCGCCAGCATGCCACTCGACTACTTGAACCCATATACCAGCTTCCAATGGTAGGGCGGCAAGATGAGCTGGCCTTGATTACCCGCAAACTGGAACTGGCGCGGCAGGGCCAGGGGCAGATTATTGGCATAACCGCTGAAGCTGGTCTGGGTAAATCGCGGCTAGTGGCGGAAGTGATTCGGTTGGCCCGGTTGCAAGGATTTGGGGGATATGGTGGGGCTTGTGAATCATCCGGTACCAATACACCCTATCTGGTCTGGAAAGCGGTCTGGAAAGCTTTCTTCGAGGCTGATTCGAGAGTCGCCCTGACCGAGCAGGTGCGACAGTTGGAAAGCAAGCTGGAAACTCTGGCACCCCAGCGTATGCAAGCTTTACCCTTACTTGGGCCGCTTATTGATGTGTCACTTGAAGATAATGATTTTACTCGAACACTTGAACCCAAGGAACGGCGCAACACCTTGACCGCTTTATTGGAAGATTGCCTGAAAGCGGGGTCGAAAGAGGAACCACTTCTGATAGTGCTGGAAGATGTCCACTGGATGGACCCGCTTTCACATGACCTGTTGTTGGCTTTGGGACGAGCAATAGTGAACTCGGCAGTCTGCTTTGTGCTGGCCTACCGACCAATTGACCTGGAACGCTTGCAAGCTCCCCAGGTCGAAGCTTTACCTCACTTTAGTAGAGTGGGTTTAAGCGAACTAGACCCCGCTGAAGCCGAGCAACTAATTCAGGCGAAAGTTGCCCAGATTTTTCCGCTTTCCGAAGCTAATCCACCGTTACCGGAGAGGCTGCTAAAACAAATGACCAGTAAAGGTCAGGGCAACCCCTTCTTCCTGGAAGAATTGCTAAACTACCTACGTGACCGAAATATCAGCCCCTACGATGAAATAGCTTTTCGGACATTAGAACTACCCTCAAGTCTGCATACCCTGATACTGAGCCGCATTGACCAGTTGAGCGAGGGGCAGAAAGTGACATTGAAGGTAGCGAGCATTATTGGGCGGCTCTTTCCTTTCAATTGGCTATACGGTTACTACCCAAATCTCGGTACACCAGAAGCTGTTAAGGCCGATTTGAGTGTACTGGCGAGACTGGATATTACACCCCTGGACACACCTGAGCCGAACCTGGCCTATTTGTTCAAACATATCGTGACCCAGGAAGTGGCCTATGAAAGTCTGGTGTACACGATGCGGACGCAATTGCACGAGCAACTGGGGCAGTATTTAGAGGGACTGGGTGAGGGGCAGTATTTGGATCTTTTGGCCTATCATTTTGGGAAGAGTGAGAACCAGGCCAAGCAACGCGAATATTTTGAGAAGGCCGGGGATACGGCCAGAGTGGCTTATGCTAATGAGGCCGCCCTGGACTATTACGAACGATTATTACCATTACTGAGTGAACCAACCGACCAGATCGATATTTACCTGAAACTTGCTACTGTGCTGCATCTAATATCTCGTTACCAGGATGGGGAAAAATATCTTAATAAAGCCCTGCTTCTGGCAACCGCTGATGTTGTTCGCCAGACCCGTATACAGAAGATGCTAGGTAGCTTGAACCAAAATCGGGGTGACTATCCCACCGCCCTGGGCTGGCTGGAAAAGGCCAGAGTTAACGCGGAAAAAAGTGGAGATAAAGTGGAGTTGGGACAGGTTCTTTTCAAGACTGGGCAGGTTCTTTTCCAAAAAGGAGATTTCGACCCAGCCCAGGAGGTACTGGAAGTAGGGTTGGCACTGGGACAGGAGATAGAGGACAAAAAGACTATAGCCAACGCTTTGAGAACGCTGGGAAGTGTCGCAGCCTATCAGGGTGATTACCAGACGGCAAGGGAACGGTATGAAGCGAGTCTGCCACTTATGAACGAGCTTGGTGATAAACTTGGCTTGAGCAGTCTATATAATAATATGGGGAATGTGGCCTATAGCCAGAGTGACTACCAACTCGCTCTGACACGCTATGAAGCCAGTCTAGTATTGGCTCGGCAGATTGGGGATAAATGGAATATTGCTATAGTTCTAAGTAATCTTGGTTTGATTAATACCAAGCAGGGTAACTATGCTGTGGCGCGGAAGCTAATAGAGGAGAGCCTTCTTATAAGGCGTGAAATGAATAATAAGTGGGGTATTGCTATTTCGCTCTCCTACCTGGGATCATTACTACTTAATATGGATGAATTGGACGAAGCCACCGCATTTCTGGAGGAAAGCCTCAAACTTAGCCGGGAAATGGATGATAAAACCAGTATAATCCTGGCACTCTACAATCTGGGGTGTCTATCACAACTTCAGGGAAATTATAGCCAGGCGGAGGCCTATAATGAGGAAAGTCTGGCGTTGGCCCGCAAGGTCAATGACCCCCAAAGCATCGCCCAGGCTCTCCTCAATCAAGGGAATGTAAGCTACGCGCAGGAAAACTATAATAAGGTGCGAACTTTTTACGAAGAGTGCCTTACGATCCGGCTTGGACTCGGTGTTAAAGATGGGATTCTGGATACTTTAGCAGGGCTAGCGAAGATAGTTTATCGGGAAGGAAACTCAACCCGCTTTGTTCAACTGATTGCGGTTGTTGAAACACTCCGCCGCCTCTATAATTTTTCATCCGACCAGGCAGACCTTCCCAGGTACAAAACAGAATTAATCGAGGCAAAAATGGCCTTGGGTGAAGAAGCTTATCAAGCTGCTTATGAGGCTGGGCAGAAACTTTCGCTGGAGGAAGCTACCAGGCTAGCCCTAGAGAAGTAGAGGGAATTGCGCCTCCTCCCCAGGTAGGGGAGAAGGATGGGATGAGGGGGTTTTATGCCATTTTTAGGGCTGAGTTTTTAGCATAACTTTTCGGCGGGCTACAATAAAGCTGTAAGCCAGCAGTCCCAGGGCTATGGCTACTAGCGTAGACCCGGCCCAGTTTATGTTTGAATGGGTCGAGTTGGAAGAAACCAGGCCCCCCAGCCCAGCACCAGAGGCAATTCCTACGTTGAAAGCCGAAATGTTCAGCGACATTACCAACCCGGTTGAATGGGGCGCAAGTTGAACCAGATAGCACTGTTGCGAAGATGTAAAAGCCCAGGAGGAAAGTCCCCATACGGCGGTGATGGTAAAAGCTCCAATAGCGGTGGTTCCAGCTATTGCCAGTAGCATAATGCTGATAAGGTTCAGACTTATGCAAACCACCAGCATTTGATTAGTCCCAATCCGGTCTGTGCCGAAGCCCCCTAAAAAGTTACCGAGAGTGCCTGCTACTCCGTATATCAGCAGGATTCCACCTATGGCTGTTCCACTCAAGTTAGCGTTCTCGTTAAAGAAGGGCGCGATATAAGTGTAGATTGCGTATTGCCCGGCCAGGAAGAACGCACTAACCCCTAAAGCTGCAATCAACCCCGGATGAGCCAGCACCGAAAATTGCTTGAAAATTGTTTCGCCAGAATTAGATACAATCCGGGAGAGGCGCAAGTAAATTCCCGCCGCTGCACTAGCACTGAAAAATATTACCAGAATAAAGCTGGAACGCCAGCCGAATTGTTGCCCAACCAGAGTTCCCAGCGGCGCACCCAAGACTGCGGCAAGGCTCCAACCCGCTACCACAATCGCAATAGTCCGTCCTCTTTTTTCAGCAGGGGCAAGGTTGGCAGCCACCGTAACAGCCGCCGCGCTATAAATTGCCGAGCCAGTTGCAGCAATAATGCGAGCCAACATAAGCAGCCAGTAATCCGAAACAAGAATAGTTAAAAGGTTACCGAAGATGAAAATTATTAAGGAAGAGCATAACAGCAAACGCCGTTCAATTTTCGATGTCAGGAAAAATAACACTGGTGCCGCTATCGCAAAGAAAATGGCGTAAGCTGAAACCAATTGCCCGGCTTCACTAACAGAAATGTTTGTATCCTGAGCTATCTCTGGGAGAATTCCCGCTATCATTAATTCAGCGGTTCCAACTGCGAAGTTTCCCAGGGCCAATGCTACCAATTTTATTACCATTGCCACGAACTCCTTTTTTTCGCTTGATTAAGAAAGACTTTTACTTACTTTAACAAGGCAACGCTTCAAAAACGCTTCACCCTGCCAGCCAGGCGAGCGGGACAGTAGCAGTGTGACTAAACTGACTTTTAACCAGACAATCCTTGTGTGATTTGTAAAAAACAACAGCATAGGTAGACGAAAAAAGGGGTAAATTTACTTTTGCGGGAACGGGTGAAAATGGCAAACGAAGAATTCGGGGGAGCTATTTAAGTGCAGGTATACAGCAATGTCAACGAAAAGGCGGCGAGCAGTGAAGAGTTAGAATTAGCAGTTTAAGACAACTGACAGAAGAGTATTGATTGAATGTTTTAAAATAGCCCCAGTTTTTGAACGATTTCCTTTGATTGGGTTGAAGAAATTACTACTTACAAGGGGGGTTGTTAAAACTAATATTTTTGGGGTATATCGAACGATTATCAACTACTTCAATAATCCGAGTTGTTAGTCAGGGATAATTTGAACTCGGATCATTGAAGTAGCCGGCACAGGCCTAAATCCAGCGGCCGGATTTGTTGGAGGTGTAGCCCAGGGTGCGGTAGGTGGCGTCTACCAGGCTCTGGCCGCGCTCGTTCAACACCAGGCCCGCGCCCATCCTGTTCATGGTGTAGCCGAAGGACATCCGCGCCTTCGGATCGGCAAAACCCACCGAACCGCCCGCGTCGGGGTGACCGAAGGCTTCCTCGGAGATAATCGCGCTATCCTGCTGGCCCGGTGCCAGGTTCCGGTTGTCAATAGATTTCCAGAAACCCAGCCCGTAGCGCATCGGGATCCGCAGGGTGCGATCCAGGGCGGTGGCACTATGGACGGCCGCGGCCCGCGCATCTTCATCCACCAGCGTAACCCCCTTCAGGCTGCCGCCGTTGGCCAGCGGTGCGTACATCCCCGCCAGGCCGCGAGCGTTGGTAATACCGCCCGCCCCGCCGATTTCGGCTGCGTGGGCCGCCCGCGAGTCGAAGTTAAACACGCTGTCCGTGCCGGGGTTCATATGCCCGCCCATATTCATTACGCTAAGGAAGGAAACCGAGGTCGGGTCGGCAAACTCGGCGTAGAACGGCACAAACGGGCCGTCCATGCTCGGCGGCGGGGCCGGGATCATCGGTGCTACTCGGTGTTCCTCACTCTCCGGCAGGCCGATCCAGAAATCCAATCCCAGCGGCTTTGCCACCTCATCCTGGAAAAACTGGCCCAATGACTTACCCGAAACCCGCCGGACAAGCTCCCCGACCAGCCAGCCAAACGAAACCATCTGGTAGCCGTGGGCGGCGCCGGGTTCCCAGAAAGGTTCCTGCTCGGCCAGCGCGTTGCAGATAAAATCCCAATCGCAAAATGCGCCGTCCGGCAGCGGAGCTTTGAAGGCGGGCAGCCCCGACTGGTGGGCCAGCAACATACTGACGCGGGTGTTCTCTTTGCCCTTCTGGGCATATTCTGGCCAATATTTCGCAACCGGGGCATCGTAGTCCATTAGCCCGCGTGCCGCCAGGATATGAGCGCAAATAGCCGTCGCGCCCTTTGTGCACGACCAGACGATGGAGACGGTATCTTTATTCCAGGGAGTGCTGTCGCTCGGTTTGGCAACGCCGCCCCACAGGTCAACTACCGTCTCGCCCTCGACGGTGACCGCCACCGAAGCGCCCACCTCGGCTCGCTCCTGGAAATTGCGCACAAACTCCTGGGCCACACCCTCGAATTTAGGATCGTAAAAGCCGTTTAACTCGCCGCTGTTGTCAAGTTTCAGGGATAAATTAGTGTTCGCCATCGGACACAACCTTTCTTTGTACATCCATTCTGTAATTTTTCGGGGGGGAATGGGGAATATCTCACCGCAATCAAATATAAACGGGTCAGATGGTGTTTGTCAAAGCTATCCGGTAGCGGGCGGACTAGAGACCGTTCAAATCGGGGGCCACTTTGGGAACGAAGCCTCGAACCTTAAGCAAGATTTATGGTTTGCCCTAGGTATTGGCCCCCGTTTTTGAACGGTTTCCCAACTATCTGGACACTTAGACTCTTTTGGGCAAACATCGCATCGCCCACTACCACCCGCCCTCTTAGCTCGATTTGCTCCAACACTTTCGGGGCGATGGTGATTTCATTGCCCTTCTGGGCCACTGCTAGTTGGGGTAACACTAACCCCTCATTGGGTTGGTAAGCCGCCCCCAGATGCACCCCCTGGGTCTGACGGCTCTTTTTTTCAACTCCGCTTTTTCTTGCAATCGCACTGAAATGCTCCCGATATTTATTGTATTTAGAAATACAACTTGCTATAATCAATTTACTCCAGAGTTAAGAGAAGATGATTTAAAAATGGTTTATTTTATCTGTAGGCTATGCAAGTTATTGTTTTGAGTCGGTTAAGTTCCACAGAATCTGCCTCCATGTCTGTAGGGGTTTCCCCGTCTTTCTGCTTTTTTAATCGGTGTATTTCGTTGTAAAATAAAGGTAGGACTTAATGAGCAGCTTGAGCAGCAAAAATTCTGAACCTGATCATAACTCTAAAACCGAAGAAGGGGTTGAGTCCCATGAGAATGAAGTCGGTATCAGCGAGGGCGCGGTGTTTGGTGACCGACTGTCACTGGAGCCATCCAATATTTTAAAACTGCAAAAATCAGTTGGGAATCGGACAGTTACTCGAATGATTGCCCGTACCCTTGCCAGCGAAAAAGCTGGTATAACGGATATTATTAAGGTCAGAAACGGCGTTCAAAGGACACCAAAAGCGAACGTAACCGTAATTCAGCGCGAAACCACCTTAACTGAAGGGATGACCAGTGATGAAGTCAAAAACCTCCAAACCAAGCTGAATCAGGTTAATGTGGCTACCCCGCCCCTGAAAATTGATGGGATTTTTGGCCCTAAAACTAGTGCTGCCGTTATAAGTTTCCAGCAGGGTAAAGAAGGTTTGACCGCCAATGGAACGGTTGAGGATAAAACCTGGGCTGCTCTGAATAAGGCTACCGCCACTCCCACTGAACCTACCACTCCACCTACCACCGGGCCAACCCCTGAAACTACGCCGCCAACTTCCGGTACTACGCCGCCCACAACCACTGACCCTGGTACTACCCCGCCCACTAATCCCAGTACCACTCCGCCGACCCCCACCGCCCCGGTTGAACCGGACTCGGTTGAGGTGCGCAAGAAACTTAATAAGCTAGGAGTAGCCGATAGCAACAGTAATCAGATCGTTTTGCCCGAAACAGGGGCCTATGACGATGCCCTGCGCAACGCGGTCAAGGCTTTCCAGAAATCGCGCGGTATCCCCGAAACAGGTACGGTAGATGCCAAGACCGAAGCGGCAATGAACGCCACCGTCCACACCGAGGGCGGTAAAATGACCGAAGTAGTGGGGGGTGTAACCTATGGCGCGAATTGGAATTATGACTGGCAGGTAACTGATTCCCAGATTCATATCACAGTTAAAATTAAATATACCAATGGCCCAGGGGTTACCGACGGGCAAAAGGCTACCAAAACTGCCGCCTGGATGGGTTATATCAAGGATATCTGGAACGTCTTCAAGGCGGTTAACCCTGCCGATGGCAAGTCACTTGATATTGCCTTTGACCCAATTGTAGTAACCGGGAGCGAACATGCTTCGGTTCAGGTTGCCGCCGGTAGCGGACGGGCCAATGCGGCTAAATGGTATGTGGTTGGCGATGGCCAGGAAAAGAAGGTTATTGCTCACGAATTCGGTCACCTGATTAGCCTGCCAGACGAGTATCAACTATCCCATAAGGATTTCAAAGATACCACCGGGGTAGATGCTCCCGCCGGAGCAACCGCCGCTAGCGATGGCGCAACCGTTGATACTGTAACAGATGAAATGAAGGAAGCCGTTGATAGATGGTTTGAGGGTCGCAGGGTAAGGTATATTAAGGAAGTAGTATCCAAGCATGGCTTAAAACAGGGAAGTTTCACGCAGGCCGTGGTCAAAAAATATAAAGAAAAGTATAATAAGGATCTGGTTTCCGAACTGGTTAACAATGTACCAACTGCCGAACAATGGGGTATTATTGATCCCTTTACTAGCTCCACTGGCGGGATTATGGGTAACTTCTATCAGGGTGATAATGCGATTAACTCGAAAACTGGCCCGACTGATACTCACGAGCATCCATTGGCTCCCCGGCATGTGGCTCCCTTTATTAACCATATCAAAACCGCTAAGGGTGGCACCTGGGAGGCGCAAATTAAATGATAGTAAGCTATTTGCGGGCGGGTGGAATGCAACCGCCGCCTGATCGTGAAGAACTAATCATCGAGAATGACGGCAGTTATCGATTGTGGCGTTCTGTTGGGTGGGCTACCTACCCGCCTACAGCTATCGGTCTCTTTGCCGGGAAACTGGAGCCCGATACGGTTAACGCTCTAAAAATTGAGACCGCAGCCGCAAATAAAGTAGGCAAAATTAAGAGAATACCGATGCCCGGTAGCCCGGTTGAGGAGATTAATACCGGCAAAGCCAGAGCCGAAATTCTTGATTACGTTGAGCTTGAAGCAGGTTGGAAGGAACTGGTGGAGCGTCTTCGTCAGATGCTCCACGACCTGACCGCCAGCCCCCGGGCGGCAATTGAGTTACATTATCTGGCCGACAAAAGCGAGATAGAACTGGTTCATCTCGGAACGACGGCCTTGAAGCTTGATTTGAGCGAACTGGTCATAAAGGCCAGACACATGGATAAAAAGACTATCTCGACGGTAGCCGAGTGGCAAATGGACCAAAACAAGGGGAAGATTACTGCCGAGCCGGGCTGGACATTAAATTTACCGATTAAGCCCGATTTCACTTTGAACGACGACTCGGAAATACTGGTTTTTGCCACCTTCACAATTTTTGACGGTAACAAGCGGGTGCCGGTTTCGATCCAGGCGATTTAGAGTTCGTTTATCCAAAAGCCCTTTCTAAAACATCCAACCTCAAAACATACCGAATATTCCACCCTTTACTGGTAAAAGAAAATTTCAAACTGCTTTTAGACTTTCACTGACCTGCTGAGGGTGGAGGGTTTCATAGACCCTCCACGCCCTATAGCCTGGAAATCACAAGTTGGGCGGCGATCGGGTTGCTGCCGATTGCAATCGCATATCAGGCCTGGAATTACTGGATTTTTTGTAAGCGGGTTAATTACCAATCGGCTAATTTTTATTGATAGGTTTTGGTTGCCGGTTGTCGGTAACTCGTAAGGGCGGGGTCTCCCCTCCCGGTTTTAGGAGTTGCTGTAAGAACGTGGTTAATGACCTGCCAAGCTTGTCTAGCCTTCAATGCGAAGCCACTTTCATTCAAAAGAGTTAATTGGTTTACAGAAGAAAAAGTTTATTTTAGTTATCATATGTTTGTGATAAATTAAATAGTGACCACCTGGGGAAAAAACGATGGTCGAAAAGTTGACCAAATGAGGATTTTCTCTGCTATCGTAGGGTTAGATTTCTAAACCAGACGCTAGTAGAGAGGTGGAGAATGATACAAGTGG
>JBBQZS010000114.1:0-10125 GCA_038207495.1 Chloroflexia bacterium
TGTTATTTAGACCCTAATTCTATATTAGTGGAGTAAAACAAGTTCAACCAAGTTTTTGCTTACACTATTTAAGATTATAGCTTTTAAGCTTAACCCTCATTTTGGGCTCAACCCACTGCTATTTCGCGCATAATTCTGGCGACAGATTGCAACTAACGATTTGCAACCAAAAAAATCTATCTTTTAACCGATTTGGTTGTAACCTTTTGTGCTATAATTTCGTAATAATGTTAGCTTACTAAGCAAGAAGGAAAAATTAGCATGAGTGACCGCGATGGCGAACCCATAGTTAGCCAAGACGCAGCGGCAGAGCAAAAATCCCTTAGCAAGCCAGAGCTTGAAAGCGATTTTAGTCCGATAGCTGATAATATAGATAATCCGCCCGAAAATTTTGATAATGCGGCGGAGATTGATGAGGATAAAGTGTATAGTGCAGCGTTTACGGCAAGACCAATGGCCGGCACGTTTTCGTTTGCCAAAAATAATAGATCTAATGATGCTCAAGCTGAAGCGGGGGTTGCCCCTGTCGTCAATGAAGCCAATCTCGAGGATGAAGCCCTGGTTCGTCGGGTGCTAAACGGTGAGGTCGAAGCCTTTTCCAGCCTGATTGAACGTTACAAGGTAGCGGTTTTTAACCTGTGTTCCCGGATGTTAAATGACCCTGACGAAGCCGAAGACGCTTCGCAGGAGGTGTTTTTGCGGGCTTATAACCAGCTCCATACCTATCAACCGGGGCGGCGTTTCTCTACCTGGATACTTTCTATCGCCTCGCACTATTGTATTGATATGTTGCGGCGGCGGCGGCCTGTAATGGATCTGGATAGCATTGCTTTCTGGAAAGCCAGTGACCAACCGGAGCCGGAAGAAAGTGCCGTAGCAGGCGAAAACCGGGATGAAGTGCGCGATTTGTTGAAAAAGTTGCCTGAAAAATATCGCAGTGTGACAATCCTGCGCTACTGGCAAGATTTGAGCTACGAGGAAATAGCCGAAGCAACCGGCCTTTCGGTAGCAACAGTTAAAACCCGCTTGTTTCGAGCGCGGGAACTCCTGGCTAAGGAATTGGAAAAACAGCGTCGCAACGGGGGGGACGCTGGGAGTCGTAGCCAGGACGAACGAAAATTTTTAAGGGGAAGAAGCGGTGGGGCGGATGCTAGTGCCAAACCGCGAAAAGTGAAGGGAAACCAAAATGTCCTGCCGTGAGTTGAGTAGCCAAATATCGCTCTATCTGGATGGTTTGTTACATCCGGCTGAAAAGCATGAATTGGAAAACCATACCGCAATCTGCGAGAAATGCCAGCACAAGTTGATGCTAATGCGTCAGATTCCAACAGCCCTAAGAACTGACCGAATGTTGGCCCCACGCCAGGATTTCACCGCTATTGTGATGCAACAGGTGGTAATAAGCCAGCACGTCAGGGGTAATAATTCTTCCGGGCGGGGTGGGGCAGCTACCGCGGAGGCTGATATTGATTCCGATATGCCCGCTAAAATAATTTTGTTGCCCGAACGACGCACTAATCGGATGACTTATAAGAGTCCCGCCGATTATATGCTACGCTTCGCCTCAATGGCCGCCGCCCTGGTATTTTTATTCGGCGCAGCGGTTTATATTATTGGAACGGATAGCGTAGATAATTCGGCTAAAGCGACCGTCAGTGGGGCAATCGGAAACTTTGCCACCCTTTTGGTAGACTCCGTACAAAGCCCACCGATTGTGGCAGTTGGGGTATTGCTGGCGGCGGCGATTGTGGCTGTAACCTGGTGGTATATCAAGCGACCCTCTCGCAACCGCGCAAAGTAGGGCATTATAACTCGCTTACCCTGGCAGGGTACATTGAGAGTTTACCTGGCACTAACTAGCAAATATTCAAGGCCATTAACTTTACAACCAGCTTGGGAATATGTGTGACAAACCCTCAAGCTGGTTATAAAAAACCTCAAATCTTCGAGAGGCAGTGGTTTTAACTCCACTGCGCACTCAAAAGTCAAAAGAACCACTAAACCTCACGCTATCCCAAATTATTCTTAAAGAAATTTTTAACCAATGTCAGATACTCATCGGGATAAAGATTATAACCCTTGGTATGGTCGGCACCAATCGCTACCCAACTTCCCACAATATTAGAGCCACCAGCGATTTTTAACCGATTGAGGTTTGAGAAGGGAATTACCGTGTCCGAATCTCCATGCACCAGGAAAATCTTGCGGTTTTCTAGTTGTTTTAAGACCACCTCAGGTTTAATCTCGTCAACATTAAAATCAAACAGAATTTTACCAGCCGTAAAAATCCCCGGGGTGAAGAAACTCGGTATTCCTTTTTCGATTGGCATGCGTTCGGTTACCATTTGCTCAAAATCGGCAAAACTGGAGTCGCTGAAAACAGTTTGAATTTCGGAAGAACGCCCCATCGCCAGTAAGGATGTAGCAGCTCCCATGCTGGTACCAAAAAGCCCGATGCTCTGAGGAGCAAAGCCCTTATCCTTCACAAAATTAAAAGCCCCAACCGTATCCCAGGATTCGTATTGTCCGAAGAAATAATGGTCGCCATCCGAAGTCCCATGACCACGTAGGTCAAAAAAGAGCAGGTTGTAATTCATTTCCCACAACGGTCTGCTTAATACTAGTCGTTCGGCACGGGATTGCTCCTTGCCGTGAACTATAATAAGAGCCTGTTGTGAGGCAGGATTAGGCACCCACCAGCCCCGCAAAGTCAAATGATCTTTAGCTGCCGAAGGAAAACTCACTTCCTGATAGGCAAGTCCGTAAGTCGCGGGGGTAGTTGAGAAAGTCGAGCTCCGAGCAGGAACTTGAGTAAATGTATATGCCCCGTAAATTGAAACCCCGATGTAAATCAACCCGAAAATTAACAGAATCGCGGAAGGTATAATCCAGAACAGCCTGGACTTATAAAGCGGTTTATGGTTTGGTTTAGAAGCAACTAACATCTCTTTACCTCCTTTACTAGAATCCTTATAGAAAAAGTATATAAAATTGAAGTTAAAAATGGCGTTTAAAAGGCTAAAAATAAGGTAGCAGCCAAGGAACCAAAAGCATCTTTTGAGAATTTATTATGTTGAATTGAATGTAACCGTATAAAAGATGTCGGCTTTGACTGTGTGAACTTACCGAGAATTTACCCTATAAGGCCAAGAGGCCACACGGAAGCACACGGGTACAAATGGCGAAAGAGTTGCAACGGGCTCACGCCACTGGCAAACTACGGGTAGTAAGTGGGCGTGCCTCCGATTTTTTCGGGCCACGTGTCCGTAACTCCGCGGTAGGTGAACAGGTTTTTCGGGCCGCCCTGGCTGGCAAAAAAGCCCGGGTAATGATCAACGCTGATAATCTGCACACCTTCAGCTATGTCCCGGATATTGGCAAAGGGCTGGTCGAATTTGGGGAGCACGACGAGGCTTTAGGGCAAGCCTGGCACTTACCCAACGCCCCTACTGTGACTACCCGCGAGTTCCTCAAGATGGTATACAGCGAAGCCGGTCAGGAAGTTGCGATCCAGGTAGCACCATAAATGATGATGTGGACGTTAGGGCTATTTATTCCTGGTATGCGTAATATCTCCGAGCTGTTTTATGAATTTGAGGAGCCATTCGTTATCGAGCATCATAAATACGAGTAGGCTTTTGGCAATCACGCCACGCCATTACAGATGGCTATCAAGGCTACTCTGGAATGGTACAAAAATAATTAAAAAGAAAGGGTGAAGATTATGACAGCAAATGAATTAACTCTATCCCAAAAATTGGTAACTAATGGTTGGCGGTTTGGGCTTTGGTGGGGGTTAGCTTTCGTAGGGTTTCCGTTTGGTGGGACGGCGGCTTTAGGGATAATAGGGGGCTGGATAATATCCTGAAAGGTTTTATTGGTGGAGCAATAACGAGCCTGATAATCGAGCTGGCCCAATGGCTGGTTTTGCGCTAGGCCGGTCGGATTGATGCACGCTGGATTGTTTTTAGTGCTGGTGGTTTGGCACTCGGTCTGGCAATTGGAGTAGCAGTAAGCGGAACTGGTACATCTACTGCCGACCTAATTTTGCGAGGGGCGTTTAGTGGGGCTAGCTCAGTGGCTCTTACTCCAAAAGATTGTAGCCCAGGCGGGCTGGTGGGTGTTGCTAGTGACGGTTGGGTTCGGACTGAGTTGGTTTATTACCCAGAACGTAATAACCACCAATGTAACACAGGTTTTACAATCTTGGGTCTTCGGGGGCACTGGTTTTTCAGCTTATTAGTGGTAGCCTTTTATTCCAGTTCAAACGCAAGTAGTAGTAAGCTGCGGGCTTTACCAATAACTGGCTAGAAGTGGGAAAAAACTTCATTCTGTGGTATTCTCTAACCCTGGGAGGATTAATTCTCCCCCGGAAATGATTAACCGATACTATTAGGAGAAATAATGGCGGATGCCCTTAAAACAATCTAAAGTTCTTATTCCTTTATCACTTTCTTTGTTGATTTTTCTAATGGCCTGGCTGGCTAATATTGCCAGTAACACCTTTTACATAGATGTAGGCAGCGACACACACCTCGACGAAGTTTATATTCAACCAGAAAATAGTGGTTTTTACGCCTCGGAAAAACGCAAAGACCTTAACTCAAAACAGGATAATACCTTTCGCTGGGCTGGCAAGGAAGCCAGCCTACAACTACCCGAAATATTGTTGCTAACACCCTGGAAAGTAACTCTGGCGGCAAGTGCGGCGCGCCCAAACCTTCCTCCCAACCAACCGGGAACAACCTTGATTGCTAGCCTTGTGGGTAATCAACGGCAGCAGGAATTCGGCCGCTACCCCGTATCTAGCGCGGCGGATGGCACTAATATAACTTTTAATATACCTGCTCAATACTCATTACCAATCGCTTCCGACCTATTAAGACTAGACTCAACCGAGGTGTTTCAACCGGGCAAGGGCGATAATCGAACTCTGGCTATTGTTTTGTATAACCTGAAACTAGAACCGGATTATGCCGCCTATGGCCTTAAAGGCTGGCTAATCACATTAGTGTTACCGCTTTTGGTAACACTAATCGCCCTGGCCGCCACCAGCTGGGCCGGATTATTCGGAGCGGGTCTAATCTGGCGGAGCGGGCTACAACTAGCTATGGGTACATTATTGGTATGTAGTCTACTCTTCTGGCAGGAGCTAACCGAAACCAGCTATGTACCCTGGTGTATAACTCTGTGGCTTGGGTGGTTGGCTTTCTGGTTGGCGGGGCAGTTTGTCAGGCGGGCACCCGCTTTACCTGGCCCATTTGTCTATGCGGCATGCTTTATGGGGGTATTGCCGATAATTCAAATAGTATTCAATCGGCTGGACTTAAACAATTGGGGTGATGTAGCGGTAGCAATTCTCCAAATCGGGGCTTTGTTATTTTGTATTGGAGCATACTTTTGGGGTGGTAAGTATTTCGAGCCCCTGCTGGTCTGGGGATTTGCCAGTGCTGCCCTTATCTCTTTTGGCTGCTTGCATTGGTTAGCTCTTTTTGATAGCGATTATCATGGCTTCGATTTTCGGGTCAATTATTATCAACAACTGAACATGGAGCAAACGGGCGCACCCCTTTATAATGCCGCCGATATTGTAGCCTCACCCGGTTCGGCGGTGCGTATGCCACCAACTTTTACTTTGATCTACTGGATATTACAGCGAATATTTGGCGAAAATGTCCAGGCCGCTTTGTTTGTCTGGCGCATTTTTAATGAGCTATTGTTAATCCCGATAATCTTTATGCTGGTTAAATTAGCGGACGAACTCAAATATCGTTTGCCAATTGTGTTGTTTATTGTACTTGGCTTTCGACAACTGGCTTACAATATTGACCTGGCACAACCGAATATTATTTTACTGTTCTTCCTGGTCTTAACGGCCTTGCTGATTAAAAATGGTCGGGAGCAACTTTCAGGAATAGCCCTGGCCTTTCCAATCTGGTTGAAATTGATACCCGGAGTTTTAGCCTTATACTATTTGGTTGAGAGACGGTGGCGGGGCTTAATGGGGCTAATAGCCGGATCGCTACTGATAAACGCTATGGTGGTAGCGGCGGCGGGGTGGGATAACGTCTGGTATTACTATACCCAAGCTCTATGGGGCGTGAATCAACCTGAAATTGGGCTGGTAGGCCAATCTTTGTGGGGTTTTGTGGGGCGATTAGGAGTAAATGAGGTGCAGAAGAGTTTTACCCAATCCTTCCCCCAGGAGTTGATGGGAGTGGGGTATTTGCTCTCATTGCTGGTGCTAGGGGTGACTCTAGCGGTTCTCTGGCGCAACACCGCCCAGGATTGGCTAAATAAGCTGCTAAAACTGAACGCCCTGTTAATTACAAGCCTGATTATTTCGCCGTTTAGCTGGAAACATTACGCGGTGATGTTGCTGGGAGCTATTGTAATAGTGCTGGTTAAACTGAGCCGTGGTAGCTCTGGCGGCATGCTGGTTTTGTTTGGATTAGCCTATGGAATACTGGCCTATGATCAGGATTTTTTGTTTTTTCCAGACCGAGCGTTTGGTCTAGCCCGCCTTGCCAGTAGCGATTTCTTTTTTGCATTAGTCGGGCTTTGGATAGTGAATCTGGGTTTAATCTGGCAACCCTTAACCAGGAAAAAAGGGGAGTTTGTCAAACAGTCAGAAATAAATTCCGCTCTTACTACAAATTCGGTCTAGATGCAATCCCCACAATAAAAGGGCGACCGCTGCCGCCCTTCAAAAATTTCTTTGCCAAAAAGTTTTAGCGTTTGGACTCGTAAGCCTTTTTAAGATACATTACGGCCTGAGCAAAATCGCCCCATTTCTCCAGTGCTTCACCGTAGGATTTGTAAACATCCCCCAGCAAATAAGGCATTTTGGCTTGTTCCAGACAGTTTATCGCATCCTCGAAAAGCTTGTGGGCTTCCTCACGGTGTTCAAGTTTGGTCTCGATTTCCGCCGCTAATTTCAGGGATTTGCCTTCAGCTACTTTATCGCCAACCGCGCGGGCTTCCTCAATCGCTTTATGGCTGAGGCTACTGGCTTCATCGGTGCGACCCTGGCGCAAACGCAACCAGGCCAATGAGGTGTAAGTTAAAGCCAGGTCAGTCCCGCTAAGACTATTATCATCCTGTCCAACCGCCATCGCCGTAGTCAGCACTTTCTCAGCCTCATTCTCCCGGCCCATATTCGCCAACAAATCGCCCACATCGGCACTCAAGCGCATAACCTGACGGCGCTGGTTGAGTTCACGGAACAATTCAAGGCTCATAGTAGCGTAACTGCGAGCGCGGAAAAGGTCGCCCCGTTCGCGATAAGCTTCGGACAAGTCCCAGAAAATCTTTGCGCGTTGGCGAGGTTGGGAGGACTCTTCTTGAAGTTTTAGAGCCTGATTAAAGGTTGCTACCGCTTCTTCCTGTCGCCCTAACACCAGATAATCGTTCGCCAGGTTGGTTAAAACCCGCAGTTTCAATTCGGGCTCAACCAAATTGCTGTTGGCCTGAATTTCTTCAAAAGCATCTCGATGATAAGGTAGGGCTTGATCCACCTGTCGGCGGAAATAAAACAGATTACCTACCATATTCTTGACATCAATTTGGAGCGCAATCTGGGAGGTTTTTTGTGCCAGGGTCATTGCCTCTTCAAATTCACTTCGAGCAGCATCAAAATCGTTCCGGCGCAAGTAGATTTGGCCCAGAAGTTTTTGCAAGAAAGCCCGGTCATATTCGGTTAATTGATGGCGAGGGATGCTCTGGATAATTTTCTCGGCTTTTTGCAAATCAATCTGTTCGTCGGCACTTTTGATAAGTCCGGCCCGCTCAATAAAGATTTGAGCTTCAATCAGGTTGTCGCGCAAGGCTGCGCCCAGGCTGGTTTCAGTGGTTGATTCCTGCTCTGCCAGTGCCCCTGACCCATAGCCGCCATACAAAAAGTATTCAACTGGCTCTCCCAGACGGGTTGCAATGAGTTGGAGTGCCTTCAGGGAGGGATGAATTTTATCCCGTTCGATTGCGGAAATATAACTGGCGACATATTCAGGACCAGCTAATTCTTGCTGACTAAGACCCAGGCGTTTGCGAGCCAGGCGCACCCGGCTACCAAGGCTACTGGCTTTAGCTTTGTCTTTTTCGGTTATAAGCTTAGAGGTTTTGGTACCCCTCGCCGCCCGTAGTTCTGCTAACGAACGCCTACCCCTACGCTTCGGACGAATAACTTCTGCCTCCATGTTTATGTCACCTCCTAAACCAGCACTACCTATATTAGTACTACCAGTTTCCGTGAATCGCAAAAAAGTAGCTTCTCCGCTACTTGGTGAGTTGTCACCCAATTTGTTTTACCTCTTTCATATGAGAAAATTCGATTGTTTTTCTCTATTGTACAGTTCAACCTAAAATGCCCAGGCCTAGTTTTTGTTATATCCTTTTGAGTTAGGCTTATTTAACCTGGAATCTAACCCTGATTCCAAGTCTAGACTCAATTGAAAAAGTAGTTTCAGAACTAGATGGGCGGATGATGCATTTTTTATATAATATCATATTACCTATAGGGTTACAACTATTTTCATATTATATTTTTGTTAAAAAATCCTGAGACTGTAGTATTATCTGAGGTTACAATAGTTTTCTTAAGCTAAAATTTCTGATTATAGGAAAAAGTTATATATCTTGGAATTTTATAACTTTTCCTATGGAAAGCTCTAAAAGAGTCTGAAGAGTGTGGTTTAATATTTTTTAATGTTGTTGGATGCTAATTATATGGTTCTACCGTACTACTAGGCTTTCAATTCAGCAAGGAAAGCTTGAATTACAGGAGCTTGTTGGGCAGACTCAAGCAGGAACGAATCGTGACCATAGGGGGCAGTAGCTTCAAGGTAGGCCACTTTTAGATTATTCTGGTGGGCAGCGTCGAACATAGCCTGGCTATGGGCTGGCGGGTAAAGCCAATCTGAACTAAAACTTATAAACTGATAGGCCGCTCTGGTTTGGGCGAAGGCAGCCACCAAATCACCTGTGCCAAGTGTCATATCAAAGTAATCCATTGCCCTGGTTATATACAGAAAACTATTTGGATCAAAGCGACGATTAAAAATGATGCCCTGGTGTTCTAAATATGACTCGACTTCAAAATCGATGCCAAAACTGTAGCTATAATTTCGGCGATTGCGCAAACTTCGACCAAATTTGTTACTCATTGACTCTTCGCTAAGATAAGTTACATGGCCTATCATCCTGGCAACCGCTAACCCCTGTTCAGGACGAGGATGACCGGGTTCGTAATAGTTCCCGTTATCCCAATTCTGATCAGCCATAATCGCCCGCCGCCCAATTTCATCCCAGGCAATTCCCTGAGCAGTAAGGCTAGGGGAAGTGGCAATTGGTATTGCTGAAATCACCACCTCCGGATAGAGCTGACACCAGGCCAGAGTTTGCATGCCACCCATACTTCCACCCACAACAGTAAGCAGTTTTTCGATACCCAGATAATCAATTAAACGCTTCTGGGCGCGAACCATATCTTCGATCGTAATCACCGGGAAATCAAGGGCGTAGGGTTTATTGGTAATGGGGTTGATGGAACTTGGGCCAGTAGTCCCTTTACAGCCCCCTAAAACATTGGAACAGATTATGAAGTATTTATCAGTATCAAAGGCTTTACCTGGCCCAACCAATAATTCCCACCAACCTGCCCGTCCGTCCTCAGTGCTAATCCCGGCTACATGAGCATCGCCACTTAGAGCATGACAAATTAAAATGGCATTTGAATGACTGGCATTTAGTTCACCATAAGTCTGATAGGCTATCGTGATTGGGCCAAAATTGCGCCCACAATCTAATAACAGCCCATTATCCATGCTGCCAAAAGAAAAAAATTTAGTTTCGACAAGTCCAAGTTGGCTGGATTTAGCCGTACTCACTTTGGGTATGCTCCTGATTTGAAAGTAAATTTGAGGTTTCGGGAAAGGATTATAGTATAGTTGGTCTTTGGCTGGCAAATAGCAGGGGCGATTCTTGGGACATCGACTCCAACAAATACAAAAGTTCTAAAATATTTGAGCTCAAAATCTACTTACAAGCCATTTCAAATCAGATTTAGAGCAATTCCCTTTGATAGAATTTGCTCTGAACCAAGTAGTAAATGAGTAGTTTTGAACTCAA
>JBBQZS010000115.1:0-9932 GCA_038207495.1 Chloroflexia bacterium
TAGTTTTGATACGGATACTCATATTTATCAAATCACTCTTAATGCGGCTGATAGCTTTGCTAGACTTTTACTTGAAAGCTTAGTCGCTTTATTGGCTTCCCAGCATGTTGGCGTTATTTTGTACAAAACTTAGGTAACTAAAAGACTAAAACGAGTCCTCAAAACAAGCTGACGAGTCCATAAGAAGAAAGTTTAGAGTCACCCTAGTTTGTTACTTTAACTGGCAGCTTCCAGCTCAAGCGGGGAAATGAGTAGATGTATAGAACCCGGACTAGCGATAATTGGCAAAAACTCCCCGGTGGCTTTGATACTGTTAACGCCCGCCAGTTCTTTCCCGCCGCTAATTCTTATGCTCTCCCTGACTTGAAACTTGAGAGCGGATTATCCATCCCAACCTGGCTGGTACCCTACAAGAGCCGAATAAGAAACAAAGAAGAGAGTGCAAAAGGGGCTCTACATGGCTACCTTGACGATTATAGGCTAGAGAGTTTATGGAGCCACCCCACTCGGGCCTTACCTTATCTGGCTCAATTTGGGGCGGTTCTAACCCCGGATTTTAGTCTCTACCGAGATCATCCCTACCCAATCTGGCTATGGAATACCTATCGTAATCGCTGGCTGGGAGCCTTCTGGCAGTCACAGGGAATTCGGGTAATTCCCAGTGTTAGTTGGAGTTGTGAGGCTTCGTATCGCTTCTGCTTTTTAGGAATATCTCAAAAAAGCATGGTCAGTATCAGTACCATTGGAATAGGCCGGGATAAGGTAGCCCTGAAACTCTTTAGTGAAGGTTTTAGGGTCATGTTGGAACAACTTCGCCCTACCACCATCCTGTGTTATGGACCACTGCCTGACACCTTAAGCCACCTGGCTAACGAACAGGTGGGGGCGGAGGTGGTTTACTATCCCACTCGTTGGGAAGGACTAAGGGCAGCCAGACGACAGACCGAGGGTTAAGAGCTATGGGTGGCCGGGGCGCGGCATCTTACGGTAATGATGAAAGTGAAATAGAGTTTGAGGCTCCTCTGGATGATCCGGAACTGGCTGGCTACTATCCACCACCAGGGGCCGATAGCCTTCTGGGCAACACCTCTGGTTTAGAAAGTGTAGCTAAAAACCTGAGGGTTAATATAGCTTACTCTCAAACCGAAGCAACGGCCTTTGAAATTGAGCTTATGGATTTTCAGCCAGGAACCCCAAACGCCCCGCCTGAGACAAATAACCCTGAGGTTGAAAACGATAGCCTGCCAGCCCTTCCCGCTATTTCAAAGGCAATTAATGAGGCAGCCAGCGAAAACCGGGATACTGAAAACCGCAACATTAATATTACCCAACCTGGGCTAGAAGCCAGCGAGAGTTTAGCGGCTGGCCTCTCCAAATCAGGTAGAGCTGCACAAGCACCGCCTGGGCAAACGAGCGAAGATCAACTAAGCGTACCAACCGAGCAAGGAGAAATAAGCCTTACCAGGCCAGAACAGCTCGGAAGAGTAGGTTTGACAGGGGCAGATTTAATATTAGCGAATGGTACCGAATTCACCTTAATAAGCGAAGCTACCGACCTGGATAAAAGTAGCGAAGATTTATTCGGTTTCAAGTTAGCCCCTCAGCACTATATTGAGTTGGCCAGTGCCCCTGCCGGATCCCAAATTGAACTCTTTGTATTGGGTGATGATCGGGGAGTATATTTATCGGTCTACCACCCGGATTATGGCGAAGCTGATCTATATGTCGAGCGTAACGAACACGGCACCCTTAAACTCGTCATCGAAACCTGTAACCTGAACTACCCTCATATTCAGGGTGGAGATTATAGTCGGGCCATTCGGTTGGATAGCGAGGCTACCAGCCCTAAACGAGAATACACGCCGGAAGAGTATCAGGATTATAACGGTAACTTAGACTTTAACCGAGAACGCGGGCCGGGACTAATAGCCAATGAAAATGACGAAAGTGCCGTAAGGCTACCAGATGGGAGTTTAATTCTAGCCAGAAGTGTAAACGTTCTTAATAAAAAGAGTAAAGAACTATTTGGCTACAGTTTGGATGTCCTGGATTATGCCCGGATAATAGCGGCCCCCGGCGGCTCAAAAGTAACAGTGGAAGAAGACTATTCCTGGGATGGGATTGAAATAGTGGTAACCCACCCGTATTATGATGGACAGGAACGAGTGTTACATCTGGAAGCGGGTCGTTTAGAAATACACCACAGCCTCTGGCAAGTAAGCCGCACCTCGCCCGCAGGAATCGGCAGACAAATATTTAGAGAAGCAGTCGCGGCATATTTGCAATATGGAATCAGTAAGATAACCACCCACGCGGCCGGGAATTATAGTACCATACAGCCAGGGAGAGGGGCTGGTACAAATGGTTATTATACCTGGGCCAGATTTGGTTTTACGGCGGCTTTAACCGAAAAAGAACGAACCAAACTCCCGGCAAATCTAGCCCAAGCAACCACTGTAAATGAATTATTGGATTTAGCAGGCGGGAAAGAATGGTGGTTGACCAATGGCACTGGTAGACAGATGGAATTTGATTTGAGCGGGGGGAGTAGTTCAAGGAAACGGTTTGACCGCTACTGGCAGGAAAAAGAAGGTGCAGAATGAAAAAAGATGAAAATCAGGTCGGTTGGAATGGCATAAACCTGAATGAGGACGAGGAAATCTGGGCCAAAGTAGACACTCAGCTACAGGCTGAGTATGCGGCTGACCCTGAAAACAATCATAAAAAATATGCCGAACAGGCCCGTCATTTACCTGACAGTAGCCCGGAAGGGGAACAGTTCAAGCTGGAGAACCTCAAACGGTTGCGACTACAGGCTGGAATGAGCCGGGAAATGCTGGCAGCCGCCAGTGGTTTAGAAGAAGGCACCATCCGTAGACTAGAATATCACGGGGTAGGACTGACCAGAGATAAAATAGAGCGGCTGGCAAAAGCCCTGGGAGTGGAGTTACAGAGCTCTTCTGAAAAAGCCGAATGAATACCTCTCCGACCAAACCAGTGAAACTGTGAGTATTAAAAAGGGGGAAATCAGCTGCGTTATTCTAACCCAAAGGCAGAAAATTCTATAGAAAGGTCAGTTCCGGCCCAAAGGCAGTAAAGCAACCTCAGTCTTAGTACCAGACGAGGAGTAGAAAATCCCTCAAGCGAGCAGCATTATTGTATATTGGGAAACTCAAACTCTCAAACTTATTTTGGCTTCCTAAAGGTACAGGGTTCGCATTGATTGGTGGTGTGCTCAAACACCCACCTAGCGCGAGAAATGCGAGATTCAGCCAGCTAAATTTTTTTAACGAAAATCCCAACAAGCGTTCTAGCCAAATGAAAAATTCTGGGCAAGGTGCCAGCTCACCCCCTAAAAACTATGGGGGATAAATGTTGTAAAATAGGGTTTGGTAGTCCTGGAAATCGCCCCCTGGTTAAAGGGATTTATAATTTTCTAAAGGATTGGGAGAAATGGGTTTGATGTCGGAAGGTACCAAAAAACCACCAGCGACTAGCGAACTTAGTCAAGCTAAAAATAGTGGGCAGCGTAAAACTGTACCTGAACTCGCTGAGCTCAATACCAGCCCAACCCTGAGGGCTACTCCCACCTGGCCCGGTGGCCCGGCGATACTGCACCAGAATGTAGCCCTACTCGAAATAGCCAGCGAAACACTGGCAAACGAAATACTGCTTGGCACCACCCTGGCAAACGCCATTGTGCGCCGCCTGACCCCTACCCTTTTTATGGTAGACCACGCCCGACTGGATGAACTGGTCAAACAGCTCACCAGACGCGGCTACGAACCCAAAATCCTGCAATAATCCCGTGAAGGAGAAGCCCTACCGGTGGATTTCACAACCTGGCTCCAACCTGATCATAGATTCGACCTTCCCGGCCTAAAACCTGTCCGGGGTGCCAGACTGCGGGAATTGACTCCCGCCGAAATTCAATCAATCTTTGAAAGTTATACCCTGGCGGCTCTGGAAACGGCCTGTAAAGGGCGGGCGTTACCGGTAGAACCCAAACTAAGTGGGGTTAATCGGGCCAGGCATGCCGCAATGCTGGCAGCCGTATTTAATAATCCGACCAGCATCACTCAGGTCCTCAAAGAATTATCCCCGGCAACTCGTTACGGATTAGCGTTACTAAAAGCGAGTGGTGGGATCGTTAACCGGGCGGAATGGCTCCAAAAAGTGGGAATCCGTTATGGTTTAACCGGACGAGACCAGGCTGAACAGGAATTGATTGGCAAAGCCCTAGCCATCTATGGTACGCTTCATCACAGCGACCTGCTGTTTGTCGATGGGGGTACCAAACAGGCCATTGCCAAGCCCGGTTTTCAGGAGGCTTACCTGGCAGTTTTTCCAGCCGCCCTTAGCTTATTTGTAGAGGGTCAGACTTTAGCCGAGTTACTAAACCCACCCTTACCCCACTTATATAAGGGCCAGGATGTGGTAGCCTTGCGTCCAGCTAACCCTGCCAGCTTTGAACCACTCTTGCAAGACCTCTTTAGCTTTGTGCGTTACCTGGAAAATATTAACCTCAAACTACTTCAGAGTGGCGACCCGGCCAAAAAAGATTTTAGTAAACTTTACGCCTTAATGAGCGTCAAAGATTTGTTACCTTTAGCCGAAGCTCGCAAACTTTCTGAACTGCCACGCCTGGAGTTTTTGTGGCAGCTCCTCTTAACCAGCGAGCTTGTTATCCGCCAGACCACCCACCAACACGAAATTATAACCCTGGTTCATACCGCCAGAGTAGCTGAATTCCTGGCCCTACCCCGACTCCAGCAGGTCCGTTCACTGGTGATGGCCTGGATCGGTTCCGCCTATAATGATTTCCTGAAAATACCCAGCCTGAGTTTTATAAGTAACGACCCGGTAACCTCAGACCTACCTGCTGAGAGTACCTTGAAAACCGCTCGCGAGTTTGTAGTTGGGCTGCTAGAAACCCTGGTAATTCGCCATCACCTGCCGACCAGGGCCGACCAATGGCTGGAGCTGTCCAGTTTCCAGAATTATGTTCAGGAACTAAATTACGAACTGTTAGTTTCGCGCCGAGAACGCCCCACTCCCAGCGGTTACTACTATTACTATAAAGAGCCAAAAGGTTACTTTGGTCGGGACTATTATAACGGCTATACCAGTCGGCTCCAACTAAATAACTCCCCCTGGAGCAGGGAAGGGCGGGCCGCCGTATTAGATCGGGACTGGAAACTGGTTGAAGGTGAATGGCTGGTTTACCTTATTGGAGGGCCAATGGCCTGGCTGGGACTGACCGAATTAGGGTTGAATCAGGCCAGCCAAACCGTAGCCTGGAAACTAACCGACCTGGGGCTGGTGGTGCTGGGAGAAGCAGGTAACGACCAGCCAGCTGAGGGAAATCCAGACAAACCCGGTATCCCAATCACAAAGGTAGATTTAGAGCGGAGTTTAATAGTCCAACCTAACCTGGAAGTGCTGGCTCTGGCTCCCCTGGAGCATATGGCCGTATTGCACCAGCTTGACCGCTTTGCCAGCCAGGAAAGTTTTGGCGAGGTTGCCAGGTATCGGCTGAGTAAAGAAAGTGTTCTCAAAGGACTGCGCACCGGACTGACCGGCGGGCAAATCCTGGACTTCCTGACCACTCACAGCCGGGTACCCTTATCCCAGAACCTGATTACCTCCATCCAGGATTGGAATAACAGCTTTGAAAGACTCCTCCTCCGCCCGGCAGCGACCCTACTCGAAGTCCCTGACCCGGCGGTATTAGACCAATTAATGGGAACCACTCCTGGAGGGGCCAGTATAATTGAAAAGCGTTTAAGTCCCACCCTGGCCCTGTTGAAGACAATGTCTGTAGGAGAACCGGGACTAACTACCACCCAGTTAACCCTTACCCAGCCAACCGCTTCCCTGAATAAACCAGCGAGCAGGAACGGGCCGCAAACAAATATAGCTAAACCTCAAGTTGGTTCTAAACCCGCTAATGGAGCCAGGGAAACCGCCGGGCCGCTTTCCTCTCAGAACCTGGCAGAAATCTTGGCTGGAACTACCCAGAATGGAAAACCTTCAACCAGGCAACCCGTGATATTGGATTACCGTCAGATCAAGGCCGGGGCGGTTCAGTTGGAAGGGGAAAGCATCTTAAAAGTCAAACTGGGCAGTGGCAGTCCCTACCTGTATTACCGGCTGGGGCAGTTTGCTGACCTTTTAGACTGGGAACCCGCCAAACAAACTGCCCGTTTTGAACTGACTTCATCTGCCGGGGTGCGGGCGCAGCGTTTGGGCTTAACTTATCTCGAAGTAGCCCAATTCCTGACCGAGTGGTGTGGGCTACGCACCGTATTACCCACCGCCACCAGGCTAAGGGTAAAGAACTGGCTGGGGTATTATCCAACACTTACGGGCTATCGCAGCCTGAGTTTGAAAGCGGTCAGCCCTGAACAACTGGATGAACTATTCAGCCTGAGCGAATTCGCCCCCTTACTGATTGAAAGAGCCTCCGCCAGGGTAGCCCTGATCCACGAAGAATTATTGCCAGAGTATCAGGCTCGACTGACAGAGTTGGGGGTGCTAATAAAACTCCAAAACTAGAGAAGGTAGGGTACTCGGCCAAATGGTCAATAAGGCCCTAACCTTCCGTTAAGTTTCCCAGAGTAAAATCGGGAACCTTACTTAGCGGAATTCTTGGGCAACTGAAACAAGGGCTCTTCAAACAATACAAAAAGGAAATAGCTAGATTTATTAGAAATACATAACCGATAATTACTAAATCAATAATTTTCCCGGGTAAAAATCAAGCGAGATAGGTTTGCAAAACCAGCCCGGAATGCTACTATACCCTTAGAGGGAAAACTCAACGAACCAGTTGAACCCCTGAAACCCTCAGCAAAAAAGAAAGCCGGACAAAATGCAAACACGAAAACTGGGAAATAGCGGTCTGGAAGTTGGGGCCATTGGACTGGGTTGTATGGGAATGAGTTGGGCATATGGGGCTGGCGATGAGACCGAATCTATCCAGGTAATCCACCGAGCGATTGAATTGGGGGGCACGCTATTTGATACCGCGGATGCCTATGGCCCTTTTACCAATGAAGCCCTGGTAGGCAAAGCCTTAAAAGAACAGCGCGACAAAGTGATAATAGCTAGCAAATGTGGACTGGTGGTGACTAACCCTGCTACCCACCAGTATGCCCGCAACGGCTCCCCAGCCTATATTCGGGCCGCCTGTGAAGGCTCGCTTAAACGATTAGGCGTAGAAGCAATTGACCTCTATCAGTTGCATCGCCCCGACCCGGAGATTCCGATTGAAGAAAGTGTAGGAGCGCTGGCGGAACTGGTCAGACAGGGCAAAGTACGAGCCATCGGCTTATCCGAATGTGATTTGCCAACCCTTGAACGCGCTTACAAAGAGTATCCCTTCTCCACCCTCCAATCCGAGTTATCACTTTGGACCAGAGAAGTATTGACCGAGATATTGCCCTGGTGTAAAGCCCATCAGGTGGCCTTTCTGCCCTTTTCCCCGCTCGGTCGTGGGTTTCTAACTGGACGGTATCAGAGCCAGGAGCAGATAAGCCGAGAGGATTTCAGGGCTAATATGCCGCGCTTTCAGGCAGAAGCAATAAAAGCCAACCTGTTGCTAGTTGAAAAGATCGGCGAAATAGGTGCAAGATTGGGAGCCACCAAAGCCCAGATAGCCTTGGCCTGGGTGTTAGCTCAGGGTGAGCAGGTAATTCCAATACCAGACACCAAACGCCAGAAGTATTTAGAGGAAAATCTGGGAGCGGCGAATATTCAATTGAGTAGCAGTGACCTGGCTGAACTGAATGGGTTACCAGCGGCGGTTGGCACTCGCTACTAAAAGGAGCGAACTTGAAAGCCCCAAACTGGTTAGCTTGGCCCAACTTGTTGCCGCTGTAATTGGTTAAGCCTGACCCCCAGACCGGTATACCGCCCGGAGCGATGCTGCCCGCCTCCGGCCTGGGGGCCATTCCGAACAGCGATTGCCAGGGCTTTGCGGCTGCCCACCAAAACCACAATCTTTTTAGCTCGGGTCACAGCGGTATAAATCAGTCGGCGCTCCAGGAGCATAAAATGCCCCATAATTACCGGAATAATGCAGACCGGGTATTCGGAGCCCTGCGACTTATGAATTGAAATCGCGTAAGCTAGCGTCAGTTCATCCAACTCCCCGGATGAGATCCCGAAGAGTGTGTAACTACGAGGGGTCTTCCAAAACTTTTAACCCAAAGTGCTAAGCTGCCAAACCCTAAAAGCTATAGCCAGAAAATAAGGCTGCCAAAGCCACTGGCGGTGCGGCTTTTTGGTCTCAGTCTCCAGTTTTGGGCGCAAAAACTCCCACTCTAATAAAGCCCCTTCAAGGACTGGTTTACTTGCTCAGATTATTTTTCAGGTTTGGCCGACCCAGCCCTAATTTTTAAGCATTAGTCTGGCCAGTTTTATCCCTCGAATGGCCGCCCACACAATCGTCAAACAACTGTGCTCGGTAGTGAAAACCTTAATCGGATTGGTGCGGTTTCTGACCCCACTAAACAGGCTCTCAATGGCATTGCTGGTGCGAGCGTACTTCCACCATTTGGCCTCTAATTCAAAAAAACTTAAACTGGCCCCCTCGTCATCTTCTAAACTGCGAATAGCCTCGCCATAGATTTTGCCATAGCGCACCTTGAAGGCTTGTAGCTGGGTTAAAGCACTTTGGTGATTAGTAGCCTGGAAGATCCCGCTCAAATGACCACCTACCTCGGCTCTAACCTTCTTGGGAATATGACTGAGAATATCCTCCTGCTTGTGTCTGAGGCAACGCTGCCTGGTAGTGCTGGGATAAACTTCCTTGACCGCCCCGATTATTCCGGCGTGACCGTCACTGACTATCAAGCTGACCTTGGCCAACCCACGCTTTTTGAGGTCATGCAACAGTTCCCGCCAGCCCGCTTCACTCTCTTCAGCACAAGCTGCTAGCGCCAGCACTTCCTTGTTACCATCAACATCTACCCCTAAAGCCGCCAGCACCACCGTCCTAGCACTTTTATCCTCAAATCTAACGCTGAAATAAACCGCATCCAGATAAACAATTTGATAATGGGCGGGCAACTCAAGCTTTCGCCAGCTTTCAAACTCTTCTCCCAGACTTTGGCTTAGTCGGCTAATGGCACTGTCACTGATCGCCACCCCCGTCAGGGTTTTGGCGATTTGACCCACTTTCTCCTGGCTGGTGCCCGCACACCACATTTCCAGAAGAGCTTCTTCCACTTGGGGTTCGACCCGATGGTATTGCTCGAAAAGCTCGCTTTGGAACTGACCAGCTCGGTCTCTGGGCACTTTCAGCTCTTCTAGCCGACCCTGACTGGTCAGAAGGTCTCGGTAACGATAACCATTCCGCCAGCCCTTACGCTCAGGACTACTTTCTCCCCACTCACAACCGATCAGTTCGTCCATTTCCTCCACTAACACCTGTTCCAACAGCACCCGCAGTCCCTGGCGAGCCTGGCTTCTTATTCGCTCCCGAAACTCCCCCACTCCTGGCAAACTCCCTGTTTGGCTATCTGGAGCTGGCTCTACCGGCTTTCTCGTGCTAAAATTCTGCTTAGGCATAGACTTTTCCTTTCTTTTTGAAAGTTGAATTTTAAATATCAGGGTCTATGCCTTTATTTTTACCTCTTTTTCCTTTTCCTTTCTACTCCTTTGCTCTACACACTCTTCGGGATCTCATCACATTGGGAGTTATTTAGTTAACGCTACCGTAGCGGGAGCGGCCTCCCCAGCCATTTTCACCTTGAGTAACACCAACAATAAATATGATTCAGATATATCTTTAATTCTTGATCCGTTTGTATCAGGCCCACATCCTATCAGTAGTTCGGTAAAAATAACGGCTACCCTTAAAAGGCACGATGTCACCCCTATTGCAGGTACCCAGGGAACTTTCACAGTTGTCAGCACGGATAACT
>JBBQZS010000116.1:0-9888 GCA_038207495.1 Chloroflexia bacterium
TGATCTGCCAGTGACTGCGCTCGGCGGGGTTCTCGGCTTGCCGATAGCGGTTTAGCAATTCCTCCTGGTTCAAATAGTCTTTTATTTTAGTTATTTTTGGCATGCCTCTATTGTACACTATTTATCAAGACTTGGTATTACAGGTATAAATTTGCTATAATATTGTTTGCAATATCGTCTTAACATTAGTTTTCTATTTCGTAAAGAAGGTTTATATGGCTTTAGTTGATGATGTTGAGAAAATAGTTCGCAATTATAAGGAGGTTACAAATTCAATTGAACGTGTTCTCATAGCTGGAACAAAGGCTATCAATGAGGATTTTCTAAAGCAGTCGGAATTTATAGAATCTATCAATCAACGTTTTGCATTTTTAGAAGAAATAACCCATAAGAAGAAGCCAAAAGGTGATGCAAATACTTTAGTTAGACAATTCAATGAACTTAAGACAGACCTTCAAACTCTTAACAAGTTCATGCTACAACCTCAAGTTCTTTTCTCAATGTCTTTTATTTATTTAGTAGCTGTTTTCGATGCTTATATCACTGATATACTTAGCGTTGTTCTCAAGCAAAAACCTGAAATGTTGAAAAACGGTGAGAAAAAATTGTCATATGACAAACTTATCGAATTACATTTATCTGGCGACTTAATTTCTAACTTAGTCGAAATGGAAATGAACGAGCTAGGTTATAAATCTATTGAAGACCAAGCTAAATACATCAAAAGTAGGTTCGGAATAGATTTAGCAGAATCAGGAGTTAGCATTGACGATTTAGTAGAAATCAGGGCTAAAAGAAACCTCTTAGTTCACAATAACGGAGTCGTAAACTCTATCTTCTTACAAACTATTAAAAACTCACCTTATAAGCAGGGAGACAAAATAGAAATTAAGTCAAAAGATTGGAGGCTTTCAAACGAGAAATTATTTAACGTACAAGAATTTTTATCTTCGAGAATTTTAGAGAAATTTCAAAAATAAAATAGCTTATCTGCACAACGTCAAAGCTTAGACCCTTTTGCAAGCGGCTTCAATTTATCAACCGTCAACGTCGAGCAATTTCGGCTGAACTGTTTGCGGCGCGACGACTTTGGCCTGTTTGAATGTTCCGAACGGCGGCATTTTGACTTTGTAATCGGTCAGCGTGTGCGTTGATAGCCCTTCGGCGCGAGAATATTCAATCCAGCGACTTAAAAGTTCAGGGAATTTTGGTGATTCAAGAGGTTTTTTCACAATTTTAGCCATCTTTTTACGATGGCTAAACAGCGTTTAAGTGTCTGTAGTCGGGGCGAGAGGATTTGAACCTTCGACCACTTGAACCCCATTCAAGTGCGCTACCGGGCTGCGCTACGCCCCCTGTGGTTTTCGGATAGGCGGTGTTTGGCTTCAAAGTTCAACACCCGCATGGTCTCCCCGGTGGCCTCCCCAAACAGGAAACTGGCATCACAGGTTTCAGAAATCACTTTGTCTATCACGTCTGCCCGAAAGTTTTGTCCGGACAGGATAAAGTAAACCCCGTATTTTCGGCAGCGAATGATAAGCCGTTGGAGTGGCTCCAGTAACTTTGCTTTGAGTAAGCCTGCCAGCGCGGTAATCTCTTCTACGAAAACCAACAGGACAGGCAGTTTCTGTTCAGTCTTTACGGCCTGGTTGAACTCTTTGAGACTTTCAGGTAGGCCGGGGGCCAGTTGATAAAGGGCTTGCCTTCGGTTAATTTCTCCTTCCAGCCCGGTCAGAAACCGCAGAACCTCCGCCTCGGTGGTGACTACCCCTTTACCAAAGACTTGGGGTAATCCCTTAAACAGAGCACCATTAAAGGTGATTTGTTCCAGGTCAATCATTCCTACCTGGACACGGGTGGGTTCCTTCTCACCACGTTGAAGCTCGGCTACCAGTGCCTGAGCCAGCAAGCTCCGCAAGAAGGTGGATTTACCCGATTTGGATTTACCCGCCACCAGGATGTTATTCATATCATCCAGGGGGGATTGGAGTAGCTGGCCTCCCGCACCCTCTCCCAGGGTCAACCGAAGTTCTCCCCGCACATAGGGGTTTCCACTATGCTCCTCAAAGCCTACTACTTCCGGGATGGGTAAAGCCAACGGTGGCTCATCGTGCCGGGGGGTAGCCTGAGCTACCTCCCTTGTCAGCTGTGACAAATACCCACTCCGCTTGGAGGGAGGCAGGAAGTTCTCCGGGTTGCCGTCCAAAGCTACCCCCACGAAGATACCATCCCGCTCGCTGTACTGCACCCGCACTGGCAAACCCACCCGCCGTGACAGGTGATAATCTACCTGCTTGCGTTTGAAGTCATTCGGGGCGGGGTTGAAGGCGTGCCGACCCTTCAGATAGGCCAGTCGGTAGAATACCAACCGGGAGGACGGGCTGAACCTGAACCCTCCCAAATCTGGGGGGTAGTGTTTTACCCGCTCCTTGCCCTGCATATCTACATATTTCTGATTGGGGGTTATTCCCAGATTGAATAACTCTGCCCTGAGAATATCCGCCAACCCGACCACATCAAAGCCCAACTACGCCAACTCACTCATCGGTTTCCTCCCCGATTGTTCCGAAATATTTGATGGCTCCCTTACCAGTCCCAGGATTGGTTATTAACTCCCAATCGGAAAGATTGTCCATTCCGGGGGTGCGTTGAATGATATAACCCCGCATATTTATCGGTGAAATATCGGCCACTGGCTCAACTGGCTTGCCATATTTGTTGATGGGGATGCCTCCGGCAAGTTCTTCCTGGGTAAGGGGTTGGACATAGTAATCCTCATCTTTGCGTTCTTTGGTGGTACCAGCCCGGCCCATCAGCACACCTAGGCGAGCCGCACTTCGGTCAGCGTTCCAGTTCCATAACCATAACCCCGCACCCGCCACCGCAAAGGCAAATATCGTCCACAGTAGCACCTCGCCAAAGGGGGAGGGTAGCTTGAAATTGAAAAAGAGAACCGCCACCGTTACCAGCACCCCAAAGGTGCTACCGACCAGGTAGTAGGTAAAAGGGCTGCGCTCCTGCCGCTCATAAGTTTGGGGTTGCAGAGACAGAGCTTCGCTGGTATAACGGCTCCAGTTTTTTCTATTCCGTTTGCGTCGCTGCTGATACATCTCGTCCCCTTTTCCCCTAACTGTATTGAAAACTGGCTACAAGTTGACCTGACAATTCCTGGGGTAAATCCCCCCCAATCTTGAGACCACTGAGACCCGGTTTAGCCCTGAGTTTGTCTAAAAGCAGTTCAAACTCGGCTCGGCTACCCTGCTAGCCAGTCAACTGTTTTGCCAGAATATCTACCTGGACGGAACGAGTGTAGCTGAGAGTGTAATTACCATTTACATCTCTGGTAAGGCTTCCCCATCGAGGCAAGCCATATTCCACTGGTAGCCCATCATTTACAGGCTGGTTTTTGGCTACTGCCAGGGTTAAGAGAGCCTTCGGGTTATAGTTATTTGCCCGTAACTGTACCGTAAGCTTGCTTTTGAACTGGCCGGAAGGCTGTTCGCTGCCCGGTTCTGGTAAGTTGCTAAACTCTGGCTGGTCGAGGGATACTTCCCCCCAACGCTTCTGGTCTGAGGTAAGTTTTTGGTCAAAGTTGGCGGTGGTTTCCTGGTTGGCCTGAGCCTGTAGCTTTGCTTTGACCCGTTCGACATCATCAACCGTTACCACTTTCAGGGTGCGGATAGTACCACCAGCGATTGCCCCTAAACCTGACACTCTCAAGCCGTTTCGCAGGGCATAACTTTCTAAACCACCCGGTAGGTTTCCTGGCAGCCCGGCCTGGTCAGCCATTACTGTTGCATCAACAAAAACCGCTTTGGCAGCTTGAAAATTAGCACCTGGCACAGTTACGGCCTGTACCAACTTATAGTTAATCCCCTTCACGCTGGCAATAACCGTCCCGGCGGGTAAATAAGCTGTCACCGGATCAGGATTTAGTAATCTGACGGTTCCTCTGGCTGCGGCATCCGGGACTTGCACTGACCCGGTGGCTTCTCCTTCAGCTTCTATGCTCAAAGGCAGACTAAGAGAGGTTATTTGCTGTTCTGATTGGGCTACTGGCAAAGTATACTGGAAGGTTGCTTCGGGCTTCACTGTTACCCTGACTGTCACCTGTTTGGGAGTATTGGTCAGTTGAAATATCCCGCCTGTGCCTATACAAATTATGAGTAAAGCTACTATTACTGGCCCAATAAACTTGTGCCAGAAGCGCATATCAACTTTACGCCAAATCCTGGACTGAACAACAGCGGAACTGGGATTGTGAAAGGCAGCTTCGGCCTCTTGTTCAAGTTTTTCCGCCAGTTTGCGGTTGTGGTTTTCGGTAGTTTCGGCCTGCGGGTCAGAGGTGCAAGTATAAAACCACTGCTGTACCGTGCCAACGGGATTTATCGTTACTGGCTCAACCGTTTCCAGGTCGGTATCTTCGGGAAGATCGCCTGGCAACTTGTATATTTTCAGCCCATTCTCAAAATAGACTCTGCCAATGGTATCGGCGGTCTCCTCGTAGTCCCAGTGTGGAGGATCGAACTCCAGGATTATTCCCGGACGGCTTTTGAGCCTGAGACGGTTGGCTTCATTGTCAGTGATAGTCATGCTTACTCTTGCTTTGCGTTTAATTTCCCCTTAGTTGTAGAAACCGCTACTTCCCTGCTCTGTTTAGAGTTGGATGGGTTGGGTAGAGAAATAGAAACCTGCGAACATTCTGTCCTTGCAAATATTTAAGCTCAGTTTTTGGGAATAGTCAATTAATTTGGAGGAGTTCAGAAGGTTTTTGTCCAAACTCTCCAGGTAGTCGCGACCTCCTGTGCAATTGGCGTTGAGTTAGGAGTTGTAAATGTGGTTCTGGCCCTTACGCTCAGTTTTGAGCTCATCAGTGAGTAAGGGGGCATATTCGGCTTCCCATTCCCTTACCGTTTCGCGGGTAAAATAGAACCCTTTGATCAAATACATTTCGGCCAGATCCCTGAGCGATAACTTATAGCGTAACCGCCAGAGTACCACTTCAAAGATTATTTCAGTAGTGGCCTGGCGAAGGTTAAACGGTGAATTGGTCCGTTCATTGAAGCCACGACGGCACTAATTACAAAAGAAAGTGCGATAGCCTCTAGCGGTGATGCGGGAACGATTGGAAATTTCTTTGGAATAACAATGAGGGCAACTCATCAAATCATAAATCCTTCCACTATGAGATGATAAAAATTAAGCTAACGGAAGGAAATTAACATAACTAGAAAGAGCTTACAAGTCCAAAAGCGAACTGTTTGACAATTTCCCTGGCTGCTTCCATTGCCATTAATTGTGACTCTTAATCACTGTTGTCTGAAATCGGTCGCAACCGTTTTAGCCCTGTTGAACTGGCGGGGCTAGATTTACACGGTCTTCCATGGTTGCAGTTTATTATGATTAATTTGTCAAAGAGCCGCTGGTTAAAGCCTCACTCACGGCTTTTACCACACAATTGAGGGGCTGTCTGAATCGAATTCAAAAGTTAGCGGATGGCTTTGACACAGGCTAGCTTGTTGCCTGTACCACTGGTTACTATCTGAATTCCAATAAAGCCCCGGATTGTCAGACCCACCAGAGTTGCATTCCCTTTTAGTACCAATCCGTTGCTATTCACCCCATTGCCCTGGATGGTTATGGGGTTGCTACAACTGCCCTCAATAAAAGTTCCAACTTTAACGTCCGGTAGTTTGCCTGTAACAGTGATGGTACTCCCGCTGGTTAACTGGAAGGTGATAGCCCCACCTCCAGCGGTGTTGCTGATAGCCTGAAACAGGCTGCCGTTGGTGAGGCCCGTCCCGTCATCAGAAATGTTGGTGACAATCAGGCTGGAAAGAGGGTCAACGATAATCCGAAGAAGTAAACTATTGCTGCCGTAAAAATTGGCATCGCCCGAATAAGTGGCACTAACACTATAGATCCCGAAGTTTTGGAAGGTGTATGGGGCGGTAACCTGACCAGTAGCCGAAAGGGTGGCGGTTACGGTGGGGCTGTCATTAACCTTGAAAGTTACGGTACCGGTAGGGGTGTAGCTGCCAGTAGCCCAGGAGACGGTGGCAGTCAGGGTAATGGGTTGCCCTACTTTGGGGGTTCCTTCTGACTGGTAAGTGAGGTTAGCTGTAGTGTCCAGCTTTACCACGTTAAAGGTAATTGGTTGGGCATTACTGCCATTAAAGTTAAAGTCGCCACTATAGTTAGCGGTAATGGTGTAGCTGCCTAGCGAAAGCCCGTCCATTAGCAAAGTTGCCTTACCTGCGGTATTAAGGATGCTGGTAATTGGCGCACCATTATTGACGGTGAAAGTTACAGTGCTGGTTGGGGTGATTAAGTTGGTTATATCAGTAATCGTAGCGGTCACGGTAACTGGCTGGCCTAGGGGATGATTACCTGTTGGTTGGTAAGCCAGGTTAGTGGCTGAATTAAGTTTTGCAACATAATTGAATGTAAAAGCCGCACCCTGAAATGTGCTAGTGCCAAAACTTACAACATTTGCCCCAACCAGAATAGTATTGCCGGAACTGCTCAATGCTACGCTCCAGCCAAAATGATTAAAATTATCGTTATAAAAGGGAAGAAGTCGCTGTCGTTGAAACCAACTCAAACCCGAACGAGTAAAAACATAGGCCGCTTGTCGCTCTTCGGCCCCAATCAAGGCCGTATTACCATCACCACTTAATGCCACGCTCCGACCAAAATTGCCACCTTCATTAGCATTGGTGAGTTGTTGTTGCTGTGACCAGCTATTTCCCGAACGAGTGAACACATAAGCAGCACCTATCTGATTTTGACCAAGTATCTTGTTATAAGCCCCAATTAAAGCTGTGTTACCATCGCTGCTCAAAGCCACGCTATAGCCAAAATTGTCACCCCAGGCACCATCATCTGATTTCAGGAGTTGCTGTTGCAGGTAGGGGTCAATTGTAATGGGATAAACAGCAGCGCACCCGTCAACCCGCAGAATTATCTCGCTGCCGGTGGTTTCCAATCGACTGGTTAGCTTACGCCCGGTGCTATCCCAGGCCACCAGCTGGCCGTAGCGCAGCCCATCGCTTAATTCCAGCCATTCGGCATTAGCTCCGATTTTAGCTGTAATTCCCACCAAACTCAATTTAAGTTCCAACTCCCCGTTACTATTCCCGCTGAGGGGTTTAGCCAGGGTAAAGCCCTGCTCCAGCCCCAACTCGGAGTTAATATACCACTCGGTCAATCCATCAGAGTAGCGGAATTCCACCCGCTTCCCGTATAACAGCGGGCTGGGTTGGTCTGCGGTAGTTTTGGCCTCTCCGCTGTAACCATAGCTCACCAGCCGCATCTGCCAACCGTTAACCTCTAACCCCTGGTTATTAAACCCGGCTTTTAAGCCATAACCCCGGTTAGCGAGCTGGTATTGACCCGGCCCACTGTAAACCGGCAGATAGTTGGCGGGGGCGTCCTGCTGCAATGCCAGGCTATAAGCCGCATACAAATCAGCGGGCATTTCTTTGCTGCTTCGGCTGTAAGGATTGACCATCGGATTGTTATTAGCAAGAGTAGGTGAAACCGGGATGGTTGAGGAGCTTGCCCAGCTAAAGAGAATGACGGCCAGACCAAGGGCCAGCCCCAGTGGTAGCCACCAGAACCAGGCTGGTAAGTGTGCCTTGAAACGAGCGGTTATTGTTCCATGTTTGCTAAAAGCTTCTGGCTGCGACCTAAATATTGATAGCATAACAAGTTCCTCCTGTTTCAAATCCTATTTACAGCTTTTTCCCCTGATAATTAGCCAACCTAAAATTTTTTATAACCTTTTAATTTTTTGTTACCGTTGGTGGTTATTAATATCCCCAACGTTTCACTGTAACCGGGCTAGTATCTTCTATGACTTTTAACTTTGTCCTTTCAATTTATCATTGGAGGTAGCTTCTTATAAACTTAGGTAAGTTTGATTTTGCCCCCGAGACCCAATAGCTTAACAGTTGAATTATAGCCATCTGGGGTTAAAAAATAGGTAAAAGCTTTACTCATAACCAACCCTGGTACAAAAAGTCAGGGGAACTTCGGCAAATTAATTTTCAAGATTTGTGGTTAGTAAACAGTATTTACTTGATTTTCACCTCTAATAACAGTCTCTTTAAGTAGAAAGGGTTAAAATTTACATGTTGAATAGGATTTCAAAGGGTTAGTGTACCTATCTAACTTCACGCTGGAGGTGCAACCATGAAGATTATCGCTACTTGTCTGGCTTTTATTGGAGCAATTCTTTTGTCGGTGCAAGCTCTTGTTTCCAATAATGATGCCTATATAACCACTCCTATCCCAATTTTCGTTGCAGGTGGGTTGGGGCTGATCGGTGCGGCCATAGCTTACAAATTTACTACTAGCTCAATTCCTTTCCTTTTGCTGGGTAGTGGGCTGGCTACTTGGTTTCAGTTAGCAAAAAGTTATAATAACTTGATTTCAATCTATTTTTCAATCCTTCTACTCATATTAAGTGCAGCGCTGCTTCTGGCAACTTTAGTACCTGTAGACCGAGAAAACAATGAAACCAAACTGGATCCAGTTCAATATGTTCTGAGAAGAGCGGCTGAAGTCGTTGGGCTAACCTGGAGCTTCATCTTAATAATCTTTGGAATTGCCTTAATTGCCTACGGTTATAGTGAAAATAGTAGAAGTGGCGGTTGGTCTATGCTTGCCACTATTATTTTGGGAGTTCCCCTTACGGTCCTGGGAGTAATGGTTTTAACCGGCGGCTTGATAATTAGTCGGCACCCTAATATTGCCGGGGTTTTGTTAGTTCTGCCCGGATTATTCATCATTTTTGCAAAATTTATTTTCTTTGCCAGTGACATAGGATGGCAACTTTTTTGGTTATGTGGGATACCCCTAGTTTTGGGTGGCCTCCTGGCCTTGGGCAGTTTAATTGGCTGGAAGAGTAAGATTCCGGGTCATCATTTTACCTAACTGCCAGGACCGCCCCGCAGAGTGCTGAGTTAAGCCTCAAATTGTTGCCAGAGGCAGGGAAGTCTGGCTGGTAAATCAGAAAGGAGGGGCGATATGAAACCTCTAATGAAATTAAGCGCGTTGATGTTGGTGACGTTGTTACTGAGTGGGATTCTGTCAGCCTGTGGGGAGCCGACTGTTACCCCAGCTCCCGTCCCTACTATTGCACCCACTGTAGTTGTACCTACTCCAACTCAGGCACCCTTACCGACAACAGTGGCTACGGCTACACTCGCGCCTATTGCTACAACACTGGCAGCTACCACGACTATGCTTACCCCAGAGGTGGTTACCAAGACACCTGCTGTGACAGCCATTACCGAGGAGGTTGTGTTGAGTAAGCAAGAGGTTAGTGAACTGTATCAACAACTCTTGAAGGGTGCAAGGAACTTTACCTCGGTAAGGATTGAGAAAACTTACCTGACCGACGGGAAAGTGACGGGTGATTACTATAAGGCCATAATTACAAAGCTAGACCAAACTTTCGCGGTTGAGGAAAAAACAGGCAGTACCGTAAACCAGACTATCCTGGTCGGTGGAGTAGTATATCGAAATGAATATGGCGAAGGATGGCAGCAAGAGATTTCCACAGATTGGGTAGGACTAGCTCAGGGTAATCTCTCAACGAATTTACCCGAAGCCCAAATCAACAATGCCTTTGGCAACGCTGGTATAGTCAAACGATTGCCGGATGAACAATTGGAGGGAATTAGCGTGGGAGTGCTGCTGGTTGAAAAGAGTAGCACCTACCAGCCTTCGAGCCAAATCCGAATTTACGGGTATGTCAATAGGACTGTGTAAATGGGATTTGTCACCTAACATCAGAGTTTCAACCTACCCTCATAATGGATGGCTAACTGGTTCAAAATACTGGCCCAATTGTGCATGGGAGCGGTCCAGTCGCTGGTG
>JBBQZS010000117.1:0-9888 GCA_038207495.1 Chloroflexia bacterium
TGAGTTCAAAACTACTCATTTACTACTTGGTTCAGAGCAAATTCTATCAAAGGGAATTGCTCTAAATCTGATTTGAAATGGCTTGTAAGTAGATTTTGAGCTCAAATATTTTAGAACTTTTGTATTTGTTGGAGTCGATGCGGGACAACCCCGCCCCTACGTATTTCCCTTCTATCCCCCAACCCCTGCCTTAGTGTGGCAAACCTGCCGGATGACCTCAATCATACGAAGGCTGGCGGGGGGCAAATACTGGTCGCGGCGATAGAGCAGCCCCGTCCGCATAATAAGTTCGGGTTCTTCAATTGTAAGGCAAACCAGCTCGCCCAGCCGCACCCCATCCGACACCAGCAATTCCGGCAAGAAGGTAATACCTAATCCCCGGCGGGTGAGCTGCACCGCCACCCCAATGCCCATTAATTCTACTACCGTTTTGAGAGGCATCGAAAACTGACGATAGGCATTCTCGATTTGCTGCCGAATACCATACTGGCGATAAGGCAGCACCAGCGGTTCGCCCGCCAGTTCGGGAATCCGCACCTTCTCGCCAATAGTGGCGCGATAGGCCAGGCGGTGGTTGGCCGGTACTACCAACCGCAGATTTTCGTGGTAAAGTTCCTCCACCTCAAGCTCTTCAACTTCGACGGGTAAGACCGAAAGGGTAATATCCAGCAAACCGAGGCGCACCTGCTCCACCAGCGTTTCGGTGGGTAGTTCCACAATCTGGATGTAAACGCGGGGATAGAGCTTACGATATTCGTCCAGAATCGCCGCAAGATGCGAGAAAGTTGAGGCGGAGGTGACACCTAGAATCACCTGCCCGGTTGTTACCTCGCGCAACTCGTCCAGGCCGCGCCCGGCTATTTTTAACTCGCTCAAGATGCGCTGGGCATGACTTAAAAACTGCTGTCCGGCTTCGGTGGGAATAACCCCCTTAGCCGTTCGGTCCAGCAGCGTGACCCCCAGGGCATCTTCCAACTTTTTTATCTGCCCACTCAGACCAGGTTGACCCATGCTCAAGGATTCCGCCGCCCGGCTGAAACTACGCTCCCGCACCACCGCCACAAAGTACAAAAGCTGGCGCAGCTCTACTTTTTGGGCTAAATCTAGTTCCATAATCTCCCTGCTATCACTACTAACGATAATAGTTATTACCACTATCGTATGGCACAATACTATCACCTTTGCTATACTTAATCAAGAAATTTTTTTTCAGGATTAAGAGAACTAACGAGAGAATAAAATGGCTGAGACGACTGTGCTAGAGTATGATGTGGTGGTGATTGGGGGTGGCCCCGGTGGCTATATTGCTGCCATCAGGGCGGCCCAACTCGGACTTAAAGCCGCTGTAGTAGAGCGCGAAGAGCTTGGTGGTATCTGCCTTAACTGGGGTTGTATCCCCTCCAAATCGCTCCTGCGCAACGCCGAAGTAGTAAACCTCTTTAACCACGCCAAAGATTACGGAATTACCCTGAATGGAACTTTTGAAGCAGATTTTACTGTAGCTTTGGAACGCTGCCGGGGGATTATTGACCGCCAGGTTAAGGGCGTGGCTTTCCTGATGAAGAAAAACAAAATTGAAGTTTTGCGCGGGACAGGCCGGATTCTTAATAAAACTACCGTAGCGGTAAAAGCGGCGGATGGTAGCGAGCAGCAGGTCAAGTTCAAGAACGTAATTATCGCAACCGGGTCGCGGGTACGCCTCCTGCCGGGGATGGATGCCAATTTACTGGATGGCGAAACCGTTATTACCTCCAAAGAAATGTGGAACCTCAAACGTCGGGCTAACTCAGTAATTATTTTGGGGGCTGGACCAATCGGGGTCGAGTTTGCCACCGCTTACCGGGCCTATGGCTCCACCGTCACGGTAATCGAAATGTTACCCAGGATTGTGCCGCTCGAAGATGAAGAAATCAGCACTACCCTGGCTCGCGAATTCAAGAAAAAGGGCATCAACGTTCTGCTTGGACAAAAAGTAACCAGCCTGCAACGTGAAGGCGGGATTATTAAAGTCAATATCAGCGCGGTTGAGGGTGAGAAAACCCAAACCCTGGAAGCCGAACAGGTAATCATCGGGATAGGGTTTGCACCTAATAGCGACGGGCTAGGGCTTGAAGAATTGGGCGTAAAGGTTGAGCGGGGCTTTATCCAGATTAACGAAAAGATGCAAACCAACGTGCCTGGTGTCTATGCCATCGGTGATGTCACGGGCAAATTGCCCCTGGCCCATGTGGCCTCAGCGATGGGAGTGGTGGCGGCGGAGATTATCGCTGACCACGAAACTGTCAAACTGGACTATCTCAATATGCCACGTTGCACTTACACCTCCCCCCAGATTGCCTCGATTGGCTTGACCGAAGCCCAGGCTAAAGACAAGGGCTATAGCATCAAGGTTGGTAAATATGGCTTCCAACCCAACGGTAAGGCGCAGGCAATGGGCGAAGCGGTGGGTCTGACGAAAATTATCTCAGATGAAAAAACGGGCGAAATCTTAGGGGCGCACCTGATTGGCCCCGAAGTGACCGAGTTGATTGGCGAATTCAGCCTTTTACACTTATTGGAAGGCACAGCGGAAGAATTGCACAGGGCCGTGCATCCTCACCCTACCCTTTCGGAAGTTTTGGCCGAGGCGGGAATGGCAGTAGATGGCCTGGCGTTAAACGCCTAGTAGTATTAAGGAGAGGAATGGAATTATGAGCAGCGGAATTGGTGGAAAAAAATCCAAAGTAGAACACGTAAATAGAGGGCCATTAGAGTCACGGGCATCTCGCGAGGAACTGCTGACCTATTATCGGGAGATGCTGCTCATCCGACGATTTGAGGAAAAGACCGCCGAGATGTACAAAAAGGCCAAAATCGGTGGTTATTGCCACTTGAACCTGGGCGAAGAAGCGACGATTGTGGGGGCGATGGCGACCCTCGAACCCCGCGACTATATTTTCACCAACTACCGCGAACACGGCTATGTCCTGGCGCGTGGCTCCAAACCCGGTAACGTTATGGCCGAGCTTTTTGGCAAGCAAGATGGGGTTAGCAAAGGCCGGGGAGGCTCGATGCATATGTTTGATGTTGAGAAACACTTTATGGGTGGTTACGCTATCGTGGGTGGTCAGTTGCCACTGGCGACGGGGGTTGGGCTGGCTATCAGCTATCGCAACGAGGACGCAGTAGTAATTGCCCAGATGGGTGATGCAACTACCAACATCGGGGCTTTCCACGAATCACTGAATCTGGCGAAAATCTGGCATTTGCCGGTGGTTTTCTTTGTCGTCAACAACCACTACGGGATGGGCACTACCGTTGAGAAAGCCTCTGCCCAACCGGAACTTTATCGTCGGGCTGCTGCTTACGATATGTATTCGGAACGGGTAGATGGTAATGATGTGTTGGCGGTGCGGGATGCCATGCGCCGGGCAGTGCGGTTGGCCCGTGAGGACAAAGAACCAAGCCTGATTGAGTTAGTCAGCAACCGCCTCAAGGGTCACTCGGTAGTAGACCCTGACAAATATCGCGGCGCGGATATCAAGGCCCAGTTTGCCGAAAATGACCCGATTCTGCTTTTGCAGAACGGCCTGTTAGCCGAAGGCATTTTGAGCGATGCCGCTATTGAGGAAATTGAGCTGGATGTGGAGCGTGAGGTGGATGAGGCAGTGGATTACGCCGATGCCAGTCCTTTCCCGCCCGTCGCGGAACTATTCGACCATATCTATGCAACATCTGTCGCAAATGGTATCCCCAGCGCGCCCGTTTACTAAGGATTGAGGATAAAGAACTGAGGACTGAGTAGAAATTAATTCTAGGTCAGTCCTCTTGTTCTGTGCCAAATTGCTCAAACAGATTTGTTTGCAAGATTCGGGTGGTTTAGAGTTTGTCTTAACCGACAACTAACAAGAGGGGTTGAAAAAAGTGGCTGTTACAACGTATCGCCAGGTATTAAATGAAACTCTGGCTCAAGAAATGACACGTGATGAAAACGTCTTCCTGATGGGGGAAGAAATCGGGATTTTTGAAGGCTCGTATAAAGTAACGGCGGGTTTACTGGATAAATTTGGCCCGCGTCGGGTGCGTGATACACCGATTGCCGAGGAAGGTTTTGTGGGGGCGGCGATTGGGGCGGCAATGGTCGGCTTACGCCCGGTGGTCGAGATTATGACCATCAACTTTATCGTGGTGGCTCTTGACCAGATTTTGAACCACGCCGCCAAAATCCACTACATGTTCGGCGGGCAAACCTCAGTGCCAATGGTAATTCGCACTCCCGGTGGTGGTGGTCAGCAATTAGCGGCGACCCATTCCCAGAATCTGGAAGTCTGGTTTGCCCATATTCCCGGCCTGAAGGTGGTGGCACCCGCTAACCCTTACGATGCGCGGGGGTTATTACGGACGGCTATCCGCGACAACGACCCGGTGATTTTCCTTGAGCATCTGGCCCTGTATAATAGCAAGGGCGACGTACCCGACCTGGAAGCGGATGACGATTATACTATCCCGATTGGGGTGGCGGAAGTAAAGCGCGAAGGTAGCGATATAACCATTGTTAGCTATTCGCGTATGACCAGCGTAGCCCTGGAAGTAGCCGAGAAGTTACAAGGTGAGGGGATTAGCTGTGAGGTGATAGATTTACGCTCGTTGCGCCCGCTCGATACTACCACTATTATTAACTCGGTCAAGAAAACCAACCGGGCGGTAGTGCTGGAAGAGGATTGGCGTTCTTACGGGATTGGGGCGGAAATTGCCGCGACCCTTCAAGAGGAAGCCTTTGATTATCTGGACGCGCCTGTGTTGCGGGTTGCCAGTGCCGAAGTGCCTTTGCCCTATTCCAAGCCGTTGGAAATGGCGGCCCTGGCGGGTGGCGACCAGCTCGAAAAGGCTATCCGCCGCTCGGTAAACCGACGGAATCAAGGATGAAGGATGAAAAAATACAGGTGACTTTTTACTCGTTACTCGTTACTTTTCAACATCCTGGCTATCCTGTCCATCCTTGTTAGATCTAACTCGGTACTGTTTAAGGAGGAAGCATGGCTGAAATAACAATGCCCCGTTTGAGCGACACCATGACTGAGGGTGTTATTGCAAGCTGGCTCAAAAAAGAGGGTGACCCCGTTAAAAAGGGGGATGTGCTGGCCGAAATTGAAACCGATAAGGCCACCATGGAACTGGAAGTCTACGAAAATGGTGTGCTGGAAAAGATTTTAGTCCAGGCCGGACAAACCGTGCCTATCGGTCAGGTAGTGGCGATTGTAGGTGCGGCGGGTAGCACAAAGGCCAGCTCAGCCCCTGCGGCTGTGGCTACTCCTGTGCCTGTAACGGCGGCGGTTGGGGCTTCGGCCCTGGCGGTAGCGGCAGTTGCTACCTCTGCGCCCGTTGCAACGATAGCCCAAAGTGGCGAAAGAGTAAAAGCCTCACCACTGGCCCGTCGGTTGGCGATTGAATATCAGGTGGATTTACAGACGATTGCCGGAAGTGGCCCTGGTGGTCGGGTAGTGCGGGATGATGTGGAGGCTTACAAGGCTTCCGGGAATGGGACGGTGGCGGTTGCTGCTCCAGTGGTTGTTGCCGCACCAGCCCCGGTGGTAGCCCATCCGCCCATTATGGCTCCCGCTACCCCCCCCGTAGCACCCACCTCTGCTCCCGTTACTGAGGGTGATGTTGAAATTATTAACCTCAGCATGATGCAGCAAACCGTCGCCCGTCGCCTGACCGAATCGAAGCAAACCGTGCCACATTTCTACGTTTCCACCGAGGTGGATATGACCGAGGCGGTGAAGTTGCGCGAACAGCTTAATTCCAAGCTCAAAGAGGGTCAGGTTAAAATCAGCTTCAATGACTTGGTAGTTAAGGCTTGTGGTATTGCCCTGGAACAGATGCCGGAGGTTAACACTTTCTATAAGGATGGCAAATTCCTGCGCAATAAACACGTAAATATCGGGGTAGCGGTGGATGTGCCGAACGGTCTGGTGGTGCCAGTTTTACGCGATTGTAACCAGAAGGGCGTGCGGACACTGGCGAAAGAGGCCAAAGCCCTGTTTGAAAAGGCTCGCAATGGCAAATTGCGCCCCGAAGATTATCAGGGTGGCACCTTCTCGGTTTCCAACCTGGGGATGTTCAACGTGACTCATTTCCAGGCGGTGATTAACCCACCCGAAAGCGCGATTCTGGCAGTAGGGGCGATTCAGGAGAAGGCGGTGGTTATCAATCACGAGATTGTCATTCGCAGCCGCATGAGCCTGACCCTTTCCGCCGACCATCGGGTGCTTTACGGTGCAACTATCGCCCGCTTCCTGGGCTTGCTACAATCCCTGCTGGAAAACCCCTTCGATTTGCTAGGGTAATTTTCAGCTCGATAAAATAAAATCAAGTTGCGGTGGTGGGTTTATGACCTGACTCTGCAATTTTTTTGTTGTAGCTGAACCTGATAAAAGAAGATTTTACAAGAATGCGTTCATAAGAAGCGGGTGCACCAGCAAAATCTGTACCGTTTCAACTGCGCAAGTGTTCTAGAATTCCTTGGGTGAGGGTTGATTGAAAAGCTACTTCAGCGCAGAAGTAAATCAGCGCATAGGGATAGCCGCTAAGTTGTGAGCCATCTGGGTAATTATATCCATTCGACCTTGAATCGGCTTTAAGAGCCTCGATATCTAGAGAAAGGGCCCACTCAATGGCGGCTTTATTCATAATTGACTCAACCTCGTATGGCGATAGGGTTGTTAATTGTTTTGCGAAGTCAAGTTCACTGGTTAGACTAATATCATTATTAATGGTAAATTCCGCAAAATCCTCAATGGAAGATAGTTCAGCATTCATAGCAGGAGAATCCTTTTCAAGGACTACTGATATCATCCAGATCATTAATTTCTGTCGCTTCTTTAATTCAGACCAATATTGCGACTGCTCCCAGGGTTCAACATGCTTAGACATACCGCTTTTAACCTGCCTAGCCTTTTCCATGCTATCTTTCAAATAAAACAAGGCTGGTTCAAGGTCAACTAAAGCTGCCCAGCGACATACTAGGCCGACAATAAAATCCGCACCCCTACCCGGATTAGGTTGTTGCAAAGCCTTTTGGATAATCTGAACGGTTAATTGGTCCATAAGTTAATTCCTTACCAATTTTTGTTGCCGTTAAACGGTTAAACGAATAAAAATTTGGAGCTTCTCTACCATAAAAGTGTACCCTCTATTGAGTTTTTGAACAAGCTCTAGCTCTTTCATTGTGAGAATCTGCCATAGTTGGGCAACTATTGTATAATTGAATATCAGGAATTATTGGAACGAAAGAGGTTGTAAATAGATGAGCAGTAACAAGCGCGAAGTATACCTGGATTATGCCACGACCACCCCGGTTGACCCGGCAGGATTTGATAAGTATAAAAAATCCCCCTTCCTATCTTTATAAGAAGGGAGATTCAGCTATCAGGCAGGTTCAGCTACCCGTGCGGCTTTCACATCGTGGTAATACTCCCGCCAGATGAGTCGGTGGATTCCCAGGTAATAGGGTATCCGATTGATAAAGGGCATGAATGGCATGAATATCAACAGAGCTGTCAAAATTGCCATCGTTATCCATACCAGTAAGTCTCCATTCGAGGCCGTATTGTAGGGCGGCACCTGATACCAGAAGGTATACAGCCACAACCAGGCCTGACCAGGGTAATTTCCGGTTTCGTTCATCATGCCCCATTGAGAGCCTAACAGGTTCAACTGTTCAGCCCGCGTTTGAAGAGCATCTTCCGCCAGGAAAAGCAAAGGCTTGGTAAAGTCGTTCTGGTAAAAGCCCCCACTTCGCATCAAGACCCCATCCAGTGCCCCGCTTGTCCCCAGATTCAATATACCATTCATCATTACCGGTAGTGGACCGTAATCGCCCTCTGCCAGTATCAGTTGACCTTCAGTAACCGTCGCTTGTGGTAGGGCCTTGAAATAGGCATCCTCCCAGGCAGTTTGCTGTTGATTAGTTGCAGCGTTAAAGGTTTTGAGGGCGGTGGCCAGGTCTTGGTTTGAGATTGCCGCGATTGCGAGTGGGTCAAGTACATAGAACTTAACCACATCTACTGGAATAGTTACGCCCGCTACACTCTGTGGCGATATCGGCCCGATAGATTGAACCGACCCATTGCTATTATTATAGGGCGGGCCATACTGGGCTATTTGCCCCGTTCCATCTAATTCTTTTACCACCGTAGTGATAAAAGGTATCGGGCTTTGCTGGGCATATTGCTGTATCGTAATCGGTTTCTCGTCCGGCGAGGATAGCCAGAGTGCCAATATAAGGCTCACAATAAACATCCCAAGTAGCGCAAACAGTCCCTCCCGGATCAGGTCGTAAGGCATCATCCTTATACCCCGATAATAGCGGCGTTGGTCGGATGGCAAAGGCGGGGGTTCTTCAGTACTACCCTTTTTTGGTTTCTTATGTCGCCACACTTTCTCGATAGCCTGCTCTTCTTTATGGGTCGCCGCATATGGTCGTACTATCCCCCGGATGCGCACCTGCAAAAGATGGAGCCCCACCAGCAACACCAACACCAGTGGCAGTAACAGAACATGGAAACCATACATTTGACCAAAGTTCAGAACGTTAAAGAAAGCCCCGATGCCTGTTGCATTCATCGCATCCTTGGCTTCCACGGCAATCCATTGTGAGCTGAAATTAGTCTGGGACAGGTAACCGGTAAAGGCGGTACCAATGCATACCACAAAACCAATACCACCCACTACCCAGGTCCAGCGTCGCCCGTGCCGCCAGGAACCCTTAAAGAATTCGGTCCACAGGTGTAGTGTCAGGGTAAAGAAGAACAACTCTGAGCACCAAAAATGGAAGCTGTTCACAAAATGGCCTACCCCGTCGTTATGCCACCACTGTGGGCCATAAACCGCTAACACAATTCCTGATAATATCAAAAGTACCAGGCTCGATAGCGCACTCACGCCGAAAAAGTAGGCTGGAGAACGCACGTAGGCGGGCAATTCATCCGGCAGAATATCTTCAAGCGGCATCAAGGTACTAATTTTTTTACGGAGGTTAGTCGTCAGGTTCATAATTTCACCTCCGTTTTATCAGTGATTTTATTTGCCGGAGGAGGAACCGCTTCAAGGGTAGAGGGGCGATTCTTCTCAAGCCGCCTCGCGACCACGGCGATAGCGAAAATCACGAGCAATAACCCGATCACAATCAGGTTAGCAAGGGAAATTTGGATAAATCCCAATTGCAAATACTGTGCAGGACCGTCCATAACTCAAGCTCCTTTCCATACTCATTTAAAACTTGCCGTTACTACACTGGCAACCGGAACCCCCTACTGGTTGTAATAGATCAGTCTCAGCGACCTATGCTATTATCAGGGAATACCCAAATTACCTGGTATACTCCCCGGTTCTCTTTTTTATTCTGAAATTTTCCGCTTCATGTAAAACCAGGCAGGGTTCAAGTGAGTTTATATTTATATCTATATAAGCTTAAATAACTAAAATAGTCCGTTCGCTACCGCACATATAATAAAAAAACGGATACCTCTGTATGCTCAGGAGTAGAGTTTCAGGATAAAATTGCAATGAAAGAAGAATATGTGGAGTTCAGGATGGCTTTGATCTTAAAAAGATATACCTCCCCTTTTTAATCTAGGGTAATCGAGTTGAAAAAAAGGTATATGAATATGTAAATAAGGTAAAAAGTTTAGGATTAGAGCTACAAGGTTTGACTAGATATTTACCCTTTTTCACCTTCTTCCTGGTTTAAGTATAAGTCTTTTAGCAGACAGTCCCTCAATTGTGTGGTAAAAGCCGTGAGTGAGGCTTTAACCAGCGGCACTTAGACAAGTTAATCATCACGAATTGCAACCAGGGTAGGCCATTTAACTCTAGCCCAGCCAGCTCAACCGGGCTAAAACCTTC
>JBBQZS010000118.1:0-9875 GCA_038207495.1 Chloroflexia bacterium
TTATGGCCTGCGCCAGGATGAGCATTCCCAGGCTTAAAGTATAGAAATAAGCCACTTTCAATAGAACATTATTTCGTTATAAGGAAAGGACTTATCTTAATTTACCTTATTTCACTGTCTTGACAAAGGGGTCCACTATAAAGAAACCAAAAGCGATGAAGCTAATCGTGGTTTCAAAGTTAGTTTGTGTAGCTAGAAGCTTACCAAAATTGCCTCCTGCTACTATTACCGCCAGGGTTAAGGGTAAAGCCATCGGGTAGAAGTACAAGAATTGGCCTTTTAACATAGCCCAGCCACCATACAAGGCGGAAACTACTACCAGGGCACTCAGCTGTATCCACAAGCCCGTCAGGTCAATTCCAGCGCTAGCCAGGTATAATGCAGCTAAAATGCTCAAAAAGGCTACGGGGTGCGCAATCCAGCGGAAGGGTCTTCCATAATCCTCCCCGATTACCAGCCCTACAATTGCCAGAGCTACCGCCAGTAAAGCTAGCAGCAATCCTTCTGGTACTTCTAGCATTAGTCTAGGATCGGCTAATAGATAGCTATTCCAGGCCAGCCACAAGCTTAAACCAACCAGTAACCAGTTAAAGTTCCATTCTTTGAAGCGGAAGGCCGCATAGCCAGTAGTTAGCATAAGGGCTAGGGTTACAACCGGGCTATACCAGTTATCATAGCGAGCCACACTGAGAGCAATTGCCCCCACTACGAACCACCCGATTAGCGGGGGATAGGTTAGAGGTCCAGTTTTTGCTTCCCCTTCAATCCGCAACGGGGCTAATAACCGGCTTAACCCAAAGTAAATCAGGGATATGGTAATCAGTAACAGACTGTTGGCTACCTGATCCAGATCTATTACCAGTAATAATCCGGCAATACTTGAGGCCACTGCCCCATAAATCAGAAAGTCCCACAAAAAGATTATCGCCCCGCCTGTTAAGATGAATGCCAAAACCACCAGAGCCTGACCTAAAGCGTCGTGGCTTCCGGCTAAAAGAATTGACCCTAATAACAGGGCAGCCCCAATATTATTGAACGGTTTACTTGCGGCAAAAACCTCACTGAAGTGCCAGGGGGTACTATTCTGGTTGAAATTCAGGTGCGATACCAGGTCCCGCAGCGATTGCCCAGCCATATAGCCTGCCCCCAGTAAACCTACAGCAGGCCAATACCACATTTCAAGGGCTTCGAATTTGCGGAGAGTTAAAGCGACGGCAATTACCCCGGCAAAAGCCGCCCCATAGTGATACAAATAGAATTCAGAGCGACTGGTAATGGCTAGCCAGGCGTAATAGAGTGTTGCTAACCACCAGGCCGAGCCTAATGCATACTGTACCGAGCCGTCAGGGGTTTGACCTGCCAGGCTGATACCGATGTAATAACTCAGCAACACCAATGGAATTAGGGTAATCACTCCCAGGCCTACCCAGTAAGGCGGTCCGGCAAGATTACCAGTTTTTTTGCGCTCAGTTAGTTTGGGATCAGCCCAAACCAGCAAAGCAGACAACGGAGTAGCCGCTACCAACAACCATTCAGGCTCAAGTCCAAACTGGTTGAGGATTGCAAACAACGCGTTGAAACCTGCTAAAGTCGTCAGTAAGCTGAAAATTTTTTCAGGCATAAACCAGCTTAGTAGCAGATAACAGGGTAAAATCAACAGTGAAATCCAGCTCCAGGTTCCTCGATTATCCAGGTTAAACAACTCAGGTCGGCAATAACCGTAGATAACCAGTGGTAAAATTGCCGCTGAAACTGCCACGAGGGTCACCCCTGATTTATTGAGCTTCATAAACTTAAGAACAGCCAGACCAGACCCAAAGAACAACAAGTCTGCCGTTAACAAGAAAGAAGTCTGAAGAAGTGCCGGGAAATTATTCCAGTTTAAGGTAATATATAACCCAGCTCCAACCACTATAAATAGCGCACCCAAATATAAAAGGGCATGCAGCGTTGCTTCCGAAAGCAAGGCACTCCAAACGTTTTCCCATTTGAATTCGCGGCGCGGTTTTGGTGGGCTAACCGGAATAGGCGGCAAAACTTCCTCTTTGATGCTTTCTTTAATTCTCTCAACCACTGGTGCTTTTATTTCCTCTAGTGGCTTCACTTCAGCTATAGCCAGGGCAGCCTGTTCAGCCTGTTTACTGGCAATTTCCGCTGCGATTTTTTCGTCCAAATCATCCAAGCGCTCCTGGTAACGCTTTTGCAATTGGGTCAGTGATTCCGCACTTAACAAATGCTTCTCAGCACAAACTTCCAGCAATTGCAAACTACAATTAACCACATCCTTTTGCATTTTTAGGGGCAAGTAGTTAAACGGGGCAGGTGGGCTAACCGCAAAATGCTTATATTCGATCGCCAATCTTTCGCGCTTCTCACTAATATATTGGAGCAAAGCATTTTTTTCACTTTCAGTTAAGGACACCGGCAAGTTTTTAGCAGTAGACAGATCGTTAAATAGGTAAAGTGCTGTGGCATATTTGCGATTTCGTAGGGCTGGTTCGGTGAAATTCTCGAGGCCCAGGCTTAAGCCGGCTGCAAATTTTTTGTTGCGATAGGGCACCAGCAACTCATCGCGCAGTTCGGGCTTTACCGCCGCTTTCCACCTTTCCAGCTCTAGCTGATCCAGGAAATAACTAAGGGACTCATAGTTGGCAAGATTTTCATAAGGGTAATGGCTAGAGCAGCTCGAACAGAATACATCTCCAACCAATTGCCCCTTGCCACAATGGCGGCAGGGTGAATTCATGATAATGTCCCCCTTTCAATAGTCAGGATATTTCTGGCCCTTGCTTCAAACTAATGGAGCAATTAGAATCCTGGTTCTCAGTTAGAGCACAACACCAGACACCTTACGCTCTACAAAATGCTGATTTTCCAGGTTCTTATCATCACATTAGCTTAGTTTTAGCTGCCAGTCACAGGGTTGGAACTGTAAAATACTGTATGATTACTCCCCTCATAAGTTAAAATCTACTAATTTATCAATCATTGCTGTTAATCGGTCATATATTAATTGTGCTGTTAACATTGCAAGGGGGAATTTTCGGACTTTCTTTGATTCTATCAACTCCCGAACCAATTCGGCCTATTTTCAAATCCAATCTTTGCTGATTTTCTTTGCTTCAAACAATCACTATTTCCTATCCCTAAAATCAAGAGTATAGGTTTTGCGCCTTTTTGAGTGTTCCACCAGGAATTCAGGGTTACGACAGTCATAATCAAATCCACATCTATTCCTTTAAGTATAGACTCACTAAGGTAAAAGAAATGGTAGAGCCAGGTGAAAGACACGTATCAGTGTACTGCTAGAACTACTCGCCAAGTCTTTTTTAATTCATTTTCTAAATAGAGTTTTTTATTTAGCGGTACGTAAAGCTACTTCTTTAAGGGTGGAAATTACGCTGATTAATAAGTTTTAGGGATATTTTTGAATTTCCGAGTGTATTGGGTAGGGTAGGCAGCCAGCGGGTTGCAAAGCCTGGGCGCAGAAAGGCTCAATTTATTGCTATTCCCACAACCCAGCCAGTTACAAGACGGGTGGCGCGCCAGTCGGCAATCAGAATGCCCGTAGGCACGGGTTATAAAGTTCTGCACTTGCCAGAATGCCTAGTTGCTCCTGGCCTCCGTTCGCCCACTCCTTCCCGTTTGCAAGTATCGTCATTGTATGAAAACTACGGCCGGTGTTCAGTCTGCCCGTTGATCCTCCAGGCACCAGTAGCTGGCTCCTATCATTCCGCGCTAAATTTACCAGATAGACCAGAACTTCCACCAGCCAAAACCGGTAAACTGAGATATTAATCCCCAGCGGCAAGGAGGTAATTCTCAACTCCTTGCCGTTGGTTTCGAGCAGCTATTTCCCGTTTGCCACGTTCATCTTAGCGCAAGCCTCCTTTACCGATGCCACTGCATCAGCTCCCAATTCGGTAACATTAGAATAAGCAGTCCCGAAAGGACCCCAGAAATTATCCATTTCCGGAACCAATGGCCTGGGATAGCCCGTGGCTACCGCAACCGCGAAACCCTGGGTGATAGGGTCGGTGATTTTTAGATTGCTATTCGCTGGGATGTGACCGCTCAGGTCAATGAAATACTGCTCGATTTTAGGTGAGGTCAAATAGAGCGCGAAATTTACCGCGTTATCGAGCCTGGTCCCGGTGAGGTTAGGGTTGATATACCAGCCATCTACTCCTACCATCGGATTGGCCGCTCCTTTTGGTCCAGCCGGAATAGCGGCAACGCCTAGCTTATCACCATAAGCATCCTTATAGTCTGCCGTTTTCCAGGGTCCTTCAATAATAGCGTCTATAGATCCGTTCTGGAAGGCATTGGAGGCATTGGTGTCGTGCGTTATCAGCTGCGCCCCGGCGGCCTTCATATCCTGCATAAACTTGAAAGCCTCGGCAAAACCGCCCTGGTCAGCCACACATTTACCGTTGTTGTCAAGCAATTTGCCACCGAAAGCTCCGGTAAAGCCAAAGACGTGGTAGATATTACTGTTAAAACCAAACTTCACCGTGCCTGCTTTCTGAGCAGCAAGCATTTCATCAATAGTTTTGGGAGGCGTTTTGATTCTATCCTTGTTATAGAACAGGGCTACCGCCTTAAGAGATTCGGGTACCATGTAAAGCTTGCCGTTTACTTTAGCACCTTCTAACGCTACCGTTAGCACGTTTTCCAGTTTGCCTTTAAGAGCCTCGTCCAATGGGGCAAGTAACCCTGCTCGTGCTTCCTTACCCATACTGTCGTTTGGGGCAATGAAGAGATCAGGTCCCCTGCCGGAAGCAACGTCAGTTTCATACTTTTTGAACAGGTCAGCGAAAGGCACATCTATAACTTCAACGGTTGCCTCCGGGTTGTCCTTCTTGAATGCTTCCAGGGCTTTGTCCAGTGCCGCTGGTTCGCCCGATCCGCCATCACCATAAGCGTGCCAGAAAGTAATTTTGCCGGTTACTTTCGCCAGCCCACCTGCCGGAATCGGCAAATCGTATTTGTTGTCATAGCGCCAGTTGAAATAGTGCCTACCGACGTTGCCCATTTCGACCTTGAAGGCTACCGGGTTATCGGGGGTGTAAGTTAACACCCTGCGTTCATAAGCCTGGGTTAGCACCAACTTCGACTGCCCGGCCACTGTCACCGTTGCCCAATAGGCTTCGGTTATGGGGAAACCAGTAGCATCCAGCCATGGAGCATTGGGATTGTCACCCAGCACCGGTTGGTTATTCTGTAACTGGCCATTCACATACACATTTCCCCGCTGGTTCAGGAAATTCCAGAACACCTCCGGGATATTATGTTTCAGGGTATTTTCGAAATAAGCGTATTTGGAATAACCCCCCAGGTCGGGATTGGTACCAATCGCCCCATCCCTGGTAATTGTGTCGGCAACGGCCTGCCCGGTGCGGTCAGAGGAGGGGTTATCGTTGTCAGTGGTGGCTACTTTGCCAAAGCTGGAGTAGGTTGGACCATTATTATTCTGGGGGTCCCCTGCGATGGGGATGTCAGTTGCGGTTTGTAGCTGGGTGAAGGCTGAGTCCCCCGTCGCCAGCCTGCCAGAGATTAGCTCTCGCACGAGTAGGCCGTTGGTAACCAGGCCAGTGGCAGGGTTATTGAGCTCCATTCTGGCCTTGTCGAAATAAAGTACAGTGCGGCTGCCACCAGGGCTTTCCAGATACGACTCGCTATTGCCGGTGGAGGGGCTAAAGCTTTCCGGCCCCCACAGCCAGCTACGGGATGGGTTGGCTACCCCATCGGTTATGGGCTTATCAGCCCGTTGCCATTTAGTTTTGAAAAGAGCGTTACTAAACGAAGGTTCTATTGCAGGGAAGTACCGCCCCATGGGTTGCAAGCTGCCGGTTACAAGGCCAGCGCTATCGGTATTCCAGAATAGCTTCTGGATTGGGGCTGGTTCGGCAAAGGCGTTCAGGGGTATTGCCATCGTCAGTAAAACTAATAGGGATACCAGGGCAATAACCTTGCGGTGTGCCTGGTTACATTTAGCATTCATATCAATATCCTCCTTGTTCCGGTCATTTATAATCGGCTGACTATGAAAGCCGCCAACCGCTTATCTTACCGTCCAATACTGCCGGGAGGGTTCCAGGTGCCGGTGGGCGGATCGTACAACTCTACGCTTGCCAGATGGTTATGCCAAAAATACCGCCGTTGCCTCTCCCGCCACCATTAGCTAATTTCAGAATGGCCTGATTAGAGGAAAAGAGTTGTAAATCACCCTTTTCCTCCCAATCAATCGGACCCTAATTGTTATTGGGTTGCTTTCAGTGAGCCAGTTCCCGGTCGAAGAAAGCTGCCATTCGGTTAACATAGTCGGTGCGATATTTATCAAGGTCAATCGCATCGGCATGACCTGCCCCTGGAATTACCCAACTCTCGACTATGTTGCTACCGCCCGCTTTTAACAGGCTATAGTAATGGTCTATCGGCACATCGGTGTCTTTATCCCCGTGCATCAGGAAAATCTTGCGGTCTTGCAGGTCAGGTAGCACCTTTTCAGGTTTGGCCTGGTTTACATCAAAACCGTACATAATATTGGCAGTCAGAAAGACCCCCGGCATCACAAACGAAGGTAAGCCGTTATCAATCGTGACCCGATATTCGGACAGTCGAGCAAAATCAGCGTAGGCCGAATAGCTGGCTACTACTTTTATCTCAGGGTCAACCGACATTGCCAGCAAGGAACTGGAACCTCCCATACTATGGGCGACAACCCCGATATGGTCAGCATCAAAGCCCCGCGATTTCACATAGTTAAATGCGCCCACAATATCATTCTTTTCCCTTTGCCCGAAATAGTAACGGTCAGTATCAGAGGTACCCATCCCACGCATATCGAAAAGCAACAAACTATAGTTTTTCTCCCAAAGTGGGCGGGCAATCGGCATTAAGCGGGTGCGGTCGGCATCCCGACCATACACCAAAACCAAAGCCCTATTAGCATTAGGGTTTGGAATCCACCAACCCCGCAGCGTAATACCATCTTTGTCGGTGGTTTTGAAAAAAATCTCCTCATAGCTCAGGTTATACTTGGCTGGAGTATTATTGGTAAAATCGGTAGTACGTTTACTGTAGATATTGAAGGTGGTCGCACCGTAAATACCGATACCGATATAGGCAATAATCGCCAGCACCACCAGCACAAGCAAGGGAATCCACAACCATCTGGAGCGATAAAAAGGTTTATGGGTCGTAGTTTTCGGCAAATTCTGAGTTACCATTTGCTTGCTCCTCCTTTCAACTTGAGGATATTGTAATAATCAGCCCAGGGCAGACCAGTTGTTAGCTCGGTCTGTCCGTTGCTTCTGGTAAAATAGCCTATTAGCTGAATAAATCAACTGGCCTCTTTCCTCCCAACAAAACAGACTACCAGGCTTGCGGGCTGGTCAGATTATCAAGTTTACTCATAGCATTACCTCCCTGATTAGAGCTCATTAACTTCGCGCGTCTTGCCCGAAACCGAGCACTATCTCAGTCTCACCAGCCCTTATTTAGTGGGTGGTGCGGTAGGTGCCGCGGGAGCAATGGTGGCGGTAGGGTTTTCCACCCGCACTCTGGTCGGGACAGGGGTTACTACCGGTAATTTTGAGGGTTCCAAAATCTTCCAGGCGGGGTTGTTATATTCGTAGTCAATATAGAACCCTCCAGATTGGTTGTTAGTATACGAGAAGATAATCTGAAGCGGCTTGTAGTTCTGCGTGTTGTAGCGAACCTCATATTTTGGTGCGTTTTCACCCGGTTTTTCCAGGATAAAATGCCCTACCGTCTGCCCCTTAAATGTTTCATCCGGTAATAAGGTAAAGTTGTAACCTTTCAGATCTCTGGGATTAGAGAGGATCTCGGCATAAGCCTTACCCCACCCGGCATAATCGCCTTCCGACAGCCCGTGATATTCACCGTGTATCCAACCCTCGCGCCGGCTATTCTCATATCGTTGCCCACCCACAATAATTACCCGGTCGGTGAAAGTATCGCTAATCCACTCCGTATCCAGTTCCTGCTCAATATCATTATTCAGCCTTGGCCTTACCGCAGTATAGTTCATGGTAGCCGAGACCTGGCCGTCAGCGTCTCGGAATTGCAGCAAATATCGGATAGAGGTATAGCTCTGGCTGGAGTCGTATACCAGCTTGTAAACTTTCAACTCACCCTCGAACCGGTCATTCTCTTTGATAATAATCGGTTTGCCAGAAGGGGTAATCGCCAGGGCTGGGACAGGGGTAAGGGTTGGTTCGGGAGCACGTTTGCTCTGGATAATCCCCAGCAGGTGTTTTCCGCTTACTATCATTACCAGGGAATTTTTACCCTGCACCCTAGCCAACAATTTCTCGGTATCAAGGCTGTTCTGGCTGAAGCGGTTTAACTCTTCGATACTCTGACGGATATTCTGGCTATTCAGATTGCTGCCGTATTTGCCATCGTATATTGCCGTCTGGGGTAAATCTTCACTAGAATCACCAGTTCTGGCAGAGCGGACTAACACGGTATGAAAGATAGAGCCAGTTACATTACTGCCAGGTGTAGGTGACTCCGGGTAATAGCCACTTTTGAGAGGATCAAACCCGAAGCCCGAAACAGAGGTGCCTGAAAAAGCAAAGAGCTTAACCACCAGTTCCGGGTCATTATTAAAGTAGGCTTTAACCGCTTGCAGTAAAGCCAGGTCGAGTGGGATTTCTTCTACATTTGGTCCCGCTTTGAAGCTATCCGCCATTTCCTGATTGGAACTAAAAGGAGGTAATGGGGTGGGGAAGGCTGTGGTTACTACCGCCGTAGGGGTAACTGCCAGGATTGTAGCGATAGGTGCAGGTGTTACGTTAGCCACTGCTGTTGGCAAAGCTGACTGGGTTGCAGTCGGTACAGTTACAGCAGTTGCAGTGGTAGGGACGGGAACAGAAGTGGCGGTAGAATCTCCGCAAGCCGCCAGCACCCCACCCATTAATAACGTCACCAACATCAACGCGCTTAATTTTTTCAATGGGGTCTTCATTGACCTCCTCCTTCCTGATTTGCCAGACAGACTTTCCTGCCTCTGGCAGCAATTTATGGCATAACTCTGGTAATTCTCATGGCAATATCCTTCTTTTTCTAGACCCACCCGCCCTTATTTATTCGGTGGTACGGTAGTGGTCGGGGCGGCGGTGGGAGTCGCCAACTTCACCGCCCCGGAAGGTGCTTCCACTTTCAGATTCGGGTTGTTATACTCCAGAACTTTCCATTCCTGGTACACCTCGCCACTATCTACCCTAACCGCTAAGGGTCGCAGGTTGGTTTTGTCATACCGATAAACCGCCTTCAAGATAACCGGGATATTATTATTAGCATTAGTTACCTGGTAAGAAAGCACGCCAACAGTGCGCCCATTTAATTGTTCATCAGGCAAAATCCTGATAGTTGTTGAACTACCATTTAGCAGAAGTATGGGTGCGCACATCAAAAGCGGGCCTAACAAATTCCAGCCCTCAGAATCGTTAATGATTCTCCAGCCGTTGCTTTCATCGTAGCTGTAGCTAACCTTATTGAGTAATACCCCCCTGGTAATTTTATTCCCTTCCTTATACTCTATTGAGTAAGCGATAATATGTCCATTACTTAAGGGTACGGTTTTGGGGTCAAGTAAAGCGATAACTTTCATGCTGAAGTCAACTAAATTGTTTTTATCTCCAAATCTTTTGCCCGTCATTTCTGCACGGATGGAGCTAAAATTAAAATTGTTGTTGTTATCGTGTAACCGTTCACGGGGTTGCAAAAAGTGTGGAAGGTGAGTAAGATTTGGGAATGGAAAAACCAAGTCTGCCAGCCGAAACATTGGAAAAAGCAGCCCCCGAAATCCGGGTGTATATCGCTTACCTGGAATTCAGCATGGC
>JBBQZS010000119.1:0-9293 GCA_038207495.1 Chloroflexia bacterium
TTAAACTACTCCCCAATGTCAAGACAGCAAAAGAGCAAAATACAAGTGGAAAGTTCGCCAAAAGCTAAGGAGAATAGAGGGAAGCCGGCCACCGCTTTCGACCCTTTTTGGTCCGACCCAGTTTAGGTTGGAAGATTTCCAGGTAGGAGGTGAAGGGTCACTGGCTTTATTGTCTAGCTGGGTTTTTTGTCCGGCTCTACCAGTTAGTTTTTCCTTAATAGCCTCTTCTTTTTTCTTTAACTTAGCACCACTCTTTCCATTTATAGGGCCTATTTATCTTGAATTGTCTTTCAGCCGACCTGGCGGTTACCAAGTCCACCAAATTAGCCCCCTCCGAAGAATATTTGAGCGGGAGTAGCATAATTCAGAGCTTGATGTAAACGCTCGTGATTGTAAAACTCAAAATAAGCTTTCAAACTTTGCACTGCTTCCCCTACCCCACTGTAATCGTGTAAATAGACCTCTTCCTGCTTGACCGTCCGCCAGAGCCGCTCGACCCAAATGTTATCAAAAGCGCGACCTCGCCCATCCATGCTAATTTTAATACTCGCTTCCTTCAGAATGTTAGTGAAGACCCGGCTAGTGAATTGACTACCTTGATCGCTGTTGAAAATTTCCGGCTTGGTGACCGTTAAAGCTTGTTCTAAACAACTGATACAAAAATCTACCTCTAAAGAATTGGAGATTTCCCAGGCCACCACATACCGACTGTACCAATCAATAATCGCCACTAAATAAATAAAACCCCCACGCAACCGAATATAAGTTATATCAGTGCTATAAACTTGTCCCACTCGCTCGATGGTCACCCCCCTGAGTAAATAAGGATAAAGCTGGTGTTCAGGATGCGCTTTAGACAAATTCGGTTTGGGGTAGATTGCCATCAAGCCCATTTTTCGCAACAGCCGCCGCACCCGTTTTACATTGACCGCGTAACCCGCTCGGTGCAACCACTCAGTCATTTTCAGCACCCCATAAAAAGGTGTTTTAGTATATTGCTCGTCCAAGAGCCGCATCAATTCCAGGTTCTCACCACTCTCTGCGGCCTCATAACGTGGTTGGTAATAGTAGCTGGCCCGGGCTAAACCGAGTAAGTCGCATTGCCGAACTACTGAAATTTGAGCTTGGTCTGGCTCAATTAGCCCTCGTTTGGTCTCAATTGAAATTTTTAAGCTTTTTTTTAAGCCAATCCAGTTCCACCTGCAATTGGCCGATTTGCTGGTACAACCGGGCGATTAACTCCTCCTGTTCTTTTTCGCCATTCTCTCGTTTGGCCGAAAACAGACTACTCGCTTCCGTCAGCAATTGTTTTTTCCAGCCCGTCACTAAATTGGGATGCACCTCATATTGGCTGGCGATTTCATTGATCGTTTTAGTCGATTTGACCGCCTCAAGTGCCACTTTCGCTTTCAGTTCTCCGCTATGATTCCTTTTTGGGGCCATTGTTCGTTGTTTTCCTTCCGTTTTTTTATTTATTCTACAACGAACTTTCCACTTCTCTCACCTGTCCAGTTTTCTGGGAGTATTATATTCAGCGATTGGTAAATTTAGCGTGGCTTCCGATACCACTACCAATATTATCATCGACGTTACCGGATATTATTCTTAGATTTGTTAAGAGAGCTATACGATTTCACTACAGAGGTGGCACATTCCTTAAACAGTAGGGCTAAATTACATTTACTACAACTTTGGAGAAGAGTTAAATGCAAAGAAAATGGCTAATAAAGATGGTGTGGATTGTCGCTTTAATATTACTCACTTCAGTTTCCCTATTTTTGATTTTCACTTTGACATTCGCAAATCTTACCCCTTTACCTTCTTCAAATTTACCGCAATCTACAAATATTGAGACAAATATTCTTCCCCAAGACTCCTTTGTACTCAGTAACGAGAACATAAGTTTTGATATTGATGCATTTCTAAAAGCAAAGGCAGGGCCACTGAAAAATATCTCATTTTTAATTGACGCACAAAATTATAGTGCTGGAAAATTAATAAGAAATTACAGCAATGGTATTGGTCTTAGCACAAAGATGGTTCTAGCTTATTTTGAAACTCGTCAAGCTTTAATTTCTAACCCTACTGCGGATGTGAAAAATGCTGCTGGTAATCTAAATATTTCAGGGTTTGAGGCACAGCTTGATTGGCTTACTTCCACACTTGATCAGGCTTTTTATAGTTATAATGCCTCCAAAACAAATTACTACTTCTTTAAAGATGGGTCAAAAGTTGTTGTTCCAGCCGGAACAACTGCTGCAACATTCGCCATTTTTAGCACTTTAGCACTAACCTCTAATAATTATTCGGATTGGATTTTTTACGTTCAACCTTCTGGTTACAAAAAAATTTATACTGACCTTTTCGGAACTCCTCCCGTTGCAACACCTGCAAGTCCTAAACCAAATGCTTCCCATCCAGGAGTAAAATTACCTTGGACAAGTGGTGAAACATGGTATTACTTTAATGGCCCACACGGAAATTCTGGCACTGATACGTTTTGGGATGCTGTAGATTATTTCCCCCCAAACGATTTTCAACCATCTGAAATTTGTACAAATGATTGGAATCCAAAACAATCTCCCAAGCGTTCAAACCATGCTTTACGCGCCCCTGTTTCTGGAAATATTACTATCGCAGGCGATTATCCTCACTACTTTACTAGAATCAGTTTTGATGCAAACCCAGCCTACCAATTAAATTTACAACACGTTGCACCAACAAATAAAGTTACTCAAGGACATGTAAATCAGGGAGATTTTATAGGTTATCCCTCAAATTGTGGTAAAGCTGTTGGTGTTCATTTACATATAGCTACTTATTCCAACAATGTGAGCCAACCGCGCCAAACAATTGATGGAACAGTGATCTCAGGTTGGACTATAAAGAATGGAGCAGTACCTTATAGCGGAACTATGGAAAAACCCGGCCAAATTCTTGTTGCAAACGAGACATATAGAAATTGCAGTAGTTATAACCCCTGCAATTCAGTAGTATCTGACAACGATAACACATGTAATGATTTTGTAGTTAGTAAAACGAATGATGATGGTTCCTGCGGAACACTACGCTATGCTCTTAATATAGCCGGAAGTGGGTCACAAAAAACCGTTACTATTGCATTAGCTTCGGGTGCAACAATTAGCCTTTCTAATGGACTTACTATACCTTCTGGCGTAACTCTAAACGGAATATGTACCAACAATAGTCCAACAATAACTTTGAATGGAGGAGGGGCAGGAGGAAATGGTTTAACTCTAAGCGGTGACGATAATATCAACGGTATCAACGTCACCGGTTTCAGTGGTTATCAAATTTTTTCCCAACCAGGCTCTGGGGGGTTTAATAACTTAACTTGTGTTAGTAGCACTTCATAGTCTTAAAAGTTGCCCTGACTAAACTTTTTGGCATTTATTAATCAATACAGCGGGGTAAATCTAACCAGTACCGCCAACAAAAACAAACATAGTAGAGTTCCCGTTTCCATAAAAGAGCGGGAACTTTTTGTATTTCAGGAGAAAAACCATGACCGTCCTACTTGAACAGAACTACACCCAGCGAGTTTTAGCCCCAACCCTTATCCAACCAGACCCCCATCAGCCACGAGTATTCAACAATGAAACGGATTTCGCAGACCTTTTAGCCTCGATTGCCGAGCAGGGTATTCTTCAGCCTATTCAGGTGGAAGAATTGGCGGATGGGCAGTACCGCATCATTGCGGGGTCTCGCCGTCTGGCGGCGGCAAAACAATTAGGGCTACCAGCCGTTCCCTGTCTGGTCATAACCACTCCCCTTTCGGACTATGCCCGGCTACTTTCTCAATTAGCCGAGAACCGGGTGAGAGCAGATACTGACCCTTACGATGAAGCGATTGCCCTAAAAACCGCAAAGGCACTGGCAGATATTGAGGCGGCCACTTCCCTTTTGAACAGGTTGGACGGAGTGACCTTGCCCGCCAATCCTCCGGCGCAAACCGAAACCAATTACGAGCGGTTGGAACGTTTTACTGCCTACCTTGAGCAGTTGACTACCCTTATGACCTCGGTGGATATTGCCCAGCGTCTACCCAAAGAAATAGTTTATCTGGATAAGGCGAGTGGGGAATACCGACTGACTTCACAAGCATTGGCGGGCTGGGGTCAGCTTGAACAAGCCTGCGGACTGTCCAAATCGAAACGGGTCAGTCTAGTACGGTTGGCCCAGGTGAGGCCAGAAGTGTTGATGCTGGTCAGAGAACAGGGCGGAAAGTCGCTAACACCCTGGGCCATACTGACCGCACTGGCCGGAATATCTCCTACTTATCAGCAGGTGGTAGTAGAAAGTTTGTTAGCAAAGGGTCAGGAGCTTTTGCCTGCGCTATTGGAACTGTTGGCGGAAACATTGGAGCAACTGGAACTGGAGAGCGCAACCGAACAGATAGATTTCCCCGGTTTGGTAGCTTTACTCCTGTCCACACCGGATCAGAGTGCCAGCGACCTGCGCCAGCGATACCTGGCTGACCTGGAACTAATTGTGGATTTGGATGAAATAAACTATATGGAGGAAATACTGGATTTTCCTGACACTCCTGTTACCCCCGACTCCGTGCCAATCATGGAAGCATCGGTGGAGGATGAGTTGGACGCACTCCTACTGGCTTTTGGGGATGCTAGTCCTGAGTTTCAGGCAGATGGGGACATTGCTGAACTCATACTAAGTGATGAGGAAGAAGCGGCCCAACCGTATGCTGCTACCCGGCCCAATCTGTCTACCGATGACTTCGCGGAAAGAAGCGGGGATTATGGTAGTAAGCAGGGTAAGGGTCGAGGTGGGTCGGGGCAATATGATCGTGGGGAAGGCTACGGCGGCGGGGATGATGGAGGCTACGGCGGTGGTGGTGGTGGTGGTTTCCAGGGCGAAAACTCTACCCTGGAAGGATTGGAAGCGGAACTACCACCGGAACTGGCCGCAGAACTGGAAGCACTGGGACTGAGCGACACCGCCCAGCGTAGCATTGCTTCCCTTGCTCCGGCTGACCGACAGGGAGTAGTGGAAATGTTACGTGAGAACCCCGAAACCCTGGGTAAACTCCGCAGCATCGTGAAGTTAATGCGGGAGGAAGGTTACTCCCTGGAGGCCGCCAGACGGGAATGCGAAACACTGAAAGAGGAAGCCAACCCGGATGAACTAGCCCTCTCTGGGGTGCAGAAACTGGTGGAGGCCACTAACCTCATGCAAGATGCTCTGGAAACGCTCAAGGAGTGCGCCCCGGACGGGGAGCTTTCCAGGCTGGCCGAACCCTTCTCTATTCGCCTTCAGGACAGTCTGTTAACGATCCGCCAGCTTTTACTAGAGGCCGGGTTTGAGTTTTAGACCAGTACCGAGAAGTTGGAGAGCGGTACTCTGGTGGCCCAGACTCCCGGTTCATTTCGGCACTTGACACCCGTCCAATTATGTCGTACTATTATGTAGTACATAAATGTAAGATATAAATAGTACGGCATATTTTTGGAAGGTGTCTAACATGGCCTCATCAGCAATAAACAAACGAAATACCGAGTTAAGCGGGTTAGTCCGCAAAACGGTCTATCTTACCGATGAAGCAATAGAGGCGGTAAACCAGGTTGCCGCCGACCTGGGCGTGACCCAGGCGAGCCTTACCGACTCGGCTCTTAAATACCTGGCAACTCTGCCAGCCGACCAAATCCTAACTATTCTGGCAAGGTTTGATTATCTAACCCCCTCTGAACGGAAATTCATCGAAGCTAAGAGGGGGAGGTAAAGCCATGTGCGGTATTTTCGGGGTAATTTCTACCTCTGACCCGGCTGCCCGCCGAAGAGCGGCAGTGGGCTTTGAGTTTTTGGGAATCATGGCCCAGGAACGGGGAACTGATGCCACTGGCATTGCGCGGTTCTATGGCCGCCCGACCTCGGCTCCGTCCACCCTCCTCCTCCCCCCTGGTCGTCTCCGCCCAGATTTACGGGTGGATGGCTGGCATGTTTCCCGGCGGGCGGTGAAATGGAAAGAGTTCTGGGAGGCGGGTCGCCATAATCAGGCCGCAGAATTTGCCCGTATCCTGATGGGACATACCCGAAAAGCCACCAGGGGGGCGAGCGCGAACGTTGCCAACCTCAGCCCGATGTTGGTAGGAGACCTTTTGGGAACTCACAACGGTGGAGTAGCTATTAAGCCTCTGGTGGAAGAATACGGGTTAGACCTGGTAGGAAATACGTCCTCAGAAGCTATCTTCGCGGCTCTTGATACTTCCTGTTGGGGAGCGGATGTTGCCCGGATTGTGCGACTTCTGGAAGGGCTAAAGGGACGGGCGGCTCTGGCCTGGGTAGACCGAAACTCACCCAAAACGGTCTATCTGGCTCGTACCGCCCTCAGTCCTCTGGCAACGGCCTGGGACTCGCTGGGCAATTTCTACTGGGCTTCCTCCCGGCAGTGGTTTATTACGGTAGAGGAAATTAGCGACTATCAGTTCAGTTTCCGCGACATTAGGCAGTGGGAAGAGGGAACTCTCAAAGTCTTTGAGGCCAAAAACACGGGGGCGGAGCTAAAGGAAGTTCGCTACTTTCAACCCTATGTCCGGGAATGTGACCTGCGCGTGCCAGACCATATTCTCTGGGATTATCGGGATGCCGACTGGGAGCGGGCCAACCGCCGTAGCCTGGTTAAAAACCGCTACGGCGAGGTACGTCGACTGGGACAGCCTGAGCTAGAGTACGACGACTACTGGCCTGACAACGAAGAGCCAGACCCATACGGCGACTGGCCTGACGAAGAAGAAGAATATATGCAACCAAGACTGGGCTGATTAGCCCAGTCTTTTATTTTAGGAGAAAAACCATGTCTTGTCGCGGTAATCACGGCAGCAGTGCTATGACCAGTTATGCCCGCGCCGCTTCCGGGCTGTCAGACTCCCAGAACCAGAACCTGTTCCACCGGCTGCTGGGAGAGGGGCGAGCGGGTAACGTCCAACCTCCCTCCGGGGAAGCGTTGGCGGCCTGGCTCCAACAAATAAAGGAGGATGTGGAAAATACCCGGCTTATTGGAGATACCCAGAGGCAGCGTATTCTTAATCGCCTGAATAATTTGGGAGAATACACCCCGGACGGGCCGACTTTCTACGCCTGGAAACACATCCGGCGCAAGGCACTGGAAGGTAGAAGTGCGGTAGACCAGACCTACCAACAGTTGAGCCAACACCAGGGTTTAACCGATGAGCAAAGAGCGGAGCGGGTGCAGGGGCTGGAGCAGCAGTTTGACCAGGGCGAAGTGTCACGAAACTGGCAGCCACCCGCCGACCTTTTGGCACGAATAGGGGAATGGCAGACCTACCGAATGGTGAATGCAGCTTTCTATGGTACGGCATCTTTACCCCAGGATCGGCGTACCCTGTTCGTCCTGGAAGCTCTGGCGATTGAAGCTGGAGTGGTGAGAGAAAATACCACCAGGGCAGCCAACCCGCCCGCCCAAGTAGCAGTATCACAGGTAGAAGCACTACCAACCCGTTGCCAGGGCTGCGGCCAGTTTATAGGTGAAGGCAGTCACAATTGCCCCGCCTCAGTGGTTTTAGCCACGCGAAGTGGGGGACAGGGCGCAGTGGTTAGGCGCACTCTGGGTGAAATGGCAACAACCGAAGGTGGCCTTCGCACTTTGCAAACGCTGGCTGACCCTGAACTACGAGGAGGGTTCGATGTAGTAACCAACGGCCACAACTATTCCGACTTAGCCCGTCAGCTTCTGGCTGGACGGGCCGAAATTGAGGCAGAACGGGCAGCACTATCCGCCGCCGAACAGGTAACGGCAACACCCGCAGTGGTAGCAACCACCGAGTCTACTCCACCAGTCGAAGCCGAGTTACCTTCCCAACTCCCGCCCCCTGACCCGTCCGGCGTGTGGAGCGAGTTGTATCAAGAGATGCCGGAAGATGACCCGGATGATCTAAATGCCCCTGGCTCAACTTATGGGTTTGAGGAGGTGACTAACTCCCTTTCTACCAGCTTGGGTGAGGTTGCCAGTTTTAATCGGCTGAACGAAAGCTGGCGTACCAACGGGTTAGCGAGTCTGACACCCGATGAGGCCGACCAGCTTTACGATTACCAGCGTCGCCGGTTAAGCTTCCAGATTAGACGGTTAAACTCACAAAATGTCTTTGCCGTTGCGGTCAGTCGCGCTGATCCAGACCGGATTGCCCCTATTTATCAGGAGTTGGCGGTCATCCTCACCGAGTACCAGAAAAGGCGGTGGCAACTCAATCAAATGCAACGGGAACGAGCGGTAGCGGGGTATCCGATTGGCGGCGACCCCGATGAAAACGAAGAGGGAAAAACTGCCAATACTGCCCTGTCCAATTGGCTTTCTAGCCGCCCAGATACTACCCAGGCCACCGGGCAGGGTCTGGTGTGGAACAGACCAGAGCCAGAACCTCAGTTTGCCCTACCTAATTACCCCCGGCCTACCCCACAGGAGGCCGAGCCGCTCTATTTCCGGGTAAGGGCCGGGCAAGGAGATGGGCTAAGACGCAGCGTAGGGACAAGCGGTTTGCCAATCGTTGTCGCGGAGACCAACACCCCCATTCCCCCCGGCGCGGTTGTTTTGAACTGGGGAGATTATGAGTGGGAAGGTAACGGGCAACACGCCGTTATCAACTCAACAGAGGCGGTAAAGGTGGCGCGGGATAAACTGATGAGCCTGGAGCGTTTGGCGGAACTGGCCCCGGCCAGCACCACTAGAGCTGACCAGGCGGTAGCAAGATTCGGCCCGGTATTCGCGGGCAAAAGTCGTACTGGACAGAGTGGGAGCGGTAAGGCCATCTTACAAAACCCTCCCGGTGGGCCAGCAGACCGTCCATTAGGTAATCTCAGTGCCACTGCTCTGACAGGTTATGACTATTACCAGGAATACTTACCCCAGCGTACCGAATACCGCGCCCTGGTGTTGGGTGGGGAAGTAATCGCCCTCTACCGCCGAGTACCGCAAGGGGAAGAGCCTGGACAGCTTCGCCCGGATAATTTTGAATACCAGCCCCTGACCCAAATCGGGCAACGACAACTGGAAGCCAGTCAGAGCGCAATGGAGCGAGTAGGCTTGGATTTCGGGGGGGTTGACCTGGTAGAAGATAACACCACCGGGCGGTTAATGGTGTTGGAGGTAAACTCTGCCCCAGGGCTTGGACAGGAGTCGCTAGAACGACTGTACAATGCGGCCCATGCTCAGTTGCATAGCCCCGAAGAAGATTAACAAACTGGAGAAAAACAATGTCTTGTCGCAGTAATCATGGCAATAGTGCTATGACCAGTTATGC
>JBBQZS010000120.1:0-9209 GCA_038207495.1 Chloroflexia bacterium
TCAGGAACTCCTGACCGCGAATCGAGAGCTACAACGAAAAGTAGTAGAGGCTATTCGTTACGATATGCTTAATTCTCCTGAACTGGTTGGGAAGCTGTGGGGCGCAATGTCTGAGCTTGTTTTTTATCCCGACCTTGCTTCGGTGGATAGTGGGAACCAGGCTGCCGCAGCGGGCAAACGCACCTACCAGGTCTGCTATCCTGAAAACTGCGGCGGGGGCTTGGTGGCAATCGGGAAAATCCTCCCGGCAACTCACATCACCCCCAAAGAGCGGTGGACGTTGGACAAAATCCGGGAAGAGTTAGCAGAGGGTCGAAAAGTGCTGCTGTTTCTGCGGCACACCGGGCAGGGTGGGTATCTGGTGAAGCGGCTAACCCGGTTAATCAAAGAGGAACTGGGAGAAACGGCGGCTTATCTCGATAGTTCAAAGGTCTCGACCAAAACACGGGAAGCCTGGATTGACCGCGAGGTTATCGGGCGCGGGTGCAAGGTGCTGCTGCTCAATCCCAACACTGTCAAGACTGGCCTGAATAACCTGGTATGGTTCAGCACCGGGATTTGGTACGAACTGGATTATAATGCCATCACTTACCGTCAGGCTAACGGACGGTTGCATCGGATTGGTCAGACCCAGGAAGTAAGGATATTTTATCCTTATTATGCCAATACTGCCCAGGAGATAGCTGTAACTTTGCTGGCGAAGAAGGTTGGGGCCAGTCTCCAGGTGGATGGGTTGGACATGGAAAGTGCGCTGGAAGCGGCAGGGGCAACAGCCGGGGATGGCGGGAACTACCTTTCCGGCCAGATTGCAATGAACATGGGCCGGGCTATTTATGGAATGCTAATTCTCTAAAAAAGAAACTAAAAGTACCCGTCTATGTACCTAAACGGGTACTTTTAGCCTTGTTGCCTGGAACTCTTGGGGCTTTTGTTTGGGTTTTCAGGTGCAAAACTACCAAATCTAGCCCGTATAAGCTATTATTTGTTAGTAAGGGGATGTCCCCAACGCCGTAATTTGGGGGAACTCTTGGGCGATTACAGGAACTACAGGAAACGTTAACAATGCCAACTCTAAATCTCGATACTACCAATATTCTCAACCTACAGACCCAGGACTTGATAGGGCGGTGCGTGGCCGTTTTGGGTATCAGTGGCTCCGGCAAGACTAACACCGCCGCCGTGCTGGTGGAGGAACTCCTGTCCAACGGTATCCCTATGACCATTGTAGACATCGAGGGCGAATATTGGGGTCTGAAGGAAAAGTACGAGGTCTTGGTAGCTGGCCGCTCTGAACATGCCGATGTGGAGTTTGATGCGGCTTATGCTGGTAGCCTGGCGGAACTTTCAGTACAACGTGCCATCCCGGTAATTCTCGACTTGAGTGAATACGGTCAGGACGAAATGTACGAATTTCTGCTGGCCTATTTTACCCGGCTCTGGGAAGTTTGTTTCGTTCACCGCCAGCCCTACCAGGTGATTCTGGAGGAGGCCCACGAGTTCCTGCCGCAAGGCCAACGAACTCCCCTCAAAGAGATTTTGACCAGGATTGCGCTCAGGGGCCGCAAGCGTGGGCTTGGCACTATCCTGATGTCGCAGCGTTCGGCGAAGGTTGACAAGGATGTGCTGACTCAGACCAGTCTACTGTTTTTGCACCGGGTAGTGCATCCTATAGATTTGAAGGTCTACCAGGACCTCATCCCCCTTCCTGGCCGGGAGGTGGAAAGCATGGTAGGGAGCTTACAGACTGGACAGACTATTGCTCTTTACCAGCACCAGGCACAGGTAATCCAGGTTCGGCTGCGGCATACCTTTCACGCCGGGGCTACCCCGCTTCAGGGGGTAGCCCCCTCACCCGAACTGAGGAAAATTGATAGCACCTTGTTGGAGGAATTGCGGAGGCTTACGGCAGAGAAACCGACGCGGCAGAACGGCGAAGAAACCAAACTTGCCCGCCGGATAGCGGCTCTGGAAGCAGAACTGGAAGCCCGCAACCTAACAATCTTTGAACAGGCTGAGGAATTGAAGCGGCTTCAAGCGGAGAATTCGTTGTTGAGCAAGCTCAAACTCTCATTGGACGGTCTGCCCCCTACCACTACCGCTATCCTCAGTCCATCTACGCTGGAGGTGCAGGAGGCTCGGATCGGAAGGTTGGTAACTAATGGTGCTACTCTCGGCGAAAAGCAATCGCCTGATGAAGTACGGGCTGGCAAAACAACTAAACCTAACAGCAGTCCACCACGCCCGGTTGAGAAGATAGCGGTTGTACCTGTTATCACTCAACCTGAGCCAGCAGCCAATCAGGGAGAATCGGCACTCTTACCCCAGGAGGAAAAACGGCTGGATACCCTTATCGGCAAGGTCAGAAAAGTACCTAAAACTCAACTTGCGATATTGCATTTATTGGCCCAAACTCCACAACAGGCTAAGGACAGCCGCAGCATTTCGATTGCTCTGGGCATGAATCTCGCCTATTTGAGCGATCACCCACCGTTGAAGCTTTTGGCTACCAATTTGGTGACAAGGAAAAAAACTAAGGCTGGTAGCTATCTGTACAGGTCTAATCTGGAAGATGTAGCGAAAGTGGTGCTGCCCCGCCTCACTCCGACCAGCGCAGCCAAGTTAATTTTGGAGCGGTTGGGCTAGGCTAATTTTCTAGTCCAAAGCGCAAGGCACGTTTGGACGGGCCAGACCGATTTGTATGTAGAATATTGCGTCATAGAATTTAGGGTTCTAAATCAGTTATAGGAAACAGGCACAAACCTAGAGGCAGCGAACCCATGCAACAAATACAACCTCAAGCCAATATAAAAACTCTGAGCGGGGTTATCGAACGTATTACTTTTCAGAACGAAGAAAACGGCTATACCGTAGCCCGTTTTCTACCAGACCACAAGGACAGCAAAGCCGCCCCGCTCAACTCAAAGGGAAACGACAACCTGATTACTCTAGTGGGTAATATGCCCGGAGTGGTAGTCGGGGAAGCCCTGGAACTCTCCGGCTTCTGGCAGAATAACTCCACGCACGGCTGGCAGTTCAACACCCAAAACTACCGTTCCGTCCTCCCCGCCACCGCCCAGGGTATTAGGAAGTACCTGGGCAGTGGGTTAATTAAAGGCATCCGGGAAAAGACCGCCGAGAAGATTGTGGCCCACTTCGGGCTTGAAACATTGGAAGTGCTGGAAAATCAGCCGGAGCGACTGGCGGAAGTACCCAAGTTGGGGCAACATAAGGCCGGGATTATCGCCCGTGCCTGGGTGGAGCAGAAAGCCATCAAAGAGGTGATGGTGTTTCTTCAGGGACAGGGGATGTCTACGAGTTTGGCGGTCAGGATTTATAAGCAATATGGCGATGCCTCAATCACCATCGTTAAGAACGAACCGTACCGACTAGCCAGGGAAGTTTTCGGGATTGGGTTCAAAACTGCTGACAAAATAGCCCGCAATCTAGGTTTCAGTGAGGATAACCCGGAGCGGATTAAGGCCGGGACAGTCTATGTGCTGGCGGAAGCCTGTGAGAGCGGGGGACATACCTACCTGCCCCGGCCAGAACTGACCAAACAGGCGGCGGAACTCCTGGGAGTAACGGGGGAGTTGGTGGAAGCCTCCATTGAGGGGCTGGTTTTGGACGATGGGGCGATTGTCGAAACTCTGGCCGAGCAGCCGGACGGTAGCCTGACTTTTGAGCCGCTAATCAAGGTGAAATTTTATCAACCGGAAACCGAGGCTACGCCTTTGCCGCCAGCGTCAAAAACAACCGTTCAACCGGCCCTACCCCCCAATTATGACCCGCTTGGCATTGACCTAGATGAAGCCACCCGCCTTAGCCTGAAACGGATCAAAGGGAGTAGTTACCCCGTCCCTGAGAACAAGCCTGCCCCAACTTCGCCCCCTGTCGTTACCGCTGTTCCAACTACTCCAAAATCTATCAGCCCAGTATCCCGACAACCTCTGGACATTGGGGGAGCTACGCCCACGCTCTCGGCCCTGCCAGGGGAGCAGGCGGTCTACTTGCCACCGTTCTATTATGCTGAGAAAGGCATCACCACCAACATCGGGCGATTGGCTAATTGCCCTACCAGTAAAGATAAGCTCTCTGACCTGGGGAAAACCGATTTTGGGGTAATGTTTCGCTATTTGGAAGGGAAGGAAAACTTCAAACTGGCGGACAAACAGCAGGAGGGGGTGGTGATGGCGATGGTCAGGCCGGTGGGAGTGCTGACGGGCGGGCCGGGAACGGGCAAAACCACCTCGATGCGAGCCTTAATCCGGGTTCTGACCCTCAAGAAAAAGAGCATCGTGTTGGCAGCACCCACTGGACGGGCGGCTAAACGGCTTTCGGAGGCTACCGGATTGGAGGCTAAAACCCTGCACCGCTTGTTGGCTCTCAAACCAGGTGGCAAATCGCAATACAACCAGGACAATCCCATTCCCGCCGATATTGTGATTGTGGATGAGGTTTCGATGCTGGATACGCTCCTGATGAACACGCTTTTGAAGGCTATCGCTACCGGGACGCACCTGTTATTGGTGGGCGATGCTGACCAACTTCCAAGCGTTGGCGCGGGGAACGTGCTGGCCGACATCATAAGGAGCGGGGTAGTACCAGTGGTGCGGTTGGAACAAATCTTTCGACAGGGAGAGGGAAGCGCGATAGTTACCAATGCCCACCTGATAAACCAGGGCAAAATGCCGTTGGTGGGACGGGAAGTGGCCGACTTCTTTTTCTTCCCAGAGGAGGATGCGGAACAGGTTGGGGATTTGGTGGTAGAACTGGTGGCGAAACGCATCCCGGCAAAGTTTAGCTTCAAACCGGACGAGATACAGGTTTTATCACCAATGCACCGGGGAAAGGCGGGAGTGGGTTATTTGAACGAGAGGCTTCAGGAAACGTTGAACCCGGAGCGGGAGGGGAAGCCGCAGAAGCAGTTTGGGGGAACAGTTTACCGGGTGGGCGATAAGGTGTTGCAACTCAGAAATAATTATGAGAAGGAAGTGTTCAACGGAGATGGGGGAGTAATTACAGGGATAAATCATGAGGATCAAGAAGTGCGGGTCAGGCTAGAGGATGGGCGCGAGGTGGTCTATGAATTTAGCGAATTAGACGAACTGACATTGGCCTACGCCATGAGTATCCACAAGTCGCAGGGGAGCGAGTATTCGGTCTGCGTCATCCCGGTGGTAATGGGCCATTTTATGTTACTCCAGAGGCAGTTGATTTACACCGCCGTCACCAGAGCGAAGAAACTGGTAGTGCTGGTAGGCAGTAAGAAGGCGTTGGCAATCGCGGTCAAAAATGGGCCAGATGCGAAGAATAGCCGGGCCGGGAGATACACCGGTCTTGCGATTAGGTTGGAGCAACGAATTTAACTAGCGACTCTCTGAATAGAGTTCAGATCAACGGAAACCTTCCACTTCGCTGGGTTTCCCCACTTTGCCAATAGCCTCTGGTTTGATTTCTAGCCCTACCCTTGCACAACAGGAGTACACTTAAACTAGGTTGGCTCTTGTGGGGCCAACTGCATAGCAAAGGCTGGGTGCCCATACCGTCCCAGCCCCTTCCTTTTTGGTTAATCGCTCAAGTTTACAATTTCTTTAAGAAAATATAACCTGAGTCCCATTGCAAGCACTTAAATCAATCTGATAAAATCCCATTGTCTGATATTGATGATGCAGATAAAAGCCCGATTGTGTCGGGCCCTTTTTTATATCAATGAATGGCACAGACTCACTATTTTATAGATATTTTAAAATTACCCAAATTGTCTAATAGACAATTAAAACCTCTCATGTTAATATAAGAACAACATTCTATGATTCGGGCCTTCAGTGAACAAGCGTATTTCGTTTCTTCCTTTGTACTGCCAAAGACACCTGGAAATAAATGGCACATTTGTTCTATTACAGCGATATGTATTTGCGACGAGAAATGTGTTTCAGTATTTTAAGGTAGTGTCTTTAAGCAATTATTGTCCCAACTAAGCTCTCAATATCTCTGTTCTCGAACTCTTAGAAGATGTTAGTCTCAGTTTATGGAGGAGAGCTTATGGTCTTGGGGGTACAAAAAATGGAAGATTTTCAACAATCCCTCCTCTTTAACATTGATTTAAGCCCATCTCAAAACATCGCTGAACCCTCTAACGAACCCGGCCCTTATCATATGGACGAAAAAGAATTCGCCATTCATTTATTAGCATTAGGAAAAATTAAAGGTATAGGGGTTCACACTCTTCGTAATATTGTTAACAATTACAATAATTTGGCAGATTTGTGGGATGCTGATGAAAAATCCTTCAAAGAAGTTTTGAGGCGTAGTAAAATAAAAGATGTTGACACCTTCCTTACATTCCTCAAAAATAATCGGAAAACAATATTAGCTGAGGCAAAAAGAGATTTTGTAGAGTTTCAGCTTCAAAATATTAGATTAATGCCTTCTTATTCCCCGGATTTCCCTAATAGCTTAAAAAATATTCCTGGTGGCCCTGAGTGGCTTTTTGTCGAAGGTAATATCGCGGCATTACATTCTCCCCTTATTGGGATTGTTGGAACTAGAACTCCAAGTAAGGTAGCAATTCAAACGGCTACTACTTTATCTAGGATAATTTGTGAGGAAGGTTTAAGCGTTGTCTCCGGGCTTGCTGAAGGCATTGATAATATGGCACATCGTATAGCTGCCTATTACGAAGCCCCACAAGTAGCGGTGCTTGGGACAGGGATAACCACAGTTTTCCCTACTTCAACTAAAGGTACTAGAAAACGTATCATTGATACTGGGGGTGCTGTGATCACTGAATTTTTGCCCTCTGAGTATTATAACCGATCCCAATTTGTAGAACGTAATAGAATACAAGCGGGTCTAGCTCTTGCTTTAGCACCAATCGAAAGTTTAAAGACAGGTGGTACCATACATACAGTTAATTTTGCTGAAAAATATGGAAAACCTATATTTGGGGCTAGATTTGGTGACACCGATAGCAAAAATCAATTGATTGAGATATTAGAAGAACACCAACATCCAATTTTCAACCTAGCCATATCAGAGGAAATTGGGCAACTTATTTCGTGGTTAAAAGATAAAACAGTTTTGGGGCAATGGCCGCTACAAAAACGCGCAATTAACCGCCCCTCTTTATTTCAGCCCATTCTTAATCAGATTGATGAACTAACCAGTTATATACCCTTTAATGAGGAAGATAGGACTTGGTTAAAAGAACAAATACTAACCCGACTACAAAAAGACAGTAGTGACTTGTAATGGCTATTAAAGGTGTCATTTTCGACGTTAGTAAAACCTTAATTAAGCCTTATCCATCTAGTACAGCTGCGCCAGGCGTTGTTGATCTAATTAATCACCTACGCTCTTTGGGCATTAAAATTTTCGCTTTTGAAAATGATGGCCCGCAATCCAAAGTTGAAAGCCGATTGCAGACTTGTGGAATTTATTTTGATGAGGTTGTTACTTCAAAAGAGATTGGTATAAATAAGGGAAGCCCCGCTTGGATAGATTATATTAAAGTAATGCACAGTTTAAGTGCTAATGAACTTATTTATATTGGTGATAGTGATCTCGATATGAGGACTGCTTCACAGTCTAGAGTCCTTTATTTGCACGCTGGTTGGGCTTCTCCTCAAGGCAAGTACGGTATTCTTGCTCCTACTCCCAAATGGGTAAGCGTAGTTGTGCAACATATATTTTTAAAGAAACACCTTTGGTTTTGGCAATTAAATACTTCTGATAGCAAAGGTTTCCCAGTAAGAAAGCTGGCAATGATAGACGGTAATGGGGCAGGCGATGAGGAGTTCAAGTATTTAATGGTGGCCGTATTTAAAAGTAAAACCCCTTCAACGAAGGTTGGCCCTATATTATTAGCCGATTTTGTTATGTTACATTTGTTAGCTAGTATCTATTTTGAAGGTATTTATCAAGATATAGATTTTTGGACAATTCAACCGGGTCACTCTCCCAATAGTTTTAGTCCAATGACCCAACATTTGGATACTGCTGCAAAATTATTCAGAGATAAGTATAAAAACGATCTTATCCAACGAGGAACACTTGCAATTAATAGTAGGGATGCCCGGAAAAAGGGCTTTTTAGAAGCATTGAAAAACCAACTGGAGTCAACTAACGTTAATCCACTTTACAGAGGTCAACTTCAGGGTAAAAACATTCTCTATTTGGATGATTTTATTACAGCCGGCCCAACAACCGAAATAAGCAGAAATTTGTTAATTGAGGCAGGCGCAAGTAAAATTACAAATGTTTCAATTGGGAAATATGGGTATGATATTAATTTAGTTTCCCTAACCATTAATGGGTGGGATGCCTTTCAATCAACCAAATGGGACTCTAAAGTTCAATATAAGCAACAACTTGTGCATGGTAGTACAAATCCATTAGCCCTGACAGAATTTTTAACCTCATACAATACTATGCTTCATGAGACCATTTGATTTCTACTAAAGGTTTGTGAAACTCGATTTCAGGTTTATCTACGGTGCTTATTACATCTTCCTTTTTGACCTCCTCCTCCTCCCAATTTCAACCTTATCCTGATTGTCCAAAGGTGCACTGTGAATATCTTGCAGATGTTCCGGGTTAGCATGTAAATATTTAAGAGTAGTAGCTATATTGGTATGGCCCAGCATATTCACGAGATCAACGCCGGTTACACCCCTAATGGGCCATCGTAGTGGCAAAGGTATGATGGAAACGGTGCAAGCTGAAATCAACCCCTGGTTGCTCCACCCCCCGGATAATTCCCCCAACTCCGTAATAGGTCAGTGGAATGCCATCAATGGTATACCAGAACCAGAGTGGCGAGGTGGCCTGGCACGGGCTATAATCAACGGAGTTAACTTGCGACTCTCTGAATAAAATTTAGATCCAGAAAGCCTTTCACTTCGCTGGGTTTCACCACTTCGCCAACAGACGCTAGTTTGATTTCTAGCCCCGCTCCTTCTTCTGGTCAATTGTCCAATTCCAGCTCCTGCTGTAACCGCAGTGCCATCAGGCCGCGTCCTAATCAGTTCGTACTATTAGTAGCCGCCTACCAGTCTCTACTCGCAACTCAACATTCACCACTCCCGGCGTTTTCTGCCAGTAGGAGAGCGAGGACGGCTGATAGGTTTGAATGCGCCTTTGCGTTGTTGCATCCTGGACAACGCACCAACCACAGGCGGCGGGGTTGTCGCTAGAGCCGCCCTTCCAGC
>JBBQZS010000121.1:0-9085 GCA_038207495.1 Chloroflexia bacterium
TAGTTTTGATACGGATACTCATATTTATCAAATCACTCTTAATGCGGCTGATAGCTTTGCTAGACTTTTACTTGAAAGCTTAGTCGCTTTATTGGCTTCCCAGCATGTTGGCGTTATTTTGTACAAAACTTAGGTAACTAACATCACACCAACGTCTAACAAAGGTTGTTCTAAGATAGGAGTATTTTTACGGGTAACTCGGTAAAAAGTGAAGCTGATAACAAGGGCCAAATGTTTAAACGACTTTGTAAAATCGGGTTGTTTGCTTCAGTGGGAGGTGCAATCGCCCTTATCGTTTCTGCAATATTAGGTGCAGGTCTTTCTGGCGATGTAATATTAGGTGCAACCTTATTAATCAGCCTTTTTTTTGTTTGCGCTTTGGGTTATTACTTGGATGCAAAAGGTTATTATCGTCTGGCCAACAAATTATTAGTTTATTCCAGCCTTTTAATAGTTAGTCTGGCTTTTTTTAGTTTTGGAACTACTATGCCTTTGCTGGTAGCTTTTATGTTACCGATCACATTAGCGATAGTTATACTGGAAACTTTAGAAACCGTAATAATAATTACCATCTCAGTAGTTGAGTCAATTACCCTGTATCTTCTTGAAAGAGTTTTCAGCCTCTATACCCCAATCAGCATTCCAGATGATACCGGCCAGATTACGGCGGGAATTACCATTGCAGTTGTCGTAATTCCTACAGTATCGGCCTTGATGTTAATCCCTACCCTGGAACGCAAACGGGCGGAAGAGGCGGTCCTGAAAAGTGAACGCAAGTATCGCTCGGTGGTTGAAACTATTCAGGAAGTAATCTTTCAAACTGACGAGTTTGGCAGATTCACTTATTTGAATCCGGCCTGGACAGTTATAACAGGCCATGACCTGCTCCAAACGCAGGGTCAGGATATTTTTAATTTTATCTACCCGGAAGATAAACAGAAGTTTGCAATATTATTTTCCCCGATTTTGGAAGGTAAAGAAACGACTCTACAACATACTTTGCGAATTCTGCGCAAGGATGGTATGGTTCGTTGGGTTGAGTTATTGGCTAGTTTAACCCAGGAGGGCGATGAGATAAGAGGTATTGCGGGCACCTTGAACGATATTACAATTCGGGTTCAAGGTGAACGTTTGGAGCAAGACCGCAGCCAAATTCTGGAAATGGTCGCCGCCAGTCTACCACTTGAGACCATTCTGACTAAAATTGTACTAATGGTCAAATCCCAGCAACCCGGTCTAAATTGTACTATATTGTTGAAAGAGCCTCCAAACGAGTCCTTTCTCCCACTAGATGATCCTGGTAATCGCAAACTGGATCAAGCAAATAAGGAAGCCTGGATTACTCAGCTTAAAATAGAGAATGGTCAGGAAGTAAAAAAGGAGCGGCTAGAAACAACCCACGCTCGTACTTATCTGCCTATTCTATCCCGTAAAGAGATAAGATTAGGAACCTTAGCGGTAGAAAATGTTGGCAAAAGTGGTCAATATTCTGCTCATGAGATGGCTTTATTTGAAATGGCCCGCCAGTTAGCGGCTATTGCCATTGAGCAAAACCAGCTATCAAACCTTTTAATTTATCAGGCCCGCCATGATCACTTAACCGATTTACCCAATCGGAGCTATTTTGAGGAAGTTTTACATGCTACCCTGGAGCAACATCCTCAAAATATGGCGGCGGTGGTGTTTATAGATTTAGACCGCTTTAAGCTTATTAATGACACTTTAGGGCATCAGGTGGGAGACGGATTACTAAAACAGGTCGCAAAACGTCTGGATAGTAGTGTTCGTCTGACTGATACGGTTGCCCGGCGGGGTGGTGATGAATTTACCGCTATTATTACCGATATAAAAAGTTGCGAAGATGCCAGGATTGTAGCCCAAAATTTCTTGCAGGTTTTCGCTGAGTCGTTTACCGTAGATGAACACGAGTTGTTTATTTCCCCTAGTATTGGAATTAGTATTTACCCCGAAGATGGGGTTACAGTCACCGAACTTGAGCGTAAGGCTGACAGTGCCATGTATTATGCCAAAGAACGGGGTCGGAATAACTTTCAATTCTTTAACCACGAGCTAAATCAAAAAGGGTCACGCCGCCTTAAAATGGAAGGCCAATTGCGCCGAGCCCTGGAACGTAATGAATTTATACTTTATTATCAGCCAAAGGTAGATATTATTAATGGCGAATTCAGGGGGTTTGAAGCCCTGATACGCTGGCAACAACCAGAGGAAGGGTTAATCTCACCCGCCGAATTTATTCCCCTGGCTGAAGAAACCGGGTTGATAAATCCGATTGGGCGTTGGGTTTTGCAGGAGGCCTGCCAACAATTAAAAGCATGGCACAAAAAAGGCTATGATGAGCTTACGGTAGCAATTAATGTTTCAGTTATACAATTTGAACAGGCTGATTTTGTTGAAATTGTAGCTAAAGCATTACAAGAGTCTACTTTAGAAGCTCATTATTTAGAACTTGAAATTTCTGAAAACCTATTGGTACGCGATATTAGTGGAATTATTCGCAAATTGGAGAAACTAAAACAACTGGGAGTGCGGATTGCAATGGATGATTTCGGGACCGGCTATTCCTCGCTCAGTTATTTACAGAAATTGCCTATAGATATTCTGAAAATTGACCAATCCTTTGTGCGGGTTATTCAGCAACAAACCGCAGACATGGATAATCGCATCACAGAAGGGGCGATTGCCAAAACTATCACGGTTTTGGGCCACAGCCTGGGGATGCATGTTATTGCGGAGGGGGTTGAAACTCTGACTCAATTGGAGTTCTTAAAAGAGGCTGGCTGTGACGAGGTTCAGGGTTATCTTATCAGTCGCCCTTTACCTCCTGATAAATTGGAAATGTTTATGTTAAATAGCGAAACTTTCTTCTCCGACTTGACTCATGCCAGTGCTATTGTCTAACTCAGAACGTCGAACTAAATTTTCTGTTTGGGATAGAGTTTGAAGTTACACCGCCCTGGCTATTTACCATATCTAGGCTTTTCATGAGGAATTATGAAGCTAAAGAACTTATGGTACGCTGGTATATTTTTGGCCCTGCTAGCTGCCTTACTAATAATCGCGGGTTATTTCCTCAAAATCGGCCCGATTAGAACCCTCGTAAGCAGTGCGTTAAACCATAAAACCTTGCTATTTTTTGGTGGGATAATGGTTCTCTCAGTGGGCGTACTGGGCTTATTTATTTATTTTCGGATAACCAAAAAACCGCTTAAAGAGCTGTTCAAATCTAAGCCGCTCGTTATTTTTACTATGCTGGCAATGCTTGTGGTAATAGTAGCTGGCTCTTATTTTATTTATGACAAAAAAACTCCGTCTTCATCCCAAAGCCTTCAAACCTCTCAGCCAAATGCTCCTTTAATCCCAACGCGTAATGTTCTTTCGGTAAATTACCCGATAGTAAAGAATAGCTTTTCAAACCAAATGCTTGGGGTAAACTTTGTTAACTGGGAGCATAGTTGGGGCAAACCCTATGTCAACGCTATTCCGGGACTGGCCCAGGCATTAAAGGCTGCTCATGTTGGCCTTATCCGCTATGCCGGGGGTAACTGGAGTAATAGCGTGGGTTGGGACCGGGCTGCTGCTCGTACTCCTAACACTGGTTGGCCTGATAGCAAAAACGGCCCATACTGGTTCCACTATAACCCTGCCGAAATAGATAGCGTCGCCGAATTGGCAAAAAGTATCGGGGCCGAGGTTATGGTTGAGGTTAATATTTCTACCAGTGACCCGGCAATGTGGGCCGATATGGTCAAATACACCAATGTCGAGCATAATTATGGTTTTAAGTATTGGGAATTGGGTAACGAACTGGACGACCCTAAATCTACCACTAACCCCGACACCTACAACAATCGCTTAAAGCAATATTTAGACGCAATGCTGGATGTTGACCCAACTATAAGAGTAATCGCCTCGGGGGTATCCTCGCCTTATGAAGCTATTCGCCAGAATTATAGTGACTCTATTACTGACCTTTCCCAATTCCTTACCAAACCCTATACGGTGGTGAGCAACAAGGGCCGCAAAATTCAGGCTTTAAGCTATCATTGGTATCAAGCCTGTAATAGCACTACAACTGAGGATTTAACCAGATTTGCCTGGCCTGGGCTGGCCGATAATTCCTGGCGGAATAGCTATTCGCGGAAACAGGCAGACCTTATGCCTCAACGGATAATCAAAGAAATAACCAACGGCTCTATACCGCAAGGGGTCACTGAGTTAAATTTTGATTCTTGCAACTACGAGAACCCCCAAAACGGAAATTTTATGAATGCCCTATGGAACACCGATGTGATTGGGCGGATGGCTTACTCTGGCACTAACTTTGCCACTCGCTGGGAAGGTTTTGGTACGCAGGCTTATTCTTTCCTCTATGCTGATAACGATAAGAATCCCACCAAAATAATGGCTCGTCCGGCCTATTACGCTTATTTGATGTATGCCAATTACTTTGGTGACCAGATTGTGGAGTCTAGCACCAATGATAATGCCCGGCTTTCAATCTGGGCAGCCATGGACTCAAAAGACCCCACTAAATTGACCCTTATGGTTACTAACCTAGCCGATACCGATATTATGACCACACTTAACCTACCGGGCTTTAATATCGTTTCCGGGGGAGTCTACCAATTAAAGAGCGATAAACCTGACGATATGTCGCCGGATAGCCTGAAAGCCGCGGCAACTATTAACGGCGTTTCGGTTGATCCAATGAAGGTTGAAGCGAGTATGGCGGCAATCAAACCGCTAACCCTGGAAGCATCAGGTTCAAATTTTAATTATAACTTCCCGGCCTATAGTGCTACGGCCCTCGTATTAAAAGGGAATTTTGGCCCAATGCCTACCCCTGACCCGAAGGCTCCACCTACCCCGACCATTGGAGTCTTGCCGACATCCACGCCTAAGCCAGCTCCGATTTACACAATATCGGCGTCTACCTCGACAACCAAGGTAAACCCCGGTCAGTCCATTGATATTACTACCTCAATCAAGGTTGACAACTCAAATACCACTGTTCTGGTTGATACCGAAGTGTATTGTTCCGCCGATAACACCAACTGGAGCAAAGACTTTCAGAAGGCTCGCGATAATCAAAAGATTAACGCCGGTCAAACTCAAACATATACCGATAGCTGGACAGTACCGCCAAATCACCCTAAAGGGCAATGCGTGATAAAAGTCGGCCTTTTTTCGCCCGGTTGGAGTAAGCAACTCGATTTTAAGGATGTCGGAACTTTTAGCATCAATTAATAGCTTCATCGGTCAGGAACGGTTTCCTAACCGAAAGTGAGCTTATATTTCCGCATTCTTGCCAAATCTGGTATTACCACTTGTAGTCTTATAAAGAGACTTTGATTACATTATCGGCAACGGTTAAGATGACGCTGGTTCTCCCACCATCATTTTGTATCAGTTGCTCAGAGGTAGGGGCGCAATAAACAAACAAACCTTTCGAGTCTTTACTATAGCTATTTAATATTGTTTTGCTACCAATAATGTCTTCTTGATTTTCAAATTTCCAACCGTCCTTGTTCACTTCGGTACGATAATAATTCAGCACTGTTTCACAGCTATCTTTGGTTAGCATTACCTTGTAGTAGTCTTTGGTGGGTTTGCTCTTTAGATATTTATCATCTACAAAGCTCTGGCCTTTTGAGGTTAAACTTGCTTTTTCGGAGCCGGGATAATTAGGCGCAGTTACTTTAGTGTCCAAATCGAAAAAATTTATTAGCATAGAAAACCCTACCCCAATCGCTACCAACAGTGCCATCCCAACAGCGAGGGCAACCAAGTCTTTCTTTGGGTTACGAACAGTACGGGTTGCGGTTTTAGAAAGTGGTGATTCGGTCATTGTATACGCTCCTATAGAAATTGAAATAGTTCTATTTCGTTTAATAACTTAACCATACCAAACAACCCTTAATATTTAGCATAGATTAGGGGGCAGGGCATCTATAAAATTACATATTTAGCCAGGAATTCTCTGGATGGGGAACTGTGTAAAATTAGATAGTGAGCAGATTTATTTAATCTGGTAAAAAGCAATCCAATAAAAATGCAGGAGTGGGTTTTACCTCGAGGGGTAGGCAGATCCGTTCGGGTGGGTCACAGACCCACCCCTACTCATCAGGACTTGGTATTAAGCCAGGCTGACGACTTCTTTTTCAGCCAAATCGTTTGCGGGTCGGTTGCGCCCATACTGCTCGTGGCTGTTTACCCATTCTTCGGATATCATTGCAGTACCCAGCGATATTTCCCCACAAAGCACCGTAGCCGCCACGATTTCGGCAAACTTTTTCACCTTCCCTTCACCATAACAACCCAACAATTCCAGACACTCACGTTGAGTAGCGAGGCCAGTGCCTCCCCCAATAGTTCCTACAATCAAGGAAGGCAGAGTTATCGAATAATAATAATCTCCACCTGGGGTTACCTCGGTGTGCAAGATTGCTGCTGAGGACTCCGCTACGTTCGCGGCATCCTGCCCGGTAGCGATGAAAAGGGCCGCCAGGGCATTGGCGGAGTGAGCCCCGTTATTATTCGTCCCGGCGAGAAAGCTTCCCAGCGTAGTAACCTGCCGACCTCGTAAGATAAGGTCCATGTTAGTATGCATGATCGCTTCCATAAGCTTGACTGGAATCCTTGCTTCTGCCGTTACCCGCTTGCCACGAGTCCGTAGCATATTAAGATGCGAGGGTTTTTTATCGGTGGCAAAATTCGACTCCAGGAAATAATGCTCAATACCGGGATAAACACTCAAAATCCAGTCACAGGCCGCTTTGGTGGCTTTACCCACCATATTCTGCCCCGCAGCATCGCCCGTAGTATAGTTGAAGCGTAGGAAGCGGAAACGGCTGGCAGAATATTGTTCGATGTCACGCAACTGCCCGATATGGGTGGTAGTCTCGGCGCGAGCCTTGATTTCCTCAAAATTTTGCCCTACCCATTTGCCGAACTCACGCGCCTCACGCGCCCCTGGAAAAATAAATACCGGGGCTCGCTGCATCGCATCATCGCTGATAGTAGTGGTCACCCCACCGGAAGCACTCAGTAACTTCATACCGCGATTGTAACTGGCGACTAATGTGCCTTCGGTGGTTGCCAGCGGAACGTAAAACTCACCCTTGGCGTATTCACCATTAACCAGCATTGGTCCGGCGAGACCGATTGGAACTTGAGCCGCCCCGATAAAGTTTTCGATATTACCCGGCAGAATGTCAGGCTCAAAGGAAAACTTTCCAACGTGATTTAGCTCTACATCGGTATTTTCACGGATGAACTGCCGACGCAGGGTAGCCATTTCATGGGTATAATCATTATCCTTTGACCGGGGAATTTTGTTTCCCATCTGTACTCCTCCTTATGCAACCAACCCTCAATTTTGGTTTACTCTTAGCATGCTGCGTAGCTCAATTTTGAGAATTTTCCCGGTTGAGTTTTTTGGCAATTCGTGTAGGAATTCAATCGTACGCGGGTATTTGTAATTCGCCACCCTGCTCTTGGTAAATTCAATCAACTCCTCGGCACTGGCTGTTAAATTCGATTTCAGGGTAATAAAAGCCATGACTTCCTCTCCCAGTCTTGCGTTAGGGACACCGACCACCGCAACTTCAAGCACTGACCCATGTTGGTATAATACTTCCTCGACCTCGCGCGGGTAGACGTTATACCCACCCCGAATAATCAAATCTTTCTTGCGGTCTACAATAAAGTAATAGCCCTTCTCGTCCTGGTAGGCCATATCGCCAGTGTGGAACCAGCCACCGTACATTGCCTGGGTGGTTTCTTCGGGGCGTTTATGGTAACCTTTCATTACATTAGGGCCACGTACCAAAATTTCCCCTATTTCACCCTGGGCTACTTCCTGCTCGTCAACGTCAACCAGTTTTACCTCTACTCCCCAGATTGGCTCACCGATAGAGCCGGGTTTGCTTTTTCCCGGTAAATTAAAAGTAACGGTTGGCGAGGTTTCGGAAAGGCCATATCCTTCCAGAATTTCCAGCCCAAATTCTTTGTTAAAAGTTTTCAGGATTTCCACCGGAATCGCGGCCCCGCCCGATACGGCATATTTCAGGCTGCTGGTGTCATAGTTTTTGCGTTCGGGGGCATTAACCAGACCAAAGAACATGGTGGGAACTCCACCAAAATGGGTTACTTTATCGCGCTGAATTACTTCCAATACTTTGGCGGCATCGAAGCGAGGGACGAGGGTAACAGCTGCACCGCGCCAGATAGCCACATTCATCAGGCTGGTCTGTCCGAAAACGTGGAACAGAGGTAGTACCGCCAAAAATACGTCACCCGGTGCTCCCGGCACCAGACCACCCGCAAACTGGGTAACATAGAAAATATTAAGGTTAGTTAATTCAGCTCCCTTAGGTTTGCCGGTGGTACCACTGGTATACATTATTATGGCGGTATCGTCAGCCATAGTGGGGGCGAGTTCAAATTTGGGAGAACAAGTTCGATAGACATCTTCAAATTTAACTACGCTCTTAACCTGGGGAAGCGGGTTAGAGCTGCCCGGTGCCTGAGCTACAATTAAATTTTTGCAACCCGCCAAACGCTCATAACCTTTTAAGGCTTCCGCCACAAACCCTTCCCAGACAATCAGAGCTACCGCCTCTGAATCTTTCAATAAGTATTCTACCTCGCTCGCTTTGGACATTACGTTCAGCGGGACAATTACCGCCCCCAACTTTAAAACGCCATAATAAGCAATCATAAATTGGGGTATGTTGGGCAACATAATGCCCACTTTGTCGCCCTGTTTCACCCCCAACTGGCTCAGACCGTTAGCAAACTGATTGCTGACAGCGTTGAGCTGGGTATAGCTCAACTTGAAGCTTTCATAAATCACCGCGGTTTCGTCAGGATATTTCTTAGTTGACTCTGTTAGCAGCATTGCTATATTGAGACTCATCTTTCTATAGTGGACCCCTTTGTCAAGACAGTGAAATAAGGTAAATTAAGATAAGTCCTTTCCTTATAACGAAATAATGTTCTATTGAAAGTGGCTTATTTCTATACTTTAAGCCTGGGAATGCTCATCCTGGCGCAGGCCATA
>JBBQZS010000122.1:0-8839 GCA_038207495.1 Chloroflexia bacterium
AAGTGCCACTTTCGCTTTCAGTTCTCCGCTATGATTCCTTTTTGGGGCCATTGTTCGTTGTTTTCCTTCCGTTTTTTTATTTATTCTACAACGAACTTTCCACTTCTCTCACCTGTCCAGTTTTCTGGGAGTATTATACCTGGATGGGGGACGTAACTACTCTAGCAATGCCACCACTTTCCAGAATCATTTGGATTCTGCTTGAGAGTTAGCGGTTACCAGTCTGGCGGTCTGCTGGATTACGGTATCATTCTCCCAGTATTTAGCATGAGAGTCAGGTGGAAGATTACCAGTACTGACCTGAATTTCTTGAAGGCGATTTCTAGGATAATATAAGCGTCTGGTTGGGAAACCCAGTGGATCATCCGCATCATAGAAAAGTACCCACTTTATGCCTTCTTCATCACTACTTATGCCAATAACAGAGGGGTCCAGTAATCTTTTCTCCTCGGGTAATTTGATATCTGACAGACGATCCACCAGACTTTGCTTACGCATTACAAAGAGCGGAAGTTGGGAGGCGGCACTTATTAGGGTACCCAGCTTCAAATGCCCGGCCCTGGCTTTCCGGCGCCAGGTTCTATACAGGCTATCAGCCTCAGGAGAACCCTGTTTTTGCTTGAGGAAGTCGGGCTCCTTGACCCCTGTTTCAGGACGCTGAGCTTCCACAGAGCTGCTAGTAGGATCTACTTCGTTAGGTTTAGGCTCGAACTCCTCCTCAGGGGCGAAAAGACCGAATAAGAAATCGTGGCTGACTGTAACACCCAGACTGTGAGCAAAGATATGTAACCTGACATCGGTCTTTTCTTCCAGCCCCTCCAGAGCATTCAGTATCTGCTCATAAATGGTTTTACGTACTTGAAGCTCACCATCCATCGAGCAGTAATAAACGGCATCACCAAGGCCTCGTATCATAACTTCCTCTTTGGTTGCGAGTATAACGCCCCTGGCAAAAGGGATACGCGGAAACTCTACTATCAGAGATTCAAAGTCACCTATAAGTTGATTGTTCGGATCTTTATCCGCCTTTACTTGCGAATAATCTACTCGGCTGTTTACAAAGCGCTGCGCCTCTGTCAGACGCCGATCAACATGCCTTTTGAGATCATCACCTACGTTAGCGTGTCCCCACTGCACCCCGACATATTTATTGTTGAATTGCTCCCGGAAACCCGGCTGGGCCTTGCACAATCTTTCCCAAAACTTTCGGTAGGTTTCCTCAAACACTTCGGCCTTGACTGGATCGCGTTCAGTACGCATTCCGTGTATAAACACGAAAATATTGGTAGGTTCTTGCACTAACATTGGACACTACCTCCTTATAGTTGCTGGTTTCAAACTCCGTGCTCCTTACGGATTGCTCGTACCAGCTAATAACCTGGTATCCTCTTGATCAATGTCGCCTTAAGGTCTTTTACAGTATCGCACCACTTGACGATTTCAAGCTTTTTTTCTCTCAGTGGTCGGCTGGTGGCTCTTTTAACCGGGTTGGCTTCAGCCCGCTTAACTACTGGGGGTGAAGCTGGTGGAGGTTGAGTAGGTTTGCCCGTTATAAGTAAAGATTACCTCGATTACCACCCGATAACCCACGGTGGCATTGCCAATTCCCCGACTACAGCTGGCCTGTCCGCTATTATCGGTGGTGTCACTACACCCGACGGTGGTGGTTTTGTAGTGCCAGGTGGTGGTCATTGTCGCTCCAACCGCCGGTAAACCCCGCACGATCAGTTGCCCGTAAACTGTCACTACCGTATAACGGGCGGGGCTGGGGTTGCTGACCGAGGCACTGACGGTCGTTGGTCCGACCGTGTTGGTCAGGCTGAAGAAGGCCGAGGTAGCTACTCCGGCGGTGCTGGCACTCACATTATAACTGCCGCCCACCTGGTTGGCACTGAAAGCCGGGGCGGTGGCTACCCCGCTAAAATCGGTGAAGCCACTGCTACTGTTGCTACCCCCAAAGCTGCCCGAAGCCCCACTCCCCGGGGCATTAAAGTTAACCTGTATCCCTGATAGCGGGTTACCGTTCTGGTCGGTTACTTTAGCCTGAAATGCTAGTGGGTAGGTCGTGCCAACATTAGTGCTCTGGCCCGAGCCCGCTACCGCTATGATGGTGGTCGGTCCCAGGTTTGTCAGACTAAAGGAAGCGGTAGCCGCTGTCCCGCCGGTGCTGGCCGTTACCAGGTAGTTTCCCTTTAGGGAGTTAGCACTAAAGGAGGGAGCGGTGGCGATCCCGCTACCATTAGTGATCGCCGAGGTGTTGTTATTACCGCCGTTAAAACTACCGGAGGCTCCGCTAGCGGGGGCATTGAAGTTAACCGTTATCCCGGAAAGAACGTTACCATAGGCATCGCTTACTCTGGCCTGGAAGGGAATTGAGAATTGGTTACCAGTTCTGGCACTCTGACCTGAACCCGCCAGGGCCGTCAGGGTGGCGGGTGGCCCGGCCAGATTGGTCAGGTTAAAGGTAGCACTCAGGGCGTTGTAACTGGCTGAAACCGTAAAGCCGCCCGCTACGGTATTGGCTTTAAGGGAGGCTGAGGCTACCCCCAGACTGCTGGTGTTAACAGTTAGCTGGTTCTGGTTGTTGGAGAAAGTGCCGGTAGCCTGACCACCGCCAGCCGGGGCACTGAATGTAACGCCTATTCCCGGCACCAGATTACCGAAACTGTCAGTCAGGGTCACTTTGAGAGCTTGTGGGAAGCTGGTATTGACTGTTACCGATTGGGACTGACCACCCGATATAACCAGTGAAGTGGGGCTTCCGGCCAGATTGGTCAGAACGAAGCTGCGAGTGGTGGTGGGCGAGCCGACCAGGGTTGCCGCTACCTGGAGAGTGAAATCCCCGGCAGTGGTGTTGGCAGTCAGGCCGGGGGCGGTTGCCACTCCGCTATTGTCGGTCAGGCTATCCACGCTACTAAACCCTCCGGCAAAGGTAGCATTTGCGCCATTCGTTCCGGCAATCAGGCTGAAGGTTACGGTTATCCCTGTTAAGGCTTGTCCATACCATCTTTGGAATTTCACCTGGATAGGGCTGGGGAAGGCTGTAGCTACGGTACTACTCTGGGGTAGACCCTGGACTGGTATTAGTTCGGCGGCTCCCCCGGCTTTTATTTGGCTGCAACTAAAAGTGACGGTTCGAGCGGCGCTGGGATCAGGGTAATTAAAACTGACCTGGCGTTGGCCAAAGCCCCCTATTTTGAGGCCACTGATTTTGTTCTGCCCGCTCAGGACTATCCCATCCCCGGCCAGGGCACTACCGTCCAGAATTAAAGCCGAGACACAGGGAGCCTGTAGATTTGCCCCCACCGGTACTACCAGACTGCTACCCGAAACCTGAAGAACGGTGTCAGGGGCCAGGGAAGACAGGTCAACGGTTTTATCCAGGGCAGCGGGATTATTAGCGAGATAGTTAAGGGCATAACGCAGGGTACCGCAGGTGGCCAGGTCATCCATCGGGCTGGTGACATTCAGGGGTGGGCAATCGGCCAGTGGCTTTTCAAGTTTTGCGCCGGTATTGGTTTTCTTATCCGGGCCATTCTGGGCCGGGTCGGAGAGGGAGGAAAAAAACAGTAGTCCCATTGTGGCGATAAATACAATAATCAGGCCAAATTTAAAGGCCAGTTGAAAGCCTCTGGCGCTTCTTTGAGGGTTCTTCATCAGTTCTCCGGCTTGAATTGGTCAGTCACAATCCCGCTGCTGGCTTTAAAAAAGCCAGGTGGCTTTGGCCCGGTTAAAAGAACCGTTAAATTCCAGCATATAAGGTATTCAAAATCTTCAGGCAATACAGCTTATACAGTTACTATTAATTAAATTATACACTTTAAGGGGTTTGATTCAAATTACAGTCTATCCCTCTCAAGAGGGATTAATTATATCCTGCCAATTGGCCTAATCCGGGCTTTTTTCAGCTCAGGCTGCCCAGCCTGGATTTACTGGCGCAGTCAGTTACTCCGGCTTAGCTGGTTTCCCGCCCTTACCATTCCGTTAGCTCACTCTTCTTTGAAATATTACCCGATGTAGCTGAAACAGGCTCTTTTGCCCACTGGCTACAGCCTGGCTATTGACGCCCGTGCTACCATTAAAAATATTCCCACTTTTGTAAAGACCATCTCAAGGATATTAAGTGACTCTTTGAAGCGATTAAGATTGCCAGGGCAGAAACTAGTTCTTTCCCGGATAGAAACCTTTTTGAAGCACATTTCGAGCACCAGAAAGCAGTATTAACATGAAGGGGTCTGCTAATCCATCCCAGGCTAAAAATCCTGACAAATCCCCTGATAAAGCCACCCCACTTGAGGAGCTGGCTCAATCAGAGCACGCTTCCGCCTCTACCAGTTTTTCCATCAAGCAACCCCTGCGCCCGGATAAGAACCTGCGAGGTTATAGCCCCAGCCAGGTATTAGCCCTACAACGGCTGATTGGCAACAAATCCGTTCAGCAAATGATCGCGCGAAGTCGTCAGACCGGGACTGCTCGGCCCCTCCCCACTTTCGGGTACTCTGTATTACAGCGCAAAGGTTCAGAAGGTGAGAGCCAGGAAAATACTACTGGCCTGCCAGACCGCCTAAAGTCCCGCCTCGAAGCCCTCTCTGACCTATCCCTGGACAGTGTTAAAGTCCATTACAACTCGCCCCTGCCCGCCCAGCAAAACGCCCTGGCCTATACCCAGGGTAGCGATATCCAGATTGCGCCGGGACAGGAAAAGCAGCTGCCCCACGAGGCCTGGCATGTGGTTCAGCAGGCTCAGGGCCGGGTGCAGCCCACTATGCAGCTCAAGGACAAGGCCCCTGTTAACGATGACGAAGGATTGGAGCACGAAGCCGATGTGATGGGGGCAAAGGCTCTGGCAGAAACCACCCGGGATACAGAAGCTCCTCAAGAACAGGTTTCAGAGGCTACAGAAGATCCCCAGCAATCAGAGCTAAAGCCCCAGGTGGCTCCCATAACCAGGTCACTGGCTATTATTCAACGGGTCAAGAAACTTGATGGTAAGGAACTGGAGGTTGAACCAATAGAAGATTGGGTGCCAGTGGCGCTTGACGCTGTTTTACCCGCAGCAGCTCAGGTTTGGAAGCTTAAGGGTTATGACGGTGAGTGGCTCGAAGATAAACTTTTCTATACCGAGGACTCAGAATCAGAAACCCTGGTTTCAATATCGCCTAAAACGATAAATGAATACTGGGATGAAAAATATGCCGGGTTTAAGCGGGTAAGTGGCCCCGACTGGCGAAAGAATTGTGCAGATCATGCGATTGGACAAACCTTCGAGGACGTTGGTGCGGCCATTGAGTTCTTGAAGGGTTCCTGGACTAATAAGGGCAATTACTATAGCGTTGAGTCCCTTACTGAAGTCCTCAAACAACTGGCCCCAGAGGTCTATGTAGCCCAGCTCGGACCCCGTAATTCTCATTTTATCCGCCTTACCGTTACTGCCGAAAATGTGGCAATGAGCCAGAAAGATGGTGAAAGTGGGGTGTATGAGGCTTCGATGGGTAAAGAGGCGGCAGCGGAATATATCCACGGTAAGTCTGGGTCTGGGATAATTTATATAAAGCCGTAACGCTGTATTCTGGTAGAGTTTGCCTCGATAAACAGAGTAAAAACCAATTGGGCTAGAGCCAATTTACCCTCAACCAAATAAAGCCACTCCGCCACAAACGACCGGTATTTAGCCAATTTATGTCGAGATTGACATTCCCCCAATAAGATTGCGCCACAAGCAGCGGGCAATGTAACCCTTAGAGATTCAAGTTTTACTTTGATTATTTCAATTGCTAAAAGGAGTTGTGTAGCAAGAGGAGCTTGTTAGTCATTCCAAGCAATTTCCTCTTGCGCAAACTAAATTTTAGTTGCCCGGTTGGATTGGTAACTACTTATGTTTCATCGAAAGGATAAATATTATGGACAGTGAAGGTAATATAACTCCTCAACAACTCACCCTCCTCGAACAGTCGCAAATGAAAGAGGTTGAAGAGTTGTTCGAAAGAGCTATGCAAGCTGACCCGGTGTTCGCGGCTTATATCCGAGCCTGTGATAAAGCGGCGGAGTTTCAACTCGATTTGTTTTATGCCGACCTGGCTGCTGATACCGCCAAACACGCTGCCCTCGGTCTCACTGAATCCCAGTGGCTATTAGAATCTACCGAACTCCCGGGTATCCTGGCAGATGATAATATTCTGCCCAGCGAGGCTGCTGCCGAGCTTTATGCCGCTAAACTGTTGCTCCTGGAATTCGACCTCTGGCCCTGGGGTAAAGGGGTGGCGAACCTGGGAGCCAGTGGGGGATAGAGAGGGCCTGCCGCACGGGGCTATGATGTTCTCCTGGTGATTTTAGGGCTGGAATATCCAGTCAACTCTTAAGGAGAGTGAGGGTTTAATTGTACTTCAGTTAAAAAGGCTACCCAACCTCAAGGGGTCAGGTAGCCTTAGCCTTAGCTGAAATGTAGGAGGCGGGCCTGGATTCTGGTCCACTCGCCAACCCCTAGCACCCTCGCCCGTTCCGCTATCCGCTCTACCTTTCCAGGATTATTTCCTTCTACTGCCGCAAAGCTTACTTCAGGCTTATAATCCTGCGTCGTAACCCGTTTGTCTGGTAGCTTTACCTGTCGCTGCCATCGCCCGTAAGCGTAGGTCTGAGCTTTGAGTTCCTTCCTTATCACCGGGTTCAGGTCGCCCATCCGAGCCTCTTCCCCAAAGGCGGCTCTGACGATTGTAGCCGCTAACGCCGCCGCCTGTTGGCAGTCTTCAACTGTCGGGAAGTAGTAGGAATACCACTTGAAAGCCACCTTCAAAGCTATTTTGTAATAGCTATCCCAGCCCTGCACTATTTCGTTGTCGCGCTTGCCTGGTTTTCTCGTTGCCATCTTTCACGCTCCTTACTAAGCTTGCCTGTTTTCCATCCCCACCGGGGTGGGGGTCATTTCTGACAGCAGGGCTACAGCCACCAGGGCCAAAGGCGGGCAATGGGGGAGGCTATCCGGGCAGGTTTTTAGCCATAGGCGGCGACTTTTGGGGTTACGCCTGTGGCGAAAAGTCGCAAAAAGCTGATTGGAAACCCCCTTGCACCGGTCTTTGGAGCAGGGCGACCTGGTGGCAGGCTTGATTGGCAGAAAAATGACTACCCACCTCCGGGGATGGATTAACAGGGCAAGCGGGGAGGGCGGTAGATGGCTGGAAAAACCGCCAGGCCAGGGACAAACGGCCCAGGGCGGCGAGGGCGGAATGACAGGATTAGCGGCAAGGGCAGTCAGAGAGCGGTTATTTACTTCCCGGCTGACCTGATTGCGGAACAGGCTAGCGTTGGGGCGGCAGGGGGAGGGTCGCAAATGGAAGTTCTGCGGAGGGGAGGGTCAAACTCCAGGTGGAAAGGAAGGGCGGAATGGTCAGGTTAAACCGAGCCAGGGTGGGCGGTGAGCAGGCGGAAGTCTGCCCAGGCTAAGGCGGGGTTAATAGCTGGATAAAATCGGCATAGGCAGGAAGAGGAGGGAGATGTAGTGGCAACGGTCGGAAGGTGGTAAGGGTTAGGCCATCGAATGGCGGTGGTGGCGTAAGCTGAAGGGTGAGAGTGGTAATGCCGGAGATTAGCAGACTAGAGCTTTAATCACCACGTTTTACTAAAATAGCTCTAAATAGGTAACTTTTCTACCACTTACTTAGCATCCTCTGATTTAGAGATGATACGAGTTGTTAGCAAACTATTTGGGATATGTCTCATGCCATTAAGCCTTTTAATATTCCAGTTTTTAGTTAGCAATTAGCTCCAAATGTTAGGCAGTATGATTTTTAGATTTAGGGTGTTTCTTTATCGCTATCTATAATCGGGCTTTCGTTTACGGCATCCAGCTCTGCTTCTAACTCTTCGATGGTAGGCATCTGGGATTTAATCTTATCGGGCAAAACTTTGGTAAGTTCAAAAACTGAAACCCCAATAGGGCTATTAACATTTCGCAGGGCATACTCTACTATAGTTTTGCCTTTGGTTTTGCACAGGATTATTCCAATACTGGGTTGGTCGTCAGGGTGTCGCATTATATCATCAACCGCTGAAAGGTAAAAGTTCATTTTGCTTACGAACTCTGGCTCAAAATCCTCAGCTTTTAAATCAATCACTACATAACAACGTAGTTTCACATGGTAAAAAAGTAAGTCCATAAAGTAGTCCTTACCATCGACCTTCACCGGGTATTGACTACCCATAAAAGCAAAGCCTGAGCCCAGTTCAATTAAAAATTCACGGATATGGGTTATCAGGGCTTTTTCCAGATCTCGCTCTAACATCTCACCACTCAAACTAAGGAAATCAAAGTTATAGGGATCCTTGAGAGTCTGGCGGGCCAGATCGGATTGGGCTGGCGATAGGGTACTGGGGAAATTGGTATTGGATTGGCCCTGGCGTCGATACAAGCCCCGATCAATCTGCTGCAACATTAAATTGCGAGACCAGCCATTTTTAACCGTTTCCAGCAAATACCATTGCCGTTCTTTAGGATTAGCGATTCTCCCCATCAAACGCATATGATGCCCCCAGGGGACTTGAGTTACAACCTGTTGCACAAATTCCTCGTCAGGGTAGGCTTCGGCAAACGAACGCATGTAGAGTAAATTACGATGGGAAAATCCTTTTTGATAAGGGAAATATTGCTTTAAATCGGCGGAAAGCTTGCGGATAGTTTTATCGTATCATCTCAAAAAGAGGGGGAAATCGCGCTGTATTAGCAAGCAATAGCCAGGCTAGGCCGAAGACTGCTGTTTTGCTCAATCAATTGGGCCAAACTGGGTAACTTATAACTTTTGGTCAGACGATCCCTGAAATAACGGTAAATATTAACTCCCTGCTTCTT
>JBBQZS010000123.1:0-8800 GCA_038207495.1 Chloroflexia bacterium
GTTTTGAGTGAGTTTCGAGGTCGGTTGCTGGAAGGGCAGTCAGAAAGTCTTTTGCTTGACCAACTTTTAGTCCAAATTCGTGAGCGAAAACTAATCAAAGCCAAAGGGTTGCAACGCAGCGATTCCACGCATGTGTTAGCGGCGGTACGGTTACTTAATCGGTTAGAGATGCTAGGGGAAACCTTACGAGCGGCCCTCAACAGTCTGGCGGTAGCGGCCCCTGAGTGGTTGGTTGAACAAATTCCAGTGGAATGGTTTGACCTCTACGGACGGCGAATTGAAGAGTATCGGTTGCCAGAGAAAGAAAGTGAACGGGCCGAATGGGCACTAGACTGTGGAGTGGCGGGTTACAGTTTGTGGCAGGTCTTGGGGCAGGACGAAGAATTAAGTTGGCTACGCCGACTACCAGCTCTAGAAATAATGCGGCGAGTTTGGCTGCAACAATTCTGGCTGGAAGACGGTCAAGTTTGCTTGCGTGCGGAAGAGAATAATCCACCACCTGGGCTGCGAATTCATTCGCCTTAAGATGTGCAAGCTCGGTATGCCACCAAACGGGACCTCCACTGGTTGGGCTACAAAGTTCACCTGACCGAAAGTTGTGATGGCAATAGTCCTAATTTAATTACCCAGGTTTATACTACTCCAGCCACCGTACCAGATGTCAAAGCGGTCGAGCCGATCCAAACCAATTTGCTAAAACGGGAGTTAGCTCCAAAACAACATATTGTGGATGGCGGCTATATTAGTGCTGATCGCGTGATAAAAAGCCAAATCGAGCAGGGCATTGAGTTATGTGGGCCGCTAAGAGTAGATGCCAGTTGGCAAGGCCAGAACTCCCAGGCTTATGGGGTAAACTGTTTCAAGTTGGATTGGGAAAAGCAAGTAGCAGTTTGTCCTGAGGGTCAGGTCAGCCAGAAGTGGCAAGTGAAAAACGATCACAAAGGGCAGGAGTATGTATATATCGCCTTTGCCAAAAAAGATTGCCAGCCCTGTGGGGTGCGGACAGAATGTACCAGGCAGGTGAAAACCGGGCGGATAATTCGGTTACGACCTAAAGCCGAGCACGAAATATTAAACCAGACTCGCCAAAAGCAATCCAAGAGTTTATTGGATTTGAGGGCTGGGATAGAAGGCACTTTATCGCAGGGGGTTAGAGCTTTTGAGTTGAGGCGTTGTCGCTATTTGGGTTTAGCCAAAACCCATTTGCAGCATATCATTACCGCCGTTGCTCTCAATTTGGTGCGCTTGTATAACTGATGGGAAGAACTGCCCAGGGCTAAAACCAGACTAACTCGCTTCAAAGCCCTTAAACCTGCTGTTTGAGCGGTTTTCTTTATTTCGGCTTAGTTCGCCAACGGTATCAGTGCTGGGTTGTGCCCAAGTTTTGCAGATTGGACAAATAAGGGCTGAAGTAAAGCTAGATGAATATACCGAAAAAACCTGTTAACCCGGCAAACCCTGTGGGACTTGGTCTAGCACTAGGTTGTGGATTAGGAATAACCTTTGGCATTATTTTTAATAATATTGAGTTGGGAATTGCTTTTGGCGCGGCCCTGGGCCTGGTATTTGGCAGTATGTTTGGAATGAATAAGCTCTAATTATGTAGTAATACGTAGGGATTGAGCTTAGTTGCCTTTTAGAATTTAGTCTTATTCGCTAATCTTTGCCCTCTCATATTGGTTTTATAAAACTTAACCTGAAAAATTAGTAAAAAACTATTAGCTTCTACTAAGAGCCGCCGTTATTCCGTATTTAACCGAAGGCTTAGTGTTGGCGCGTCTCAGCCTGTCGGTGGACAGAACTTTTGGCTGCAATCTTCGCTAACTACATATAATTAATATGAGGAGACTAGAATTTCTGTTACTTTTTACTTTTTCAATAAAAAATAAGGTCTACTTCTCCTTAAAGAGACTTACTGATGAGTATGATGCGGTACACCCTGGTTAGCCTGGTAATAAACCTGGCAATCCTGATTTCAATAATCCCTATTCCCGCAACAGTTAGGTACGAAGCGGAACCAGTTACTGCTGCCTTAGAACTTATTAGCGAAGAACTGAACGGGTTTCCAGAAATAATATCTAACAGTGATATAGCTCTGGATATTACCAACAGGGGCGATCGAGTTATCAAAGCGAAACAGTAAATCTTGAATCGAGGCTAAATAATGAATATTAAACAAAACAAATTCTGGCTGGGATTTTCCACCTGGGCGATGGAGGCATTATTCATAATGTTTGTCCTTTGGCTAAACCCGGTGTACCTCTGCTTATTGATTGTTAGCGCAGTGATTAATCTATTCTTGAGGATATGGTTTTACCGTGCCAGGCACCCAAAGGGTATTGCGAAGTAGAAAACCGCTTATAACTTGCAAAACCGGGCGAAAAAATATGTCTGTTGAAAGGACTACTACTATGATAGCGGACTATGAACAAACTAGCACTTCAGGGCTAACTGAACAAGAAGCCGCTCTCCGGCTCAAGCAGGAGGGCTATAACGAATTACCCCCATCCAAAAAGCGCACTTTCGTTGTGCTGGCGGTGGAGGTAATCAGTGAGCCTATGTTCCTACTGCTTATTTTTGGCGGCCTGATATATCTGTTTCTGGGTGATATCCAGGAAGCTATCATGCTGTTAGGTTTTGTCTTCCTGATTATCGGGATAACTGTCTACCAGGAAAACAAAACCGAGCGAACATTGGAGGCTCTTAGAGACCTGTCCAGCCCTAGAGCTTTGGTAATCAGGAATGGCGAACAAAAAAGAATTGCAGGCCGGGAAGTAGTCAGGGAAGATATTTTGGTACTGGAGGAAGGTGATCGTATCCCGGCGGATGCCGTGGTGTTATCCAGCCTTAATCTTTCAACCGATGAGTCCCTCTTAACTGGCGAGTCGGTTCCAGTGCGCAAGGTAGCCTGGGACGGAAAACTGGAGATGGGTCGTCCCGGTGGAGACGACCTACCTTTTGTCTTCTCCGGTACTCTAACCGTACAGGGTCAGGCGGTGGCTAGAGCACTGACCACGGGGCCACGTACCGAAATGGGTCGGATTGGCAAAGCTTTGCAGGAAGTCAAGATCGGCAAAACTCCTTTGCAAAGAGAAACCAGGAATTTGGTCAAAATCTTTGCAGTAGTGGGGTTTTGCCTGTGTGTTTTAGTGGTAGTGGCCTATGGACTTACCAGAGGTAACTGGCTGGAAGGTTTACTGGTGGGTATCACCCTGGCTATGGCAATTATGCCTAACGAGTTTCCGGTAGTGCTGACCATTTTTCTGGCACTGGGAGCCTGGCGTATCTCGCAGAAACGGGTGCTTCCTCGTCGTATCCCGGCGGTTGAAACGCTGGGTGCTGCTACCGCCCTTTGCGTAGATAAGACTGGCACGCTCACTATGAACCAGATGTCGGTTAGTCAGTTATATGCCAGCGATCAGCTTTATCAGGTTAAGGAATCAGATCAGTCGGGGGAATTGCCCGAAGTTTTCCATAACCTGCTGGAATATGGAGTATTAGCCAGCCACCCTGAACCCTTTGACCCGATGGAAAAAGCCATCCGCCAATTAGGTACCGATAAAGAAAATCATTTTGGATTCCGTCACGGCGAGTTGGAATTAGTGAAAGAATACCCGCTTACCAGGGAACTTTTGGCTATGACCCTGGCCTGGAAGAAACCGGATGGTAAGGGCTATGTAATCGCCGCCAAAGGTGCGCCGGAAGCTATTGCTGAGCTATGCCACCTTAACGCTGCCCAATCAGAAGAGCTTTCACGCCAGGTTAGTGGGTTGGCTTCGCAGGGTCTACGGGTGCTAGGAGTAGCCAGAACAGATTACAATCAGGATAATCTCCCAGAAGATCAACACGATTACAAATTCGAGTTTTTAGGTCTAATCGGGTTGGCTGACCCGGTGCGCCCCACCGTTCCCGCCGCTATCCAGGAATGCTACCAGGCCGGTATCCGGGTAATTATGATCACCGGTGATTATCCCGGCACCGCCCAGAGTATCGCTCGCCAGATTGGGTTGGTTCCTAATGATCAAATCATTACCGGGCCGGAACTTGATGAGATGGATGACAGCGAATTGCAAAAGCGGATCCAAAAAGTCAACATCTTTGCCAGGGTGGTACCGGAGCAAAAACTCAGGTTGGTGTTGGCTCTCAAAGCAAATGGTGAAATCGTGGCAATGACGGGCGATGGGGTTAACGATGCCCCCGCGCTTAAGGCGGCGCATATTGGTATCGCAATGGGTGGTCGGGGTACTGACGTGGCCCGTGAAGCCGCCGCATTGGTGCTATTAGATGACGATTTTTCCTCGATAGTACAGGCGGTCAGGATGGGAAGGCGAGTGTTTGATAACCTGAAAAAAGGGATGGCCTATATATTAGCAATCCATGTGCCAATCGCCGGAATGTCAATATTGCCGGTGCTGTTTGGCTGGCCGTTAGTGCTGCTGCCAGTACATATTGCCTTTTTGCACCTGATAATTGACCCGGCTTGTTCGGTGGTATTCGAGGCGGAACCGGAAGAAAAAGGGGCGATGAACCGTACACCTCGTAACCCCAAAGAACCACTCTTTGCCCGACAGACCCTGGGAGTGAGCCTATTACAAGGGGTAAGCGTCTTAGCCATCTTGACAATAATTTTTGTGGCTGCTTATTATCTGGGTGAAGGTGAACTGGAAGCACGAACTCAGACTTTTACCGCCCTGATTGTAGCCAATATGGCCTTAATTTTCACCAATCGCTCCTGGACGGAAACGATCATGAAAACTTTCCGTTTGCCCAATAGTGCCTTGTGGTGGGTGGTCGGTGGGGTGCTAGTTTTTCTGCCGATGGTGCTATACGTGCCACTGCTTCAGGGTTTGTTCCGTTTCTCTACCCTCAACCCCCTTGAATTAGGTATTTGTCTGGTAGGTGGGTTGGTGAGCGTAGTTTGGTTTGAATTACTCAAAAAAATTAGAAATAGACCCGCTTCAGTACACACTAGAGTTAAATTGCAGAAATCATAATACCGAGGAACCTGAATTTATGAAATAGCTGACCAGCACCGTTATCAGGTTCGACATGGGAAAGTGTTAACTTACAAGCGTTTGGATGTTACTAATCAGGCTATCAGCAGCAGAACCCAAACTATTCCAACCAGCAGCAGCCCCATTATGATGATGACGACGATGATGATGATCATCGGGACAATCGGACGGGAATAAATGGGAGGAAAAATAGACGCGGCGGCTTTCTAGGCGACTTCTTCGATTAATCTCCTATGGGAGGAGAAGTCAACGACGACTTCTACCTCCCGTATTCCCTTTAGGGAAGTTCTAAAATGAAAGAGTATCTCAGCCACCACCCCTGGTTTGAACTCCTGTTAAAACTATTGAAACAGATCGGTTTAAAAGCCCTGACTGGACTTTTTGTAGCTCTGCTATTTCTCTGGTTATTTGAAGAACTCACTGAGAATCTGCTGGAAAACGAATTCGAGAATCTGGATACAAGTTTCGGAAATTGGGTGCATAGTTATGCTAACCCCTTACTTGATCTGGGTTTTACCATATTTACATCTCTTGGCAATACCCTTGGGATTCTAGGAATTACTATTGTTACTTTCGGTATATTGATCTGGAGGCGGTATCATATGGATGGCTGGTTACTGCTTCTGGCAGTTGGTGGCGGCATAATTATAAACCAGGCTATGAAAGTGTTATTTCAGCGACCACGCCCCCAACTCTGGACCAGCGTGATAGAACGTCCTGATTCGTTTAGTTTTCCAAGTGGGCATGCCACCGTCGCTATGTGTTATTTTGGGTTGCTTTTATGGCTTGGTTTAGGTTTTTTTAAGCGACCAGTCGCCAGAATAGGCTGGAGCATATTAATGTTGTTTATTATTTTCATGATTGGGCTGAGCCGGATTTATCTGGGAGTACATTACCTTACCGATGTTGTAGGGGTTATTTATCCGGCGGGTTCTGGTTATTAATGCTCTTAAATGGCTCGCAGGTTTACCTCAATCTCAAAACCCCCACAACCAATACATAAAGAAATGCGCACTCTGGCTGGTTTTCCAAATCCTGGTAACTACCCTAGCCGAAGGAGAAAGTCCAAGCTAGTCGGGACCTGGGTTCTGGGCACAGCCTAATTGGTTACGTGCCAGTTTTAACCCGATTACGCACCCCTGGGCATCACTTAACACCTCGACCGGGCTAATTAGGTAATTGAATATTACCCCTTCTTTTTCCCCTTCCGCCAACTCACCAGCTCTAGCCTGGGCCTCCTGATAACTCCGTCGGTAGCAGACTTGAACATGTTGTGCCTTCAGGCGCAGGGCGGTGTGGGCGCAGTCCAACGCGGTAAAACCCGCTCCGATCACAACCACTCGTTTACCTACAATGTCAAGTAGCGGGTAGAAGTAGGCCAGAAGATCGGAGACTGCGGAAAAGACGTTTGAAGGTCAAGAAAAAAGTCAGAGTTGACCGTTCAAGTACACTAAAATAATGAAAATAACTGAAGTAACAGAAAAACTTATTGAAGAAGATCAACTTGAACCCCAGACGCTCAAACTAGATTATGTTTTAACCAGCTTACCCTGTGACCGCTGTGAACGGCCTGCCCCACGTTTTAGTATAGCCTACCGCAAAGCTCTTGACCTTAACCTGGAAAAAGCTGCTAACCTTCAAGTACGAGTAAGTATCCATCATTGTGCCACCTGTCGGCATTATTTCCGGGCCCAACCACCTTATCTTAAACCTTATACGACTTACACTAATCGGGTACAAGACAAAGCAATTAGCTCAGTGAACGAGGATGGGATGGCAATTCGCAAAGTTCCTGGCCGTTTAGCCCGCGACTTTTGGGTAAAGCCGCACGAGAAAATGGTGCGACTATGGTGGCAAGCCTACCGAGATAGTCTTGACTTTCAAGCAGATTACCAGGAGTGGGCCATTAACCATTTCTCCGGTATCTTGGGTTTGGATGAGGTTTATCAAGGTAAGCTGACTTTACTCCTGGCCGTTGACCCGGTTGGTAGAGGTGTTAATGGTGACCTGTTAATTGGTTTTGAAGTCTTAAATGGAGCAGTAAATAGCAGTTTAGTGCAGAGTTTTTTAGAAAAATTAGCCAAAGCCGGACTGCAACCGCAGCAAGTTATTAGCGATGGTTCGAGCCTTTATCCAGGGGTGATAAAGCGAGTATGGCCGGAGGCCGCTCACCAATTGTGCCTATTTCACGAAACCCGCCTGGTAGTGAAGGCTGCCAAAGACACCCTTACCGATTTGGCTAAACAAATTCCTAAAGCTCCCAAAGCTCCTGGGGCGGTCCGGCACTATCGTTCAAAGCCAACCAGCGGTGACCCGCAAGACCCTGCCCTGCAAAATTGGCAGTTGGAACAAGTAGGTCTAAAACAAAATCAAGCCCAAGCTCAAGCCCTGCGCCAGTTGGGTTATTCTCTGCGCGCAATTTCCCAGCAACTCGGAATTGATCGGCGTAGGCTCAAACAATGGCTGGCAGAAAAAGTAGAAATTGAGTTAGTCGCGCAAACGCTCAAGGGTTTGGAAAGCGAAGCGGAGAAGATGGTGAGGCTTACGGCTTCCCAACCGGGGCAAGCCACCCTGAATGAACTTAAAGTTTTACAAACGGTGGCCCTGCAAGGTAAAAAGGGCCACCGTTATTCGGCTACGATTGGGCAACTACACGAATTACACGCTCTAGCCCGCCAAAAATTATCGCTTAGAGCGCTGAGCCAACAAACCGGTTTACATCGGCGCACCATCAGCAACTGGTTAGCCATTAGTGAAGCCGAATTAAAAGAGATTGAGACTGCTTTGAGTGGTTTAAGTAAAACGGAAATAGCCCAACTAAAAATCGGGCAAGCCCAACGCCTGATGCTTCTACGCCAATTAAAACCGAAACAACCCACCCTCCACGCTCAAAAAACGGTAAAAATAAGGCAAGTGAAAAAATTAGCTGAACAAGATTTGAGTTACAGTGCGATTGCCCGGCTAACCAGCATTCACCGGGTTACTATTTCTAAATGGCTACAGGAGGAGGAGTTAACCCTCACGCCAGAAGAAGTACCAGAGAAAGTAGGCAATATAGCCTCCCCGCCGATTAGCGCACCCGCTTCTATCACCACAGTTCTCCAAGAGGCAATAATTAAGCCGCCTGCTCCCTGGCAAGATTGGCAACAAGTAAGGACAGTAAGAACTCTTTATGAGAAGTATAATCGATTGGTTCTGCGCCGCAAACCGCTCAGTCAGTTAGAAAATGAGCGGTTGCAGACCCTTTTGCAAAGTCCTTTAGGTGAGCCAATCCGGGTAGTGGCGGATTTTATTAAAGAATGGTACAGTTTTTGGTGGGAGCAGGATGGACGAAGGAGTAGTTTTGACCAAGCCCAATCTCGCTACCAGCAATGGCATAAACGGCAGGATTATCAGTCCTACCGCTGGTTACGCCGACAAGTCCGTTTAATCAGCCCAGAACGGTTCTTAAAGTTAACCCAATTTTTGAAACAGCCAAATTGGGAAGCCACCAACAATGGGGCCGAACGAATGGGACGGGCCTTTCGCCACCGTCAAGCTCCCCACTTTAATTTACGCCAGCCCGAAAATCTAGCGGGTAGTTTGATCGTAATGGCACTTCAAAAAAAGAGGGAAAGTGAAAACCAAAGGCCAACTTTAGGGGCAAGCGTTAGTAGTCGAGGACGCAAAGTAGCACAAGCCTCGCCACTTAAACAGGTCGCTTAATTGAACTGACTCAAGCTTTTAGGGCGATGCCCTCGAAAAATGCTGCTTCCAAACGTTTATTCCGCAGTCTCGCGATTACC
>JBBQZS010000124.1:0-8404 GCA_038207495.1 Chloroflexia bacterium
CTCCGCCAGTGGGCAGTGGGTAGGTATCGCCTTCCAGATTGCTGCCGACTCGACTGGTAGCAGCCCAGCCTTCTCAAGTTCGGCTAAACCTTCGGGTCGCACCCTGACCACCGCTAAAGTCAATCACAATTCGGACGTGCAGTGGACGACTGGCACCTGGTACGCTCTGAATGACATCAGCCCCATCATTCAGGAAATCGTCAATCGGGCCGATTGGCAACCCGGCAACAGCATCTCGATTATCTTCAAAGGTACTGGTAATGCCTGGGCTCGTAAATTTGCCAATAGCTTTGAGGCCGGTGCCGCTATTGCTCCCAAGTTAGCCATCTCTTATGGTGGCGCAGCTACCACGACTGCGGCGGCTACCACCACCGCAGCGGCTACCACTACGGCGGTTGCCACCACCACCGCAGCGGCAACTACGACAGCGGCGGCTACCACCACCCCACCCGCCACAGGCACGGCTAATCTGCAAGTAGGGTCTGGTAGTGATGATGTAAACGAGGAAGGTACGACTTACACCGAAGACTCCAGCACGGTCTGGGCGGGTAATGGCTCATCAGCCACTGCCAGCTATACCGGGTTGCGCTTTGCCAATGTTCAGATACCTAAAGGCAAAACCATCACCGCCGCAACGCTGTCATTTTATTCTCCAAGCGGTCAATGGGTGAATATAGCTTTTCAGATGGCGGGGGACTCAACTGGTAATAGCCCAACCTTCTCAAGCGCGGCTAAACCTTCGGGTCGCACTTTGACCACCGCGAAGGTCAACCATTCTTCAGATGCCCTGTGGTCGGCTGGTACCTGGAATAACCTGAACGACATCAGTACGGTTATTCAGGAAATCGTCAATCGAGCCGATTGGCAGACTGGCAACAGTATCTCGATTATCTTCAAGGGGAGTGGAAGCACCTGGGCGCGCAAATTTGCTAACAGCTTTGAGTCTGGCGCGGCTACCGCCCCTAAACTGGTTATAACCTATTCCTAAAAAGTGAATTTCGTCATTCACTAGCCTACCCCCGCTTGTCGGGGGTATTCTTTTGCCCGGTTGACAAACCAGCTATAGCACCCTTAAACTCTGTCTAATAGGGCACCAATTATGGGGATATTACAAGAGCGTTTAATGGCACAGGGGCGGCCTTGTGGCTTTTTGTTGTTTAGCTCCTGGGAGGAATTTGTTAAAATAATGCAATACAGTGGCGAGCCGTTAGTAATTGGAGTGGCAGGTGGTACTGGAAGTGGGAAAACTACCGTCGCTAATCATATTGTGCAAAATATCGGTCTGGAAAGGGTAGTGCAATTACAACATGACTCTTATTACAAAGACCTCAGCCATCTTTCCCCCGAGGAGCGTAGCCGAATCAATTACGACCACCCCGATTCGTTGGATAATGACCTGCTCTATCAACACCTCAAAGAGTTAATAGCCGGAAACAATATTATGATGCCGAGCTATGATTTTAAAATATTTAATCGTCTATCTCAGGCAACTCAGGTCGAGCCGCGCCCGGTGATAGTGATAGATGGAATTTTACTTTTTTCCGAGGAACGAATCCGAAACTTGATGGGGCTGAAAATATTTGTGGATACGGATGCGGATTTACGGTTCATACGCCGCCTGCGCCGCGACGTTGCGGAGCGGGGGCGTTCGGTTGAGTCGGTGATTGAGCAATACTTGACCACTGTGCGGCTAATGCACCAGGAGTTTATCGAGCCCACCAAACGTTACGCCGACCTGATAATCCCGGAAGGCGGGTTTAACGTGCCGTTACTCTTAGACCGTTTGGTTACGCTAGTACACAGCATAAGCGGTGGTAACAGGGTCCAGCTTGACCGGCGCGAACTGTTTGCCGAGGCTAACGGTTCCTGATACCCTTCAATTCTTCCATCGTTCATCACTAGATTTATCTAGGACTAGCCGGGAGTCATACCCTTGTGCATGTCGGTGCTGTGCTCTTCGCCTTCGGTACCCACGCTACCATCAAACATTATGGTGGAAACAGGGTGAACATTGTCCTCGAGCGTACCACGATAGCGGAACGAGTCACGGGTGGGCTGGGAAACAAACTTAACGGGTTCACCGTTGCGACTGTTCATTTCGTGCATGACGTCTGAGTGGTCTTCATCAATATTAATCACGATTTTCTTGGGAGCGGTTTTGTCCAACATCTTCTGTATACCTCCAATTGTGCTTTTTTGTATCGGTGCTTCTAAACCGAGAGCTTAAGTATAGATAATATCTATATTATCTATTGCTATACTCTATTATAGCCGCTCCAGCCAATTAATTCAATTGGTCAGTATGCACAATCTTAGTTAAGGATTAATATGCATGAGTTATAAACAGGTTCAGGGTCTATCCTTGAGCCTGTAGACGAATTTCAGACCAGACCAAACCTCGTCCACCGCCGCCACTTTAACATCAACCAGCCCATTGTATAGGCCAATATCACGCACTAGATTTTCAGTAACGTCGCTGGGTACTTTGGAAGATAGTTTGGGCCAGGAAATCCAGAGGCTACCGTTGGGAAACAGACTCGCTTTTAGCAGGGGAAATTGGTCGGTCAGTTCGTCCCGACTTTTACTGAAGAAATGGATAAAATCAAACTTCCCGCTCAGATTTTCAGCAATAAACAGAGTGGGAAGCAACTCCCCCAGGTCAGTCAAATAGGTTAGCGGGGGATTCAAGAAAATAACCCTGAAGCTGCTTTTTAGGCCTAATTTTTCCTGTAATGATTTTTTTGAATAGCCAGCCACTTCTTAACTCAGCTTGATTTGGCGGTCACGAGCGGCCCAATGGTTAAAGATACTGTGGTCGAAGGGGAAAGCCAGTTCGGGCAAATCAGCCAGCGAGAAAAAGGCCAGTTCGCTGACTTCTTCGGGTTGTGGTTGTAGCTGGTTAATATCGCCACTAACTTCGGCCCGGTAAACAATCAGAATAATCGGGTTATCGTTGTCGCTGTAAACGCCGAGTAGTCCGGTCAGGCGCACATCCAGATTGGTTTCTTCTTTAACCTCGCGCAGGGCTGCTTCCTCGACCTTCTCACCACGATTGACATAGCCGCTGGGGAAACTCCAGAAACCCAGGCCGGGGTTGATGCTACGTTTCCCCAATAACAACTTATCCTCATGTTCGATAAGTACCACCGCTACCACTTTTGGGTCGGCGAAATGGATAAAACCACAGTTGGCACAGGTTTCCCGCACTGCCCCGAATTTCTCAAGCATCGCCAGCGGGCTACCACAATTTGGGCAAAACTTCATTTCAGCCAAGCGAAGGGTCTCCTTTGGGGTCAGCCACGATAGTGCTGGTTGCCAACCGCCCAATAATCTCCTCCGCGCCACTCACCAAACGGTCAAGCAACTCCTCCACGGTAGGAATATCATGAATCAACCCGGCCACCTGCCCGGCCCACACAAAGCCATTTTCCAGGTCGCCCTCAACTGCCCCATGCTTGTTTACTTCGCCCGAAATATAGGGCAATAACTGGTCGAGCGAAGGGTTAGAAGCTTCCAGCTGGATAATTTCGGTGGGGGTTTTACCTTTCAGCACACGGGCCGGACGCCCAATAGAGCGTTCGATAATCTCAGTATCGGTTTCACCCGCTTTTAACAAAGCCTCTTTATAGTTCTGGTGAGCAATACACTCCTGGGTTGCCACAAAGCGCGTCCCCATCTCGATTCCTTCCGCGCCAAGAGCCAGAGCCGCCGCCAAGCCCCGTGCATCGCCGATACCGCCGCTTGCCAGCACCGGAATTTTAACCGCATCCACAATCCGGGGTACCAAAACCAGTGTCCCAATATCGTCTCGCCCTAGATGTCCGCCACCTTCGTATCCTACCGCGATAACAGTATGCGCTCCTAATCCTTCGGCTTTCACTGCCGCACGCACTCCCGCCACCAAAACCAAAACTTTGACCTCGCCCCCTAATCCGGCCTTGTGGACATAGTTAATCATCGCTTCGGGGTTGCCCGCCGTCAGGCTGATATAACGTACCCCTGACTCAAGAGCCGCATCCAACAAATCGAACATTGGGCGATGACCCAGCGCAAAATTAATCGCGAAAGGCTTTTTGGTAAGACTCTGACATAACTTGATTTCTTCGCTTAAAACGGCGGGACTAGGGAAAGCCGCCGCCGTTATCTGCCCCAACCCTCCAGCGTTGGATACTGCCGCCGCCAGTGGCCCAAAAGCCAGATGTTGTAAACCTCCCTGCACAATCGGGCGTTCAATGCCAAAGATTTCGGTAAAGCGGGTTTTTAGCATAGTTAGTTTCTAGTTGTTGGTTATTGGTTTTTAGATTTTCGATTTCGCCTGATTACTTCTTATCAAAGGCTCGTAATAGCTGGTCTAAAAAGAATGGTTCCGGCAAAGCCCCCTCAAACTCGACTTTGCCCCGGTTGGCAACAATTTTCGGTACGCCATAAACATTAAATTCGTTGGCAAGCTCCATAAATTCACTGGCTTCGACGATTTCAGCCGTAACCAGGGGGCTAACCATTGCCATCTGATGCGCCAAACTGGCGGCAGCGGGGCAATAACTTCAGGTAGGGGTCACGAATACCATAATCGAAAGCGGGCCGGGTAGATTTGTTAGTTTATCAATGGTGGCCTTTGCCAAACTACTTTTACCCTGAGAGGTAGAAGTGACCACATCCACCAGCGTACCGAATTCATAGCCACTGGGTAAACCATAATAAAACGATTTACCTAATAATCCCTCGGCTTTATAGGCCAGGGCGGGCAACATCTGGCTATCAACGCCGCTTGCCTGGGCCGCCGCCAAACCTTCAGCCGAGTCTACATCGTGGATTTCAAGCAGGATTTTATCGGCGGAGATTTCGGCCAATTCCCCTATCAACTCCAGGCTGGTACGACAGGCTTCTTCTTCTGAAATGCTGTAATCGTTGCTTTCTTCTTCAGGGGATTCGCGTTCAAGCAAATATTTACCACGAGTAAAGAGAGCCAGCGTAACAGGTTTTTGTAAATCTTCCTGAAAGCGTTCGGTTAAATATTTGCGGTTAGCTTCATCAATAAGGGGCATCTAAATTACCTTTCCAGTTCATTGGAAACGTCGTATTTATAAATAATTTACTTTAGTCATAATAAGCCAACAGCCTCATGAGCGCAACCCTTTGTGAATTGGTGAATAATGAGTCATGAAATTAGCTGTTGACTGAGAATCTTACCATCAACTAACTATGGGGAACTTTGCCATTGACGCGGGCTTCTTGCAATAGAGCCAATGCCTTGTCACCCCGCGCCTCTAACATTTTACGCCAGCGCGGTTTGTAGGGGCGCAGGTGTTCCACAATTGTTTCGGCGACAGCCAGATTGCGATACCACTTGCGGTCGGCGGGTACAATCCACCAGGGAGCATGGTCGGTGCTGCACTTGCTGAGAGCCTCTTCGTAAAAATGCTGATATTCGTCCCAAAATTGGCGTTCCAGATAATCACCCACCGCCAGTTTCCAGCGTTTGGTATGGTCGTCCTCACGGGCTTGCAAGCGTTCGAGTTGCTCTTTTTTGGAAATATGCAGAAAGAACTTCATGATTATAGTATTGCTATCCGTCAGCAACTTCTCGAAAGCGTTGATATGGGCGTAGTAGTTTTTCCAGACATCTTCGGGTTTGTAACTATGCACCGGGACAACCAGCACATCCTCATAATGGCTGCGGTTGAAAATTCCCAGCATCCCCAGCCCCGGTGCAACCTGATGTACCCGCCACAAAAAGTCATGGTTTAGCTCCTCCTGGGTGGGAGCTTTAAAGCTGGATACATGGCAACCTTGCGGGTTAATACTGCTCATAACGTGGCGGATGGTGCCATCCTTGCCGCTGGTGTCCATCCCCTGAAACACAATCAGCACGCTACTATCGGCGGCGGCATACAAAAGCTCCTGCAACTCCCCCAACTCGCCACTATAGGCCGTAAAGTGGCTGGCGGCATCCTCCTTGTTTAATCCCGCGCTGTAGCTAGTATCATAATCCTTGAGTTTAACTTTTGACTCAGCCTCAATCTTAAAAGCATAGTTTATTTCGCTCATATAACCCCCCTGTAATAAGAATAGATGCTAAATGACCAGTTTAAATTATTATAGTCAGGTCATTTATTGCTTCCTATAACCCCAATTAAAGCATTTACTACCAGCTTTCGCAAGCGCAGGTTTACATTAGGCAGGAAAAGTAGCAATAATGAAGGTTTCCTGAAATTTCTTGACTTTTAGGGGGGATTAAGGTATCCTGAAGGCTGTTCAGGTCAGCCGCAAAAGCGGGGCGTAGCTCAGTCCGGTTAGAGTGCTTGCTTTGGGAGCAAGATGTCGGAGGTTCGAATCCTCTCGCCCCGACCATCACCTCAATTTATTTTTGATAATTTGACCCCGCTAACTAAACAACCAGAGGTTAAAGAATCGGTTGCCACCCTGTCGGAGCAGCTTTTAATTCTGGCGATTGTCGGGCTGGGGATTCTTATCCGCCTGATTAACGGCCCCCACCCCAACGACGACGCATTTATCACCTTTCGCTACGTTGAAAATATTACCTCCGGGTTAGGATTTGTCTATAACGCCGGGGAAAAGGTGCTTGGCACTACTACCCCCCTTTATACCCTTTTACTTTCGCTACTTTATTTCCCGACCAAAATCAGCTTGCCCTGGCTGGGGCTAATAATCAACACCCTGGCCGATTGTGGCACAATTTTGTGGCTGGGCTGGTTGGGTAAAAAGTTTTGCCCACCTGACCGACGGGGCTTTGAGTATATCGCGCCACTGCTATTGGCCCTTTCGGTGTTCAGTAGCAACTGGTGTATCGCCGGAATGGAAACCTCGCTTTTCAGTTTTCTATTAATCTCGACCTTTGGGTTAGGAATAATGGGGCGGACTTATCTGGCGGCGGGAGCGGCGGCCCTGGCGGTATTTTGTCGCCCGGAGGGGATATTGATGGTCGGGCTGGCACTGGCGGCTTTCTGGCTCATGTCCAGGCGTTTTCCCTGGCGCGAGTCACTGATAATCGCCGCGATTGGCTTGCCCTGGCTGATTTTTGCTACTTTATATTACGGCAACCCCTTACCTCAATCGCTGCTGGCTAAAGGTGAGGGGGTCTATATTTTCGAGGAAACGGGTCTATCGCGCCTCAAACCCTTTAGCCTGATGGCCTGGGACAACCCTTTCGGGCAATTTATTACCAATTTGCAACTGCCGGACGGGAAGAAAATTTTACTAGTGGGGCTGGTGGCGACCCTGGTTTTTGGTGGGTTGGTAGGGCTGGGAGCATGGCGAATTTGGCGGGTTAATAAAATTGCGGCAGTTTGGGCGGTGAGTTTCCCACTTTTGTTTAATCTGGCCTATATTCTGGCGCAGTTCCGCAAGGTGCTGATTTTTGACTGGTATCTGGTGCCGCTGGTTCCCTGGTACTTGCTACTAATGGGGCTAGGACTGGCCCAACTGGTAGAATTATTACCCGGCCCCAAGAAATTATGGGCTGATGGACTTTTGACCCTGTTTGTGGGGATTTCGCTGGTTAATCAGCTTCAAGCCTACGATTTTGGGCGTAGCCGCATGCAGTCACCTGACCATTACCGCGCCGCCGCCGATTTCCTCGCTCCCCGTCTTAAACCCGGCCAGACTATTGTGGCGCCTGAAATCGGAATGCTGGGGTATTATGCCCCGACCGCCCGAATTTTCGACTCGGTGGGGCTGGTTTCGCCCGAAGCCCTGAAATATTATCCAGTCCCTAAAAACGAGCTTGCCAGCAATAACGCTGTGCCGGTCCGGATGGTGCTGGAACAAAGGCCGGAATATGTAGTAAGCCTGGAATTATTTGTTCGCAACAGCCTCAAACTCTCGCCCGAATTTCAGGCTAATTACACCCTTCTTCAAAAAATCCCTACTAATACTTACGGTAGCGATGGTTTGCTGATTTTTATCAGGAAAAATTTGAGCTAAAGGGAGGTGCTATGAAACCACGAATTAGATGCGCCGGAATTGTGCTGGACGCTGAAAACCGAACGTTGCTGGTACATGAACAAAGCTTATCTAACAAAATGCAGTTCTTCTGGATACCACCGGGCGGCGGCCTCGAAGAGCAGGATAGTTCGGTTTTGGCCTGTATGGAGCGAGAGGTGCGAGAAGAAACCGGGTTAATAGTACAGGGCGGGCGGTTGCTGTACTTGCGAGAGTTTGTGGATATTAATAACCAGACCCACAATCTTGAGATTATGTTTCTAGTCCGGGATTTTCAGGGCGAAATTAATCCTAACCACCCACAGACAGTCCCCAAGTTGTGTGGGAGGGATAAAAGTTGCCAATAAGGGTCAACCTCGCGAGAATTGAAAATAGTTTGAGCCAACAGACTATTTCAAAAAGCGAGGAAGACCATGGCCACTATACCTTTGATGCTCGAACT
>JBBQZS010000125.1:0-8372 GCA_038207495.1 Chloroflexia bacterium
TTTGTTGGGTAAGCAGGTAATCGCCCGGCGCAAGGTCGGTTGGTAGCATAAGGGTACTGGTAAAGGTTTGACTAATCCAATCGTTAGTTTGAATGGGACTACTTATAGCACTGGGAGCTTTGTTCGGCTGGTTAAGTGCATTCTGTTTCGAGACAAAAGGACCAGTTACTTGCAAACTAAGTTTGAGTTGAACGGGATTTGGGTCGCTAACTAATTGATAAGCCTTCGCATTCCATTTAACCTGGATTATATTGCCAGGATGCCAGTTTTGACTGATGGCCTGGCTAACATCGGGGGTATCAGCATAAGTTTGATAGTACTATTGGTCGGTTGGTTGGTCGCCTTGTCGGTACAGGCCGTCAAGGATATTAGCAAAAATAGGGTTGCCACCAGGCAGATTAGCCAAGCCCCTTTTTTTGACCCAAACATAAAGTACCTTCCTATTTAATCTAAACAAACCAAAAACTTCTTTTGAATCATAAAAGCTTCGATATCATGATAAAACTTTTGTTTGGCCTGGTCTGTCTGTTACCCCACATAGCAGGCTTGGAAGAAATAGCATTAAACCGCCAAACTGGTTCTGTCAGATTTCAGGATAGGTTGATCGATTAGTATTCAAAAGTGGGGAAATTATCTCAAATTTAGCCATTTTATTACAAAAAGCATATCAACTTCAGCAGGATTTTCGCTCTTTTGTAGGGGAAATTTTGGTGAATTTGACCTTTATCCTGAAATCTGACAGAACCTTAAAAATGGGTTTGCGCCACCAGTTTCGCCACCTCTTCCCGATAGGGCATAGCGGATTGCGCGCCTGGTCTGGTTACAGCCAGTGCTCCCCCGGCCAATCCCCACTTAAGGGCCTCGGGTAAAGCTTGGCTTTCGGCTAATGCGGCAGCCAAGGCCCCATTGAAAGCGTCGCCCGCTCCAACTGTATCAATAACCTGAACCGGGAAAGTGGAGCAGAATTCTTCAACCTTACCATCAGTCCAAAAAATACCCCGGCTCCCCAGCTTAATAATTACTACTTTCGAGCCTCGACGGTGTAAAACTCGCCCAGCCTCTTTTATCGCCACCTCGTCGGTCAGCGGGAAACCTACCAGACTGGCAGCTTCAGTCTCGTTAGGAGTTAGAATACCAACATACTCATAAAGCCCGTCAGGTAACTTCTCTACTGGAACCGGGGCCGGGTCAAGGATAACTGTTAAACCTGCCGCCGCTGCTATCTGGGCCGCCTGATAAACAGTTTCCAGGGGAATTTCAAGCTGAAGCAATAAAACTTTAGCCCCAGCCAGGGCAGGGCGGAGATTTGATATTTCACTTGCGCCCACTAATCCGTTTGCACCCCGCACAATAATAATCTGGTTTTGAGCGTTATCAGCTATGGTAATCAGGGCAATCCCGGAAGCCTCACCAGTCGCTACCGAAACGCCGTTAGAGTCAATTCCAGCCGCCTCTAGTTGTTGACGCAAACCCTCCCCAAAAAAATCATTACCAACCCTGCCAAACATTTTGGTTTCGGCCCCCATTCGGGCGGCGGCTACGGCCTGATTGGCACCTTTTCCGCCATAAGTCTGTGAAAAGGAGTGTCCGGTCAAGGTTTCACCAGCAAGTGGGAAACGAGGCGTGCGAACTACCAAATCCATGTTAAGGCTACCCAAAACTAGCACGCTCATAATATTTCTCCCTAAAAAGTTACCCCGCTAAAAATTATGACATTCGCGTAAGGGGTTTGTTCCCCGGTGCGAACCACTGCCTTAGCTGTGGCAATCAGCCGTTTTAGTTCTTCATGGCTAACCGATTGGAACGAAGCCTGGGGGAAACAGGCTCGTAATTCATCCGGCAAGCTGCTTTCTTGCGCCTCCAGTTCCTTGGCAACCAGTAACTTTTCCACTTCCAGCTCTTGCGCAACCGCCCTTACTACATCCATAAAGCCAGGCACCCCTGCCGAAACTGCCAGATCAACGCAGGTTACGCCTGCTGGTATAGGCAGGCCGGAGTCGCCGATAACCAGCATATCGGTATGACCTAATGAAGCGATGATTGCCGAAAGCTGGCTGTGCAATATACCATTCTTCTTCATGCTTTTCTCCTGTGGATATGGACAACAACTCTGACGTTCTACCAGAACCGTAGATAACAGGGTAGTTTTGGGCAGGTTAGACGAGTTTTTAATACGCTCCAGCAGCAGTGCCACACTTAATTGGCCTATCTCCTTGATAGGTTGAGCAATAGTAGTCAAGGACGGGATGGCGGCTTCCGACAGTGGAATATTATCGAAACCGATAAGCGATATATCATTCGGAACCCGGAGATGCGCCGCCCGCAAGGCCGTGAGTGCGCCGATTGCCATTGTATCATTTGTAGCAAAAACCGCGCTTAAATTCAGCTTTCGTTGCAACAGAGTCTTCATGGCCTGAGAACCGCCCTCGTAGCGGAAATCGCTTGCTACCACCGCTTCGTCTGGAAGCTCTACTTCGGCTTCCAATAAGGCCCTTTTAAATCCGGCTAAACGCCCGGCACTGGGGTTCACCTCGCTTGGACCGGCAATACAACCAATCCGGCGGTGACCCAATTGCAACAGATATTGGCCTGCCAGATAACCACCTTGCTCGTTATCTACCAGTACCTTATCCACCGAAAGCCCAAGCTCGCGGTCAACAATCACCAGTGGTATGCTAGCATCCAACAATCGTTGTAATCGCTCTGGGTGGTTGCTGGAAGAAATCAAAATCAGGCCATCTATCTGCTTTGAGAGCAATACCTCCAGATAAGCTTCTTCTTTTTCCTCGGACAAGTCGGAGTTACATAATATAACGCTGTAACCCTCCTTAAACCCTGCATCCTCAACCACCCGGGCCACTTCGGCAAAAAACGGGTTGGAGTTATCAGGGATTAATAGGCCGATTGTTCGAGTTTCACCCCGCCGTAGGCTACGGGCCAACGAGTTTGGGCGATAACCGAGTGCGACAATAGCTTGCTTAACTCGTTCAATAGTCTTTGGTTCGACAAAGCGAGTACCGTTTATAACGTGGGATACGGTTGTTACCGAAACCTGAGCTTTTTCAGCTACGTCACGAATGTTTGGCATATAGAGCGGCTTCATTTCTAGAAAAAGAATAGGGAAAACCTGGCTACGTTATAACAAATTTTGTATCAAACTCGTCTGGCGTTTAACAGATATTTTGCCCGGTAGGTATCCAAAATTACGGCCAGCACGATTACCAGACCAATAATGATAGGGCGGAAGTTATCGCCCACGCCCATTAGCTGCAACCCGGTGTTGAGCACCTGCAAAATACAGGCTCCCAGAAAAGTACCGATAACTGAACCCCGTCCCCCGCTCATAGTAGTACCACCAATAATTACTGCTGCAATGGCGTTCAGTTCGTAGCCTACTCCTGCAATCGGGCTACCCACATTCAAGCGCAACAACCACACTACCCCACCCAACCCGGCACACAGGCCGCAGATAGTATAAGCCATAATTTTGTAGACGGCGGGATTATGGCCTGACAATCGGACGGCTTCTTCGTTGTTGCCGATAGCATAGATATAGCGACCAAAAACGGTATATTTGAGGATGAACCAGGCAATCCCCACCACCACTATTGTAAGCAGGAAGATAGTCGGAATTATACCCCAGATAATAACGTTCCCAAAATCCACGAATGGCTGTGGCAAGCCGTTGATTGTAGCGTTATCACTAACTACCTGGGAAGCACCTCTGGCGATATTTAGCATCCCCAGCGTCACAATAAAAGAATGGATTTTCCAGCGTTCGGTGATAAAGCCGTTGATAAAGCCACATACGATGCCTACTCCCATACAGGCCAGAATCGCCAAAATCATTGCCAATTCCACTGGCAGCTCTTTGCTTATCATTATTTTGGCTCCAACTACAGTTGCCAGAGCCAATACCGCCCCAACCGAGAGGTCAATCCCGGCTATCAAAATAGCAAAGGTCATACCTACTGCCAGTACAGTGTTGATCGAAATTTGAACAAAAATCTTTAAAAAGTTGTCGGTAGTGGCAAAGTAAGGCGCAGCAAAACAAAAGATAAGAGTGATGATTACCAGGGCAATCCCGATTCCGGCTTCGCGCAAGGAAAGGTAGAAAAAGCGTCTGGTTATCGAAGCTGCTTTTCCTTTATTGGCTGGTTTCTCAATTCGCTCTTGTGTTTGCACAATAATCACCTTCCTTAGCTGGCTGGTTGCGCTTTCGTATTTTCAATTCCGGTCTTAATGTACTCCTGATAGGCCATTGCCAGAATGCGTTCCTGGTCAAATTCGCTCCGCTCTAGTTGGCCTACCAGTTTGCCTTTCGAGAAGACAATAATACGGTGGCAAATACCCATTAATTCGGGCAGGTCGGAGGAAACCACAATTAGCCCCTTCCTTTGGGCTGCAAGTTCCCAGAGCAAATTATAAATCTCAAATTTAGCCCCTACGTCAATGCCGCGAGTTGGTTCGTCACAGATAAAAACTTCAGTGTTACGGAAGAGCCATTTGGCAATGACCACCTTTTGCTGGTTGCCGCCGGAAAGATTACGCACAGTTTGCTCTACCGAGGGAGTCTTTATCCCCAGGTCTTTTACAAGCCGCTCTGCCGCCTTTTTCTCGGCCTGCCTCTTTACCAGGCCCATCTTAGTAACCTGTTTCAAATCTGCCAGAGTGATATTAATGTAGATGGGCATCTCAACTATCAAGCCTTGGTTTTTGCGGTCTTCAGTAAGCAGGCAAATATTATGCTTTACCGCGTCTTTGGGACGTTTAATCTTGATAGGCTTCCCATTTAAAAATATTTCTCCAGCCAGCTTGTGGTCGGCCCCGTAAAGCGCGCGCATTGTTTCGGTACGCCCTGCTCCCACCAGCCCCGCGACCCCTAAAATCTCGCCTTGCTTTACCCCAAAGGAGATACTGTGTAGGTTGCCCCGATAGCGCAAACCCTCTACTCGTAAGATTTCAGCTCCAGGCACGACCTCACTGCGGAAAAGATACTCTTCTTTCATATCTCGCCCGACCATCATTTTAACTATTTCGGGAATAGTGACAGCTTGAATTGAGCGAGTTTCTACTTTCTGCCCGTTACGTAGAACCGTAACTCTATCCCCGATTTCATAAATTTCGTGCAAGTGATGGGAGATATAGATTATAGTAACGCCGCGCTGCTTGAGGCGATGAATGATATTAAAAAGGCGCGAAATTTCCCTGGGGGTGAGGGTGGCGGTTGGTTCATCGAGAATCAGTAATTTACTTTCGTTGGAAAGTGCCTTTGCGATTTCAATAAGCTGCATCTGGGCAATTCCCAATTCCTCCACCAGCGTTTGGGGAGAAATATCCAGGCCAACTTCTTCGAGGGCTTCGCGAGCTTTACGGTTAAGGGTTTTGTAGTCAACCAAGCCATTTTTGCGTGGTAGTTTTTCAAACAGAATATTCTCGGCTACCGAAAGATAGGAAAGCAGGTTTAATTCCTGGTAAACAATCCGAATACCAGCCTTGAAAGCATCTTCGGGACGGTGGGGGCTATAAGGTTTGCCTTCAAAAAGAATTTCGCCTTCACTGGGTTGGTACATGCCACATAAGAGCTTAACCAGGCTGGATTTCCCTGCTCCGTTCTGCCCGACCAGTACATGGACCTCGCCGCGTTCAATGTTCAGGTCTACCTTATCAATGGCGACGACACCGGGGAACCTTTTGGTAACACCCTTTATTTCAAGAATATTAACTTTATCCGGGCTGGTCGTCATTCTTACCCTCTTCTGCGTTTTGAACAGGGCGAACCAAAAGCCCACCCTGTTCAATTGCTTATCGGCATCAGGAGGAAGGAAGTAGGATTAAGGCAATCATCCGTTCCAGGCTTCTCGCCCTCCCTCTAGCTGCTAGGCTCTACTTGGGCAAATCTGCTGCGGTGATAAGCTTAAGCGGAGTTTGAATCCAGCCGGTAAACTTCTCACCGTTCATAGTACGCAGACCATAGTTAATACCAAAAACCGCCATCTGTGCGCCGAATTGCTCGACAGTTGCCAGCATTTTGTTGCCTTTAATTAGAGGTTGTACCGCCGGAATGTTGTCAAAGCCTACTACCTTGATAGTGCTACTCTTTCCAGCAGCATCAAGGGCCTTAACTACTCCCAGAGCCATTGAGTCGTTAGCCGCCATTACGCCCTGGATGTCGGGGTACTTGGTCAGGAAGTTAGTCATAAGGGTATTGGCTTCTTCGGTCTCCCAGTGGGCTGTCTTAGAGTCGAGCAGGGTCAGCTTGCCCTCTGCAATAGCTTGGTCAAAGCCTTTCTTGCGCTGTTGGGCGTTGTCGGCTTCGGGGTTACCTTCCAGAATAACAACTTTCCCACCTGCGCCCAGGGCTTTCGCCAGAGCGTCACCTGACATCTTTGCACCTGCCGCGTTATCAGGGCCGAAGAAGGCCAGGTCTACACCTGCCGTTTTCTTGGTTTCCTTATCCAGCTCAACGTCTATGTTGATGACCACGATGCCAGCTTTGATGGCTTTGGCAAGTGGTGTCACCATTGCTTTAGAGTCTGCCGCGGCTACTACGATAATGTCGTATTTCTGGGTAATGAAGTTCTCGACTGCATCCACCTGTGAGGCAAAATCGCGTTCGTCTTTCATGCCGACAGCCTTAAATTCAAATTTATCAGCATTTGCTTTAGCAAAGGTATCCGCCCCAGCTTGCATCTGCTGGAAAAATTCATTAGCCAGCGACTTCATAACCAACCCAACTTTGGGCTTTTTACCTGCAACACTTACGGCAGTAACCACTCCACTAGCGGCTGCCGCAGTTGTAGCCGCTGCACCAGCAGTAGTAGCAGGCGCGGCGGTAGTAGCCACAGGCGGAGTGGTAGCGGTTGGGTCGCCACAAGCGGCTAAAACACCACTAACCAGGCCCAGTGCGCCTATTCCAATAAATTTACGCCGTGAAGTGTACCATTTCTTGACGTCTTTTTCGAGTTCTTCTGACATCTGCTTCCTCCTCTTAATATGAGTAGTTTGGACACCATTGGACAAACCTAATTAGCTCTTAAGAGCTTTTAACCTAGTCACTCAAGTTAAGCACGTGCTTTTACTCAAGTAGCATTATTAGAGTGTGGTACTTAGGGCAGAATGGTCTAGACTCAAGAGAAAAGTTAACCAATAGGGAACAGGTCTTATTGCTACGACGGTCTAAATCATAATGAGAAAAGTAAAATGAATTACTAAACCTCCAAAACACAGAGTTGCATAGCGGAGAGCATTGTAATAAACGGAATAAACATTTCAAGCAAAACTGAATAGAATAGTCCTAGTCAGGTCTAAACTCACGGAAACGTTTACGCAATCGTTTGCTTAAATATTAATCCAATATTAAGAGGCAGTCAATATTTAAACGGGTAGATAAAGGTCAAAGTTTGGTAAAAGACTTTTATTGGAATTTTCATGGTTAGCCCTATGAAGGGAATGACCGAATATTAATTTAGATCTGGGTCACTTCAGCTTTTAACACACGCCCACCTCCTTTCCTAACTTGCACTGAGGTTTGGTAGTACTGGCGGCTGATAATCTTTTACTCCTCTGTGTTTTAGACCTAGCCGCGCGGTCAAATCTTTACCCCGCTGAAGGGGTTATTCCAGAAATATTACTTGAACCAGCTTCGTTTGGAAGGAAATTGGTCTGAAGAGCGAACCCACCTAATACTACCGTCAGGATACCGATTAATTGATCGTTAGTGTTTGGTTTGTCTAGACCCATATACTCGGCCACCTTCAAGAGGTCAAAGATATAGGGTGCAGCTATAAGATATACTCCTATCAAAATTATCTCGATGCTAATGTTAATGCGAACTTTTGTATTTTTCACCTGGTTGGCGATCACCAGTAGACCGATCAACAACACCCCACAGGTTATGTCGCTGATGGTGACTGCCGCAAGGTCAACTGGAACCGGCTTTTTAGTCTTGGCATCGAGAATGGTCGCCCCTCCATAGTTTAGAATGAACGGAGCCACAATCATCCAGATACCCCCTACAATGCCTAACCCACCCAGAATCAGTTGCCAGGAGCTAAGGCCCAGACGTTTCGCATAGCCAGCCATTTTATATAATGACCCAGATAAACTGAACAACGAAAGTAGGTTTGCTAAGGTGTATACTAAAAAACATGACAACACCCAGAAAAAAGTATTCACCCACATTTAAGTCGAAAATCGTGCAAGAAGTGCTGGAAGGTAACAAAACTCTTACCCAGCTCGCTTCAGAATATGGTATCCATCCGAATATGCTCACTAAATGGAAACAATTGGCCCTAAAAGCTCTGCCCCAATCCTTTGATGAGCGTACTCACAAACAAATCGCCGCGCTGACCGCCCAGCACGAGCAGGAA
>JBBQZS010000126.1:0-8167 GCA_038207495.1 Chloroflexia bacterium
AGGACGACCCAGGGAGCAGCCTGACGCCAGAAGACACGATAGACGCGTCCTTTTTGCCCACAGGCACAACTTTCCTCAGCCAGGATCGTGGCAGAAGTTCCCTGAAATGCAACATACGGTGCGGTTTGTTCTGGGGTTAAAGGGTACGATGAGTGAAGCAGAATTACACTGGTTGTACCAGCGGTTAATTGGTGGCAAGTTAGCTAAAGCCGAAAAGGGCGAGTTGCACTGGCGGCTTCCAGTGGGGATGGCCTACGACCTGGCCCAGACCGGCCAAATTGGTTTGGACCCCGATGAAGAAGTTCAACAAACTATCAGGCTGGTTTTTAGCCTTTTCGACCAGTCCAGTTCAGCTTTGGCCGTAGTTAGCCACTTCCAACGTCAACATTTACGCTTTCCTACCCGCCATCACGGTGGAGCCAAAGATGGAGAACTGATCTGGCAGTCGCTTACGCACTCGCGCGTTTTATCGATCCTCCACAATCCGGTCTATGCCGGAGCCTATGTTTATGGTCGTACCAAAACTCGGACTAAAGCTTTGCCTGGAGAGGCTCCTCGGATAAAAGGTTATACTCGCCAGGTTAAACGCGAAGACTGGCCGATTGTAATCCTGGAACACCATCCCGGTTACATCAATTGGGAACAATTTCTGTGCAACCAAAAACGGCTCCAGGATAACCTGACTTTTAATCCAGAAGAGAACCGGGGTGCGGTGAGAGAAGGGGCCGCCTTGTTACAAGGGATTGTGCTGTGTGGCCAATGCGGTCGCAGAATGAGTGTGCGTTACCAGACGGTGGGCCAGATTCCTAATTACCAGTGTAACCAACTCCACAGTAAGTTAGGCCTGAAAACCTGCCAGAGCATCCGAGGTGACCGGGTGGATACGGTCGTAGCTAAAACTTTCTTAGAAGCAATTGAACCAGCCCAATTAGCCGTAGCCTTGGCAACTCTCGACCAATTGGAAGCCCAGGCTCGACAGAGCGAGCGACAATGGAAACTTCGATTAGAACGAGTGCAATATGAAGCAGACCTGGCCCGACGGCGAGTAGTGGGAGTTGATCCAGAAAACCGTCTGGTGCTACGAACGTTGGAACGAGAGTGGAATGAGAAACTGGCCATAGTAGAACAGTTGGAACGGGAATATGCCACTCTCCCAAAAAGCACCCTTCAGCTTACCAGTACCCAGGACCGCCAACGAATAATGGAACTGGCCCAGGACCTACCAGCCTTATGGTCGGCAATTACCACTACTCAGGCAGAACGTAAACAGTTATAGACCTGAACGTTAACAACTAAATAAGAAAACCAGCCTGAGCAATACAACCTTGAATGACTATTGGTTTGCGGCGTAATCGTCTGGCGGCATCGAGTACCCTTAAATACAACTCGTTTAGGTTCAAGCTACAAGTGTTAGCCAGTCTTGGCTTTTTGTTTTACTATTCATATTCCTAAAGTTAGCATTTTGTATGCAAACTTTAGTTCTTTTAGCTCAGGTCTATAGGAACACTGGTTGGTGCGCTTATCGTAGGTATTTTCCGTAACGGCCTCCAACTTATGGGGGTTCCGGCGATTTATCAGGTTTTAATCACTGGTATTCTGGTAATTCTGGCGGTGTCTATGGACCAACTCGCCCGCAGGAGGAATAAATGAGCGATTCAAACAAAACCCCGGTTTTCCAGGCCAAAGGGCTGGTCAAACGCTACGGTCATGTTACGGCTCTCGATGGTTGTGATTTTGAGCTTCTTCCCGGCGAGATTTTGGCGGTCATTGGTGATAATGGCGCGGGTAAATCCTCACTTATCAAAGCCCTGTCAGGCGCGTTAATACCTGATGATGGCCAGATTTTCCTGGATGGTAACGAAGTCCATTTCCGTAGCCCGCTGGATGCTCGCCGCCAGGGGATTGAGACGGTTTATCAGGATTTGGCGGTTGCGCCCGCCCTGGATATCGCCGATAATCTATTTCTTGGTCGGGAAATACGCCGCGCCGGAATTTTAGGTTCGGTGTTCAGAATGATTGATAAAAAACGGATGTTAGACGAATCCATTACCCATATGGAGGAGCTGAAAATCGGTATCCGCTCCATGCGTCAGGCCGTAGAGACGCTCTCCGGTGGTCACCGCCAGGGAGTTGCCGTAGCCCGCAGTGCCGCTTTCGCCAAGCATGTGGTAATTATGGATGAGCCGACCGCCGCTCTAGGAGTTAAAGAGTCAGGGATGGTATTAGACCTTATTCGGCGGGTTAAAGAAAAAGGTCTACCAGTGATTCTTATCAGCCACAATATGCCCCATGTGTTTGAGGTTGCCGACCGGGTGCATATCCAGCGATTGGGGAAGCGCATCGCCGTGATTGAGCCCCACAATTTCAGTATGTCGGATGCGGTGGCGATTATGACCGGAGCTATGGCTGGGGCAGAAGTTAAAAGCTAACCCCAACTAAAAGGGCAGACCCTATTGTCTGCCCTTACACTCTATTTATTTAATTTGGCTATTCTTTTAGCCATGTTATACATCTATGTAATCTTGGCTCATCAGCCTAAAAGCTACCGCGCATGAGGGTGATGATACTTGATAACCGTTCCCATTTTTGTTCGGCAATTGCCTTTCGCATCTGTGCGACTAACGCCTGACGGATTTCTTCCGCTAAACGTTCACTACTCTGGGTGGTTTCGAGTTCTTTTTCCGCAATCATACAACTTCCTTTCCCTATGTAAGAGTCAACCCGAAAAGTTTTTGGGAAGGAAATGGTTTTTGCCATTTTATACTGAAAATAGAATCTTGCTAAATTCTCCTTGTCAGATTAACTCTTACCAACTTAGGACTTTCGCTTAGGGCCAATTAAAATATTCTAATTGGAGGTTTTACACCAACTATTAAGTTCCAAAACGAAAGTCATATCTATAACGATTTGAAGCATTTCCCACTTTGATTGTGCAAAGCGTAACAATGCTTCATAGGTATTATAGCATGAAAGTAGTAATTGTCAAGTCTACGCAAACTAAAATAGGCCCAAAGTCCCGCCCGTGATAGGCTAAAAGCATTATTATTGAGTGAATATGGGCAAAATTTCAAACTGAAAAGTTTCAACCGTTTCAAAATACTCCCTCAAAAAAGGCCATAGATTTTCTTTCGCTTACATAGGGGTAAATGTCCCTTTTCCCTGAATTTCTGGTAAAATTTAGTTATCAGAACAACAGAAAAACCAACCCTTATCCAAAACTGCTCTAAGAGGAGGCATTAGCTATGGCCCTTAGCCCACTGGCGGGTAAACCTGCTCCAGCCGAAATTTTGATTGATGTAAATAAACTAATTGACCAATATTTTTCGCTTCAGCCTGACCCTTCCGACCCCCAGCAATTGGTGCAATTTGGCACCTCCGGGCATCGCGGTTCGGCGGCTAACGGCGCGTTTAACGAAGCCCATATTTTAGCCGCAACCCAGGCAATTGTTGAATATCGCCAGAGCCAAAATATAACTGGCCCTTTGTATTTGGGAATGGATACACATGCCCTGTCTGTACCCGCCCAGAAAACCACTCTGGAAGTATTAGCAGCTCACGGGGTTGAGGTATTTATTGCTCAGAATGAGGGCTTTACTCCCACCCCGGTTATTTCTCACGCTATCCTGACTTATAACGAAGGGCGCACAAGCGGGCTGGCGGATGGGATTGTAATTACCCCTTCCCATAACCCCCCGGCGGACGGTGGCTATAAATACAACCCGCCCAACGGTGGCCCGGCGGATGTGGATATTACGGGTTGGGTACAGAACCGCGCCAACGATTTGTTACGTAGTAAAAACCGTGAGGTCAAACGTATTTCTTACGAAGCCGCCCTGAAAGCTTCCACTACCCATCAGTATGATTATATGACCCCCTATGTTAATGATTTAGCGAACGTGATTGACCTTGACCTGATTCGGGACTCCGGCCTAAAACTTGGGGCAGACCCATTGGGTGGGGCGAGTGTGGCTTATTGGGAGCCAATTGCCCAGCGTTATGGGCTAAATGTAACGGTAGTTAACAAAGCGGTAGACCCCACCTTCCGTTTTATGTCGGTAGACCACGATGGTAAAATCCGGATGGATTGTTCCTCGCCCTACGCCATGGCTAACCTGATTGGCCTTAAAGATAGTTACGCTATTGCTTTTGGCAACGATGCCGACTCAGACCGTCACGGGATTGTTACCCCCAGCGTCGGGCTGATGAACCCCAACCATTTCCTGTCAGTTGCTATCTGGTATTTATTCCAGAACCGTAGTAATTGGCCGACCCATAGCGCAATCGGTAAAACTCTGGTCAGTAGTTCCATGATTGACCGGGTGGGCAAGGAAATTGGACGGACGGTAACGGAAGTTCCGGTGGGCTTCAAATGGTTTGTGGCGGGTTTGCTGGATGGCAGTTTTGGTTTTGGGGGTGAGGAAAGTGCCGGGGCTTCTTTCCTGCGCAAGAACGGCAAAGTCTGGACTACCGACAAGGATGGTCTGATTATGGACTTGCTGGCGGCGGAAATTACCGCTAAAACAGGTCGTGATCCCGGTCAGCATTATCAAGATATGACCGCACGCCTGGGTACACCTTACTATAGCCGGGTAGATGCTCCGGCGACGCCCGCCCAAAAAACCCGTCTGAAGAAGCTGTCACCAGGTGATGTGAAGGCTACCAGTTTGGCGGGGGAAGAAATAACTGCCCGTCTAACCAGTGCCCCAGGCAACGGGGCTGAGATAGGCGGCCTGAAGATTGTCACCGAAAATGGCTGGTTTGCGGCGCGTCCCTCTGGCACCGAAAACGTCTACAAAATTTACGCTGAGAGTTTTGTCAGTCAGGAACATCTTGGTCAGATTTTAAGTGAGGCCCAGGAGATTGTGACTCAGGCTCTCTAGCCAAACCTACCGCCAATTCGGATTGTAAAGCGGGTTGGCGGTAGGTTTTTATTTGGAAGTATTGAAATATGAAATACCCTTTCTGCTTCACCGGGCTGACATGTTCTTCTTTATAAATATTTCCCCTGAGTTGTAGTAAAAGATACCGACCAAACGCCTGATTCAGACTATATAGATAGTTAGGCAAGACGATTTCTTTACAGATATAGGGATTGTGAGCAAGATACAATGGGCTACGAAACTAACCAGGAACGTAAACTATATCAAAAATGTGATAACTGCCTATTTATCAAGGGTTGTTATGTTCAGGATACACAACGTGAGGCCGAGGTCAGAGGCGAGGGAAATACCTGCCTGATGTATCAGGACGAGCGCGATTTACCACCAGCCGCCCGCACTGCCCGCTTTGCCCAGGTCGCCGACTTGCCACCCTACACCATCCGTCTGCGCAAACCTAAATAATCGGTGACTTTTCTGTTAGTTTAAGCTTCTAAAAATGAAATTTTAGAGAAACGGAAGGATGATTTATGCCAGTACCCCAGTTCAGTGATGCGCTTGTAATTGGAATGTTGGTGGTTTCCACAGTAATCATGCTGGTTTTTGTGATTGCCAAATTCAGGGAAAATCGCTAACGTGTCAGGATTCTTTTAGGGCGGCTAAATTTACATCTGGTATGACCGCCCCTATCCTCAAATTTTTCTTTTTGACAAAAATCCTAACCCCTCGCCCAAAATAACTAATTTAGTTTGCTATCAATCTTGCCTGGAATGCCCCAAAAGAGTTAATATAGCCAGAACTAATTTCAACATAAACCCTGGCAGTTTTTGAACCAGCAAAATTATTCCGGGAGCGAGTCAATGAAAATTGAGGAAGAGACAATTGTCATTCGGAGTGGTGAGGATTTTGATATAGCGAAAGTGGATCATTACCTGCGAGAGCATCTTTCAGGTTTGGGTGATAGCCCGCTCAAGGTACGACAATTCCCGGTGGGAGCTTCTAACCTGACCTACCTGCTACAAATTGGCGAATGGGAAGGGGTTTTACGCCGACCACCCTATGGGCCAATTCCCCCTAAAGCCCATGATATGGCCCGTGAGTCTGGTTTGCTGCAAAAAATTCACCCGGTTTTCCCGCTTGCCCCCAGGCCCTATCATTTTTGCAATGACTTGAATATTTTGGGTGTGCCTTTCTATGTGATGGAGCGACGCAAAGGGGTAGTTTTGAACAGCGATTTTCCGGCTGGGTTTGTACCTAGCGAAGAACTTTGCCAGAAAATATCCCATACGGTAGTTGAAACACTGGTGCAAATTCACGCGATTGACTGGCAAGCTGCGGGGCTAGCCGAATTCGGTCATCCTGATGGCTTTCTAAAAAGGCAAGTAAAGGGCTGGATTGAGCGTTATTTTGCCGCTCAGACCGACGAATTACCGGAACTGGAACCGCTTATCCGCTGGTTGTCTGAACATATCCCTGAAAGCCCTGCCGCAAGTTTGATTCATAACGATTTCAAACTAAATAATATGCTGCTGGCCGCCGATGATTTAACCAAAGCGGTGGCGGTGCTGGATTGGGAAATGACTACCATTGGAGACCCACTTTTTGATTTGGCAGTTTCTTTAACGTATTGGGTTAACGATGAAGACCCCCTGGAATTAAAAACCGTGCTACCGACTGTCACGATGTTCCCCGGCTTTATCAGTCGCGAACGGTTTATGGAAATATATGCCGAAAAGAGCGGGCGTGACCTTTCTTCGCTGGATTTTTATATGATATTTTCCTATTTTAAGCTGGCGGTAATTGTTCAACAGATTTATGTTCGCTGGAAACGAGGCCAGACCCAGGATGCCCGGTTTGAAGCCTTCGGAAGCCGCGTCCGCTTTTTAATTTTGCATGCGGCGGCTCTGGCTGAAAAATCCAACCTTTAATCTATTATTCAGGAGTGGTTTTGTTTCGCCAGGATTTCCAGCCATTCTTTAACCCTGCTGGTTATTTCGGAACTTTCAAGAGCACCTGTATCCATAACTACCAGGGAGATTTTCATATCCCGAATAATTTCGGTTAGCCCATCCCAATAAGGTAATACTTCGCTAAAATTATGGATAATCCGGTGGTCCCGTTTAAAAGCGCGGGCTTCCAATACCGCAAGTGGCGCGGTGAGAAAAATTGCTGCGTCCGGTAAAGGACATCGATTTATTTTACGGCTGTATATTTTTTCCAGTGCTTCGTATTCAGTTTGTGTTAGATAGCCAGCATCCCGAAAATAGCGGGAATAGACCAGGTGACACACCAATAATCCAGCATCCTGGACAATAAGCTTTGCATTAGAATGGGCAATTGCCAGCTCTTTTTTAAAGCTAATCCGCATGAAATCTACCTGGTTTTTGAAAGCATAGCGGGGTTTGTCTTGCAGGAACAGGGGATAATAACGCGACTCCCCGGTAGGTTCTACGAAGGCTGAGGCGTTTTCAGTTTGCAACAACTGGGTTGCCAGGGTGGTTTTGCCAGAGCAACTTGGGCCAAAAATTTGAATATACATCCGCCAATTATAACAGAACAAACCAAGCCTAATAAAGCCATCCCGCCGCAAGCGATGGTGAATGTATCCCTTACAGATTCAATTTGTGAAAGGTTTTTGGGCAGTGTTAGACGAGAAAGTCTAGGCCATTTATTTATCTTTAATGAACATCAACTTTCGCGTGTTTTGAAAGAGTATGTCGAATATTTTAACCATTCCCGCCCCTATCAGTGAATAAAACAAGCCCTTGCTGAGTCACCTGCACCAAAGTCTTCCCAAACCCAGAATAACAGTAAAACTACTGAGGTGAGTGAAAGGGGTAGGGTAATAGCCTTCCCGATAATTAGGGAGTTTGCATCATAACTACCAAAGGGTGGCTTGAGCAGCTGACAAACTTAGCAGTTATGGTATATTTTGAGTAGTACATTTGAGCGGTAAAGTGGCTCAAAGCGAAGGTTCGGTTTGGCAAAGAGTTGCCCGAAAACCTGGAAGAACATTGAAATCATTGCAAGTATGAAAAGTTAATAGAATTAGCAACCTCGCTTGCCACTACCAATATTTTAGCAGATTGGCTAAAAGCACTACCCGAGTAAACAAGGCTACTTTTGAGTGATCCTTCCTCGCGGATGCCCTATGTAGATGCGGTAATGGGTTGTCAAGTAGCAAAATCAACTTTCAGAAAAATTGGCTTAAAAGTGGAAAGTAAGTTGGTCTGAGTTTAGCTGAACAAACTCAAATCAAATAACTCAGTTTGCACTGGTAAAACTGAGTG
>JBBQZS010000127.1:0-7936 GCA_038207495.1 Chloroflexia bacterium
CGGTTTCGGCAGGAATTGTTTCTACTTTTTGGGGCTGGAGAGACATCTTTTTGCTCCTTTTTCCTTACTCCTTTTTTCTTTCTCCTCCTGCCATTTTAGCAAATGTTCCCTCTTTTAGTTCGCCAACGGTATCACTGCTGATTCGCGGTTCATTCAAGTGAAATTTAAAAGAAGTCCCGAGTATTTACTGAAATAAATTTATTGAAAAGAAGGATAAGGGGGCTTTGGTTTTATATTTCGATTTGTAACAACCCAGACTTTTAGTTATGCTATTATAAAGAAATCCGCAGAAAGTTACTTTTAGCGTATTTATTCCATTAGAAAGAACCAAAATATGCAGTTTTCGTCAGACTCAATTCAAACCCGGCTCGAAGCGACCAGAAAGGATCTCCTGGATTTAGGTTTAACCAACCTATTGTTGAATTACCGACCAAACAAAAATCGTGGCGTTGAAATAGTAAACGAACTCCCCCGCGAAATATTCCGAATCCTCATCCGTGAAAAAAAGGCCATGGTTTTTACCCCGGATACTTCCCTGGATAAGCTGCGACCTGGAGTGGATCAACCGTCTGACCTTGAGTCTTCCCCGCTGTTTTCAGCCTGGCCGCTGCCTTACGCCGAATCAGGTGGGGATGGAGTGTTAGATAAACGGTTTACCGACTTAAAAATGCAAACCCATTATTCTACGCTCAACCTGCAAAGCCGACTATTACGGACTTATAACGATGCCCGCACTAGTATCCAGGAACAGGGCGTAAATATTTTGTATCTAGCCCTGGGGATGCTGGAATGGTATGAGGTCGAAAGTGTTCAACAGCCCCGTCGCGCTCCCCTGGTGCTGGTGCCGGTTGAACTGGTCAGAACCGATGTAAGAGAGCGGTTTCAACTACGCTGGACGGAAGAAGATATTGGCGATAATCTCTCGCTGGAGGCCAAACTAAAGGCCGAGTACAGAATTAACCTCCCTACCCTACCTGAAATAGAGGACCTGGATCTGGAGAATTATTTCAGTAAGGTAGCCCAGGCACTAATTTCGCAACCCCGCTGGCGGGTGGATAATAGCGCGATTGTGCTAGGGTTTTTCTCTTTTGGTAAATTCCTGCTTTATAAAGACCTGGAACCAGCTGCCTGGCCGCTCGAATCTCAGCCCGCCAACCACCCGCTTATGCAAGCCCTGTTTACAAACGGTTTTATTGACCCACCAGGACTTTTACCCGAAGGAGAAAACCTGGATCGTCACCTATCACCTACTGCCCTCAAAACGATTGTGGATGCCGATAGTTCCCAGACCCTTGCAATACTTGACGTAGATAAGGGCCGGAATCTGGTGATTCACGGCCCTCCTGGCACTGGTAAATCTCAAACTATCGCTAACCTGATTGCCCAGGCCATCGGTAGCGGTAAGACTGTGTTGTTTGTTTCAGAGAAAATGGACGCGCTGGAAGTAGTGAAACGGCGGCTGGACAAAGCCGGATTGGGGCAAGCCTGCCTTGAATTACATAGCCATAAAGCTAATAAAAAAACTGTTCTGGTGGATTTGTTTCGTACCCTCCAACTCTCTCAGCCCCGACAAAACCAACTGGCAGAAGAGCTGAAACTTCTAACCGCTACCCGCGAGCGCCTGAACGCCTATTGTGAGGCCGTCAGCTACCCCATTGGGGAAAGCACTATAACCCCTTATCTTATCCTGGGCGAATTGCTAGAAAAATCCAGAAATACTTCTTCGAGCATGCCTGCCATAAAAATTAAAAATATGGAGAGCTGGTCGCGGGCCGAATACAATCGGAAAGCGGCACTGGTGGAGGAATTGGCAGTTTTCCTGACCCGTATCGGTCTGCCACCACAGCATCTTTTCTATGGTAGCCGGAAAACTATGCTGCTTCCCTCCGAAGAAGGACAATTGGTGAAGGCCATTCGGGAAGCTCTTCAGGCTCTTGACCAACTACAGGGGATTGCGGCTTTTCTTATTGCTCCCCTAAAAGTGCCAGAACCTCAAAAACCCTGGGAAAGCGAAGAGCTGTTAAAGCAGACCAAGCGCGTAGCCGAATCCCCTGAACTGAAAGGCTTGAATCTGAAAGCTGGCGAGTGGCTGATTCAGGCGACTCAACTTAAGGAACTTCTGGCAAGCGGGGCGGCCTGGCAGGAATTACATCAACAATATGAGCGGGTCTTTGTTCCAGCGGCCTGGAGTCAGGATTTTACCAGCTTGCGTCAGATCCTGGTTGAACAGGCTGGCAATTTCTTACGGGTTTTATCGGGGAAATATAAAGAAGCTCAACAATACCTCGCCTCAATTTGCTTAATTCCCTTACCAAAAAAAGTAGAGGAACAATTGGCCCTGGTGGATATAATTATTAGAACTCAGACCCTTGAAGCGGCCTTTAACCGGGGTCAGGGTTTAGGGATCTACCTGTTTGGCCCTCGCTGGTTGGGGATTTTCTCGGATTTTAAAATTCTAGGGCAAATGGCGGAGTGGGTAGGAACGTTGCATCAGGATGTGAGAGGGGGGCGGTGTCCCCAGAGTATTATAGATTTTCTGGAAACCTTTCCTGACCTGAGTGGCTACCGCCGAGCTACGACTGACTTTCAGTTGGCTATTTCGGCTCAAGCGGAATCTTTTAATAAGGTAACTACTCTTTTAGAACTCGATTTCAAATCCGACCTCAATTATAAGATCCAACGAGAGACTCTGGAAGGCTGGCAAAATAGGTCAGGGGAATGGAAGGATATCGTCCTTTTGAATACACTGGCCCAGCGTTGTCGGGAGGAAGGAATTGAAGAAGTTTTCCGGGCGGGGGAAAATACCACAGAAGCCGGGAAAATGTTGTTACCCGCCTTCCGAAAGGGCTGGCTAGAAACTCTTCTTGACCAGGCCTTTAAGGAGCGCGCCGCCTTAGCCCAGTTTAACCGGGCGGTTCACGAACAGACTATCCTCAAATTCCAGGAACTTGATGAACTAACATTTGCCTATAACCGCACCCAACTGGCGCTGGCTCATTGGCGAAAGTTGCCCTCCGCCAATCCCGAAACAACCTTTAGCAAAACCCAGGAGCAACTGGATATTCTTCGGCAGGAGTTTGGCAAAAAAACTCGGCTAATGCCACTCCGAAAGCTCATGAAGGTAGCAGCTGCTACTATTCAGGCCATAAAACCAGTTTTTATGATGAGCCCCCTTTCCATTGCTACTTACATCCCACCTGGTAGCCTGATGTTCGACCTGGTAGTATTTGATGAGGCCAGTCAGGTAAAACCAGCCGATGCCTTTGGGGCAATTCTGCGAGGCAAGCAGGTAGTTGTAGCCGGAGATGACCGCCAACTCCCACCCACCAGCTTTTTCGATAGTATTACACAGCCTCAAAACAATGGTGATGAAGACGAGGAAGGGCCAGTAATTACTACCACTGGTGATTTTGAAAGTATTCTAACCCTCTTTAAGGCCAAGAGTATGGCCCGGATGCTGCGCTGGCATTACCGCAGCCGCCATGAGTCACTGATTGCCGTTTCCAATGCCGAGTTTTACGAAAATAAGCTTATCATCTTCCCTAGCCCAGACAGTGGTAAGCTTGATACGGGACTGGTATACCACTACCTCCCAGATACAATTTATGACCGGGGTAAAAGCCGCACCAACCGATTAGAAGCACTGGCGATAGCCAAAGCGGTACTAGAGCATGCCAAAAAATCTCCTACGCTGACGCTGGGAGTAGCGGCCCTGAGTGTGGCACAACGGGACGCTATTATGGATCAACTGGAAGTTCTTCGCCAACAAGACCCTGGCTATGAGAATTTTTTCAATTCGCATCCAGACGAACCCTTCTTTGTAAAAAGCCTTGAGCATGTACAAGGGGACGAGCGCGACGTTATTTTTATTAGCATCGGATATGGTCGGGATGCCGAGGGAAAGCTTACCATGGGATTTGGCCCTATCAACGGTACCGGGGGCGAAAGACGGCTGAATGTCCTTATCTCCAGGGCGCGTCGTCGTTGTGAGGTATTTACAAACCTGACGGTGGATGATATCAACCTTAACGATGAGCAAGCTAAAGAGCGGCGAGGTCTTAAAGTCCTTAAAACTTTCCTGGAATACGCAAAAACCGGCAGACTTTCTATCGCCAGCCCAACCGAGAGGGAACAGGATTCACCTTTTGAGCAAGCGGTTTTAATAGCTCTTACCGATAAGGGCTATCAGGTAGTGCCACAGGTGGGGCAAGCTGGATACTTTATTGATTTGGCGGTGGTTGACCCCGAAAAGCCGGGCCGCTATCTTTTGGGTATTGAATGTGATGGCGCGAATTATCATAGTGCGCTTTCTGCCAGAGACCGCGATAGATTAAGGCAGAAAGTGTTAGAAGGTTTGGGTTGGCAAATTCACCGCATCTGGAGTACCGATTGGTTCCAGAATCCTGGCAGAGAACTTGAGCGTACTGTAGCCGTAATAGAAGAAGCCCGGCGGGATACCAACCTTGTTGAAAATACCCCAGTTCCTGCAAATAGCCCAAATCCAATCTCAGCTCCCCACCAGTTACCTGAGTTGGTAGTAATCCCTTATCAGATAGTCGAGCTAAGTAATAACGGGCTGGTGCCAGAGGCCAGTGAAGTGCCTGTTTTTATGATGGCTGATTGGGCGCTGAAAGTAATTCAGGTTGAAAGCCCGGTTCATGTAAAAGAGGTTTCCCGCCGGATTGGTACGCTTCTTCAGCAGAACCGAATTAACAAATACGTGGAGCCAGGGATAAATTATTTAATAGAAAAAGAGTTGGTCAGGAAAGAGGGAGATTTCCTGTGGACTCCTAGCATGAGTCAACCGCCACTCAGAATACGGACTGGCTTGCCCGCCGCTTCTCGAAAATTAGAGATGGTTTGCGGCGACGAATGCCTACTGGCAATTTATAAGGTAATAGCGGTTACGGGAAATATCGAGGCAGAAAAACTACCGCTGGCGGTCTGCAAGCTACTGGGGCTGGGTCAGGTGAGTGCCGAAATCCATCAGACTATTATGGAACATACCGAGCAGCTGGTACAGTTGAGCCGAGTAAAACGCCAGGGGGAGTTACTTATGATAGTTGCCTGACATCTGAATAATTTAAAGCCAGGGGAATATCAGGAGAGTAGTGGTTCCTGAGGTATTGTCAACTTAACTCAAAACGGGCTAAGTTTAGAGCTGAAAGTGGGGAATCCATCTTGATTTACCTGGCATTTTGAGGTATGAAGCATTCATAAAGCAGTCAAAATGACCTCCGAGTGGGGAATTATTTAGCGTCTAAAGTTAAGTTGACAGTACCGGTCCCGAGTTGCGACAGAACAATGGTCAGAAGTTTTAAATCGCCTATCTGGCGAGCCAGTTCCAAAGCTTCTGTAGCCTTACCTTTAGAATAATTTCGGTCATCTTGTAGCTTGGTAATTGCCGCCAAACCATAGAGAGCTTTGGCTTTTATTCTTAAATCAGTATCTGTTTCAAGCACATTTATTAAGCTGAGGGCTTTCTCTGACCAGAGTCGCCCTTCCTTCAAATTGGTTTGCCTTATCCAGAATAGAGCTAGATTTCCGGCTAGTTCCAACCCTTTTTCTGGATGGTACTGTAAAGACCATTCCAGGGCCATTCTAAAATTGGGGTGTTCTTGCTCCAACTTCGCTTTCCATTCTTTTTGTTCCCTACCCTTGAGTTTTTCCTCGCCCTCCTGACTAAGTTTGAGGTAATAGTCAAGATGGCGCTCCCGCATAACATCTTCCCCACTCTGTTCTCTTAGCTTCATCAGACCAAATTCTCTTACGACCTCCAGCATTACTAGACGGGGTTCGCTTTCGGTTGATTCTTGCTGGCGCACGAGGTTCTTTTCCGCCAGAGAGCGTAGCTCAACCAACCAACCAAACTCGTCCAATGGATTACTGACTACCCGGGCAGCCTCAACAGTACAGCCGCTTACAAAAATACTCATGGCCTGAAACAGTCGCTTTTCCTGTTCATTTAGCAACTGATAGCTCCACTCAATTGTATTTAAAATTGTTCGCTGATGAGGCAATAAATCAATGGAGCCACCTACTAATATTTTTAAGGGATTGTTTAGTTGAGCCAGTAGTTGTTCTGGCGACAGCATCTTTAGCCAGGCGGCAGCCAATTCCAGGGCCAGGGGGAGCCCTTCCAACCGTTTGCATATATCCAGAACTGCCTGGGCATTAGTGGTTGTAAACTCAAAGCGGGAATAGGACGCGCTGGCCCTTTGAACAAACAGTGCGACAGCGTGGTATTGTGACAGTTCAATAAACTCCAGGTGATTTTTAGTTGCGGGTAATGCCAGTGGTAAGACTTCAAATTCGTACTCACCCGCTAAATGTAACGGTGCCCGGCTGGTTACCAACAAATTCAGGTCAGGGCAGTTTCTCATTAATTCACTAACAAAGGGGGCCGCTTCTAGAACATGTTCGAAATTATCTAATACAATCAAGGCACGTTTTCCAGCCAGGTAATTATGGATTAACTTCCCGGTGCTAATTTCTGCGCTTTCTATTAGACCTAAACTTGTGACTACCGAATATCCTACCAGATTAGGGTCCCGCACCTGGGCTAGAGGAACAAACCAAACTTTATCAAATTCTGTCTGGAGTTGAATGGCAAGCTCTAGCGCAAGCCGAGTTTTACCAACCCCACCAGTTCCAACCAGTGTAACCAACCGAGTAGTTTCAAGGCTTAGTTCAAGAGCTGCCAGTTCTTGATCCCGCCCGATAAAGCTGGTCAGCGGTATTGGTAGGTTGTTAGGCCCTTCTTTCAGGGTTTTAATCTAAGTTTCTCCTGTTGCATCAATATCGAAATCAATGTTGGTATTTCAGCTCAATATCGAAATCGAAATAGCATAAATTAGAATTAATCACGGGTTGGGTGTTTTAATTATAGCCTAGAAATATGGAAATTAAAGTAGTCGTGGAACTTTTATATATGGTATAATTTGTCAATATCCAAAAGCAAAATATCGCAATCATTCCTATCTTTCTAGAAATTTACTCTCCATGGGTAAATACCCAATTCGGCTTCCTATCCTGATTACTAATATCAATAACTTCCCTTTTACTTGTCAGGAGGGTTTCTTGTGTTTAAAGAGTCTTCACCATTTAATAAGCAAACCGAGAACTTCTCAATGGCCGAACTACTCAAAATGTATCGGGAGCGGGCAATTCCCCGTCTCACCCAGAAAGAACTGGCCCTGCAACTTGGGGTTAGCGATAAAGCTTTGAGAGATTGGGAAAGTGACATCAGCCAACCCACCGCTGCCAATCTCAAAAAACTTATCGGGGTGTTCCTGGTTAAAAATCTGCTTCAGACAGGCCAGGAACAACCAGAGGCTGAGGGATTGTGGGAAAAACGACGGCAGGTGGATACCGCCAATACTTTCCCGCCATTCGATACTGCCTGGTTTTTAACTCTAATTAAAACCGAACCGGTTCCTAAGAAACCAGAAATTGAGCCAATACCAACCCCACTTGTCTCATCAAACACAACTGTAACATTTTTGTTTACCGACCTTGAGGGCAGCACCACCCGCTGGGAGCAGCAGGCCCCCCAAATGCAAAAAGCCCTCGCTCACCACGATCAACTGGTAAGATCAGCGATTGAAAGTAAGGGTGGGAAGGTTTTCAAGACGGTTGGTGATGCTTTTTATGCCACTTTTCCCAGTGCTCCAGCGGCTATGCAAGCTGCTCTTCTAGCCCAGCGAAACCTTTCAGCTCAAGATTGGGGGGAGTTGGGAGAATTAAAAGTTAGAATGGCCATCCACACCGGGATAGCCGAGGTTAGAGATGGGGACTATACTATCAAAGGTCACAAACTGCGCTATCAAAGGTCTGAAACTTTAGGACTAACAACTTATACAAGGCCGCCTGATGAAGGTCAGTAGTCTGGCTTAAACATTCACTAATCGCTTGCTTGAAACCGTCAAACTTTTCG
>JBBQZS010000128.1:0-7820 GCA_038207495.1 Chloroflexia bacterium
CGCCGTGTTGAGGGGAGCTTTATTGTAGCTTTTTAATTTAGCCCGTGGAGTAGGGTAGCTTAGGAGTCTTTTTGCGCCAAAATTCTTGGTAAATAGCTGAAAGTTTTGTCGTGAGGGTCGAGTTTAGAACCCGCTTTTAGGAGTGGTTTGACAGGCTATTTTGCCGAGTCGGTTTGTTGCAGGGTATCCCTTTTGCTTTACATATAATTCGGGATGGCATCAGGAAGTTGACCAGCAACCGAACTTGACAAAATATTATGCACGCAGCGAATTAAGTCAGCGATTGCTGGCAGAGCGGTGTGAGTGGTGCGGTCAGGAAGGACAGGAAGCTCAGGTAGAGGTCCATCATGTACGCAAACTCAAAGACCTTAAAGGTAAGGCACTTTGGGAACAAGTAATGATAGCGCGGAAGCGAAAAACTATGATACTATGCCGAAAGTGTCATGATGAGCTGTATGCTGGACGATTAAGCGAAAAAACCCGGGTGAAAGCGGTTTAACAAGGGAAACTTGGAAAGCGTGGTACTACGGAAACGGGTACACCACGTTTGGAGGGAGGCCGACAGAAACGGGGTCAAGCAATCGACTACCGCGCTGGCGGCCCACCCTACCTGGTAATAGTTAAAGGGACCTGGGTTTATTTGTATCGCGCCATTGACCGTGAGGGTAATCTGGTAGACACTCGGCTGAGTAAAACCCACGATTTGGAGGCGGCCAAGGAGTTTTTCAAACGGGCTATTAAAATAGTCGGGCACAAACCAGAGCGGGTAACCACCGATGGATACGACTCGTACCCGAAAGCTATTCAAAAAGTAATTGGAAAGAAGGTCTTGCACCGAACCAACCATTATCTAAACAATCGGATTGAGCAAGACCAGCGAGCAATAAAGCAAAGATATTATCCAAAGCGTTTCTTCGAGCTAGTCTAAAAAAGGGAAGAGTAAGTAAAAATCAGTTAAAATGTCTGGTATGAATAACCGACAAATATATCAACTGATTTGAGTGACATTGAATGGCAGATTATAGAGCCGCTCTTACCCGCGCCAAAAGAACGCGGTCGCAAAATTAAATATAGTCGGCGTGAAATTCTTAACGCCATCTTTTACCTTGTGCGGTCGGGTTGCGTCTACCGATTATTACCGCACGACCTACCACCTTACCGCCTAGTCTTTCATTATTACACTAGCTGGCGTAAGGAGGAACGCCGGCAAGCAATTAATGACACTTTTCGTACTCAACTGCGGGTGGCGGAAGGAGTGATCCCGAACCGAGTGCCGCCAGTATTGATAGTCAGAGTGTTAAAACCGCCCACGCCCCAACTAGTGGCGAAAATGCGCCTGGTTACGATGCTGGCAAGAAAATTAAAGGCACCCGCAAGCGGGTACCCGACGGCATATTCTGGTAGATACGCTGGGTCTTTTAATAGTAAATGAAAGGGGAAAAATGCAAACCGCAAAAATCGTGGCTGACCCTGAGTTCAGGATTGGGCTAGTTGATCCCCGGATGTTTGGTTCGTTTATCGAGCATCTTGGTCGAGCAGTCTATGGTGGTCTTTATGAGCCTAGGCATCCCACCGCCGATGATAAGGGCTTTCGTCAAGATGTGCTTAAGCTGGTGAAGGAACTTGGGGTGACAATTGTGCGCTATCCTGGCGGGAATTTTGTTTCAGGCTACAACTGGCGCGACGGGGTGGGACCAAAAGAGCAGCGACCAAAGCGGCTTGAATTGGCCTGGAAATCTTTAGAGACAAACCAGGTTGGTACCGATGAATTCTGTGAATGGGCGCGGCGGGCTGGGGTAGAAGTAAATATGGCGGTTAACCTAGGAACAGCCGGAATTGACGAAGCCCGCAGCCTGGTCGAATATTGCAACCATCCGGGCGGCACTTTTTATAGCGATATGCGGATTGCAAACGGCTACACTGAACCCCACCGAATCAAAACTTGGAGCCTAGGCAACGAAATGGACGGTATTTGGCAAATGGGCCACAAAACCGCCGATGAGTATGGGCGGCTAGCTACCGAAACAGCCAATGCCATGAAATGGGTAGACCCTGAGATTGAATTAGTGGTATGTGGCAGTTCTAACGCCCGAATGCCAACCTTTGGTAGCTGGGAAGCTACCGTGCTGGATCACACCTACGAATCTGTGGATTATATTTCCCTCCACCAGTATTACAAAAAAATTAATAATGACCTGGGTACTTTCCTGGCCCAACCACTTGAGATGGATAATTTCATCAAATCGGTTGTGGCTACCTGTGATTATGTGCGGGCCAAGAAAAAGCTCAAAAAGCACCTTTACCTATCGTTTGACGAGTGGAATGTGTGGTATCCGAACGACACCGACAAGGCACTAATTGAAGATACTCCCTGGCAGGTCGCCCCTCCGCTTTACGAGAGCCCTTATACTTTTGAGGATGCGCTGGTGGTGGGCTTGATGTTGATTACGCTACTCCGAAATGCCGACCGGGTTAAGATAGCCTGTCTGGCCCAACTGGTGAATACTATTGCGCCGATTTCAACCGTTACGGGCGGCGGTTCCTGGCGACAGGCGACCTTTTACCCCTTTTTGCATGTCGCCAGCTTTGCCAGAGGCACAGTGCTAAATCTTCAGACCCATTCAGAAGCCTACACAAACCCACTTTATGATACTGTTCCCCTTCTCGATGCTGTAGCCGTGCTGAATGAGCAAGACGCAGAGCTCACGATATTTGCGGTTAACCGTAGCCAGGAAGAACCCCTGTCTTTGGCGGGAGACCTGCGGGGTGTCGGAGATTACCAGCTAATTGAACATATTGTATTGGAAGATTCCAACTCTTTAGCCCGAAATACGCTTGATTACCCTGACAGGGTTGTACCCCATTCAAAGGGAGGAGCCGAATTTAGTAAGGGGCAACTTACGGCAATTTTGCCCGCGCTGTCCTGGAATGTTATTCGGCTGGGCAAGCCACAGTCCCGGTAATGTCTCTAAACCAGCTTCAACGCTAACCCGCTAAATTTTAGATTTTAATAAAAGGGTTAAAAAGATTGTCAGTATCCATAATTCTCAGAAAGGCGAATTATTGCTGAAAATCCCATTAAAAATGAAAAACTATTACTACGATGCATGCATTAGTTCGACATCCGGGTTAGGGCTTTTTCAAAGGATACATCCACAGCTTCATCTCCGGTTACGTAACGCCATAGCTTGGCCCGTTGAATGTGTTCCAATCGGTCCTCGTTACCTTGCCAGGCCTGATAGCCTCGGTAGATTATGGCAGTTACTTCGGGGTTAGTGTAGCCATCCAGGTTAAACAAACCCCTTTGCGCCTGACCGGGCCTTAATCGCAGCTTGAAGACATAGCGGGTCTGGTCAGTATAGTTCGGCTGGGCGCAGTGCCAGATACCTTGATGCATAAAAACAATCGTGCCAGCCGCAGTCGCCAACTGACGTTGCCCAATAATATTTTTGTAACGACCAATACTCTCAGTGTTGACCCGCCGTAGATGAGAACCAGGCAGAACCAGAGTTGGACCCATTTCGCAGGGGGCATCGTGGGAAAAATAAAATGCTTGAATATCAAAGGCCTGGGGACGGGTATCAATAACCGAGTCAGCGTGCCAGTTTTGAGCCTGAAGGTAATTACCCTTTACTATATGCAGAGCTGAATGGTCATAGACTGGATTCTGCCCCACCAATCCCTGAAGAATACCTTTAACATGAGGTAAGTCAAAAACCGCTCTGATATTTGCCGACTCGCTCCAGAAGTTATAACCTCGCAGGTTCAAGGTGGATTCGTCCAGGTAAGCGGCCTGATTGAGTTCGTCTGGCACTAAATTTTCTACCATCAAGAAGCCGTCCGTCACGAACTGGGCCATCTGACTGGCATTTAACAGATACTTTTTTTCAACCTCAGCTTCATTTTTTGGGGTATCTGGATTAACCACAATCAAGGTCTACCTTCCTTTCCAATACATATTCGTAAGGTAAATGCCCGGATTCATGTTCATGCCCAGCCACGTAAATTGGTAACGTAGGCAGTTGAAGAACGTTCCAACCATCCTGCATTGCCGCCAATACCGAATAGTAGGGTGGTTCATTACTATCACCTGCTTGCATTTGGCGTTTATCAGCCGCCGCTGCGCCATCAAAAAAAGCCCAGGCAACTGTTTTGCTTTCCAGGCTAGAAGCAGCCAGATGCAAAATTAAAATTTGCTGTCGAAGTTTGCTCACGCAATATTCTCCCGAATAATTAGAAGATTTGTGTCTTTTTCTTTTTGTAATATATAATAAATCGCATTGGCAAGCTAGATTGGATTCCGTATAACTTGTGTCTGAATCCGTTAACTTTGAGGCTCAAAATGCTCGATAATTTACACATTCGGATTTTCATTGCTCGTTTTACTAATATCAATCCCAGCCGTTGGCGGTTAAATAATATCCAAAGCCCTTATTGGCGTTTTTATTTAAATCAATCGGACGGGGCGTTCCTCGAACTGTGTGGAAAGGGGGATAATAGCCCAGACGAATTATACCCATTGGCAGGGCGAACCCCGTACTTCATTCCAGCGGGTGTCCGCTTTAATACTGAGATTACTCAGGAGGTTGGTCACTTTTTTATTCACTTCGATATTTTAGGGATTCCGGCAGTGGTAATGCGGACGATTTTCAATAACCCGATTTCGCTGCCTTTCTCTAACCGTATACCGCAAACTGTCTGGGAGATAGTGGAGGAGTTGGAGCTTCCTCAAAGGGTTGATTTGGTGCTGGAGTGTCGCCTCAAATCAATCATTTACGAAGGTTTGGCACTCTATTTACAAAGTCTTACACCTGAACAGCTAAATCATTCCTTTCAATTATCGACAGTCTTAAAACCAGTTCGTCCTGCGATAAATTATATTGATGCTAATTTAGCAGAACCTCTCTTTAACCAGGAACTATCACGATTGTGCCAAATGAATGAAGATTATTTTATCCGCCGTTTTAAGGAATGCCTGGGGCAGACCCCCGGAGATTATATTCGGGAACAACGGGTAAAACTAGCTGCCCAGCAGTTATTGTTCACCGAGGATAGTCTTGAACAAATCGCCGCTACCAGTGGATTTGGTAGTCGCTTTTACCTTTCCAGAGTCTTTAAGAATTATGCCGGGGTTTCTCCAGTAGCTTACCGTAAAGCCTCAAGAGTTTAGCGAGACCAGTTAAAACCGGCGAGATTTTTCAGAATATTTGTCTCCATCTACCTTTTTAAGCGGTGAGCTAGACAAACTATGGTAGGATAGGGGAGTAAGGTGTCCGATTAATGGTCAAGAAAAACTAGGGTCTGCGTAAAATTTAGTGGTAAAAGATCAAAAAGCTGCCATTGGTGGTCAGCTGACTAAGCCGTTTCTGCTTCTAAAACTATTATTCGTAATAAATCGAAGTTCGCCCTCCCATAGAGTTTGCGTTTGATCATTTTCAGCTTATTTACTTTTCCTTCGACCACTCCCTGGCTCCATATTTCGCTTAACCCCGCTCGCACCGCCGCTTCATCTCGTTGAACCCCCACCCCAAAACTTTTTAGCTCGGCGATCCCACTTTCTTCAACCGCTACTAACCATTCGGCTAACTTTTCAGCCTTGCGCTCCTCCATCATTTTGCCAAAGGACTGGATCAAACCATAGGCCCGCCTTAGGGTAGCCTCTGCTTCTAAAACAGTATTCAGATGGCTCAGAGCTGGTTCTTTTAAGTGCGTTGCCGGTAAAAATAGATACCATCTGAGTTGCCGCACGGTCGGAATTACTTCCCCAGTTTTCGCCTTTAACCTGCCTGGTACGCTCAAAGCTAACGGTCTGAGTTTTTTAGTTAGAGGTTTCCCGCCCAGTTCGATGCCAACTAGCTCAAATCTGAGTTGAGCCAAGAAGGTACTGACCCCGCCATAACCCCCCTGGTAACCCTGTTAACCGATCTCTCGCCATAATTCTTTGGCGTTGTCGTTATGATCTTCTAAATAGCGTTTCATTAGGTATCGTTTGTAGGGGTCTAACTTGCTTTTACGAAGTACCCTTGCGCCGATTATCGGAGCATCCTTCAAGTGTCGACCAACATTCCCAGCGTCCAAGTTGAGCTTTTGACCGATCTCCTTGCGAATAAAACCCCGTTGGTGCAACTCCTTAATTTGCTCATATTGTTTGAGCTTGCGCTCTACGTTTTCTTGCCGCCGTCTTTCTTTCCAACTTAAGGTAGAAAGGTCGGCTGGAATAAAGCTGGCGGTAGCGTTGGTACTGCTTTCGGCGCCTGGTATTTCCAGTGAAGATTGGATCCCTTCGTTTTCCCCATTATCCACTAAATCTGCTTGAGTTTGAGCTGGCTGGCTCGCTTGCGCTTGGAAGGCTTGACTAATTGCCCCATAGTACCGTTTCACCATCCGTTCGGTCGCTTCGTGTAAATTTTTCGAAACATGAAACCGATCGGCCACCTGCAAAGCGTTGGGGGCGACTTTGCGGGCTGCCTCGGCATAGAGCCCGGTCTCGGCTGATGACTTCAATTTGGGGATGGTGATTTAGCCATTCTTCAAAGGTGGCACTTTTGGCATAGGGCAACAAATCTACTATTTGGTGGCGTTCCAGGTCAACTAGCAGCGTGCCGTAACGGGCTCCTCGGCGAAACGCAAAATCGTCTACCCCTATCTGGCGTAAGGGTCGGGTTTTAGGGATAGCCTCAGTCCCAGCGATCACTGCTGCCGATTGTGTTAACTCAGCCTTAGCCGAATGTCGAATTAAATTGAGCAAAGTAGCGGGACAAAGCCTTACCCCTAATACTTTTTTGGCTATTTTCACTCCCCCATTACCCCCCAAAGCTAAACCTATCTGGTGCAGTTTAGCGTCCAGCCGAAGAGTACGGCGGGCGTAAGCTTTTATTTGAGGTAATAGTCTTTCAGCAAAAGTAACTTTGGGGCATTTAGGGTTGCAACAATAGAATCGCTGGACTTGTAAGTTCAAGGCAGTCGCCCACTCCGACCAGGGTAAATCTGAAACCTGGCGAGTAACTATGCACCGCCTGGGATAAAGTTAAGCAAGCCGGACAGGCGGCTTCTGCCTGAATACTAGCGGCACTCAGAAACAAGTGGTTAGGCCCACCATAAAACTTGAACAAGACTAAACCTGGGGTGGCTGGCAATAATATTTGGATCAGTCCAAACGCTGGCAAGCTGGTACCAAACTTATTTGACCCTTTTTCAATGGGTTTGTGAGTAGGATTTGCTGGAAACATTTTTTTCAAACTCCCTTTTTCAGTATGGCTTGGGTAATTCTTTTCTTCAGGTATATACGAAAAAGGGTTTCAGCTTTGTATTTCCTACTTTACTACGAAATTTTACTCAGACCCCCAACTGGCCTGGATGATCATCGATAAGCTTGGTATAAAAGATTTATTAAGTATTGGAAAGACTGAAAGCTTTGTTTTTTTGATCGACATGAATCTTTTATTCGAGCAGTTTATTGGGAAAGTTTTAGAGACCGTATGTTCCCAACAGGGTCTTAGAGCTAGTCTAAAAAAGGGAAGAGTAAGTAAAAATCAGTTAAAATGTCTGGTATGAATAACCGACAAATATATCCAACCTATTTGAGTGACAGCGAGTGGCACATTATTGAGCCGCTCTTACCCGCGCCAAAAGAACGTGGTCGCAAAATTAAATATAGTCGGCGTGAAATTCTTAACGCTATCTTTTACCTTGTGCGGTCAGGTTGCGTCTGGCGGTTATTACCGCACGATTTACCACCTTATCGGCTTGTCTTTCATTACTACACTAGCTGGCGTAAGGAGGAACGCTGGCAAGCAATTAATGACACTTTTCGTACTCAA
>JBBQZS010000129.1:0-7589 GCA_038207495.1 Chloroflexia bacterium
TGAGTTCAAAACTACTCATTTACTACTTGGTTCAGAGCAAATTCTATCAAAGGGAATTGCTCTAAATCTGATTTGAAATGGCTTGTAAGTAGATTTTGAGCTCAAATATTTTAGAACTTTTGTATTTGTTGGAGTCGATGCCTGGTAGGTCACCCGGTAACCCCGCCAATTTCTTTGGTAGACTACATAAAGGAAAAATGGGATGCGGATTGTAGCTATTTCGGGTAGCCTAAGAGTAATATCAACCAATAGTTTGTTGGTGCGAGTGGCTAAGATGCAAGCCCCGCCAGAGGTGGAGTTTATTATTTATGAGGGATTAGGGGATTTGCCCCACTTCTCGTCTGAAATAGATGGCGAAGCTTCCCCGGAATCAGTTCAAAATTTTCGTAAATTGCTTCAGTCCGCCGATGGCGTAATTATTTCCACGCCAGAGTATGCTTATGGGATGCCGGGTTCTTTGAAAAATGCCCTTGATTGGACCGTTTCCAGTGGCGAGTTTGATAATAAACCAGTGGCGACCATCAGTGCTTCGCCGAGTGCTTCGGGCGGGGAGCGAGCCCATGCTTCATTACTACTGACGCTGGGGGCAATATCCGCCAGGGTAGTTGTGGGCGGAAAGTTGACTATACCGATGATTCGTACCAAATTAAATCCTGCCGGGGAATTAACTGACCTGGCTACGGTTGAAGCCCTCCACACCTTAGTAATGGCTTTGATACAGGGCATAGAGTCTGCGGGCGAGTAGGAACTGGGTATCCTTGTGAATAAAATCGGACGGTTCGCGAACCGCCCCTACAAATTTTACCGACGACTGACAACCGATAATGGCAAAACCGACCAAAACCGAAAAACCTGCTAAAGCCAGCGAGAAGAAACGGATTGACGTTTGGCTGGTGGAGCGCGGTCTGGCTGAAACCCGCGAGAAGGCTCAGGCTTTGATTCTGGCGGGGGACGTGCTGGTCGGGACGCGGCGGGTGGACAAAGCGGGTAGCAGCCTCAACCCGGACGAAGCCCAAACCCTGACCCTCAAGGCCGGAGCGGGGATGAGGTACGTTGGGCGGGGCGGGTTGAAAATGGAACATGCCCTGGACGAATTCGGTATAGACCCCGCCGGGAAACTTGGGCTGGACGTAGGGGCCAGCACCGGGGGCTTTACCGATTGTCTGTTGCAACGGGGAGCGCGGAAGGTGATTGCCCTGGACGTGGGCCATAGCCAACTGGCCTGGAGTTTGCGGCAGGATGCGCGGGTTTACGTGCTGGACAAAACCAACGTGCGCTATTCCGAAAGTCTGCCCGAAGTTGAGCCGGGAGCGGGTGCGGCGGTGGCAGATATTGCGGTGATTGACGTTAGTTTTATCTCGCTGAAGCTGGTTTTGCCCGCCGTGCGGAAGCTGATTTTGCCCGGTGCGCCGATTATCGCCTTAGTGAAACCCCAGTTTGAGGCGGGGCGGGAGCGGCTCGGCAAGGGTGGTATAATCAAGGATACTAAAGTACATCGCGCGGTGCTGGAAGATTTGGTAGAATGGTGGCATACCAATCACTTTGCCCTGCTTGGTCTGATTCGTTCGCCCATCTTGGGCACTGAAGGTAACACCGAATTTCTCGCTAACTTACGGGCAGTAGATGAGCCAACCAGCACGGCGTACAGCCTTTCGCTGATAAATCAATTATTTGAGGAGCCTCTATCGTGAAACAAATAGCGGTTGTGACGCGGCCTGCCCCACCCCCGGCGGCGCAAGAATTGCTGGATGCGGTTGAACAACTTTTGACCCGGCAAGGAGTGAAGGTCTGGCGCGGGATTGTGCCGGATGGTGGCGAGTTTGCCAAAGTTGTGGCGGATTGCGAGATGGTTTTTGTGCTGGGCGGCGACGGCACAATTTTACACGTTGGCAATGTGGCGGCGAAACATCGCGTGCCAATTGTCGGGGTAGATTTCGGGCGGTTCGGCTTTCTGGCGGAGGTTTCGCCCGCCGAGGCGTTGGAGAAAATCCCGGCCTTCCTGCGGGGCGAACACTGGGTGGAAGAACGGGCGATGTTGCAGGCCGAGCTGCTGCGTAACGATGAGAAAATAGGTGAATATCAGGCTCTCAACGATATTGTGGTCGGACGCGCCTATCTTTCGGGCGTGATTGAAGTCCAGCTTAAAATTGATGATGAATATGTCACGACCTTTATCGGGGATGGTCTGATTGTCAGCACCGCCACTGGCTCCACCGCCTACAATCTGGCGACGGGTGGCCCGGTGCTAGACCCTTCGATGCGGGCGATTGTGGTGGCGGCGATTGCCCCCCATCTCAGTCACCTGGGCCATCTGGTGGTGCCGCGTACCTCCACTATCACCCTGTATGTTGGCACGCGCAAGGGCGGGTCGGTGACGATTGATGGGCAGCCCGATTTCTCGATTGAGGATAAGGACGTTTTGAATATTACCCACAGCCCGCATTCGGCCTATTTCGCCCGGTTGCAATCCAAAACCTATTTCTACAAAACCCTGGCAACCCGCCTCCGCCGAGGGGGCTAGACGGAAGGTTGAAGGTTGAAGGTTGAAGGTTGAAAAGAAAATCTTCGTAGGGACAGCCCTTGTGGCTGTCCGGCCTTGTACCTTCTCCTTATTTTCACAGGGATGGTCAGGATAGGAAATTCATTCGTAGGGACGAACCTTGTGTTCGCTCGTACTAACAAGAAATTCGTAAGAACACGAGGCACCGTGTCCCTACACCCAATAGGCCACCGGGCCTGACCCCACAACCAAAAACCAAATAATGACTTCAATTTTCACCAAAAACCGACAACCAAAGACCGACTCCGCCCTCCGCCCTCCGCCCTCCGCCCTTTACCGACACCTCCTGCCCTTCGCTATCTACCTGCTGGGGGCGATTATTTTCACCTGGCCGCTTGTCTTGAATCTCTCGGACAGGGTGATACGCACCGCCAGTGGGGATGTCTGGCAACAGTTGTGGCACACCTGGTGGGTCAAATTCAGCCTGTGGGATTTGCACGAACTGCCCTTCTACACCGACTATATCTACTATCCCCAACGGGTGGATTTGTTATTGGACGCGCTCAACGTCGCCACCGGGGTAATTTCGATTCCCTTCCAACTGGTCTTTGGGTTGGTCGCCACTTTTAACCTGTTTACGATTTTGTGCGCGGCGATTTCGGCCTATAGTGCCTATTTACTGACGGGCTATTTGACGGGCAACTATCGGGCGGGCTTTGTGGCGGGGATAATCTACGGTTTCTGCCCGTTGGTTGGGCTGTGGCAAAACCTGGGACAACTGGACTTGTTGCCGACCTTCTGGTTCGCCTTCTATCTATTGTGCTACCTGAAAACCTTGCGCGGCGAGAACTGGCGGTGGAACGCCCTCGGCACGATTGTTTGTTTTGTGACGATGGCTCTAACAAGCTGGTATTTTGCCTATTATGGCTTGATTCTGGGCGGGTTGCTGTTCCTCTACCAGCTTTACCAGCAGCGCAAGGAGTGGCGCGGGACGGTGTTGCGGGGGGTGGGTACGCTGGCGGTGGCGGGGCTGCTCTTGTCGCCGATAATCCTGCGCACTGCCGCTTCGGTGGGGGGTGAGCAAAATATCGGCAAGCAACCGACCTTCGACCTGTGGTATAACTCCGCCGGACTAGCCGATTTTATCAAGCCGGGCTCGTCGGCGTTGTGGGGGCTGTTCGGGGCGCGGGTTGACTCGGATTATCAGGGGCTATTTTTGGGCTTTGGGGTGCTGGCGTTGGGGCTGTTCGGCCTGATAACCAACTTCAAGCGGGTCTGGCTGTGGGCGGGGGCGGGGCTGCTGTTCCTGGAACTTTCGCTTGGCCCGACCCTGAAATTTATCACCAAAGACAAGGTGCTGGCGACCCCCGCCGATGCCCAGAGCGGCCTACCCACCCCCAACCGCCTGCTCTACGCCCTGCCCTTTGGCGATATTGCCAGTATCCCGCTAGTGGCGATTATTGTGGTGGTGTTGATGCTGGCGATTCTGGTGGCCTTTGGGGTGGCGCGGCTACAGGAGAATAAAAGGCTGGTGCGCTTTGCTTCGGTGGTACCGATGCTGGCGGCGGGGCTGATTTTTCTGGAATTTCTCCAACCCTTGCCCCGGACGCTCGATAATGCCGCCCCTTCGGCCTTCTTTCAGCAAATTCAGGCCAGCCGGGATAATTTTGCGGTGATAGATTTGCCGGACGCGGGCGATTCCAGGGCGATGTTCAACCAGACCTTTTACAAAAAGCCGATGGTGGGGGGCTATACCGCCCGACAGTTGGCCTATCCCTTTGCCCTGACCCCCGGCCTCAAGGAGTTGCGGAGTAACTACCCATCCACCCGTCCCCGTGACATTTTCGACCCGGCGACCCTCGATAATACCGCCGCCGTGCTGAATTACTATAACCTGCGTTATGTGATTTATCATAAGGATTTGCGGGCTTATAACGTGAGCGAGGCCTACGAGAAGGGGCAGCTTGAGTATATTCGCGAGGTTTTCAAGGATGCGCCGCCGACCTTTGAGGATGCCAATTTGATAATCTGGCAGGTGGCGAACCTGCCGGGCGCGACCAATGCTTGCGGGGCAAAGGCGGTTTTGCCGGGGCGGCTGGGCGGCTGGAACGAGCGGCTGATAAATGACGCGGGTGAGGTTTATCGCTGGATGGATGGGAACGCCGAGGTCAATTTCTTCAATCCCACCCGCCAACCCTTGAGCGTAGTGCTGGACACTGAGGCCGAAAGTTGGCAGCAGCCCCGCCGCCTTCAACTCTTACAGCAGCCAAACCCTGAAAGCAAGGAATATAAGTTGGTGCAGGAGATTTCGGTCAATCCGTCACGCGCCAAACTCCAAATCAAACTGACCCTCCAACCCGGCCCCAACCGCGTCCAGTTCAAAACCGTCGAGCCGGGAGCCAGGGTGGACAATCGGGTTCAGTCTATCCTGTTCTATGCCTTCAAAATCAGCGATGCCACCCCGCCTAAATGTTAGGGGGGTTGGGGGAAACCCGATAGTCACCCTGAGCTTGCGAAGGGTCTTGTTTAAAACATTGAGATTCTATTGCATAGGCTCACATCCCATAAAGGGGCGTGACAGTTTTCGTGAACGGTTACGATTTATTAATTGTTTTTATCGATGGCAATATAAGATTAAATAACAATCTGGGTCTTCAGCTCAATTTGGGGGTGGCTTGTGAAGTAATAAACGAGTCAAACGCCTCTGAGGTAAAAGGGTTTACCGCCTGACAATTACTCTCATTGTCTGGTAAACCCTGTAAAGCCTGTTCAAAGAAAACAATTAACCTACGACGATATTCGTCACGGTTGTTGAAATAAACACTACAATGCTCGCCGCCCTTTTCTATCCAGAGGGTTTTAGGGCTATTGGTCGCTTCATGTAGGGCATAGGAGTGCGAAATTGGTATAATCTGATCGCCTTCGCTATGTACAAAGTAAATCGGGCGTGGAGCAATTTTGGCTACTTCCTGGGCGGGAGAAAAGTCGCTTAAACTATGACCAGTTCGACAAAAAAAGAGCCACTCCGTTAATTCCATCACCGGGTAGGTCGGTAAGTGGAATTGTTTTTGCCAGTTATAAGCTACTACATCTTTTCGACTGGAAAAGCTACTGTCAGCCCAAACTGCCCTGATTTTAGGATTGCGCGAGGTAGCGGTCAGGGCCACGGCTGCACCTAAAGAGCCCCCTAATGCCCCAATAATTGGTTCGGCTATTCCCTGAGCATGAAAATAATTTTCAACAAAATCCAAAGCGGCCTGAAAGTCTTCCAGCTCACGTTCGCCCAGCGTAAGTAATTCGCCGTACTCACGGTCGTGACCATGCCCGCGATAATTAAAGAGTAGAACGTTGAAACCCGCTTTCCATAAGAAAACAGACAGTCCTAGCATTTGCTCTTTGCAGCCCCGATAGCCATGGGCCATAACGATTACCCGGCGTTCCCCCTGGTGTAAAAGTAACCAACCCTGTAGTAATCGGTCACCTACGGTTGGTATGCAAACGTCCAAATAATCCACTTCAAATTCAAAGGGGGTAAAGTTGAACTTTTCTTGCCAGTTGGGTTTTGCAGGTTTGGTGAGGCTGGAAACTATATGATTGGCGGCACCATAACTTAGTAAAGCATAGGCCGCGCTTCCTAATAAGCCAAATCCCCCTGCCAGAGCTGGATTTAGAATTTTTTTAGCATCTTTATTAGAATTTTTAGGGTTCATCATAATCAATCCCCTGGTACAATTTGTTCATTATGTTTAAGGTTCATTTTCGTAACCCATCACGTCGAAGTCGAAGAATCTCAAGGTTTTCAATAAGACCATTCGCAAGTACAGGGGTGACAACGGTGGCGAAGACTTGCTCATTTTCATGGCTAAAAGGCATATTATGTGCCAGCAGGGTTAAATTAGCCTAACTGGTAGAAAGATGGGGATAAATAAAAGAACCTGATTCGTAGGGACAACCCTTGTGGTTGTCCTGAACCAATCTCGGGTAGAGCCTACCCTGAGAATGGCACAAAAAAAGGGCAGACACATTGGTCATCAACTCCAACAAATACAAAAATTCTAAAATATTTGAGCTCAAAATCTACTTACAAGCCATTTCAAATCAGATTTAGAGCAATTCCCTTTGATAGAATTTGCTCTGAACCGAGTAGTAAATGAGTAGTTTTGAACTCAAGTGCATAACTTGATTTTACTTTTAGAGAACAGAACAAATGTATTTGTTGGAGTCGATGGTGATAAACCTACCCCTACGTTTGAACACTATTTATCAGGACTTGATATAAGAAGCAAAAATAAAGAATAAAAAATTGGAAGGTTAGACTTTACAATAAGTATACAAAAACTTACTTAGCTAAATATTACCAACGGGGTTAATTGATATCTCTAGGAAATGCCAATTTTCTACCGTAACCCATTCAAAACGATAGTTATTTTTAAAAAGTAAGTCTATAGGTCTAGCCCAGCTTCGTTCTTGTTCATAATAACGTTTGCCTGATTGTATTTCGTAACCATTGCTAGTATCGAAAATAGTTCCTAGACCCCTGAGCGAAGGATTCAAATAAGCCCGACTATTGGTAATCATATAAAACATTCCGAAATTATAGCCTTTGCTAGTGGCTTCCTCCAAACTTAATATATCATAATAAATATCCTGTTTGGATAGGTCCTGCGCTCCTTGTTTTTTGGTTTTGAATTTCAGTTCAATTGCACAACTGATATCAGCATTTTCAAAGCTACAAGTAATATCAAGATATTTAGTTTTCCCTTGAATATCCTTACATTTCTTTTCTAAATCAACAAAGAAAACGTCGTCGCGGGATAAGCAATAAAGACTGCCAATACTAGAAATAATTCCCGCAAATTGATGTTGGAAGGAAGCTTCTAGGTCTATAGGATGTCGATCCTTCATAAATTGGGATACAAGAATTCGCCAGGATAGATTCAAAATTTCTCTTAGAGCCTGTCTAAAAATGGGGGAGGGGTATTTACAAATTCGCTAAACTGGGAGGCATGAATAGACGAAAAGCCTATGACAGCGACTTAAATGATAGGGAGTGGGATTTAATCGAACCACTCATTCCAGGCCCAAAACC
>JBBQZS010000130.1:0-7569 GCA_038207495.1 Chloroflexia bacterium
TGGGCGGCTGAACCTGCCACACCTTACCGAAACCTGGACAGCGGATTACCCAAATGACAAAGTGGTACATTTTGGCCGCAACTGGTTTAGCTAACCGCTTGGGACACTTTCCACCCGCGATCTTCTGGCCTACTTCTACCCTCTACTTGACAGCTGGTACCGAAACTACCCTGAGTGCTGATCAAATTCAAACGTTAGTGGTTTGTGGTAGATCGCCAAAAGAGTTGGCTGAAATTGTAAAAGACGTTGGGGCGGACCTGGTGGTAATGACCACCCATGGTCGAAGTGGGTTGTCTCTCTTGCTCACCGGTAGTGTGGCGACTAGCCTGCTCCAACATTCCAGTCTGCCGGTGATTTTGATCAAACCAGACGAAACCCCAGGCCTGGAAAAAGTTGAAGAACAGGAAAATATTAGTTTAGCTCCAATCCTGGTAACTTTGGATGGAACAACTGGTTCAGAAACAATCCTGGAGTCCGCCGCAAGTCTGGCCCTGCCACTAGGGGTCAAAATACATTTATTTGAGGTAGTTACACCTTTGATACCCAGTGGAGCAGGGGCTTTTATTTACCCTGTAGACTACGACCTGGATCGGGAAATAAGCGTGCTTGTGGAGCAAGCCGAACAATACCTTCAGGAAATCCAAACCCGTTTAAGGGAAAGAGGGGTGGAGTGTCTTAGGGTAGTTCAAACCGATGAAGTGAAACTGGCACTGGAATATAATAGTGAACCTACCAGAAGAATAATAACATACGCCAAAGAGGTAAAGGCCCAACTGATAGCAATGACCACCCACAGTCGAGGTCGGTTAGGACAGTTAGCCCTAGGAAGTGTAGCGGAAGAGGTGGTGCGGGAGAGCCACTTGCCGGTGATGTTGATAAGAAAGGCCGATCATACGAGTCACAGCGGAGATGCTTAGAAAGCGTATATTTAAGAAGTGTGGTGCGACGTGAAAGACAATTGAATAATTGTTTGGCTGAGAAATAATTATCTGACCAAACCTGTTATTCGGCTAGCAGTACTCTAGGGAGAAATGCAGCGAGGTAACGAACTGTATGAAGCATCCCAACAATGTCTCACAGTTCCAAAACTGGCAGTAAAACCGTGAGGTTAAGCTGTATCTGGTGGTTTTGTCAGATTTCAGGATAGAGGTCAAATCTACCAAAAGTTTTCCCCACAAATGAGAGGAAATCCTGCTAAATCAGTTATGATTTAGGTAATACCGTGGCTAAATCCGAGATAAATTCCCCACTTTTGGTTGGTAATCGGTTGACCTTTCCTGAAATCTGACAGAACCTTTTAAGGGGCTAAAAAGGCTATTTTAAGAGTATTTAGGCTATTTCCAGCCAGCTTGAGTTGGCTTGGTTAAAGTAGTTCGGAGCTAAATCGCTGAGCGAACTAACTTTACATAAAATTATCACCTCAATAATAGTTTTATCACAACCCTATTTTACTAACTCCAATTTGCCCCGTGCCGGAACCTGGTTATTTTTTAGCAATTGGACAAGGCTTGTCAGAGACACTTTGGCATCACCAAAAACCATCATAGTTTTTTTGTCATAGAAAAGCTCATTCTCCTCACCAGCAAACCCTGGGCCGAGGCTTCGCTTGAGGATAATAACCGTCCGAGCTTTATCAGCATCTAGGATGGGCATGCCATAAAGAGGGCTTTCTTTCTTATAGCGTGCGGCAGGATTTACCACATCGTTCGCCCCTACTACGATTACCACATCTGTACTTGAAAAATCATCATTGATTTGTCCCGGTTCAAACAGTAAATCATAAGGGATATTTGCTTCTGCTAACAATACATTCATGTGTCCGGGCATTCGGCCTGCTACGGGATGAATAGCATAGCGCACGATTGCACCCCGTTGCATCAGCAAGCTTGCTAACTCTTGTACAGCATGTTGAGCTTGTGCTACAGCCATACCGTAGCCCGGTATAATAATCACTGATTGGGCGTTTTCTAACATGAAAAGGGCATCTTCGGGGGTGTAACTAATTACTGTTTTAGCCTCCTCGCTCCTATTAACCGTGGCTTTTACTGCGCCGACCGCGCCAAAAAGCACATTTGTAAAAGAGCGGTTCATGGCCTTACTCATAATAATGGATAGAAAGAAGCCAGAAGCACCATCCAATGCTCCGGCAATAATCAACATTTTATTGTCAATTGCAAACCCGGTGGCGGCGGCGGCCAACCCAGCATATGAATTCAGCAGGGCTAACACCACTGGCATATCTGCGCCCCCAATTGGCAGGACAATCAGCACCCCAATCCCTAACCCGGCTGCCAACATTACATAAAAAAGAATTGTCACGGAAGGGTTAAAAATAAGATAGATAAATATAACCACTGCCGTAATGAAGAGGATAATATTGGTGAAGTTTTGAAAACGGTAAGTGATGGGGGCACCCTTAACCAGCTCCTGCAATTTGCCAAAAGCCATTAAGCTACCCGTGATGGTCAACGAACCAAAAAGCACTTCAAAGCCAAGTGCTGCCATCAGCCCGTTCTCAATATTGGGAGCGTGTTCGGTGTATTTCACAATCCCCACCAGGGTTGCGGCCAGGGCACCGAATGAGTGGGAAAGTGCAATCCGTTGGGGCATGGCGCTCATCGGCATAAATATTGCCATCGCCCCACCAATCAGGGAACCAATAATTAGCCCAGCGATAATCCATTCATAACTCACTATTTCCTGACGGAGCAGTGTCCCAACTACAGCCAATAGCATCCCAACCTCGGCGAAAAGAATACCGCGACGGGCCGTGTTAGGTGAATTCAGCCCCTTAAGACCGAGAATGAAGAGAACGGCTGCCGCTAGATAAATGAAATCAAGGAGAATAGTATTCATGAAGCTTACTTCTCCTTCCGTTTAAACATTTTCAACATCCGGTTGGTAATCATAAAACCACCGACCACATTAATGGTAGCCGCAGTGACCGCTACAAAGCCTAGAATTGTACTTAGTGGGCCGTGTCCGCTTCCGGCGGCTACCAATGAGCCCACCAGGGAAATACCTGAAATGGCGTTAGTTGCCGACATCAAGGGAGTATGTAAAAGTGGTGGTACGCGCCGAATGACCTCAAAACCCACAAAACCAGCTAACATTAGAATATAGAGCGCGTCAATCCATGAAAAATTCATGCGGTTGCTCCTTGTTTTATTCCGGTTTTAAGAGCCGGGTGAACTATTTCCCCCTCGTAGGTCAGGCAGGTTCCCCTGGTTATTTCATCGGTAAAATCGAGTTTAGCAGCAGGAGTGGGGTAGAGGTGGCGGAAGAGATTAACCAGGCCGCGGGCATATAACTGGCTGGCATCTACCGGAAGTGTGGCGGGTAAGTTGGTGGCACCGATAATTGTTACACCATAGTGTTCGATGGTTTGTCCAGCCTTAGTCAGCGCGCAATTACCCCCCTGCTCTGCGGCAAGATCTACTATTACCGAACCGGGTCGTATTAGTTTCACCATTTCTTCGGTGATGAGTAGCGGAGCCTGTTTGCCAAAAACTTGAGCAGTACAGATAATCACATCAACTTTTGGCATTCGGACGCTGATAGCTTCCTGTTCTTTTTTTAGAAACTCGGTTGATTGCTCCCTGGCATAGCCACCCGCCGTTTCAATATCGGGCGGCAGTTCCATTTCCACAAAACTTGCCCCAAGACTCATAATCTGTTCTTTTACAGCCTGACGAGGGTCAAAAGCTTCCACCCTTGCTCCCAAACGCCTGGCAGTCGCAATTGCCTGCAAGCCCGCAACGCCTGCACCCAATACCAGTACCGTAGCCGGAGTTACTGTGCCTGCTGCCATCATAAGCAATGGGAACATTTTCCTGAGATGGTCGGCTGCCAGCAAAACCGCCTTGTATCCAGCAATTGTTGCCATTGAACTCAAGGCATCCATATTCTGGGCGCGTGAGATACGCGGTATAAACTCCATCGCAAAACTGGAAATGTGCTGTTTAGTAAATAGCTCGAGGGTTTCCCGGTTGCGGTAGGGTTCGAGAAAGCCCAGATATATAGCACCATTCCCCAACATTTCAGCTTCATGTTGTCGGAAATGGGGATGCAGTTGAGGTGGCTGTACCTTAAAGATAATATCAGCCTTTAAGTAGAGAGAAGGCAAATCCTCGATTATTTGAGCCCCCGCTACCAGATATTGCTCATCAGAAAAGAAGCTACCAGCACCCGCGCCGGAGGCCAACAGCACTTCGTACCCATCTTTCTTAAGTAATGGCACCAGATTTGGTACGAGGGCTACTCTTGTTTCACCAGGAGAAATTTCTTTTGGAATACCAATTTTCATTTCAATTCCCTACCTGTGACTACAGTCAGTTCTATTCTTCTGGTTCTGTCAGATTTCAGGAAAGGTCAACCGATTAGCAGTCAAAAGTGGGGAATTTATCTCGGATTTAGCCACGGTATACCTAAATCATAACCGATTCAACAGGATTTCCTCTCATTTGTGGGGAAATTTTGGTAGATTTGACCTCTATCCTGAAATCTGACAGAACCGTTTCGAGTTGCTAGTAAAACTTTAGCTAAACTAAAAGCACTTCTTTATTTATCACGTTGGATTTCGCCAATAGCAGCCTGAGCTGCCGCTAACCGGGCTATCGGCACGCGGAAGGGCGAGCAACTGACATAGTTTAGGTTAATAATATGGCAAAACTCCACTGAGCTAGGGTCGCCGCCGTGTTCGCCACAAATCCCTACTATTAAATTGGGGCGAGTAGTGCGGCCTCGTTCAGTCCCGATTTGCATCAACTGCCCAACTCCTTCCCGGTCAAGTACACGGAAGGGGTCATCCTTGAAGATTTTGCGCTCCACATAGCGGGGCAGAAACTGACCGCTATCGTCCCGGCTCAAGCCAAAAGTTGTTTGGGTCAGGTCATTTGTGCCATAGCTAAAGAAATCGGCTATCTCGGCGATTTTGTCAGCCAATAGCGCAGCGCGGGGCAGTTCAATCATCGTCCCTACTTTATACATAATCCCGGCTTCCAATACCCCTTCTTCCTTAGCCACTCGGTCAACAATCTCACGTTGCAGCCGTAGCTCATTCACGTCGCTCACCAGCGGAATCATAATCTCTGGCAACACCTTAACCCCTTGCTTGTGCACTTCAACTGCCGCCTGAAAGATTGCGCGGGCCTGCATTTCAGTAATTTCGGGATAAATAATACCCAGGCGGCAACCCCTAAGCCCTAACATTGGGTTGGCTTCTTCCAGAGTTTCCAGACGACGCTGGATTATTTCGGCGGAAACCCCCAAATCCTGAGCCAGCTCCCGAATCTGCGCCTCGTCGTGAGGTAAAAATTCATGAAGCGGCGGGTCAAGGGTGCGGATTGTCACCGGGTAACCCGCCATTGCCTTGAAAATACCCACAAAATCCTCTTTTTGGTAGGGTAGAATCTTGGACAGGGCTTTTTGCCGCTTCTCTAAGGTATCGGCTACAATCATCTCGCGAATTGCCAGAATCCGCTCACCCTCAAAAAACATATGCTCGGTGCGGCACAGGCCAATCCCCTGCGCCCCAAACTCGCGGGCTTTAGCGGCATCGTGAGGGGTATCGGCATTAGCCAGCACCCCCAACCGCCGATATTTATCTGTCCATTCCATTAGGGTTGCAAAATCACTACTGAGTTCTGGCATAGTGGTTTTGGCCTTACCTAACAGCACCCGCCCTTCGATAGAATCTACGTCCAGGGTAATCCACTCGCCCTTTTTCACTTTAATATCAGTGCCATCCACCGAAAAATGGCTTTCATCGTGGGCAATCTGGATTGAGCCAGCTCCCACAATGCAACATTTCCCCATTCCCCGCGCAACCACAGCGGCGTGGCTGGTCTTACCACCAAAGGCCGTTAATATTCCCTGCGCCTGAACCATACCCCTTAAATCTTCGGGTGAGGTTTCGCGCCGCACCAAAATAACCGCTTCCCCGGCCATACCCCGTTCTTCGGCTTCTTCGGCGGTAAAAACCACCTTACCTACCGCTGCACCGGGGCTACCCGCTAACCCTTTGGTCAAAATTCGGTTGGTGACATGGGCCTCCGGATCAACTCGTGGTAACAAAAGTTGAACCAGGTCATCGGCTGGGACGCGCAATAGAGCGGTCTTCTGATCAATTACCCCTTCTTTGACCAAATCCACCGCGATTTTTACTGCCGCCTGACCAGTGCGTTTGCCAGTACGGGTCTGGAGCATAAACAGGCGACCCTGCTCGATGGTAAACTCCATATCCTGCACATCTTTGTAGTAGGCTTCCAGGCGGCGGGCGATATCGCGGAACTGATAATAAACACCAGGGAAATTAGGATCATATTCCATTTCAGAAATCGGATGAGGGGTGCGGATACCGGCCACCACATCCTCGCCCTGGGCATTAGGTAAATATTCGCCGTAAAGTACATTCTCGCCCGTACTTGGGTCGCGGGTGAAGGCTACTCCAGTGCCACTATCGTCGCCCATATTGCCAAACACCATTGTTTGGACGTTGACCGCTGTACCCAAGGTCGCACTAATTTTGTTAATTTGGCGATAGACTTTCGCCCTATCGGTGTTCCAACTGGCAAAAACAGCCTCAACTGCCCCCTTGAGTTGCTCGAAAGGTTCCTCGGGGAAGGGGGTGCCGATTTCTTCCAGCACAATCGCTTTGAACTTATTTGTTATTTCCTTTAACTGTTGAGTATTCAGGTCGGTATCTTTAGCTTTGGGGCCAACTTGCTGTTTGTATTCAGCTAGAACCTGTTCAAACTTAACTTTATTGATATTTAAGACCACATTGCCGTACATCTGGACAAAGCGGCGGTAGGCATCGTAGGCAAACCGCTCGTTGTTAGTAGCTTTAATAAGTCCTTTAACAGATTGGTCGTTCAAGCCCAGGTTCAGAATAGTATCCATCATACCGGGCATCGAGAACTTGGCCCCGCTCCGCACCGAAAGCAGCAAGGGGTGCTCGGCTGCTCCAAACTTGCGATCCATTGTCCGCTCTAGATCCTTGAGGTTTGCCAGAGTTTGTTCCCACATTCCGGCGGGGAAGCTTTTGTCATTTTCGTAGTAGCTGTTGCAGGCTTCGGTGGTGATAGTAAATCCTGGAGGCACCGGCATACCTGCCAGGGTCATTCCCGCCAGCCCAGCCCCTTTGCCGCCTAGCAAATCTTTCCAGTCCGACTGGCCCTCCCGAAAAAGATAAACCCATTTCTTGGACATTCAAGAACCCTCCCATCTAAGGAACTTCTTCGTTCCTCTTCGGTTAAATCTAATATTTAGCAATTAATACGGTATCGTCAAGTTAAATTTTAGCGGGGAAGCGTTCCCCACTGAGGAGCAATCTTTGGGAAATTTTAGAGCTGCAACCGGGTTAAAGTCCTATAAAATGAAGCTGCTTCCCCATTTCTGCATCAATAATCAGTTGCTTGCGCATTAACTTGACAATACCTAAAATAATTCCGCTAAAATGGCGGCTAACGTTGTTTTGGCTAAGGCCTCGGTTTTAGGGTTTTATCGCGACTTTCAGCACGTTGTCAGCCCGACTCCCGAAAAGATCATAACCTTTCTTGATCTCCT
>JBBQZS010000131.1:0-7393 GCA_038207495.1 Chloroflexia bacterium
ACCCTGTTGGTTACACGGCAAGCGGGCGGTGGTCGAGCCTACGGCTAAATTGAGTGGCACCGAGCTTTCTAACAGGGTTTATCATTATTTTGACCTTCAGCCTCTTTCCTTCCTTGCACAATAGCTCCTTTGGTTATGCACTATGTATCAAAACGCATCTCTGGTAGGCTTAAAACTCGATAAAGGTACTCAAGTAGCAGATGCAATTTTAGAATCAGAGGTTCAAGATAAGGAAGCTAACGATTTATTTAACGAGGCGGTACAGCTTGGCTGGAACCTGGAAATGGATTGGTTATGGCTGGCAACTAAAGTTACCCGCTTCAGTCAACGTTATTACTGCCTGGAACAAGCCCTTATTATCAATCCTGAGAGCCAGCTTGCCAAACAAGGCCTGAAAATGCTTAAAAGTAATCCTGGACAAATGCTAAAGTTCTAAGATAAAAACTCAGGTAGGTGTTAATGAGGTTTTGGGTCTTGCAGGGCCATAAGTCGCGCGTCTAGCTCTACTATATCATGAACTCGCTCCCGCAATCGTTTTGTTAGAGTCCCAATAATACCTTTTACTACTTCGATTTCCCCGGTCATAAGCTGGAAGAGGGTAGCTTGTTCCAAACGCCACAGACGAGTGTCGGTAAGGGTGGTTACTGATGCCAGCCGGGGAGAAGAGTCGAGCACCGCCATTTCCCCAAAAATATCGCGGGCTGAAAGGTTATTGATGGTTCGGCCCCCGTCATGTACGCGTACCTGGCCCTCGGCAATAATATACATACACTGGCCCAGTTCGCCTTTTTCAAAGATAATCTCCCCGCCCTTATACCTTACTTCTTCCAGGCGTTCGGCTAGTTCAGCCAGCAAATGTTCTGGGGTTTGAGCAAAAAGACTTACCCTCTTTAGCTGGGCTATTTTATCGGAAGGATGAAGCGCGTTGCCGACACTCTTGGCGGCTAAATTAGGAGTTTGTACGGCTTTTTGTCCTGCTCCCAGCACTTCATTTTTCTTTATTCTTTCGTAGAGGTCAGTGGTTTGGGCTTCAGGGGCAATATCAAGTTCGCGGCCCAGGAAGTTTTGATAGGTTTTGTAGTGGTTGAGAGCAGCCTGACGCTGCCCACTTTGCGCCATTAACAACATCCGGCGGCGATGAAATTCTTCCTGAAAGGGGTCTAATTCTAGTAAACGACTGGCCCATTGATTGGCGGCTTCATAATCTGCTGCCTTCTCTTTCGCAGTCACCAGAAAATTTAAGGCTTGCACAACCTGCTGATGCAGATTTCCCCTGGTCTGGTTGGCCCATTCTTCAAAGCCAGCAGCCTCATTCAAATAGAAACCAGCCAGAAACTCGCCTTTATAAAGCTTTAACACTTTTTCTAATCGATTGGCAAGGTCGGTAGTAACACTGGAAAACTTGCTAAAATATTGCCAGACCTTGCTCAGCCCAAGTTCAAGGTCATCTACATCCAAGTAATAAGGCTGGGTCGGGTTGAATGAAATAGTATTCCGGCTAACAGTTAAGTAGCTATCAAGATGGTTACGCAACCTGGTTAACAAAGTGCGTAAGTTGGACAAGGCTTGTTCCTCACTGCGTTCGGGCCAGAAGAGTTCGGCCAGTTGCAGGCGGGATTGAGGTTGCTTTTTACAGGCTAAATAGACCAGGAGGGCGGTGGCTTTGCTAGAAAGTGTAGCGGTAAGCTCAGTATCGCCAAGCTTTAAGCGCACACCGCCTAAAGTTAAAATTTCCAAACCAGTGTTCATAACTTTACTTCTGCTTTGGTTTACAACCTAAATATTTTGAACTATTGACTCAGCTATTCAGCTTGAAAAGCGGGGAAATAGCCTGGCGCGATGCACTTTACAACCCAAGTACAAATTCTCAATTAACAACCTCTGAGGTAATTTTATCATAACAGGGCGATAGATTCTGTTAAAATTCGGGCAACCAATAATTGTTCCAAATAGACTTTCACCCCTACTTCCCTGGGATTTAGGAATTACCTATCGGAAAGTCCCTTGTGGCAGGTTATTCCTGACTTCAAATGGGAAATCCAGGATCAACATTGTTCATAACCTGTGTTTTTTAAGATAACTCTAGTGAAGGATGCTCAAAGTAGGGCTTAAAGTAGGTGGCGGTTTCTACTATATTACAAAAATCTAATTTTGCAGCTATTTCAAAGCAGAATAGTTATGCTATGATATAACAAAACATACTAATCTTATTGACAAGCAAAATGTTTAACCAAAAGCTCAAGATATGTTTCAACCCCTTCTTACGAAACTACTTGTACCTCAGTTTAATAACTCTCAGGTACAACGTTCGGATTTGTTAAATCACCTTGCTCAGGGGGTCAAAACGAGCCGACTGACCCTTATTTCAGCACAGGCTGGTTCGGGTAAAACTACCCTGCTGGGGCAATGGGCCGCTTCCTCCCCCGACCTCGAAATTATCTGGCTGAGTCTGGATAAAGCCGATAATTTCCCGACCCGCTTCTGGAGTTATGTTATTGCCGCCTTTGCTAATCGGTTGCCCGGCCTGAACGAAATCGGCCAGCAGTTACTTGAGTTGCTCCAAACTCCCCACTTGGTTTCGCAGCCCCTTCCAGTCGAGACAATTTTCACCGAGTTAATCAATGCCAGCCTCCCACAACCCAATACTAGCCCAAAAGATATTTGTCTGGTTTTGGATGATTATCATCTGGTGGAGAACCCCGAAATACATCGGGACGTAGCCGGGCTACTGGACTATTTGCCGCCTAATTTACATCTACTCATTGCTACCCGTAGCGACCCCGAACTACCCCTGGCGCGCTTACGGGCACGCGGGCAACTGCTGGAAATAAGAACTGAAAATTTACGTTTTAGTATCACCGAAGCTGCCACCTTTTACAATGAAGCTATGAAGTTGGGCCTATTGCCGCAGCAAATAGCGGCTCTGGAGAAACGAACCGAAGGCTGGCCGGCTGGAATGCAATTACTGGCGCTAAGTTTAAGGAAGCTAACCGGAATGGAGCGCGAGAATTTCATTCAATCTTTTGGTGGAACTCACCGCTACATTATTGATTACTTAGCTCAGGAGATTCTGGAAAAGCTGCCTGAAAACGTCCAAAAGTTCTTGTTGCAAACTTCAATTCTGGAAAAGTTAAATGCTGATTTATGTGAGGCTGTTATTCGCCCTGAAGTTACCACCGCCGAAGCAGGTTGGGAAGATATAAAAAACCAGAGTGGACAGGCGCGCCTGGAAAGTTTAGCCTCAGAGAATCTATTTGTGAGCCGGATGGATGAACAGGGCCAGTGGTTTCGTTATCATCAGCTATTTGGCGCAGTTCTCCAGAACCGCTTGACCCGTCTTTATCCCCCCCGCTTTTGTCATGGTTTGTGAACCAGGGTTGGTTAACCGAAGCTTTAACCCACTATTTCGCCGCCCAGGAGTATAACAAAGCGGCCCAACTATTAAGTAATACCCTGGGAGAATGGTGGCAAAGGGGGGAACTATCAAGCCTGGTCAGTTGGATCGAGAAGTTACCCCAGGAAGTACGTGCCCGGTTTCCCTTGCTTGAGATAACCAGAGCCTGGCCGATAGTTTTAACCGGGCAAGTGGCCCAGGTTAATGAGATTTTGCAGGGTATTGAAAACCGCCAGGAAAATTTAACTCCTGAACTCCAGGGTGACAACCCAGAAGCCCTTAACATTGGGCTAGGGCAGAATGGGGTAATACTGCAAGCCCAGGTTAATTTCCTTAAAGGCTATGTTGCCATGTCTAAGACCCAATGGACAGAGGCGATTAGTTGTTTCGAGGCCGCTCTTTTGGGTTTACCACAGAAAACTCATTTGGAAGGTTCTCTCCCCTGGTGGTTATTGGCCCTAACCAGTCTGGGCTGGGCTTATCGTTTTACTGGTCGCCCTCATCAGGCCAGAGAAGCTTATGACCGGGCTATCGTTATTTGCCGGGAGAACCGGGATTTTGTGGCTTTGTGTGGGGCGATTAGCTACCGTACTGAATTGGATGAAGAAGCGGGGCAGTTACACCAAGCGGCGAGGGTTTACCAGGAAACTATTCGGGAGGTCGAAGAGAAACCTGGTAGCGGCTTCCCCAGGGTATATCTGAGTGGATTGTATGCTGGATTGGGTCGGATTAACTATAGCTGGAACGACCTGGCTGAAGCCGAAAATTATTTCAATCAGGCTTTACACTTCAGCCGCTTAGACCATAATCTGCCAGTTATAATACAAGCCCTCGAAGGTCTGGCTAAGATAGCCCTGGTGCAGGGTGACAACCAGGTATCTTTTGTTATGTTAAAGGAGATGGAGCCAAAAGGCAGCAGTGACCAACTGGAAGAATTGCGCCAGTACCTCCAGGCTTTACGAGCCCAATTTCAGTTACGGCTTGGTCAGTTAGCTGAAGCCAGAACCTGGGCCGAAGAGCTATTGCACCGCCACCCGGATTACCTGAAGTTGCCGCCCGCTCACCTGCGTGAAATCCGTTTACTTAGTCTGGCGAGGGTATGGTTGGCTAGCGGAGAAACCGAAAAAGCCCTTGACCTGTTAGCACAGCAGCTCCAGATTGCTCTTTTTTTAGGGCAGCAAAGCCGGGTTCTGGAAATATATCTACTTCAGGCATTAGCCCTTTATCCCCGCCCTGAAGCCTTTGAATTACTCCAAAAGGCCCTTTCGCTGGCTGCACCTGAGAATGTTTTGCGCCTATTCCTGGACGAAGGCTTGCCAGCCCAAAAACTGTTGCAAGCCTATAGTTCTACTCTCAACAAAACAGAATTTGCCAGTAAACTTTTGGCGGCATTCGCCAACGAACCCCTCCTTGCTGCCACTACTTCCCCCACTCCACTAGATATCCAGGTCGCCAAAGTTATACCACCCACCCTGAATCAAGGCCAGTTTGAACCTCTGAGCGAGCGCGAAAAAGAAGTCATGCGTGGTCTGGCGGAAGGCTTAACCAACCGGGCACTGGCTTCCAGGCTGATGTTAACCGAGAACACCGTCAAAGTTCATATTCGGAATATTTTCAGCAAGCTTGAGGTAAATAACCGCACCCAGGCTTTAATTCGGGTCAAAGAATTCGGTTTGCTTTAACTTACTACCCCCAACTACTACTTTTCTGCAAAAGATACTACTTTAAATACCTATTTTTAGGTATGCAAAGTTCCCCATCTTTCTCCATAATCAAAGTTATAAGCTAACAACTTATTAGTTGAGAACAGGCAAACATCCCTATGGAATATTTTGAAATCAGATTAAAAGGCCAGTTGGATAGAAGCTGGTCAGAATGGTTTGAAGGGTTAGCGATTGACTACGAGGGTAGCGACAAAACCCTGTTGCGTGGCTCGCTTGCTGACCAGGCGGCCCTGTTTGGGGTATTACTTAAAATCCGAGACCTGGGCTTGACTTTGCTTTCAGTCAATTCCCCGCTGTCAAATCTTAAGTGGCCAGGAGAAGCTGCCAAATAAAGAGAGTTTCGCGCCCAGCTGAACCAAACTATATGGCAATGAACCCACTAGCAGTTATGAGAGGAATAAATACAATGAGCGAACCGATTAACCACACCATAAACCTGACTGAGCAATTGGTCGAAATGGAAAAGCAACTACAGGCCCAGAAAGCCGAACTGACTCGACTACATTCGTTACTGGAGCGACCCGCTAAACCCCGTCGCTTCGGTAAGCCGGGTCGGGGGAAATGGTCGCGAGCCTTGTCGCTGAGTCTGGTGGGCTTACTGCTTTTCTCCGGGGCGGCGTTGGCAAGTATACCCTCTGCCGATGGGGTAATAACGGCCTGTTACAACAAGGAGGGGGAATTGCGGCTGATTGACCCCGACAAAGCCAAACAGGACAACTCAAACGAACCTGACAAGATTAAATCCAAATGCGAGAAAAAGGAAGAGAAACTCATCAGCTGGAACCAGACCGGGCCGAAAGGTGCGAAAGGCGACCCTGGAGCGCAAGGGCTAAAGGGTGACACTGGCGCAACTGGATTACAAGGGGCAAAAGGCGATAAGGGTGATACCGGAGTGCAAGGTCTGAAGGGTGATACTGGCGCAACTGGACTTACCGGACCGAAAGGGGACACCGGGAATACCGGACAACCGGGGCCAAAAGGCGATGCCGGAACGCAGGGCGATAAGGGCGATACAGGCGATAGCGGGGCGCAAGGTTTGAATGGGGACAAGGGCGACAAGGGCGACACCGGGGATACTGGAACACAAGGCCCGGCCCAGGTTGGGTTAAACCCTTTGCAGATTGCCACCTTGCGCTGGTATGAGGCCAATACCACTTTATCATTCCAGGTTGAAACTGATCCAAGCGGGGTGGCTTTCGATGGCACCAATATCTGGGTAACAAATTATGGCAGTAACACCGTAAGTAAGCTAAGGGCCAGCGATAGTGCACTGCTTGGCACTTATGTGGTTGGGGGTCTTCCCTTTGGAATAGCTTTCGATGGAGCCAATATCTGGGTGGCGAACTTTGCTAGAGATAACGTAAGCAAGCTAAGAGCCAGTGATGGGACGATGGTTGGTACTTATAATGTTGGAAGTGGCCCAAGAGGGGTGGCTTATGATGGGGCCAGTATCTGGGTGGCGAACTATAACGGCAATAATGTGAGCAAACTAAGAGCCAGCGATGGTGCTTTGCTTGGGACTTATGCGGTTGGCAGTAATCCCCAAAATGTGGCTTTTGATGGCAACAATATTTGGGTCACAAATTATGGCAGCAATAACGTAAGTAAGCTAAGGTCCAGCGATGGTGCTTTGCTTGCTACTTATAATGTGAATTTTAACCCAAACGGGGTAGCATTCGACGGCAACACAATCTGGGTGGTGAATACTGGTAGCCACAACGTTAGCAAACTAAAGGTGAGCGATGGCAGCCTGCTTGGGACTTATACCGTTGGAACTTTTCCAAGAGGTGTGGCATTCGATGGCAACAATATTTGGGTGGCCAATACTGGCAGCAATACCGTTAGCAAACTAAAGTCGAGTGATGGCACGCTGCTGGGTACTTATAGTGTGGGGAGTGCTCCCTGGGGAGTGGCATTCGATGGTAGCAATATCTGGGTGGTGAATGGTGGCAGCAATACTGTCAGTAAGTTGTAATTGCAGGGCGAACGAAAGGAAGATATCGTGAGCAAAATACTATTTGTGAACCACGCTTCAATGGGTCATCTCAATACCCTGCTAACAATTGCCCGGCAAATGAAGAACGAAGGCCATCAGGTGCATTTTGTGGTATCGGGCTCTAAAAAGAGCGACCTTAAGGGGTATGTCAATAGGACTGTGTAAATGGGATTTGTCACCTAACATCAGAGTTTCAACCTACCCTCATAATGGATGGCTAACTGGTTCAAAATACTGGCCCAATTGTGCATGGGAGCGGTCCAGTCGCTGGTGATGTCC
>JBBQZS010000132.1:0-7287 GCA_038207495.1 Chloroflexia bacterium
AAAATACCAAATATAATGAGGATTTCGAGCTTTTTGAAGCAAATAAGACCAAAGAAGGGGCTAAAACACCTAAAAAAGCTTCTTAACCAGCCTAACTTTAACCTTATGGTAAATTTTTACAGGTATCCTGTCGTAGGGTGAATATGGAATCTACCTGAGTTCATGAGGATTCTACAACATCAATTTTTATGACTTGGAATTTTTGAGGGTTATTCGGGCGTTAATTAGGAATAAATTTTACTAATTTGAGTTCAAATCTGTTGGATTTAGGTGAGCGATAACCCCGACATGTGGAATAAACCAAATAATTTAGGTGCAGGATAACCCCGACTCAGCTATTTTTATTCCTATTTCAGGCTGTTTTTTGATTGCCCAACCCATTGTTTTAGACGGTTTTCCAGTTCGTCGGAAACTGAAACCTGCCCCTTTTCCAGCTTTGATAAATATCCCTGTGAGACACCCAATTCAAGGGCGGCTTCGGTCTGCGACAAGCCCCGTTCTTTCCGGTGGGCCTTTACAAGTTCTGCCCAAACCCAGGAACCGGAGAGAAGGGCCAGGTCTAACTCATTATTATCAAGGTGTTGTCGGAGAAGGTGATAGGTTTCCCGGATTGATTGGGGTGGGGCAATTAGAACGCTGGTAGCAAGCCAGAATTTTGCCCAACCTCGCTGGTCGGCGGTAGCCTCGTTCCACTCCTGATATTCCCAGCCAGCGATAACCTTATCTTCTACCAGGGTTTCAAGAGCTTTTTCCAGTCTTTCCCGTACTCTGGCGGGGTAACGGTTATAATTTCCAGGGGTCTCACCAACTGCTTCTAAAAGAGCTTCTACCAGGTAAGCTCGGTTAAAATTACCGTGTTGGGCCCTTAACCGCCATTGCCAGGAAAGATAACGCGCCAGCCGCTTTTCCCACCTTTGTCGGTAAGGGTCGTATTGTACCGCCTTAGCCGAGAGCAGTGCGGTCTGCCGTCCAGGGCCATACAAGAAACGCGAAAAAAGCACACCGGGGCGAAACATAAAGCGGTTGACATCTAATTGGCCGTCAAGCCTAATCTGCCCCATCCGGTCAGTGATTACAAAAGCCCGGCTCTGGACGGCGTTACGCACACTTTTTTTACGCCTTCCTCGACGGCTGGCGCGTTCTTCCTGAAATTCTACCTCACCCATATTAAGCCATAGGTTTTGGATATGGGATAAAGCTTTTAACATTTCGGTGCGCTGTTCAGGTTCAAAGCCACCTCGTCGTCCATCCCCGCCCTGCTTGGGTTTGAGGCCGCGCATAACCAAAAATTCGTCAACATCTCCCACCGCATAATCGTCGGCACTTCCTGCTTGCGCTAGCCATACATGGCTTAACATATCAAGAGCGTCCGCATCCAGGTCGGAAAGCTCTTCGCGTTGCTTCCACATCAGCTCAGACCATTTTTCTACCTCGTCGGGGGGCATTAGGGGATGTTCGTCCAATAAGGCTGGTATTAGTTGAGCCTGCCCGGTTGACTGCCCTTCCTTTAGTTCAGCGGTAGGCCAGGGAGTATCCTCACGCTGAGAAAAGGTGTTTTTAGCCAGGGCTTCCCGCAATGCTTCATAAGAGGAGAAACCAGGTACCACCAGATTACTTTCTAAAATCAAGCGAGCGAGTTTTTCGGCTTCTCGTCTGAGTTGGGGGGGTTCAGTGAATTGACCTTCCAATAAAGACAGGACTGATGACAAAATTTCTAACGAGCCATTTGGGCCAGTAGAAAGACTAGCCATCTGTTTTAGCTGACCTGAATAAGTGGGGTCATTTCTGATTTGCCATAGAACTGGTAGCAGCCTTTCTAATTCCTGGATCAATTCCGCTTCTGGAAGACTTTTGAGTTTCGCTACCTGCCTGAGTATTGAATTCAAATCAAGATTTCGTTGGTTCAAGTCGCTTTCTCCGCATTTGTTAACATAAACCATCGTCTACTATTTTGAGCAGTTTTTTATTTGATTTAGGTTGCGCTTTTCAACTTTTCTTCGATACTCTCAATGGCAACTTTGATACGCTGGAGGGCTTCTTTCATCTCTTGCTGGGTAATTAGCTCAAGGGTGGATAAGGCCCGCTCCCATTGCCCCAAAGTAGTGATTATATAAGCGGCATCCCGCTCCAATCTTTTATTGGTTGTCTCAATTGTGCGGGGGGATTTTTGTACGTCTGGACGTACAAAAGTCTGAGCAGCAATCGCTCGGCCATTGATAATTACCTCTCCTTGATTTTCTTCAGTAACAAAGGTAGGGGCTTTTATTTCCTGTACAATTGTCCGTACATCTTCCTTATTAAGTTTTCCCTTCAACAACCCCTCGATAAGCGGGCGGCGTTCTTGTTCAGATTCTAATTGGGCAATCCGGCGAGCGGCGGTAAGGGTATCGGGCTTTTGGGCTACCAATTCCTGTACGTCCTGGGGAGCTTGTAAAAGAGATAGTCGGCCCGCTACATAATCTTTGTTTTTGCCAATACGCTGGGCTAATTCTCGAATGGTGTAGTAGCCAGCGGTTATAAAATGGCGGAACGCCTGAGCCTCTTCCAAAGGGTTCAAATCTTGTCGCTGAATGTTTTCGGCCAGGCCAATTTCAATCATTTCACGGTCGGTATGATTGGCGATATCGCAGGGGATTTCTCTTAACTCAATTAGGCGGGCGGCCCGCTGGCGGCGTTCTCCATATAATAACTGAAAATAATCCTCGTCATTAGGGTCTGGACGTACCCGCAAACGACTGGTAAACCCCTGTATTCGGATAGTGTCGGCAAGCTCCTCCAGATTTTGGAAATCGCGGCGGGCCTGGAAAGGGTTTGGCCTGATTCTCTCAACCGGGATGTTCTGACTGAATACCTGACGGGCAGCGGCACTTGGGCTTATTTCGCCTAAAACCGTTAGAAAATCCTCATCGGTAGCGGAACTAGGGGTAATCTCTCGATTTTTTAGAAAGCTTTTTGGTTTAGCCGCCATGTTAGCTTATCACCTCTTCGCTTTCAGAAAGGATAATCTCCTCGACTGCCTCCGGCCCATAAATTAGCTCCTTAGCTAGATTACGATAAGCCTGCGCGCCTTTATCCTTTGGGCGGTAGGCCAGGATGGTTTTTCTAAGACCCTGGGCCTCGCCAAACTGGACCGAACGCTCTATTATGGTTCTAAAAACAGGGGCCCGCTTACCAAATTCCTGACGAGTAAAATCTGCCACTTCGCGGTGTAATCTGGCTTTGGTAACTTTAGTCAGGAGAATACCCGCCACCCGTAGTTCTGGATTTAGTTCAGAAAGTCGCATAATTTCAACCTGTTTGAGCATCATGGCGACTGCCTCGGCGGAAAGCGGCTCGGTTTCGTGCGGGATAATGACTTCCTGGGCTGCTACCAACGCATTTTTAACCAGCACGCCCAATGAGGGCAACGTATCAATCAGGATAAAGTCATAGCGGGGTCTGACCGAACGGAGCAATTTTTGTAATATTACCACCCCCTGGGAATTAATCAGGAGTTCATCACTAATTCCCGCCAGCCGAATATTGCTTGGTACTAAATCCAGGCCGGTTGGAGAAGTTATAATAGTGCTTTCCAGGCGGGGAGTATAAGTTGCCAGATATTGCTTGATGGCATTATCCAGACCATTTTTTATCTGGCTGGCTTCTATACCGGCACTCAGGGTTAAATTGCCCTGTGGGTCGCAATCTACCAGGAGAACGCGGTAGCCCATTTCCAAAAGAGCCGCCCCTAGATTCAGGGTGGTGGTGGTTTTGCCAGTGCCACCTTTGGGGGCGGTCACGGCGATAACACGCGCTAGACTCATAACTTCTCCTTCTTTTGTGCTGGCGGGATACAAACCAGTGTGACCGTTTCGATTGGTGGGGGAGTTGGTTGGTGTTAATTGATTATTATTTTGTTTTTTGCGCCCATCGCCTTCTATTAAAAAACTCTTTACTTCGGAGAGCAGCGACATATATTGATTGCCAACTTTTTGGGATTTTAGTCGGCCATCGTAGGCGGCTTTACGCAGTCGGTGGTATTGGACACCCAATTTTTGGGCAGCCTCCTGGAGGGGAATCGGGAGTTCAAAATCTACATTTTCCAAAGTTTGACCTCGCTGTCGGGTGCGGGTAACTAGAAATCTTTGCCTATATAATACCACATTTTCTCAAAAATGAGAAGATCATTTTGAAGCTTTTATTTTAGTTTTGTACGTCCAGACGTACAACTGGAAAAGTCTAGGGCCTTGTTTAAAACAGCTTTGCAATTGTTAAATTTAGCTAATCCCCTCATAATCCCCTCATCATGACTGGATTAGTGAGGGGATTATGAGGGCTTTAGGGCGGGGATTAGGGTATAATAGAGGTTGATTGAGGGTAAATTAAGAATAGGAATGAAGGGATTAATTTTTGAATTTAGAGAATTTGCTGGAACTTATACAGAATGGCGAGAATGCCACAGTGGAATTAAAAGTTGCCCCGCCTCGTTTGGCGGAGATAGCTCAACGCTTATGCGGGATGGCGAACGCGGCGGGAGGCTATCTTATTTTGGGAGTGGAAGACAAAACACTGGTTATCAGAGGTCTTAAAACTCCCCAGGATGCGGTTGATGAACTATTCAGGGCCGCTAGAATGTGCAAACCACCTTTAAGTTTTGACCCGCCCGATCCGGAAATATTTCTGGTGAAAGACAAAAAAGTAGTAGTGGCGACTATTCCAGCTAACCACGCGCTGCTTTATCAGGCGAGCGGGGTATTTTGGGTTAGACGAGGAACCCATACTGTACCCCTTGATGTACAGGAAATTGGGAGCTATCTCTATAGCCGGGGCATTAGTTCCTGGGAGCGCAAGCCTGTTCTGGACGCTTCAATAGACGATTTGGACCTGGTTCAGGTGCAGGAGTTTATTGAAACCAGACCAGAACGGTTGCGAAAAAGTGGTCGGCTTGATAATTTAGAGGAAGTCTTGCTAAATCTACACTGTGTCAGCAAGGTTGCTTATGGCGATAGTTACAAAACCCATCCCACCAACGCCGGATTAATGCTATTTGGAAAATTCCCGCAGCGTAATATTATTCAGGCCGAAGTTACTTGTATTTTGTATAGTGATAATCTAGGTGCCCAACGTTTTAAAGACCGCCGGGTTGTCAGTGGGGCAGTGCGTGAATTAATTGATGGTGCCGAGGATTTTTTCAGGAAATATATTGCGGTGGCGGGTAGAATAGAAGGGTTTCGGCGAATAGATGAGCCAGAATATCCGCTTGAGGTGTTACGAGAAGCCCTGGTAAACGCGGTAGTTCACCGGGATTATAGCCTGGAGGGAGAGTCGGTACGGGTCTTTTTTTACCCTGATCGGATAGAAATCCGTAATCCTGGCTTGCTTTTGCCCGGTCTGACGGTAGAAGAATTAGAAGGCGGGCGGGCGGTATCCAAGCTGCGTAACCCCATAATAGCCGGGGTATTACGGGATTTGCCAGGTAGTTATATGGAGCGGGCTGGTACAGGTGTTAAATATATAATTGACCAATTAGCTCGGTCAGGTTTCCCCAAACCGAAGTTTCACCAGGTAGGGGAGTTTATTCTAACTATTTACCAAAAACCACCAGTCCGCTTAGGGAATCAAGAACAACCCAGTGGTTTTTCCGTGAATGTCGATCTAGACTCGGTTATCGAGACCCGCTTGCAAAAACTAATGAGCTATTTACATCAGAAGGGCAAAATTACAAATCGGGAGTATCGCGCTTTGACCGGGGTTTCTGAGGCAACTGGACAACGTGACTTTGAGCAGTTAGTGACAAGGGGGGTTTTAAAAATAGTTGGGAAGGGCCGAGCCCGCTATTATACTTTACCTTGATCGATTATCCTACCTATTTTCTAGCTTTTGCTAAACTGGAAGCCCAGTTAGCCAGCCCAGACCTGAATATCCCGCCCTTCGCGCCATTGTGAGGTATTCCGATTGCATCATAAAAAAAGTAGTGGTATTGCCAGGTGGAAAGCGGGCAATACCCTTTATCTTGCTAGTTGCAATCTAGTAGCTTGTGTGCTATAGTAGCTTAGAACTTATATTCTATAAACTATATGCTACATGTCTCCTCTTGGCGGATTTCCCGACTGGTGGGACATAATTTAGTAAAGGTGAGGTTTAGATATGCTTAACCCGTTATTTGATGCACCCGTTTTTCACTCGATGCCCCTTTCTTACTTACCCCTGCCCCTGTTTCTTTCCAGTATCAGAGCGGGCTTTCCCAGCCCTGCCGCCGACTTTACCGAAAATTCCTTTAACCTCAATCAGTTCTTGATTAAACACCCCGCTGCTACCTTTTATTTGAGAGTTTCAGGGGATAGTATGGTTGGAGCCGGGGTCTATTCCGGCGACATCATTATTGTAGATCGGGCGATTGAAGCCAGGCCTGGTCAGGTGGTGGTAGCGGTGGTAGACAGCGAATTTACGGTCAAACGGCTGTGCAAAATAAAGGGTAAACTCTACCTTAGCCCCGAAAACCCAGATTATTCGCCCCTTGAAATTAAGCCCGATATGAGCTTTCTAGTGTGGGGGGTGGTAACCTGCGTGCTACATTCGGTCTAAAACTAGCTTTAAGTTTGCGGTTCTCAGGGTAACTTGACTTTCAAGTCAAGTATGTGCTACATGAGGTTTACGGATTGATAGTTAGAAACAAGGTTTTAGGATGCAGTCAGTAACGCTTTTAGCCGATGCAAATAATTTCTACGCTTCGTGTGAGGCTGCTCTGAATCCCCGACTGGTCGGAAAGCCCTTGCTGGTGCTATCTAACAATGATGGTTGCATCGTGGCTCGCTCGCGGGAGGCCCGCCAGCTGGGTTTTAAAATGGGCCAGCCCCTGTTGGCCCCGGTAGAATATAGCCGCAGCCAGAAGCAATCTAGGCGAGTTTTTTCTAGAATCCTCTCTGCTTTTTGATACAAAATGATACACATTGTATCTAACTGTTACTTTCTAGTTGCATTCTCTTACAAATGCTTACTAAGCTTAACCTTTTGATACAATCATAAAGCTTTACTATTAAAACTGCTACACAATGGCATACATTTGTAACAAAGTGCCCTAACAAAGTACATTTATATTAGGCTGGATTGCTTCTGGCTCCGGCTATATTCTACAGGAGCCTACTCGACCGGCTGACCCACCGGGCGCATATTCTGGAATTTGTCGGAACCTCCTTTAGATTTCGCGAGCAGTTAGGGCGGGGGCAAGAAAATGAGCGTAATCCCACAGCTGCAAGTGGCAATGAGAGTGACAGTGCCAGGGAGCTTGCCGCTGACCCCCAGAGTTCA
>JBBQZS010000133.1:0-6828 GCA_038207495.1 Chloroflexia bacterium
GGTAGCACCGGGAAGAGCGGCCTTGATTTCAGCCTCAAGCAAAGGGCGGTCAAAGCCTTCCCAACGGTCAGACGAATCGGTTTCGGGGAGCAGGACGCCGACCTTCATACAACCTTTGGCGGCGGAGAAAGCGGAAGTGCCACCCGAAGCGGCGGCGGTGGTAGCCGCAGCGGCAGCCGTAGTCGCGGCGGGGGGGGTGGTAGCGGTTGGGTCGCCACAGGCTGCTAATAAGCCTACGGTTAGAGCAATAACAGCTAAAAGGGAAAACCGTTTAGCATTTGAAGCCTTGAACATAAACCAAATCCTCCTTGATTGTAAATCTTAATATTCACTTGTGTTCTGTTGTGTTTTACCGACAGATAAGCCGGGGTTTTGGTAGTTGATTCTTTGAGCAAGTACATTAATAGCCTAGAAATAACCCCCTAAAAAGGGCATAATTCTACCCTCTACCACTTCGGCATCGAAATGATTAGATTAAAGGGTATGATAAACGTACAAGAAACCGGGTTTATTGGTTGTTGTTTCCCGTTATTTATCTAATTGAAAGTTCTGAGGCGATTGTACTTAAACGACATATTAACACATTTTTTACTGAATTGCATCATGCAAATTGACCTAAAATGCAGCCTGATATAGCTTCAGCATACGCGGTTGAAAGTAGAAATATGTTATAATTAACCAAATTAAGCTAAGAGAGGTTCATAAGCGAAAGGATTTAAAGTTTTCGCCTTATATGTTTAAGAAGCAGCACCGTCAGACCAACATTTCCTTACCACTAAAGGCGTTTTCCAACCGCCTCTATTATTTTAAGGCTTTTGCCCTGTTCTTATTGTTGAATATATTAATTACAGGAATTGTACCAGCAGTTGCTGCCCCTAACGCGGAAGAAAAAGGTCAAGCCGTTTCCGCAGCAGTGGGCGCAGCAATAAATGTAAACAACCCCCGTCAATATCAATTTTATAACCAAACGGGCCATGCCGTTAGCGGTAGCATTTTGCGCTTTTATAGGGCAACAGGTGGGATTGCCCGGCACGGTTATCCTATCAGTGAGTTATTACTGCTTAAAGACCGTTACCTGCAATATTTTGAGCGTAGCGTGATGTTGTTTAACCCGATGTATGCCAATACCGACCAGGAAGTTACCCTTTTACCGCTTGGAAAGCTTGAAGCGCAACAATATGAATTCAGCCCGGTTACTCCCTTTGAGGGTACGACCGAACGCTGGTATTTCCCTGAAACTGGTTTTAGTCTTTCTGGGGCATTTCTGAATTTCTGGCGGAATAATGGCGACAATGCCGCTCTTGGTTTACCTGTTAGCGAACCTTATTTGGAAAATCAGCCAGACGGTACAAAACTGGAAGTACAGTATTTTGAGTTTGCGAAACTTGAGTTTCATACTGAAGCAAAACCCGACCAGAATGTGCAACTAGCCCTGGTGGGCGAGAAAAAAGCCCAGGCCGACTTGAAACCTGACCAATTAGCTCCTCTTTTGGCTCCCAAAGGAAATGAATCACCAACCCTCCGCGTCCCTTCGCTAATGTTTCATTATGTACGTGAGGTAGACCGGAAAAAGGATTTGTTGGGCTATAATTTGTCAGTTACTCCCGCTAATTTCAGCAAATTCCTCGATTGGATTAAAGATAACGGGTTTAATACTGTAACTGTTGAGCAAATTCTGGATCATCTAAAATATGGGGTGGAATTACCAGAGAAAGCTATCAACCTGCGTTTTGATGATGGTCATGTAGATATGTGGCCAGCATATCAGGAATTAAAGAAGCGCGGAATGACTGCCACTTTCTACGTCGTTTCCCGACGGCTTGAATTATTGCCCGAACAATGGCGACAAATAGACCAGGATGGTTTTGAGGTGGCGGCCCATACTCGTACCCACCCGGATTTGCGAGGAGTAAGAGACCTGGGGGACGAAATTACTGGAAGTAAACTAGACCTTGAGGCGATGTTAGGTCATCCTGTCCGAACTTTTGCTTATCCCTACGGTAAATATGGCCCAGCTATTACTAAAGTAACCCAGGATAGCGGCTTTGAGCTAGCGGTCACGACTGATGGCGGTTACAATTGGGTAGCGGGTAACATGCTCAAACAACCTGCTATTAGCGTCACAGGTAACGATAGCCTCACCGATTTCGCCAGTAAAATTCTTAACGGTATGCCCAAAGGTACAGCCCTTCCTCCGCTTCCCAAACCAGCTAAGTAACGAGTCGAAAATCGGGTAGACACATTGCTCTACCCTTACAATTATTCTTTATTCTTGTTTCTTAATTCTGAACCCCAATTTTTGCTTTACCAGAGGCACACCAGTTTTTGATTATCCCCAAAAATAGCAAAGTTATCCACCAATTAACAAATATTAGGAACAGGTTATCCACCGTTTTTCCAGGCTAATGCACAAAATGTGGGCAAATTAGGTGATTTTAGGCTGATTCGGTGTGTCCAGTGGTAAATTAAATAGTTAAGGATTCGTTGCTACGTCAATAATTGATAGTAAAACCTTTGACTTGTCAAAAGAGATGGGTTATATTTTGAAAACCAAACCACCAGTGCGAAATAGTTATATATCCTTGGGGAGTAGTTATTAATGAAGCAAACCAAAATAGATGAGCTTTCCAAAATCAACAACTTGCCACCAGCCCTTGCAAATCCAAAAGAAGAACCAAATTTACCTCATTTGATGGGTCGGACTCTGCTGGCTATCAAGCAGGTAATGGAAAAAGAGGTGGGGGTAAATATGCTGACAGCCCGGATAATGCTGCTATTGGCCCGCAAGGATGGAATGAGCCAAAACCAGCTAACCAGTTGCATTGGGGTGGATGCCAGTATGATAACCCGCACCGTCAAAGAGATGGAAAAAGAGCTACGGTGGGTGAGGCGCGAACGCGATCCCCAGGATAACCGTTTGATGCGAGTTTTTTTGACTGAAAAAGGTCAGGAGCATGCCCAAATTATCCCACAAAAAACCGAAAAACTTGAAAAACGTCTAACTCAAGATTTAAATCAGGCTGATTTGGCGCAGCTTCGGGCTTATTTACACCTTTTAGAAGATACTGCACGCTATATGTATGAAGATAGCAACAAAATTAGCAATGTAACTAATTAAAAGAAAGGATAGTCACTTCCTTGAAAAGGATACCTTATAGATATGCCGTAGCCTTAACTGCCGCTTTAGGTCTTTTTATGGCGGTGCTTGATAATACTATTGTTAATGTCTCGCTGACTGCCATGCTTAAAAGCTTTAGCAAGCAGGACCCTTCAGTCACGATTAATACTATTCAGTGGGTTATTACGGGCTATTTTCTTTCGCAAGCGGCAATTATTCCGATTGCGGGCTATTTCAGTAACTTGTTTGGTCTTCGGCGAGTCTTCCTGATTGCACTTGGGCTGTTCACCTTTGGCAGCTTTCTGTGCGGCTTCTCCCACGAACTGGATAGCTGGTTCGGGGGTGGGGTAGTGATGTTAATTGTTTTCCGGGTGTTGCAAGGTATCGGCGGTGGTATGCTTTTCCCCCTGGCAACCTCAATTTCGTTTAACGTTTTCCCTCCCGCAGACCGGGCCAAGAGTTCGGCGATTGTGGCGGTTCCAGTGCTATTAGCTCCGACCCTCGGCCCGACGGTGGGTGGACTCCTGGTAGATAGCAGCTTTGAATGGCCTTCGATTTTCTTTGTTAACATACCAGTAGGGCTGCTGGCAATGTTTCTGATTTCCCGGCTGCTCAAACCAGACTTTGGAAAACAACCAGCCTGGGCCGGTGCAAATGCTCAAAAACCACAGGAGGCAGGAAACACGGCGGCTGATGCAGGTCGTCCGGCAGGTGGGCCTTCAGTCGGCCTTCAGGGTCGAAAAAAATTCGATTATGTTGGCCTGATACTTTCTATGTTAGGAACGGTACTGGTAGTTTACGCCTTTACGGTGGTGAGCGACACCCGCGCAGGTAGTGTTACCCTTCAGACCCCTAGCGGCGAAATCAACGGCTGGGGTTACTGGTTGGTCTGGACTTTATTGCTGAGTGGTTTGGCGGTGCTGGCGTTCTTCAGTGTCTATGAACTACGCCAGAAAGACCCGGTGCTGGATTTGCGAACCTTCAAGAACCGGGACTTTACAATCTCAACGGTGATGACCTGGGTAGTGCGGGCGGTTATTTTCGGTAGTTTCTTTATCCTGCCACTCTTTCTGGAACGGTTTAAGGGGGAAAGTGCCGTGATAACGGGGCTGGCCCTTATGCCACAAGGTATTGGAGCAGCGATTGGGATTATTAGTGGTAGCCGGATTTACGACAAACTCGGCCCGCGCACTCTGGTTATTATGGGGCTGGTGATGCTCACTATTAGTTCGATTATGTTGATAAATGTCAGCCCGGATAGTGATGGCTGGTCGTTTGTGCCAGTTTTATTAATTCGCGGTATGGGCTTTGGTTGGTCAAATTTACCGTTACAAACCGTAGCGTTGACCAAATTTGCCGGGCCCGCGCTACCCAAAGTTAGTTCACTCTATAACGCTACCGCCCAGATTTTTAGCTCGATTGGTATCGCGGTGCTGACCACAATTTTTGTTACGGGTTTGTCAGAACGGGCGGCTAATGGGGCAAAGGCAGCAATTGCCGCCGGACAGACACCCAATCCTCAAACGATTGGCTTAAATGCAGCCGCCGGAGCGATGGGTAACGTTTTTCTCTACGTTACAATCGGCACGGTATTAATATTTGTGGTTGCGCTGTTCCTACCCAAGAAAAGCCTGAAACAAGAACAAAATGAGGCAGCAGCCAAGGGTGAAAACGCGACCAAAGCCGAGCAACCGACGGTGATGATGGATTAAATGGTTCTTGGTTACTGGTTGTTGGTTATTAGTTGAAAAGGGAAGACATGCAAACTAACTACACAAATACCCTGGAGAAATGGCACGAGTTTGTTAAAAGTCGGGGGGAGAATATTGCCCTGTTAAGCGCGATTCTGGCGGACGAGGTAGTATTTCACTCCCCGGTTGTCTGGACACCCCAGGAGGGCAAAAAGATTACCATGAAATATTTAATCTCCGCCGCCGAAGTGCTGGAGGATTTTACCTATCACCGCGAGTTCGTGAGTGAAGATTCAGTTGCTCTGGAATTTACCGCCCGGATTGGTCAAATGACTGTAAAAGCAATGGATATTATCAAGTTCAACCCGGAAGGCCAGATTATAGATTTTGAGGTTATGGCCCGCCCCGCCAAAGGTTTGCAAGCACTAGCGGCGGCGATGGCTGAAAAACTGGCTCAGAAAGTTTAGCTGAAGAATAGACTCGCTTGGCGAATTCTAAAAATATCAGTTTAAACTTCGTTAGAACAAAGCAAAAAAGCAAAATGGTAAATACAATTGCGGAAAGGAATAATCCAGGTCTAAACAATAGAAGGTGGTTTCCCCTAATTAAGATCTGACCGGGTTTCCGTATATGTGTGGTAGAGTACAGACTGTTTTTGATTTCCCGTTTACCATGTTTGAACATGAGGAAATGACTCTGTTGCCAATAATTCAAAACTGCAATATACAGTATAACCTTTTAGGAAGCTCTAAAAGCTTTAATGGGTTAAAACCTTTTTGCAACGGATCCAAAACAGGTATGCTGTCTATTACAAGAAACCGGATAGGAATCTAATCAAATGAATACGACTAAGAAGCTCATTAGAACCAACCCAGGACGATGGTGGGTTTTCAGCGCAATTATGACCCTGTTGTTATTAGTAGCGTGTGGTGATACTACCTCTACAGTCCCAGGCGTTGCGAATGTTGGGGCGGGGGGTACTGCTAGTAATACTCAGGGAGCAATGATGGGCCAAACACCGGGGATGATGCTGCAACAAACCCCCGGCGCAATGATGGGAAACAATAATTCTGGAACGGGCAAATCATTGACAGTGAGTGAAGCAAAAGACGCAGCTACCAGCTATTTAAACCAGTTGGGAAATAAAGACCTGGCTATTGATGAGATTATGATCTTTGATAACAATGCTTACGTAGCAATCAAGGACGGTAAAACTGGTATCGGGGCTTTCGAGTTATTGGTAAACCCAGAAAACAAGGCAGTTTTTCCTGAATACGGCCCAAATATGATGTGGAACCTGGTGTATGGCTATATGTCAGGCAAAGGTGCTAACGGTATGATGGGCCAGCAAATGAGCCAGATGATGGGTAATGGCACTAATGGCATGATGGGCAACGGTGCTAACGGCATGATGGGGAGCATTGGTCAGATAGGTAATGAAATCACCCAGCCTGGAAAATTACCAGTGACTGCGGCGCAAGCCTTGATAGTTGCCCAGGCTTACCTTGATAAAGTATATCCAGGGGTGCAGACCGTAGCTAAAGCGGATGAATATCCTGGATACTATACTGTGGATGTTCAAAAACAGGGCAAACTTAGTGGAATGTTGAGCGTAAATGGTTTTACAAGCCAGGTCTGGTATCATAGCTGGCACGGTCAGTTCATTGAGATGACCGATTTCGGCAAATAGTTTAAGGTAGCATAAACTGCTCTTGAGAAACCCCGTTTGCAGCACATATTGACGGTAGCTACCCAAAACCTGTTAGGGGTAATGGCTTGGCTGGAAGAAGTACCCCTAGCCATAACCTGCCCCACCACAGGTTTGCAAGCACTAGCGGCGGCAATGGCTGAATAACTGGCTCAAAAAATATGACCCAAAAGGGGTATGTCAATAGGACTGTGTAAATGGGATTTGTCACCTAACATCAGAGTTTCAACCTACCCTCATAATGGATGGCTAACTGGTTCAAAATACTGGCCCAATTGTGCATGGGAGCGGTCCAGTCGCTGGTGATGTCC
>JBBQZS010000134.1:0-6472 GCA_038207495.1 Chloroflexia bacterium
TTGGCTACTCTTACGGTTTCGGCAGGAAATGTTTCTACTTATTGGGGCTGGAGAGACATCTGTTTGCTCATTTTTCCTTACTCCTTTTTTCTTTCTCCTCCTGCCATTTTATCAAATGTTCCCTCTTTTAGTTCGCCAACGGTATCAGCCATTAGGCGTTGTAAGCATTAACCTAACTCAGGGAAGTAGCTAATCAAACGGCCACAAGTAGCAATCTGGTCTCTAATACCGCCATCGTACTGGAGAGTATTTACCCGAGAGCTTGTGCGAGTCGTAAATACCACAGTGAGCCAGTTCTTCAATAAAGAAGGACTTTCGCTTGAGGCCAATTATTAAGATCAGGCTGAAGCTATTTACTCCAACTGGTGAGTTCCGAAGCGAAAGTCGTATAAAGATCAAAATGATTATTTGAACTTATTGCGGTAACACTTAGGTGAGTTAGGTAGAAACAGTGTTTATTGCCTACCACTGTTTATCTTCTTGAAGGCTTTGTTCAAACCGGAAAATGGTTAAAACGCTTGGGCTAACTACAAAAGCAAAAGAATTTTATAACCAACTACCTACCCATTTATAGGCATTCCCCTTTCGATTGCATTTAATCTCAGTTTGACTCCAGGTGGCGCACTTTTACAATTATCGGTGACAGCTTATGCTTAAAGCAAACTCTTTCCTTATTGGCATCATGGGTTTAATAGAATCTTAACATTTAAGGTTAGATATGTTAAAATCATATTAATGTTTATATTTGTTAATAACATCTTTGAAATATCCTTCTGCTTGAGAAGTCTCGTGCTATTTGAAAAGACCTCGGGGGGAAGAGAGGTCTGTCTGAACCAAGACCCATAAATCGTTATTACTTACCATTTTGGTAAGTATATTTGCTATTTCCAAAAGGAGGAAAGCCTTATGAGGTTTGCTACACGATACAGACGTAACTCTGTATTGCTACTGACATTGATCTTTACTGGGCTGGTATTGGCGGCCTGTGGTGACCCCACCGCTACTACCGTCCCTGCTGCCACTACCACCGCTGCCCCCACTACGACAGTGGCTACCACTACCGCCGCGGTTGCAACCACCGTTGCTACTACTACTGCCACCGCAACTGATGTGGCTATTCCCGCCGGCGCAGGCACCGAAGCTGAAAAGAAAGACCTCGTTATGGCCTTAGTGCCATCCAGGCAAAGTGATGTAATCCAGACCCAGGCCGATAATATCGCCGTCTTTTTAAGCAAGGAAACGGGTTACAATATCAAGGCTGTCGTAGTTAAGAGCTATGCCGCCGTTGGTGAAGGCATGGGAGCCAAGAATATTGATATTGGGTGGGTAGGCCCGTTGGATTATGTGGTCAGCAACAAGAAATTCGGCGTTTATGCCATTACTGGTTCGGTTCGGGCTGGCGTATTGGGCTATCCGGCTCTGATTACCGCCCGTGCCGATAGTGGTATCAACACCCTGGCTGACCTCAAGGGTAAAACTATTATCCTGGGCGATGAGCTTTCAGCCTCCAGCAACCTTTATCCCCGCGCTGCTTTAATTGAAGCTGGTCTCAAACCAGATGTGGACGTTAAAGTCAACAAGATTACCAACCAAAGCGCGATTGCGATTGGGGTGATTGAGAAGGCTGGAGATGCTGGTGCTTTCTACAGTGATGCTCGTACTAACAAAGAAGTTACAGATAAGTATCCGAACGTTTTGACCGATACCAAAGTAATCTACAAGAGTCCGCTTATTCCCGCTGACCCTCAGATTGTTCGCAAAGACCTCAACGCTGGTCAGGTCAAGAAGATTTTTGCGGCCATGCTGAAATTATCGGGAGACACTAATGGCAAGCAGTACATCAAGGACCTTTTCACCATTGATGCGCTTGCTCCTATTAAAGACTCCGATTATGAAGGACTACGCAAGGTAATTCAGGCCGTAAAACCTGAGCTACTCAGCTAACTCTTCCGCAGAATGGGGTTGCTACTGGCAACCCCTACTTAATATTAATTGGTATTTTCAGCTAATACACCACAGCGGACTTAAGAATGGACACAAAAATTAATTCAGGCCAGTATCATATTCAAGTTCAAGCTTTGAGTAAGGTTTATCCTAACGGCTTTCGAGCCTTAAATGACGTTAGTCTTGAAATTAAAAAAGGCGAGTTTGTGGCGATTATCGGCTCTTCCGGGGCGGGCAAATCCACTTTTATTCGTTCTATCAATCAATTAGTAACACCCTCTAGCGGTACTATCCTTATAAATGGGGTGGATACCACCAATTCCAGGGGTGGGGATTTGCGGCGATTACGCCTGGATGTGGCGATGATTTTCCAGCAATTCAACCTGATTCGGCGTTTAAGCGTGTTGCGGAACGTGTTAATGGGTCGGTTAGGCTATAAACATGGGCTTGCCAGTTTCTACCCGATTTTTACGGGGAAAGATGTAGACCTGGCTTTGAATTGCTTACAACGCCTGGGAATTGCCGAAAAAGCATATGTGCGGGCTGACCGTCTTTCGGGTGGGCAACAGCAACGGGTGGCTATCGCTCGCGCCCTTGCCCAGAATCCGAGCGTGATGTTGGCGGACGAGCCAGTAGCCAGTTTAGACCCTGAAACTTCATTAGTAGTGTTGGATATTCTCAAACGGATTAATCTTGAAGATAAAATTACTACTATTGTAAACTTGCACCAGCTTGATATGGCTAAGGAATATGCTGACCGGGTTATTGGTTTTAAGGGGGGTCAGGTAGTTTTTGATGGGACACCAGATGAGGTGACGAGGGAGGTTTATGAAAGAGTTTACCGATAAAGAAAAAGAGACCTCCACCAAACCCAGCAATTCGGCATATGGTCTAGATATTTTAACTACTCCCGAAGCCGCCACTAACCTGCTACCGACCGAGTCGCCCGCCCAAATCTATGTAGCACCAACCGGGCTGATGGGTCAGCTCCGTCATTTCATTCGTAAGGCTGGAGTTCCCAAATGGCGTGACCCACGTCTGGCCGCCGCTTTACAAATAATTCCAGGAGCAGGTTACGTTTACATGTGGCGGTTAGGTACGGCCCTCTTGACCCTGTTCCTGTATTTTCTGGCTTATATTTTACTGGCTTTGCGTTTCTTTCAGTTTACTCCTGCTGAACTTGCCCGCCGTATAACCCCGATTGCCCCCAACCCGGAGCCGGACATCTGGAATTGGGCGGTTATTACCCCTGAATCACTTTTATTGGTAGCGGGAATTCTGGCTCTGATTATTCTGAGTCTGGCGGGGCGCACCTTTAGAGCCGTAAAGCTTGATAATCTGAACCTTGAAGTAAAATCCATGACCGAATTACGTAAAGCCAGGGGTAATTGGGCCAATAGTCTACTTTATTTTAACTATCTGGCGGCAATAGTAATTATTTTTGGGTTAGCACAGGTAACAAAAGATACCGAAGTCAATATCCAGCGTTTAATTGATAAATTGGGCAATATCGGTAATTACATTAGCGGGTTGCTTAGTCCAGCCTGGGACGCTTTGTGGACTGAAAAAGGGATTATGTTCCGCGCCAGAGAGACCATTGAGGTTTCGATTATTGGCACGCTCCTGGGCGCAATTCTGGCTATACCGCTCAGTTTGTTAGCGGCTCGAAACTTAATGGGGCGTAACCCCATCACCAACCTCTGTTATTACCTGGTACGGGTTATTTTGAGTATCCAACGGGCTATCCCGACGCTCTTTTTAGCGATTATTTTTGTGGTAAGTGTAGGGGTTGGGCCGTTTCCGGCGGTCTTGGCTCTTACTCTTTTTTCTTCGGGGCTTATGACCAAGTTATTCAGTGAGGCTATTGAATCTATAGATTGGGGGCAGGTAGAGGCTATCCAGGCTTCCGGGGGTAGTATTGTCCATGTGGTCATTTTTGCGGTAGTCCCCCAGGTTATACCCTATTTTATTTCACATATGCTTTATTGCTGGGAAGTCAATGTGCATAGTGCCGCCGTATTGGGCTTGGTAGGCGCAGGTGGTATTGGCTCTTACGTTCAGGATGCTATTGAAACCTATAAATACGCCAATATCGGGATGGCTCTTTTGGTAGTAATTGTTATAACAATGGCGATTGACTTTTCGAGTGCCTACATTCGTTCCAGGATAGTTTGACTTCGTTCTTTGATTTTAGCTTTTGCTACATAATAATAAACGCAGTAAAAACCCTTTCCAAAATGGGGACGGTTAGCTTATAATTTTCCAGGTGTCTTTTCGTTAGAACTTAAAAAGGATATTTGGATGGCGAAAGAAGAACGGCCTCATTTTTAACAACAACTTAAGGGGTTTGAAGAAGATTTTCAGGATCTATCCAATCTGGTGGTGGAGGGTTTTGAGCAGGCTATCTATGCCCTCAAAACTGGCAATGCCTATCAGGCCGAGCGAGTAATCCAACGAGATAAATTTATCAATGCCAGACGCTATGAGCTTGAAGATAGCGTTTTGCACCTTCTCACCCTCCACCAACCGGTAGTGGCCCGTGACTTACGCCTGGCAGCTTCTATGATAATCTTTGCCTCGGAACTGGATCGGATGGGGGATTATGCTAAAGGTATTGCTTTTATTTCCCAGGAGCTACACCAGAAGCAAAAACTTAGCGAGGCTGAGTTAGAGATAATCCGAAGGTTGGAAACTCTGAGTGAGATTGGGATTAAAATGTTAAAACAAGCTGCGCCACTTTGCGCAATAATGGGGGGTGTGGGGGGGCTGGCTCCCCGCTTGCTTATTGGCTGGCAGACTTAACCCTGCCCATGACACAATACAGCGTGTCCATACGAAGGGAGGGGGAGAAACCACGAGGGTACACAGAGGTCTAGCCCTATAGGGAATCGGGGAAGAGCTGGTTAGCTAGGTTTTAATTGATGGACTGAGACGGCGTAATTAGCGGTGGGTTGCCAGGGGTTGCGGTCCCAGGTTGACCAGCGTTCGACTAGAGTTAACCCGGCGGCCTGGGTGGCATTATCATAGGCGGTCAGGGTTAGGACTGAGCCTAACTGAAACCCGGCCACGAGGTAGCCGCCCTGGTTAAGATGCTCGGTCAGGTTAGCCACTACCTGAGTTTCGGTATCAGGGGTTAGGAAGATCATGACGTTTCCAGCCAGCACAATCAGGTCAAATTGGTGGTCGATTTTAACGGTTGCTAAATCGCCGAGGTACCAATTTAGCTCAGGGGCTTTCTCTCGCGCCCGCTCCAGCATTCTGGGGTCAATGTCCACTCCGGCGACGGTCAGGCCGCACCTGTCTAACTCGATGGCTACTCGGCCTGTTCCACAGCCAGCATCTAATACTGTGGTGGGGGTGGGTTGCAAACTCATTACAAAGTTAGCCTCGCCGTGTACATCCTGACCGTTGGTGGTCATAGTTTCATACTGGGCATCGTAATTTTTCCCGCTAAAGGTAGGGTTGGTATCCAGCCAGCGATTTAAGCCACCAGTGGATGGTTCGGCTTTTTTGTTTTGTTCCACTTTTTATTTTTTCACTTTCCATGTCGGTTAATCTTTTTTGCAATTATAACTGAAAATGGGGGTGGGGGTGGGTTCGTTTTCAATAGGTGAGAGCGGGAAAGATGGTTAGTCAGGTGGTTTGTTAATTTGGATGGTTGTTAGAGTTTGTGAAGCTCCCCAAAACGCCCCAGGGGGCGGTTGGAGTTGGGGTGGGGGGTTCGATTCTCCTTGTCAGGAATATCCCGGTGGCGGTTGTGGCTATTAGCAGGAAAACGAATATTTGAACCGCAATTTTTGACTTGTTCATTTGTGTTGCCTTTCTGAAGTGGGGCAAGGTCGTAACCCTGCCCCGATAGATGGTTAGAATAGGCTGCCCTGGATGAAGGCTTCGCCCTGGTTGATTTTGGTGTTGGTGATGCGTTCGTAGCACTTGCGCCCGTAGGTGGTTTTGAAGCTGTGGATGGTGCGTGCCCAGAATTCGGGGTCGGCGGTTCGTCGCCAGTGGTTTTCGGTGGGGTGTAAGCGGAGTTCTGTGCGTAGTAGGGTTATTCCCCGGTGGCGAAACTCCCAATCTTTAATGGCGCGGGGGTTGGCTTCGATGACTTCGGCGATGCGGTTGCCGAGGTTGATAACGAAGAGGGGAAAGTTATCCTGGAGGTCGGGGTGTTTCTCCCAAAGGTAGTAGAACTCGCCTATTTTTGTGGTTGGCTGGCTCATTTTCGGTTTACTCCTTTCCTTTTCTGGTGATGCGGTAGGCTTCGACGATGTTGCGGCGGCAGTAGCGGAGGATGTAATCCTGCTCGGTGGGGGTGCGCTGGAGGAAGTACCAGAGGGCGGCGGTTTCCTCGCCGTGAAGGGTCAGGGAGTTGGTGCTGATGTAGGGCATTTCCCCGATGACTGTGTTGAGGTCGATAATTAGTTCTTCGCCGTCGTCTTCGGTTAGGCCACCTTTCCAGCGGAGGCGGAAAACGTGTTCGAGGTTAAGCATCTGGTGGTCTATCTGGATAAAGTTCATTTTATTTCTC
>JBBQZS010000135.1:0-5923 GCA_038207495.1 Chloroflexia bacterium
ACGGTTTCGGCAGGAATTGTTTCTACTTTTTGGGGCTGGAGAGACATCTTTTTGCTCCTTTTTCCTTACTCCTTTTTTCTTTCTCCTCCTGCCATTTTAGCAAATGTTCCCTCTTTTAGTTCGCCAACGGTATCACTGCTGTCTAAAACCGAAAAATCTTAATGTTAACAAACTCTTTTTCTTCACCAACCCCTGATCTTGATAATCTCTCGGAAAGCTGAGAGAAAAACCTGGCAATATTTACAGGAAGAACCGTTAAAGGCGCATACGTAACCAGGCCAAATTCAGTAATTTTATCCTTTCTAGAGTTTGGAATGGGTAAACTTCTTTCCTATTGCTTACTTCCTTTAATTTGTGTCCAAAAACGGAAGTAAACGGAAGTTGGTAGTGTAAGTGAGAGTAAGGACGGGGCAACCTTTCTATAGAATAATAGAGGCAGATTAAACGAAAGCGTTTGTAACGGAGCTGAAATAACCTTGGAAAAATTGTTTCTTCTCTGGTAGGTTGGCTGGAACTTATAAAGTCCAAAATAACCGTGCCAGGTATCAAACAGCAAGATTGAACAAAAAGGAAGATCAAAAGATGAAAAAATTTATTTTCCCCTTTATTCTAAGCCAGATTTTAGTAATGGTTCTGGCTCTAACCCTTAACCTCCCGGTCAGCCAGGCGTCTTCTTTGGTTACTGATCAAAAGATCGCAATTCCTTCTTACTTTATACCAGATGGACGTTGGACCCAATTGGAGCAAGCCGCACCGCAGGTTGGTCTTACCGTTATTAATCCAATGAATGGCTCTATAGACCCTGCGACGGGTGGTTTTAGCCAAAAATATTATGATCAGGTTAAGAGTACCCAAAGTAAAGGAATTAAAGTTCTAGGCTACGTTTATACAGCAAATGGAACCAAAAGCCTGGATGATTATAACGGGCCTGGCCCAAAGGTGGTTGGTGCTAAAACGGATATTGATAATTATATCAATTGGTATGGAATTGATGGAATCTTCTTAGACGTAGTACCTACAGATTGTAATTTTGCTAATGGCTACTACAAAATATTATTTGATTACATAAAAGCCAAAGGAGCAAACGTTTTAGTGGTTCTGAATCATGGTCAACAAACTAACGAATGTTTTATGGCAGTTTCGGACATAATTGTGAATTTTGAAGGTTTCTATACCTATAATGAAACTGATCCTACCCCTGCAACCTGTCCCAATATCAGGGATTATACTAATAACTTCTCGCCCAACCCAGGCTGGGTTGATAACTATCCTGCCGCACGTTTCTGGCATCTAATATACAACAGTCCAAGCCATACTATGACTGTTACTGATATAAATAATGCAGTTTATCAAAGCAAACTACGTCATGCTGGCTGGGTTTATGTAACCTCCGACCCCTGGAAAGCTTGCACTATTGATCCGGCATGGAATCAATGGGACTCGGTAACTAATGGAGATACATATTTGTGGAGCAAAGAAATTGAGGCGGTTAAGGGTGCTCCTGCTATAGCTGTTCCAGCCTATTTCCCCAATCATTTACAGTGGGACCAGACTGCCCGAAATAACTGGGATGCGCTTGAGACAGGTTATGGTATTACCAAACTCATAGTGATTAATCCTTACGATGGTACGGTCGATCCCTGGAACCCGGCAAATGGTAGTTTTAACCAAGAGATTAAGGACCGGGTAGATCGGGCTAAAGCTAGAGGGGTCACGGTACTGGGTTACACCTGGACTAATAAACGCCAACGGAGCTGGGACCCCTACTATGTAGGCACTAAGCTGGCGGATATTGGGATCAAGCAAGATATTGATAACTACTTCACCTGGTACAATGTTGATGGCATTTTTGCTGATGACACTACTGCCGATTGCGCTAGTGTTACTCAAGATAATAATCCAAACCAGCCCTGGATGGCCCCTTCTTATCAGCGAATTTATAATTATGTTAAAGCTAAAGGGGGTAAGGCAAATACGGTTGCTCTCAATCCGGGTATCCAGCCAGCAGAATGTTTTATGACAGTTTCTGATATTGTAGTAAATTTTGAAGGCTATTACGATACATACAAAAATAGCTTTAATAGTTGCTGCACTAATCCAAACTGGGTTACTAATTATGCTCCTAGCAGATTCTGGCATTTAATTCACACCGCTCCGACGGACACAAATAAGATCCAAGAAGTGGTTCAGCTCAGCCAGCAACGCCAGGCCGGGTGGGTCTATGTAACGCCCACCCTGAATAATGACCCTGTGACTAATAACCCAACAGACCCTCGCTGGAAGTGGTTAAACGCCTGGGATGATCTTACAAATAGTGATCAGAACTACTGGCAAACAGAAGTTAAAACGGTCGCACCAGTTATATCAGTAACTACTAATCAGGATGACGGACCTGGCTCCTTAAGAGATGCCCTTACTCAGGCGAACTCAAATCCAGACCTTAGTAATATAGTATTTAACATACCATCCCAACCGGGCCAGGTTGTCACGCTTACACCGCTTTCACCATTACCCGCCATTTCTGCTCCGGTAATCCTTAACGGTACAACCCAACCAGGCTATGCTGGTATACCGTTGATTGAATTGAATGGTAGCACGCAGAATACGGGGAATTGCCTGAATTTGACAGGCGGGAACAGCATTATTCGGGGATTAGTTATCAACCGCTGTCCCGGTAGCGCCCTCAAAATCGAAGTGAATGGTGGTAATATTATTCAGGGTAATTATTTAGGCACAAATTCCTCTGGTACGGCTGCCCTGGCTAACCAGTGGTTTGGTCTTGAGATAAGTAATGTTCCCAATAACATTATTGGAGGAAACACTTCAGGTGCCAGGAACGTGATTTCTGGAAATAGGAAGAGTGGCTTATACATCGGTAATGGGGCTAGCAATAACCAGGTGCTAGGAAATTACATTGGTACCAATGCCAGTGGCTCGGTGGCGGTGCCAAATGTGGAAAGTGGCATTCTGGTGTATGCCTCCCCCAACAACACTATTGGAGGAACAACAACTGGGTCTCGCAATCTGATTTCAGGAAATAACTATTACGCTATTGCGAACATCTACCGCTTCGCTGGAATTATTGCGTAAGATGTAGCGGAGGTTGTTCCGCCCGTTAGCATTGGTCGCTTGCAGGCAGGTTATTATGTCCACCACACCAGATACAGGGGCGACGTTCTTTTCACAGTTCTCGGCCTTACTACTCGGCGGCGGAAGAGTGGTAGGTGGTGGGGTGTCGGTAAGATTAAAGTTTACCTGGGTGTCTTTTACCGATTGTAACATATCTATCTGATAACTGGGCGGGCCATCTATCTGAACTCCCGCCGGGATATTGAGGGTAACGGTATAAATTCCCTTCGCCAGGTTGTTAAAGCCGTATTTTCCCGAGCTATCCACCTGTTGCGGCCCACTTTTTACCGGACTACCACTCGAAGTTCCGCTCAGACTAACCGTTACATCTGCCATGTTAGTCAGAGGCTTGCCCTTGAACGTCACCTGTCCATAAACCCGCCCCTGCACAACCAAATCCAAGCCTATCCCAGAGAGATTTATCTTTTCGGTATAGAGTACACCATTATAGTCGGTATATTGTAGAATTAAGACTGCTGCACGACTCCCACCCACGTTTGGTTTAAAGCTGACGCTAATTTTACAAGTTTGTTGAAAATAGAGAGATGCACAACTCTTTTCAGCAATAACACCAAAATCGCTTGCGTTAGAACCGCCAATAGATGTATTAAAGCTCGATAGATAATTATTGGGGTTAAAAGTAAGATTCTGGGCACTTGCAGATTGACCTACGCTTACACTCCCAAAATTAAGGCTCGATTTGTCAGTGCTTGCCTTACTACTTGCTACGTTAATACTTAACCAGGCGGTCAGAACTGCCAACGACATCAAGAGTAATAGCCATTTCCAGCCCAGCCGGGTCAGGCTTGCTGTGCCGAATCTGTTATTCTGCTTCATTAATAAATCTCCTTTTCTAGACAGAGTTGATGTATTTTAGTTTTTGTTGAGTTGGTGCTAACCCCCCGGTATAGATTGAAACAAACTGATATTTACTAGATTCATTGGTATTAGGAGTAATTTGGGCTCTTAATAACACTGAATGGGTATAGGTTGGGAGATTTTCCGCGTTAAAAGCGGGTAGCGGATTCCAGGTTACTTTCCAATCCAGAGTATTAGCTAACAAAGTCATAGTTAAAATAGGTTGCATTGGAACTGAGTTAATTAGCGGGTAAGAATTTTTCGGGTCATACATATAATAAGCATCTACTTTTGTAGTAGAGATAGATGTGAGAGAATCTCTCATTGGAATCACCCGTAACGTCAAATTTCTGGTTGTAGGGGAACAGCTTGCGGAACAGGTGGTTAGCAGATAATCGTCATAAACTTCCGTTGTGCCATAGGGTTCCCAGATAGCTACATAATCCATTTTGAAAGATTTTTGCGATTTCCAGTCCGCGAAGCCAACCCCATCCAACCCAGCCCAATCTGAGCAACTTAATTTGGTGTTACTTTCCCCTACCAGACAATATTGGATTCCCAATGTTACATCTGCCGCACTGGCATTTCCCTTAATGGCCTCCCGTAGTTTTGCAAGGGTACAATTTTTTGGTTCTATGAGAGTGGCTATCCGACCACAATCCTTTTTTTTCCAGGAATTATCTGACCAGAATGCATCTAAATCTACCGGCCCCGGCGTTACAGTTTGGCCGGGGTGTGTCCTGGTAGCCATAGTTACCGCCTGGTTATAAACATCCGCAGAGGGTGGCAAACTATTCTGTTTGGGATAAACCCAAACTTTAATAATCGGCGCTTTTATGGTTGTGAAGCTAAACTTCAGTTTTGTGGTAAAACTGTTATAGAGAGAGTAAGGTGAATTTTCCGGGTCGGTTATCAAATCGCTATCAAACCTTACCGCCCCAAGCGTCAGGGACACACTGCCGAGGTTGGTTAAAATAGTTCCGGCAGTATTTAGCGGTACACAGCCCGAGTCATCATTTTCAGTATTACAAAGTTGCCAGGCCAGCGAAATATTTTGTAACGAGCTTCCATCTAAATTATTAACAGGTTGAGGCAAAAAATTACGATGATCCCAATCTAATTGCCAGACACTATTTTGTACGGTTGAGCTAACTCGCTCTGAGCCGTTTACCAGTGGAACATAGGTAGAGTTAGCCCCATATCTCACTGCAAATACCACTCTTTTTACCAGGTTTTGGTCATTGTTAATCACACCCTGGAAGGTGGTCGTGTTGGAAACCATGATGGTCTGAGAAATTGGAATGTTGTTTGGTTTTGGAGCCAGCGTAAAATAATCACTGTTATTAGCCAGATTGGTTTTCATGGCTACAGAAATGTCCACCAACTTTATCTTTAATAATTTCGATGCAGGTTGCTCTGGATAAAAAACCGTAGTAGTACCCGTTGGACTGCTCCAACCAGGGATAATCGTTACCTCCACGATAAAACTGGACAGCGGATTTAATACCATTTCTTTCTTGACTATTGTGGCAATAGTGAGGCGGTACTGCCCATCTTGGCTACGACTAATTTGAGCTGGACTGGCCGATTGAGTAAACACAACCCGCGATGTCTGATCTTTAATTTTTACAGTCCAACTAACCACAGAGGTTAGGCCGTCCACCGTCACTCTAATGGGTAGCGTTAATGTTTTGGTAATATCTTTATTTTCAAAATCAGCCTTATTTACTGGAATGGGTAGAGCTAAACCATTTTCGTAAGCGTTAATTGAGTCTCCCAGGTATAACTTGGTTATACTATAGCAAGTTGCATAATTATAGAGCCGGGATATTGTAGCCACAATGCTTAAACCAGGCCAGGGCATCTTGGGAAGTAATTAAAGTTAAAGCTTCCTCTAAAGCTTTTTCTAAAGCTTCTTTAGTTCTGGCCCCAACCG
>JBBQZS010000136.1:0-5887 GCA_038207495.1 Chloroflexia bacterium
GACACTGTTGCCGAATTCCAAATGGAGGCTGAAGGGGTTGAAGGGACTGATAAAATAGAAATAGTGGTAAATAATAGCTTAAAATAATAATTGTGGAGGTCAGTATGTCACTCCAACCCCACCCTATCGACCCTATTCCAGCGCAAACAATTTTAATTGCCAGGGCCGCTTTTCCTAAAGGCAGTCCATTTATGCGAATGCGCGATGAACTCGGCACTATTTATGAAGATCACCTATTTGCCGACTTATTTTCCCAGCGAGGTCAACCCGCTGAAGCACCCTGGCGCTTGGCCCTGATTACCGTAATGCAGTTCGCCGAATGTTTAACTGACCGCCAGGCTGCGGATGCCGTGCGAGGTCGAATTGATTGGAAATACGCCTTAGGTCTGGAATTAATCGATAGCGGATTTGATTTCTCAGTTCTGTCTAAATTCCGCTCTCGGCTTTTGGAAGGTAAAGCGGAAGAGCAATTGCTGAGTGTTATGCTGGAACGGTTCAAATCTAAGGGAATGCTCAAACCCGGCGGACGCGCCCGCACTGACTCGACTCATGTGTTAGCTGGTATTCGCCTGCTGCACCGCCTGGAAAGTGTTGGTGAAACATTGCGGGCGGCACTCAATGACTTGGCAACGGTGGTGCCAGATTGGTTGCGGGAGCAAGTGAGTAGTGAGTGGTTTGAACGTTACTCCACTCGCTTTGAAACTTTCCGTTTGCCTAAAGAGGAAGCGGAACGTCACGCTTTGGCGGAGGTTATCGGCCAGGATGGTTTTCACCTGTTGAATGCTATTTATGATGGGCAAGCTCCAGCCTGGTTAAGACAAATACCCAGCGTCGACATTTTACGCCGAAACTGGCTGTATCAATATTGGATAGAAGAAGGACAGGTTCGTCTGCGCAAAGCGACCGATTTACCGCCAGCCGGAGTAAGAATAGACTCACCTTATGACCCCGAAGCGCATTATGGCAATAAACGTTCAACGGTGTGGACGGGTTATAAAGTGCATTTAACCGAGACCTGCGATGAGAATGAAATCCATCTCATTACCCATGTTGAAACGACATTGGCGGCAGTCACAGACGTAGCCAGAACCGAACCGATCCAGCAAGCTCTCAAAGAAAAAGAATTACTGCCCAAAGAGCATCTGGTAGATGCGGGTTACGTCGACGCCGAATTAATCCTTAAAAGTCGTAAAGATTATGCAATAGAGTTGACCGGGCCGGTGCGACCGAACTCGAGCTGGCAGGCCACCGCTAACCAGGGGTTTGACATTAACCACTTTAAGATTGATTGGGAAGCCCAAAAAATCACCTGTCCGAGCGGTAAGACCAATATAAATTGGCGGGAGTTACGTGATCACTGGAATAACTCGGTCATTCAAGCGCGCTTCTCGCGAACGGACTGTCGTTTATGTGAGGTTCGTGCCAAGTGTACTCGCAGTGAAACGGAAGCCCGATATATAACCTTGCGAACCAGAGCTGATCACGAAGCCCTGCAAACAATGCGAGCGCTCCAGAAAACCCCGGAATGGAAAGCTCAATATGATGCCAGGGCTGGTATCGAAGGAACCCTGGCCCAAGGGGTCAATGCTTTTGGATTACGCCGCTGCCGATATTGGGGTCTAGCCAAAACCCACTTGCAGCATCTGGCAACGGCTGCCGCAATGAACATAGCCCGTTTATCAGCCTGGTTAGAAGGACGGCCGCATGCGCCAACCCGCACTTCCCGTTTTGCAAAGCTGGCTCCCGCGACTTAATATGTTATCAGGCAATTCGGCAACAGTGTCAGTAACGGAGCGAAAACCTACGCTAAGGCAAAAACGTTCTAGTTTTTGCCTTATTCCTGGTCATTTAGGGGTGTCAGGAAAATACGGTAAGTTCTGGGTCACAATAATTAAGATGCCTTATTGGTCAATTTTTACGGTTTCTTGGCTGGTTAAAAGCAGAAAAAGACCACTAATACTTGGCAGGATCAATTATATTTGCCACTGAAACCCTGCTTAATATTTGCGAATGCAACTCATAACCCCTTCTACCAAAATCTGTAATAAATTCGGAATAATATTGGTTATTATTTTGAGCTCATTTTTGAGTTCATAATTATTGTGACCCAGAACTTACCGTATTTTCCTGACACCCCATTTAGGTTCAAAATACTTTTTCTACGCTTCTCGTGGAATCCTATACTTTTTCTATGCTTCTCCTGGAAAATTCTATGCAAAAACCGATAGTCAAAATTGCTTTAAGCCCGATTCTATTCTACGTTTCTCGTGGAAATAACACCAAATTTTTCCCAGTAAATGCGGGACGTAGGCTTCAAGGCAGTCATCGTTTTAAAAGTGGGAGTAGGGGGCCGTCGAAAGCGATAACGCCCCTGCCTCTTTCTGCGGGAAATCTTCGCAAGGTCGGTGCTATTGCGCCAGCCGTATCGCCAGCCCGGTATACCTACCCGCCCGGCTATTCCTGGCTTCTGGCCCGTTTTTCACTGCGATTGCCAACGCCTTTTTGCTGCCCACCAGCACTACCAGCTTTTTCGCCCTGGTGACAGCGGTGTAGATTAGCTGACGTTGGAGTAACATAAAGTGGCCCATCACTACCGGGATGACACACACCGTATACTCGCTCCCCTGACTCTTGTGGATACTCATTGCGTAGGCCAACGTCAATTCATCCAACTCGTTGAATTCGTACACCGCCTCGCTCCCGTCCTCCAGCCTTACCCGTACCTCTTGATCCTCCTGGGAAATGCCCATGATTACACCCCCATCCCCATTGAATACTTCTTTCTCATAGTTGTTCCTGAGTTGGAGTACCTTATCCCCCACCCGGTAGGTTGTACCACCGAATTGCTTCTGTCCTTTCCCCTCCCTTGCCGGGTTCAATCGTTCCTGTAGCTTTTCGTTCAGGTAGCCCACTCCCGCTTTACCCCGGTGCATCGGCGATAACACCTGTATCTCCTCCGGCTTGAACCCGAATTTAGCCGGGATACGCTTCGCCACCAGTTCCACCACCAAATCCCCGACCTGTTCCGCATCCTCCTCCGGGAAGAAAAAGAAATCGGCCACTTCTCGTCCCACTACTGGCATTTTGCCCTGATTTATCAGGTGAGCATTGGTCACAATCGCGCTCCCTTCCCCTTGCCGGAAGATTTGCTCCAATCTCACCACTGGCACGACCCCGCTCCGAATGATGTCAGCCAGCACGTTCCCCGCTCCCACGCTAGGAAGCTGGTCGGCATCGCCCACCAATAACAGGTGGGTTCCGGTAGCGATTGCCTTCAAAAGCGTGTTCATTAACAGCGTGTCCAGCATCGAGGTTTCATCCACAATCACAATATCCGCCGGAATAGGATTGTCCTGATTATATTGGGCTTTACCCCCCGGCTTGAGAGCCAGTAAACGGTGCAGAGTTTTGGCCTCCAACCCGGTAGCATCAGAAAGCCGTTTAGCGGCCCGTCCAGTGGGGGCCGCCAGCACTATGCTTTTTTTCTTGAGGGTAAGCACCCGGATTAAGGCCCGCATTGAGGTAGTCTTGCCCGTTCCCGGCCCGCCAGTCAACACTCCCACTGGCTTCGCTATCGCCATCACTACTCCTTCTTGCTGCCGGACAGCCAATTTGAAGTTTTCTTTACCCTCCAGATAGCCAAACATTACCTCAAAATCGGTTTTCTTGAGGTCAGAAAGTTTATCTTTAGGGGTTGGGCAATTAGCCAGCCGCAAGAGATTGGAAGTGATACCTTTCTCAGCATAATAGAAAGGGGGGAGATAAACCGCTTGCTCACCCGGCAGGGCGGAAAGGGTAGGCGTAGCACCAACACTGTCCAGAGGTTGGCGGGGTACAGGGTTGACTAACTTTGGCGCAATTGGAACGGGGGAGGGCGGGGCGGGTTTAGGCTCTGGGAGGGGGTGGTTCCTTCCTTTAATCCTTTTCAGGCTGAGGCGCGTGGCTTCGTCCAGGTCAAGGCCCAGAGGGTCAAAGTTTGGTGGGGAGGGGGTAAGAGCGTAGGGGGTGGTTGGTTCTGCTACCAGCCTCAAGGGAGTTGGTTCAGGTTGATAAAAGTTTATCTTTATTAGCGGCTCAAAAGTAAGGCTACCATCCGATTGCTCGGTAAGGGTTTCGACAATCGCCCCCGCGTCTAGCACCAGACCCTCCACTGAAGTTTCCGTCTGCTCAGTAGATACACCCAGAAGTTCAGCCGCCTGTTTGACCAGTTCTGGACGGGGCAAATAGGTATGACCTCCACTCTCGCAAGCTTCCGACAGCACATATAACGTCCCGGCCTTGATTCGCTCCGGGTGATCCTCGGTAAAACCCAGATTACGGGCAATCTTATCGGCAGTTTTGAAGCCTATTCCAAAAACTTCGCGGGCCAGACGGTAAGGCTCGTTTTTAACGATTGTAATCGAGGCATCGCCATACTTCTTGTAAATCCTCACAGCAAGACTGGTGGACATCCCCTGACCTTGCAGAAAGACCATCACTTCCTTGATGGCTTTTTGTTCGACCCAGGCACGAGCGATAACCCCGGCCTTATGCTGCCCCAGCTTGGGTACTTCCGCCAGTCGTTCTGGCTGATTTTCCAACACTTCCAGGGTTTCTAAACCGAAGTGGGCCACAATCTTATCGGCAGTCTTTTCCCGAATACCTTTAATCAGGCCACTGCCCAGGTATTTGCGGATACCCTGTGCGGTGGCGGGGAGGACAGAGCGGTAATTTTGGGTATTGAACTGCCAACCGTGCGTGGAGTTATTTTGCCAGAAGCCGGAGAGTTCCAGAGCTTCCCCAACTACTACTCCCGGCATATTCCCAACCAGAGTAATCAGGTTGTCGTTACCCTTTGAGTTGAGCGGGGCGGTTTTGCCGTCCTTACGATCAGGCAGAAAACGGGCTACAGTGTAGCCGTTTTCTTCGTTCTGAAAAGTAATACGTTCTATCACTCCGCTCAGGGTTTTGAGGTTGGTTTGAGGTTGTACTTGTTGCATAGGTTCGCTGCCTCTGCGGTGCTACCGGGAAAACATCTGGTTATCCCTGGGCGGTTGCATCAGGTTTATTTTTCTCCAGCCAGGTTTTGAGTTCAGTCTCCCCGGTGAAGTCCAGCAATGCTTCCCCTAATTCTTCCAGTTTCTCCAGAGGCATCACACTAACCTGCTGTTCTACCTCAGACCCGATTTCCCCAACCCTTCGCTTCAACTGGCGTAGGATTAGCGTTGCCGCTTCTTCCTGCTTGCCTTCCGCCCGTCCCTCTTGTTTACCTTTCTCAATACCCTTCCGTTCAATACTGGTCACATAGGTCATTTTTTCTACCTCTTCTATTTTGCTTAATTCTTCCTGAAAAACTAGCTCCAGCTTTTCTGGTAGGTTGATACACCAATCAATAAATTGGAATAATTGAATCACCTGTTCCCGGCTATACTGCCTGCGGTACAACTCCCGCACCAACCTCAGTTTCCAGTTCAGTTGCTCCTGGGGCTGCTTCTCCTGTTGCGCTTTCAAATGGGCCATTACGATTATCGCAAAGGGGTTTGCATTGCTTTCCAGAGCCGCCCAAGTCTTGTAGTAATCCAGCACCTTCACTGCCGGGAACCGAAAAGTGAGCGAAAAGCCCCACCGCTTGACCTGATACTGTCTTGGCCTGTATCTGGTACGGGCATCGGTCAGGAGTGCCAGACTGACCACCTCGGCCTGATAGCGGTCTCGAATGCGATAGTTGTAAACGTACATCCGCCGTTCAAACTTAGGGTCGGAGTAGCCTTGTACCTCGATGTGAATTAAGAGCCAGGTTTCAGTCCCGTCCGAGAGAAATACTTTAACCAATTTATCGGCGAACCGTTTGCCAACCTCGCTATCTTTGTTGAGCTTTTCCAATTCCTTATCCAGAAACTCGTAGCCT
>JBBQZS010000137.1:0-5826 GCA_038207495.1 Chloroflexia bacterium
TAGCCCCTTCTTTGGTCTTATTTGCTTCAAAAAGCTCGAAATCCTCATTATATTTGGTATTTTATATTTTAATAAATATCCTTTCACAATAAGCTAAAAAGGCTTGTGGTAGATTTTTACAGGTATCCTGTCGTAGGGTGATATCCTTTCGAAGTGTTCAAGAATCTGGCAGATCGCTGGAATGTCTTTAGCGGAAAACCCTTTCCTGAAGAAATTATTAATAGCTTCAAAGAAAAACTATTAATTGGGCAATACGACCTTAAGTCAGTACAAGCAATTGAAGTTGGGGGGAACCCTCCATGGGAATGTTTTCAGGGTTGGGCTGAATATGTTCTGGACTCGCAAATTCGGGAGGAAATTATTGCCCTACAAACATTAGCTAATTTTGCTTTTTTTTCAGGGATAGGCTACAAAACAACTCAAGGGTTCGGTCAATCCATAACTGCTCCAATGCCGCATTCTAATTTCAAAAATGCTGGAACAGGGAATCAGGCACATTAAAATGATAAGAATAAAAAGGGAAATTTTGATTATAGTTACCCTCAGAGTTTAGAATTTTATCTCACTCAAACCCGGCATTATTGTAGTGGCGTAATTCACTGACGAAGCTCCTAAATGGGAAGAATAATATGATTACAGATTCTTAAACCCTACCAATCTCAGTTCAAAATAGCTTATGACAATGGTGATTGTCAAAAGTAATCAGTCTGGGGTATAATATTGATGTGAGAAAGCACCAGAAAATTGCCTAAAAGCTATTCCTCCTTCTATTATATAGAGCCAGATTGTTCCACTGAAAGAAACCGCATGTCAAACCTTCCAAAACTAAATCCATCAGAGGTTTTACCTGCCCCAAATTCGCTGGAGCTAGTCACCATCGAGCCAGGCCAGAAAACACCCCTTGACCAGAACCCTGCCGCCATCTACCTGGCTTCCCTGCGCCCGGTTGGTCGGCGGGGAATGCACCGGGCTCTTGCCGCTATCGTTGAAACCATCAAAGGTACACCCTCTGATCCGCTGGACTTTCCCTGGCCCTCCCTGCGTTTCCAACATACCCAGGCACTTAGAGCAAAGCTAACCGAACGCTACCGCCCAGCCACCGTCAACCATATGCTTTCGGCACTTAGGGGAGTCCTCTCCCAGGCCGAGAATTTGGGCCAGATTTCAGCGGACGATTTTCGCCGCACCACCAAACTTAAGGGTATCAGGGGCGAAACCCTGCCTAAAGGTCGAGCTCTGGATGAGGATGAGCTAAAACTCCTCTTAAATGTCTGCCAAAAAGATACAAGCCTCAAAGGTGCCAGGGATCTGGCAATGGTGGCGGTGCTGTACGGGGCTGGACTCAGGCGGAGTGAGGTGGTAAAGTTGGAACTGAAGGATTTTGACCCCAAAGATAATTCCCTAAAGGTCCGCTCCGGTAAGGGTGGCAAGGACCGGATTACATACCTGGGCAAAGGGGCGGGGGAAGTTGTGGGGGACTGGCTTAAAGTCAGGGGTGAAGAGGCCGGGCCACTCTTTCTACCAATAAACAAAGCCGGAAAGATTATGAGACGGCGGTTAAGTGACCAGGCAGTGTTATGGATACTCGAGCAACGGGGTAAGGAGGCAGAATTGAAGCATTTCAGCCCCCACGATATGCGCCGTACCTTCATTTCGGATTTGTTGGATGCAGGAGCGGATATAGCCACCGTCCAGAAATTGGCGGGGCATGCCAGTGTCCAAACCACCGCCCGCTATGACCGCCGGGGTGAAGTAGCCAAACAGAAAGCCGCTGAACTCATCAACCTACCCTTCACATCAGAGTAGATTAGCAAGTACTTCAATAACCCTTTCAGGAAGAAACCCTTAAAAGAATTGTATAACAGTTTGAATATGGCCTTACTCTACGGATCTGGCCAAAGGTCAACTCAAGGTTCTAGCTCTCATTATCAAGCTTAGAAAAAGGAAAAGGAATGTTAACCGATTTAAAGATTGGCTCAACCAGTGTTTCAGTCCACCAGAGAAGTGTGGTGCTGGCTGGGACAGATGCGATTGTTAATGCCGCTAATGATCAGCTAGCACCCGGTGGTGGTTTGTGCGGAGTTATTTACGCCGCCGCCGGACCAGAATTAGCTGCATGTACCGACAAAATGGCTGGATGCGCAACCGGACAGGCTAAAATTACCCCGGCTTTTAACCTCCAAACCAGTCAGTATATTATTCACGCTGTTGGCCCGGTTTACAATTCTCAGGGGGAGGATAAATGCCGCCAGTTACTGGCAAGTGCCTACCAATCCAGCCTGGAGGTAGCCGAGAAACAGGGGTTGAATAGCATTGGCTTTCCTTCTCTCAGCACTGGAATTTTTGGTTATCCTATCGAAAAAGCCGCTCCGGTAGCGGTGCAGGCGGTGGTAGAATACCTTCAGAAGCGAAAAACTGGCAGTTTGACCGAAGTAAAATTTTATCTTTACCACCAACCAGAATATGACATCTTTAGTAAGGCTTTGGACCAGGTAAACCAATTACAAAAGCCAACAGAAGCAGCCGACTCCAAAGAGGCCACTAGTTTGAATACTAAATATACCTATGATCTACCTATTCCCGATTGTTACTGGGTGAAACCCGGGTTGTTTCTAGCCGGGGAATATCCGGGCAATGTAGATGATAGCGTAGTCCGCCAACGGCTGGAAAAGTTTGTGGAGGCAGGGATTCGGGTGTTTATTGATCTAACCCGCCCCGATGACCGGGATGGCAAAGGGTTGCGGTCATATAACCCGGTGTTGCAACAGCTGGCGATTGATAAAAATATCCAGGTTACCTATATTAATTCACCAATCCCTGACCTTGCTAGCCCAACCGAAACCCAGTTAGTGGGAATACTGGCCCTGATAGACTATTTCACTGGACAGTTACAGCCGGTTTATCTGCACTGCTGGGGCGGCATTGGGCGAACCGGGACAGTAGTAGCCTGCTACCTTATCGAAAAAGAAGGATTAAAGGCCCCCCAGGCTATTGCTAAAATGAATGATTTACGTAAAGAAACCCCGGACGCTTATAAACCGTCGCCCCAATCTCCGTCTCAGGCGCAACTGATTGGCAAATGGGCAATCCGTAACAAGACCTCCAGGCTGGTGTCGGATAAACCGGTTTATTTCTATGACAAAAATGAGCCTCATTACAGCTTTACCAACTTCAGCCCACATGGATTTGAGTTGGATGGGCATTACTGGCCAACCAGTGAGCATTATTTCCAGGCTCAAAAGTTTTCAGGCACCCCTTATTATGACCAGGTGCGGCTGGCAAAATCTCCCGGTGAGGCCTTGAAATTAGCCAAACAGTTAGATGCTTACAAAACGGCGAACTGGCACCAGATTAAGGACGACATTATGCGAAAGGCGGTACTTCGCAAGTTTGAAATGAATCCCGGAATTCGGGCTGAGTTGCTGGCAACCGGGGAACGGTTACTGGTGGAAGATGCCGGGGCAAACGACGCCTATTGGGGTAACGGGGCTGATGGTCAGGGAAAGAATATGTTAGGGAAAATCCTGATGGAAGTTAGGGATGAACTTCGGGGTCAGGGATTAAGTTAAGTGTATTGAGCATGGGATATTGAAACGAGCTTATCTCATTACGGTGTTGGGTCTTATCAGGTAGAATATTGGAAACAATTAACGAGTGTGCAGGTAAAGCATGGCGAGCCGTTGTTCGATGCGTTTGCAATGTTACTGCTGGTCGACCCAACTGCTCATATTACCCGAGCAAGAAACTTATATCTGGAGTGAAGCCTGATATGAGCTAGCTGAATTTGGGGTTGTGCTGGCTACTTTTGCTATCCGGGGTCAAACTTTCCCAGAGTATTCGCTCGGATGGGTGAAGTAGCCAGCACAGGCTTAAGTCTGCTCAAAGCTAGAAAGTTATTTCTTAAAGATTACTCATTATTTTAAGCTAAACTGGTTGGCGGTGCTGGCCTTCCTCTATTCCCATTTTGGTTAGGGTTAGTTGCTAATGCCGCTGAATCAGGTACTGACGGAGCCTTCCCATTCTGACTTTGATCCGCCTCGCTGAGTTGCCCCAGACCCTGAGCGATAACCGCAAAGGGCTGCGCCAGGTTGCTCAATTCCAAAGGTATAATCCATTTGGTTGAAGCACCCTGTCCCAACACCTTGAGGGCTTCCAGATATTGCAAATTCAGCGTCCGGCTATCAATGGTGTGGGCTACTTCGTAAACCTTACCCAACGCCAGAGCATACCCTTCTGCTCCCAATATCGCGGCCTGACGAGAACCCTCCGCCTGCAAAATTGCTGCTTGCTTTTGCCCTTCTGCTCGCAAAACCACCGCCTCCCGTTGCCCGCTGGCTTCCAACACTACTGCTCGGCGTGTTCGTTCCGCCGACATTTGTTTGGTCATCGACTCTAATATATCGCGGGGTGGGAGAACTTCTTTAATTTCCACCGCCGTTACTTTGATACCCCAGCGAGTGGTTGCTTCATCCAGTTTTGTCCGCATTGTTTCGTTAATATGGTCACGCTTGGCAAGTACATCATCCAAAAGCATATCACCCACGATAGCCCGTAAGGTCGTAATCGCAATACCTCGGGCCGCTGCGCGAAAATCTACCACCTGCACCACACTTGGCACTGCATCTACTACTTTCATATAAATCAAGAAATCAATCGAAACGGTAGCATTATCTTCGGTTATGCAGGTTTGTGGTTGGACTTCAAATACCGTTTCCCGCAAATCTACCCGAACACCCCGATCAATCGCTGGTAGAAGGAAAACAATCCCTGGTCCTAATGCCCCCAGACAACGACCTAACCGAAAGACTACCATACGCTGGTAATCCGGTACAACCCGTACCGCTGAAACCACCAACCCTACCACTAACACCACCACTACCGCCGCGATAAGCAATCCAGCGTACCCGCTCAAAAAATCGTTCATCTTAAACCTCCTTGTTCAATTCCAGCCAACCTTTTCCCACTCAGTTTGTTCATCTGTTGACAACGCCCTGACCTTCAGGATTACTCCCTCCAACCCGGTAATTATCACGGGCATTCCAGCACCGACTGCCTGGGCGACAATTGCACCATTTTCGCTGCCTGCCTCAAGTGTGGATGGGTATCCTTCCAATTCGGCAGTCCATACTTCGCCTTCAAACCGCACTGTACCCCTCGGGTTGAGGCGGGTAACGGCACAAGCCTGTTTATAGAGTAAGGCTTCCAGTCCGGCAGTAATCGGACTATGCCGTGCTCGACGTACATTTAGTAATACATAGAGGCAAAATCCGCTCATAAGTCCGGCCATCAGTACCACCAACCAGAGGTTCAGCGTGACCGCCGTCTTACCTGCCTGGGGTGCGTTATACAAAGTTAGCGACCCCAGCACGAAAGCCACAATCCCGACCGCGATAAGGATCCCGCTGGCTGAAGTCGTTAGCTCAAAGACCACCAGTCCGGCGGCTAACGCTAACAAAGCCAACCCTCCCCAACTAAAGGGTAACTGGCCCAATCCAACAAAACCCAGTATTAAAACTATAGCCCCGGTTATTCCTGGTAGAATTGCGCCAGGGTGGAAAAACTCGGCCAGTAAGCCAAGTACGCCCAATGTAAGCAAAAGATAGGCTATATTCGGATCACGCAGGACTTGCAAAAAGCTATCCATGCTGCACCTCTTCTTCAAAAGAACCCTTTTGTAGTAGACTCCACCCAAAGTAAGTAGGTCGCCCTGCCAACTTTAAACCAGGCTACTTTATCCAACTCTTAGGAGTGGGGAGACCGGAAATAGCATTAGCTTGATCTGGAGTAGGCGGCCAATTGGATTGCTCTGTCTTATGATCAAGCGGG
>JBBQZS010000138.1:0-5710 GCA_038207495.1 Chloroflexia bacterium
ATACTTCTTGACCATATTCTCGTTCCAACCATTTTCTTCGGCAATTTCCCGGTATTCTTTCCCCGCCAACTTACCTTCCCAAGCTATTCGGTAGCTCAAGGGTAAGCGGTTCAGCAAGTCTTGAGTGTGGATAGCCGTGAACCCCGCTTCATCCTCGGCCACCAGATTAAGTAAGGTGGTGCCTTCCCCATTTTGTTGTTCCCGGTCTAAGGAGAGCGGGGCAGGGCGGCGGTAGAGATAATCTACCAGGTCAGCATATTCAACGCGAAAGGAATGGGAGACCAACCCCCGCAGATAGCCAACATTCTCCCGCCCACTGGTCAGACGTTGCCAGATGGTGAGGAAGGTTTCCTGCGCCAGTTCTTCGGCGAAATCGCAATATTTGTTACTAGCAAAGGCTTTAACTGTTTTGAAGTACCGCTCAAAGATGGCCTGGAAAGCTTCCTGAGCCTGGGTGCTGTTCTGCCCGAACTGTGCTAGGGCGGTCTGGTAGTCAGTAACCAGTTGGGTATCGTTGGTGGCGGTATCAATTTGTTGGGTTTGCACGATTTTGCTCCTTGAGTAGCGGCTGATAATTAGTAACGGCTAGATTTTGGCAAAATTAAAGTCAGGGGCGGTGAGAACAATTCACCGCTACCTGTGATTAGTTCCAGCGTTGCTTACTTACTGGGTTGCTGGGTGAGACCTTTGAAGCACCGCCGGGTTGAAGGTTACTGCTGTCAAGTCCGTGGGCTGGTTTTAAGTTGTAGCCGCCTTGCTTGCTGTAGGCGAGCTTTTTCTTACATGAGGATTATAACAAGTTACATACACCTTGTCAATACGTCTCCATAGAGATTTTGCAAGATGTATGTATCTTGTTATAATTAGGCAACAAAAAAGGCTAGGGATTTCTACCTCTAGCCGTTTGATTCTATTGATATTCACAATCTTATTTTTGGTCTAAGTTAGAAAAATATTCTTTCATTACTGAAGGAACTATTCTGGTACCAACACCTCCAAACCTGCGGTGTATGGTGGCGACTATTGCAGTTGATTTGGCATCAATTAGTGTTTTCCTACCTTCTTCGCCAATTTGTTTAACATAACCTCGTTCAATTCCCCTAGTTATAACCTGGTATGCAATTCCATAATCTGTACTTGCAGTCATAGGGTCAGTAGTTTGGTCATCAAGACAATAAAAGATTTTAGCCAACATTGTTACCCAGTCACGTGCAGCAACTATGTCAACTTCAACCTCTTTAGGTCGTCTCCGTTTAGCCTGGCCCTCTTCATCCAAAGGCTTGAGCGGCCCAGTACCTTGCAATCCCCTAATCCACTCTCGGATAACTGCCCGTTTCGTTTCCACATACTCATCTGGCACAGAAGCCAACCGCCGCTCCAATTCATCTATCTCAGGAATAGCTTCCTGGACATGTTCAATATTCCCGGTATCCGGCTGCCCATTCGTATCGGCTGTGTTCATTTTCTTCGTTTCTAGTAGTAGCACGTTTTCACCCTGAGCCTGTAATTCCTTTAGGTACTTAACCAGTTCCAATGCCTTTTTTGAGTCATCAAGCGCATAATCGGATAAATCCACTGGCATTCGCTTTGTCTTGCCAGTATCAAGGATTTTCTGCCCGTTATGTTGAGGACGGCGATTTAATTCTTGTCCGTTGCTGCGCTCGATTGTCAACCCATTTCTCCTTCATCTTAACACAGTTGAACCGATTAACTGAATAAGCATTTGCTACTACTTTACCTGTTACTTTGTGAAATCCATAACTAAATATTCACGGTGAATGAGAAGTTACAAATATCACAATATATAAGGCCATAACCACCCTAGCGAAAGGTGTCAGTAGACATATACCAATCGGTTTAAGAATAGAACCCCACCGATAGTGCTAAGGTGGCAATGCCCTCTGAGAAACATAAAATGGTGTTACCCTCATCCAGATTGATGTTTTGGGAATAATGAGGGTGTAATTAATCTGGATTGTTCTTCGACTATCTGTTGGCTCTGCTAAAGCCAACAGATAGGTTTTTGCCTTTAAAACACAAACAGACCATACCTGTTAGGGTATTGGTCTGAGAGAAAGTCTTATAAAGATGGCGTTGTTTGGAGAAAAAGAGGGGTTCATATTGCGCCATTATTTCACAGAATATTTACTTAATTACTCGTATAAAACCGAGTTAAAAAGCCCATGAACAGGATCGAACTGTTGACCTCATTCTTACCAAGAATGTGCTCTACCAACTGAGCTACATGGGCAAAAAAAGATGCCTGGGGTGGGAGTCGAACCCACACGGGTGATTAGCCCAATGGTTTTTGAGACCACCGCGTCTGCCATTCCGCCACCCAGGCATAGCTCTATTATATCATAATTATAACAATTAGGTGCCACTTTTGCAAATCAGGCTGGCTTTTGGCTGAGTTTGCAGAAATTGAAGCCAGGTGATATGATTCGCCCCGTCAAAATCCTGGCAAAACAAAAATTACTTGAACAACTTTCATAACAATAAACTCGGAGGCGGCTTAATTTGGCACACGATAGGGCAAAAGGTTTTACAGTCTGGTTTACCGGGCTAAGTGGGGCGGGCAAATCTACTTTGTCCCAACTTCTGGAAAAGGAGTTGCGAGGGCGACAGCTGAAAGTGGAAGTGTTGGATGGGGATGTAGTACGCACTAATCTTTCCAAGGGATTAGGGTTTTCAAAAGAGGATCGCGATACTAATATTCTGAGAATTGCTTTTGTGGCCAATTTACTCACCCGCAACGAGGTAGCGGTGATAGTGGCAGCAATTTCCCCCTACCGTAACATTCGCCAGGAGGCGGCTAACCTTATCGGGGATTTCGTGGAAGTGTATGTGAAATGCTCGATTGAGGAGCTTACACGGCGCGATGTAAAAGGTTTGTACGCTAAAGCTTTGCGAGGGGAGTTGGCGAACTTCACGGGCGTTTCTGACCCCTATGAAGAGCCCCTGAACCCGACAGTAATGGTTGACAGTGAACAAGAAACAATTGAAGAAAGTTTTACTAAAATTGTGGGTAAGTTAGAAGAACTTGGTTATCTAAGTCCCATAACGGAGCAAATTGCCAGATGAATGAAGCTAAGTTAATTGCGCCACACGGTGGACAACTGATTAATCGCCAGGTTGCCCTTCCAGCCCTTGAGGAATTAGAAGGGCTGCCCCAGATTGAAATTAACGTCAGGGCAGTCAGTGACCTGGAATTAATTGCCAACGGCGCGTTTAGCCCCCTAGAAGGCTTTATGGGTGAGGCTGATTATAAGCGGGTGGTAGAGGAAATGCGCCTGGCAAACGGGCTGGCCTGGTCTTTACCAATTACTTTATCCGTTTCCAAAGAGAAAGCCGCTATGCTATCTGAAGGTCAGAAAATTGTGCTGAGTTTTAATTCCCAGCCTGTGGCTTTCTTTTTTTTGAACGAAAAATTTGGTTATGACAAAGAGTTGGAAGCCCAAAAGGTTTATCGCACAACAGATGAAGCGCATCCTGGGGTTAAAGCGGTATATCAGCAGGAAGAAATTTTGCTGGGGGGTAAAATCGAGTTATTCCGCAAGCGTACTCCTGAAGCCCCTTTTGCCCCACACTTCCGCGAACCGGCTCAGACCCGCCAGGTTTTCGCTGAAAAAGGCTGGCGTACCGTTGTAGCCTTCCAAACCCGCAATCCGGTCCATCGCGCCCATGAATATATCCAGAAGACAGCAATGGAAACGGTGGACGGCCTTTTGTTGCACCCGCTAGTGGGCGAGACCAAAAGCGATGATGTTCCGGCGGAAGTACGGATGGAGTGCTATGAGGTGTTGCTAGAGAAATATTATCCGGCTAATCGGGTATTACTTTCGGTTTTCCCGGCTGCAATGCGCTATGCCGGACCGCGTGAGGCTATTTTCCACGCTATTGTTCGCAAAAACTACGGGTGCAGCCACATTATTATCGGACGCGACCATGCCGGGGTAGGTAGTTATTACGGGACTTACGATGCCCAACACATATTCAAGGAATTTGAAGGGGCTGAATTAGGTATTCAACCATTGTTTTTCGAGAATAGTTTTTTTTGTAAAATTTGTGGCAACATGGCTTCGACCAAAACCTGCCCTCACGGCGCGGAGAACCATTTATTGTTGAGCGGTACAAAAGTGCGCGAGATGTTAGCGGCAGGGGAATTTCCACCTTCTGAGTTTAGCCGCCCGGAAGTCGCCGCCGTATTAGTCAAAGCCTATAGTTCTGCGAAATGATAAGCCCAGAGTATTGTCCGGTTAGAAACTAATCAATTAACGTTTGTAGGGGCGAATACAAGGTTCGCCCTTTTGACCACAAGGGCAGACCTCCTTGTCTGCCCCTACATTTAATCATTACTCAGAATTAGTTAACTTACCTTTGGAGGATTCGGGAAAGAAATAAACTATTTTTTTCCGTTAGTGCAATAGCGTCGTACTGGTAGAAGTGCTAAACTGAAGGGCAGGAGTTTAAAATTTTCTAAAAGCACTGGTGAAACTTATGCGCAAAAAAAGAGCATTTTCAAATCGGCTTAGACGAAGCTTTCTACCGGAAATAGTTAGTTGCCCAGTTTGTAAAACCCGACTGCGACGATTTACGACCCTTTCTCACAAAACCGTCATCACTCTAAAAGGGCCAATTTATGCTGTGCATTGTGGATACCGCTGTCCAAAACCTGATTGTGAAGCACATCCTCGAGTTTATCGTAGTGCCGCCTGTGATGCTTTAGCTTTGCCTGGTTTTAGCTTTGGGCTCGATGTAATTGCTTTGGTTGGTCATCTCAAATTGGCTGGGCATCACACCCTCGATGAAGTTCATCAAACCTTAAATGAAAAACTGGCCCTGTCTCAAACCACCATTTCCCGGCGCGAAGTAATGTATCTTTTCGAAGCTTACTGTCAGCTACTGCGAGCGGCTCAACAGCAAAGAAGCGGCCCAGCTTGGGAGAAATGGCTGGCCCAGGTCGCTGAGAATGGTGGCTTGATCATTTCGATAGACGGCATTCAGCCCGATAAAGGTAATGAAACCATTTACCTGGTGCGCGATGTCTTAACTGGTCGCTTGCTTAACGCTCAAAATGTCACCAGTTCGGACACTCAAACTTTAAAGCAGGTTTTGCAACCAGTCTTAGATTTAGGACTAGCAGTAATCGGAGCGATTAGCGACGCTCAGGTTTCGGAACTGTTGGCAATTGCTGAACTCTGGCCGAATATTCCCCACCAGACTTGCCAATTTCATTATCTGAGGGAAGCTTCTCGTCCAATTTTCGAGGCTGATCGCCATGTCAGAACGGCCTTGCGCAAAGATGTGCAGAACAAATTAAGGGAAAGTCGGCGACCTACCCAGCATCGCTTAGCCGAATTTGGAAAGCAAATTGAACTTACTCAGAGCGAAACAGTCGAGTAAGCCCAACTTGAAATTCTGGAAGATTACGGCTTGAGCATTCAAACCGCCTTAAATTTTGAGGGAAGCTTACCCTTTGACTATCCCGGTTTAAAAGGGTATGAGGCCTTGGAAGAGATTGAAACGAGCCTACAAGAAATTAGTAAAAAGGGGGCTGTGCCGCCTGGTTGTATTTGTCAAGGGAAAAATTGACCTTTCGATGAACCAAATAATGACCATTTGAGTCTGGGTGCTAAAGAGCTGACTAACAAAATGTTGACCTTTTGACGATCTAATTGTTGACCAGCTTTAACCAATTTTTATTTTG
>JBBQZS010000139.1:0-5661 GCA_038207495.1 Chloroflexia bacterium
GGGCTATGCTGGTCAGTTAGTGGAATGGGTCAAAACCAGTTGTCGAGTGGTATTAGAAATAATCAAGCGGAGTGACGACACCACTGGTTTTAAGGTACTACCCAGACGCTGGGTGGTGGAACGGACCTTCGGGTGGATTGGCCGCAATCGGCGATTGGCTAAAGATTACGAAAGCCTACCAAGTTCTAGCGAAGCGATGGTGCAAATTGCCATGATCAGGTTAATGTTAAAACGGTTAGCTAAAATAGATGCTCGAAAACTTGAAGAATCAACCGCTTTAGCTTCCTAATCCTATTTTTAGACAGGCTCTTAGATTCTTCGCTTACGCTCACGCCCCTTTGGGGTGTGACAATGACCGTGAATGATTACAAAATTTATAGTACCCGACATCTGGTAGTATAAAAAGCTGCGTAGCGTATATCAGAATCGTAATCATTGGTAGCCACTCTGGTAGTATTATGCAATAAAGTTGGAAAGAACCGGCTTTTGGGGCTTGGAAAGGGATTACTAGAGGTAAGAAATACCAGTATAAGTAAGATTTAAGGATATATTTGAGTTCACGATGGGCCTACTTTTTAAGGAGACCGGGAGAAATTTGAGCTTAAAAACGGTAGAATTGAGTTAAAAAGGCTGGGGTACAGGGATTCGAACCCCAACTTACTGATTCAGAGTCAGCTGTCCTACCGTTAGACGATACCCCAACGCGATATTAAATTTATGCGCCTATATAAATATCATATCAGCCCTATATTGTCAACTTAGGGTCAACAAAGGGCAGGGCCAATGCAAGAATCGTCACCCTGAGCTTGCTAAGGTCTTGTTCATAATATTGAGATTCTTCGGCTTCGCCTCACCCCCCAAAGGGGCGTGACAGTTCTATAATTTTCTTACAAATGCCTGCAATCAAGGGTTGATAATCCCGAACTCAGTAATTTGTGGGTGCTGTTGGATTTAGCCAATTGTCGGTAAACATAAAGAAGGTTGCCCACAAGCTAACTCTTTGGAGTAATTCTCACATTTTGCCAACGCTGATAAAACTCCCGACCTGCCAGATATAACCCGAGGGCAATCAAAACTATAACGAAACTACCAAACACATCAGCAAGGTGATGCACCCTGGCATAGACGCGTGCTAATCCTACAAGCAGTGCTAGACCCCAAAAAATCAGGCCAACCCGCCAGGAAGCCAGCGTTATCACCGCCGCAACAATCCCCAGCAAAAGAGTATGGTCGGAGGGGAAACCATTATCGGTGGCACTCTGAATGAGGGGGGCAATACCAGTTTGAATAAACGGGCGCGGGTCGGAAATCAAATCTGTTGCTAGTTTAGAGAGCAAATAAGCCAATATCCCGATGATTATTCCGGCTACGGCAAGTTCTCGCAAGTGGCTACGATAAAGCCATAAAACCACTACTATTGCTAAAACCACTACCCCTAAATAAAAATATTCTGCCAGAAACGCGATAATACTATCCAAAAGTTCTCCTTAGTCTGGTCGCCCGTCACTTTCAGTTGCCAGGCCAAACAGGGCGCGGGCTTCCGCAGTCACAAATAACGACCCGGTGATACAAATTAAATCGTTTTGTTCGGCTAAACGCTGAGCTAGTTGCAAAGCCTCTGTTACTTTTTCGGTTAGTTGTACGGTTGAGTTTGTCCCTTGAAAGCCACGTTCTAATAAAATCTTGGGTTGGGCCGCACGGGGATGAACTGAACAGGTTAAAATAAATCCGGCAGGTTGAGGTGGGCGATTTAGCTCCTGAAAAATCCCCTCGATGTCCTTGTCGCTGGAACTTCCCACCACAAAATAGAGCTTCTCAAAGTAATAATCATACCCCAGCGTATCTCGCAGTCGGGCGGCGCTCTCGGCGTTGTGCGCCCCATCAATCACTATCAAAGGTTGCCCTGGCGTATCCTGTAAAACTTCCAGCCGAGAGGGCCATTTTACTGCTTCCAAACCTTTAACCAGAGCTTCTTGCGCGACTTTTAATCCTCCCGGTTGTTGGGCCTGTAGCAAAACAGCTCCTACAGCCAAAGCAGCGTTTTGTTGCTGGTGTTGGCCTAAAAGTGGCAAATTGGCCTCAAGTTGGATGGCAAAAACTGGGGCGGACAACTCCACCCTTTGATTTTCATAATAACGATACTCAGAATTAAGGCTCAAAGTTGGGGCAATAGCCTTGACCAAAAACTCACGTCCAACTTGATACAAAGCCGCATGTTTTTCCATAGAAACCCGTTCAATCACGGCCTGGGCTTCGGGGTGTTGGCTGGCACTAACTACGGGTATACCTGCTTTAATAATACCAGCTTTCTCCCCGGCAATTTTGGTCAGGGTATCGCCCAAAACATCCATATGGTCATACGAGATAGAGCTAATGACCGATACCAGCGGAGTCACGACATTAACTGCGTCCAGCCGCCCGCCCAGCCCTATTTCCAGAACCGCTATATCAACCGCAACATCGGCAAAGTGCTGCAACATTAAGGCCGTGCCAATCTCGTAGGTAGTAATCTGTCCATAGGTCGTCGCTTCGCTCAAAACCTGCTCAATGGCGGGTTGTAGACGTTCTACCAGCGCGGTTAGGGCTTCACGACTGATAATCTCTCCGCTAACCTGAATCCGCTCGCGATATGTGTGCAAATGGGGTTGGGTATAGAGCCCCACTTTGTAACCATTTGCCAGGAGCATGGCCGCACACATCGCCGAGGTTGAGCCCTTGCCCTTAGTCCCGGCAACCACAATGGAAGGATATTTCAACTGGGGATTGCCCGATATTTCTAAAAGTCGAAACATCCGAGGTAAATTGTAAGCAGCGGGGTCGGCAATCGGCATTTTCGACCGTTCGTAATTGATAAAGCTGTAAATATAATCCAGAGCTTGTTGGTAATTCACTCTTTTACCTCAACTTAAAGATAGCCATATTTTTTTCGCCAAATTGTTCCAGGTAGGTTTCTTGCGGCTGGAAAACTTTGCGATTTTCCTTTTCAAACTGGTCGTTTAATTCGGGATACCATGTCGGCAGAATGGCAAAAAACCCAACTCCGTCAGCTTGTAAGCGGTTTAGAATAGCGGCCTGGTCCCGAACTAGCGGGATATATTCGGGGCTAACCAGTCCGGCAGTGTCTATCAATTTGCGCCCGCTGAAATAACCGATAGCTCCAATATCATGACTGGCGATAATTGCCCCTGCTGGGGTGTTGTCGCGCAGCCATTTCCCAACTGTCACTTGTTCATCGTTGATAAATTTTACGTTAAACCTATATATTTCGGCCCCCAGCCCAAAATAATAAATAAAAAGTAGAGCTGCAATCAAGGCCAAACTCCGCGCTAAAGCTCTATAACGAGCCTGACGTAGCAACTTTATCAGCCTTTCCCCACCATACACTCCATACAGCATCAATATAGGGATGAGCGGCATCAAGTAACGTCCATTGTGGTAGGTAACGGGTAATCTCCAGGCGTAGAGGGCTAATACTGCCACTATCCATACCAGTGGTAATGGGTTCGCTTGAAATTTTCCTTGAGTAAATTGCCAGATTAATAACCCTAGCCCCGGAACCGCCACGAGTAAGGGCCCCTGGAAAAATAAAGTTAAGAAAGCTTGCACTAGATATGATAACGCCCCGGTAATTGGATTATCAACACTGTAAAAGTTAACCTTTGCCTGGAAGGTGTTGGGTAAAAATGAGCCACTGGCAACATAGTTAAAAATGCCGTAGGGTATTAGCAATGCCAGAAAAGCTATAACTATTGCAATCCACCGCCCTGCCAGTATGCGCCACCCGCCTTTTTCCAGCCCCACTCGCCGCCCGATATCCAGCCCCACTAATCCTAACAAAACCATGCCTTCTGGTCGGGTCAGGGTCAAAAGGCCACCAATTAAGCCTAGCCAGGCAAAAAGCCACCAGCGTTTTTCCTGCTCTAATCCCAGGTACAGACGCAATAATAAAATCGAAAGATAGGTGAACAGCAGGGTTTCCATGCCGCTGGCCCCGGCCCAGACTAATCGCCATTCCACCAGGATGAACAAAGCCGCTACTAGACCTGCCCGTTCTTGCCCTGCTCCGAAAAGTCGTAGATATAGCCGGTAAACTTCACCAGTGGTCAATGCCAGAAACACTATTCCCAGGCCGTAAGCCCACCAACGATAGCCTTCGCCCCCGAAAATATAACCGGGAACCAGAATTATTGTCCAGAGGGGTGAGGTTGACCCGGCTACCAGTTGCCCAGGGTTGTAGCTGAATTCGCCGCGCTGGGCTAAATTACGGGCGAAAACTTGATGAATCCAGGCATCGTCCAGCGGGAAACCACCCGGTGTCGCTAGCCCAGCCCACAATAAGTAGACCGCTACTACCAGAACACTTCCTATCCCGGCTATAAAGTAAACCTGTCGCAGTTTCAAGATTGGGCCATTTCTGTTTGAGGTTGTGCCAGACGGTCTACTGCCCGCCGTAGCTTGATATTTTGCCGTAACGATGGAGCTTTGACCAACCAATGGTTAATCTCTTCGGAATTAACTTTACATAAGTTTCTAATTTCTTTTCGCTGCTCCAAAACTCGCTTTAAGTGGCGGGGAGCCAGGGCTACCAATCGCCCCCGCAAGGGCTGAAGGTCGCGCTGAAAAAACAGGGTGTAAAAGCTGGCGGCCAGGTCATATATTAAAATTTTGGGTAAATATCGTATCAATAGTTTGGTTGGCATGTTTTTCAAAATCACCCAGACTCTGTTACGCCCAAGCTGGAAATGCTTAAAAGGGGAGCCCTGCTTACCCGTGCCGCTATAAACATGGGCAACTTTTGCACTTGGCACGTATAACGTTCGCCAGCCCGCCAACCGCAACCGCCAGGCTAAATCGGCATCCTCTAAGTAAGCAAAAAAGGCCGGATCGAAAAAGCCAACCTCGTGCAAAGCTTCGCGACGATACAGGGCCGCCCCTGCGCAAGGGCCAAAAATTTCTTCCTCTTGCGGTTCTATTGTTACTAATTCACCCACGCCCCTATCCAGGGCCAGGCCGTTCTGCTGAATTTCTATCCCTGCACTGGCTATACGCTGTCGGTCATTGGCAAAAACCATCGGCCCACCGGCAGCCGCCCACTTTTCCCTTGCTGGTTTCGCCTCAAGTCTTTGTACCAGGGATGCCAACCATTCGGGCTCGGCCTCGGTGTCGTTGTTCAAGGTAGCGATATAGGTCGCTTCCGGGCTGGAATGGGCTAATCCTTCAAGGTTACCACCCGAAAAACCCTTGTTTTCGGGCAGTTCGATTAGTTTGAGCCGCTCCCAATTCCCGAAATTCTGGCGCACAAAATCTGACGAGCCATCCTGCGAGCCATTTTCTACCAAAACCACCTCGAAATTCGGGTAGGTTTGGGCTTGGAGGGCTTTCAGGCAGGGTTCAAGGTATTTCCGCCCATTCCAGTTTAGTACAATTATTGATACCAGTTTTTGCATGGGGAAATAGTACCACGCCACCCGCTACCAGACAAGGTGGTAAAAAATCTAATATCAAAAATCCAAAATTTAAAACATATAACTACCTTGATTGCTAGTCAATGTTAGAAAATAAAACAGCCAACAGACTAGCCAGAACCTTTAACTCAAAGCCCGGATTAGTACGAGCATAGAGCCGTTCCACTCCCATCCGTTCCAATTGGCTGTTGACGCT
>JBBQZS010000140.1:0-5647 GCA_038207495.1 Chloroflexia bacterium
GGGCGGTAGCGTCGCTTGCATTATTTCCTGAGTTTGGGTTCTGTCCGGCTCTCCCATCGAGTTCCTCCTTAATAGCCTCTTCTTTTTTTCTTTAGTTTTTCACCGCTCTTTCCATTTACACAGACTATTCTACACTCTCACCTTAAGCCGCGCTCCGGGATTTTGAAAACGGCCAGGGTTATTCCTGAGCTGCTGGAAGCAAATGATATCCCGGTAGATGTTTTACAACCGCCGCCTGGAATGGTACTTGAAAGCATATTTTTGCCTTTTACGCGCGGCTACCCGGAACTATTATTTGTGAGCGACCTTTTTTCACGCGGGATAAAACAGTACACCCGCCAGTTGCTAACCTACATCGAACGAATTAAACCTGACGCGATAGTAACGGATTTTGCCTTTTACTCGACCAATGTAGCCGCCGATAAAGCCGCCCTGCCCTGGATCACGCTCTATCATAGCGGCCTGCCTTTCCGGGGTAAAAATATCCCGCCTTTTGGGAGCGGTCTGGCTATTGGTCCGGATTATAATCAGCCGCCTAACCGCTACACCCGCCTTGAAAATTTTATCGTCAGGCTGATTGATCGGCGGGTCAACCGCGCCCGTCAGGCATATGGCCTTGCGCCGCTGGCTGCGGGGATTTTACGCCGACCTTCCTCGCCCTGGCTCAACCTTGTAACCAGTGCCGAAGCGATTGAGGCACCCCGCGACAATCTGACTGTCAACACTTTTTATATCGGCCCGTGTTTCCAGGGTCGCCAGAACACCGGGGATGGCTCTTTCCCGTTTGAACAGTTGCGGTCTAACCGCTATAAAGTGTATCTCTCGCTGGGTACGGTATTTAATAACCAGCCCCAGATTTTCCAGAAGTTTATTAGTGCCCTTCAGGACGAAACTTTTCAACTAATTATAAGTGCCGGTGAAGCCTATCAGACCCTTGCCAGCCAGCCGCTCCCACCAAATGTTTTACTCTTCAAGAGCGTGCCGCAACTGGACTTACTGCCCAAAGTTGACCTGGTAATCGGACACGGCGGCAACAACACCACCAACGAAACGCTGGCAGCCGGTAAACCACTCCTGGTGTTACCGCAAGGTGGCGAACAACACGACAATGCCCGGCGGATTGAGTATCTCGGAGTGGGTATCAGGTTAGACTCTAAAAAACTGAGCCAGGAGCAAATATATGCGAAGGTCAGTCAGGTGCGGGATAATCCGGCTTTTGCCAACCGAGCCAGGGAGTTACAGGCTACCCTGACCCAGACGAACGGCCCGCGTAGTGCCAGTGCCTTGATCGAGTGGGTTGCTCAAAACCATCAACCCCTGGAACGACCGGAAGGCCAAAGCCTCACCCTTCGGTTGGAAGATTTAGAGGCGGTACTGGGGCAGAACAAGCTGGCGCGCAGTCGCCAATAAGCCCTTACTCAAAGGCGGTCATTCTGAACCAAAGGCGAAGAATCTCAATGTTATAAACGAGACTCTTCGCTGACGCTCAGAGTGACGCCGGTGGTGAAGGGTGACAATTCTGGCAATCGCCTTGTTCATAATTTACCTGGCATTTGAAATAATTCCCTGTTACCCCTTTTTCTTCCAAGAATACCTCCGATAACTTAGATTATAGTCCCACTGGTACTAATCATCAATGCTTTTAAGAATAAAAGCTTTCTATAACAAACCCCAATACTAGAGGTATTATCAATAATACCATAAGTCATACTCCCAACAGGAATAATGTAGTATAATAATAAACATGAATGTCACAAAATTAGGCTCCTACATAAAAGCAAAACGCGAGGAAATGCGGCTAAATCAGGAAGAATTAGCCCAGCGGCTTAACGTTACCCAGGGCTATATAACCAAGATCGAAAATGGCAAGAAAACCCCCAGCTATGACGTTTTGAACTCAATCGCAAAATTATTTAACATCACACCCGGCTTCCTGACCGACATATTGCTGGATGAAGAAAAAATTGCAGAGCCTGAAGAGGAAAATCAAAAACTTTTGTATTGGCTCTCAGCCGACAAAAATATAAGCACTAACACCAAACGCATCCTGGAAAACATCATTCGCCAGGAATACGAACAAACCAAAAAGACCACCAGGACTTCTTAAAAACACGGGAGCGTACAAAAGATGCCGATACCCAAAACCCTGAATGACCTACTCCCCTTTCTCCACGGGGCAATTTCACAACACCAATTACACTCAACCGATTGCCCGGTCAACCTACAATCGCTGTTAAGCGAGCTAAATATAAACCTGAAATATTCCCCATTACCAGGCGGGCTACATGGTCTATCCATCTATAAATCCCGCCTACCCCCCAAAATAATAATCAACATCCGCGACCGAAGACCCCAGCAACGCTCGGCAGAGGCCCACGAGCTAATCCACATCGTCAAACACGTCCCCGGCCCCGAACGCTACAGCTTTGAAGGCCAGCCCTACGACCACAAAGAGGCCGAAGCTGAATACGGAGCCGCCTACCTCCTCGTCCCCCTGCGAATATTAACCGAGCGCGTCCGTGCTGGCCTGACCTTCGAGCAAATCGCCGGAGAACTAGAAGTAATACCCTCCCTGGTCTACAAACGCTACGAAATAGCAATACAGTTAAAGGAGTTATAACAATGCAACCACCTAAACTCACAGATGAACACCCCCCAGCGAACAACGAGTCGGCGCCAACTCCCATGCCACCGGGTTACTTCCAACCCCACCAACCGAACAACGAGTCGGCACCAACTCCCATGCCACTGGGTTACTTCCAGCCCCACCAACCACCCCAATACCCAACGGGGCAATATCAACAGCCCTTATACCAACCACCCCCGCCCAAGAATCACGGTTTGCTGATTGCAGTTCTAGTCACTATTATGATGGCTGCTGGTGCAGCAATTGGCATCCTGGCTTATTTTATAGACCACAGTAATCCCAGTAGTCTGGTGGTAGTTCTAGTCGTTCTACTCATAACTATAATTGCTACTGGTGTCTCAGTTGGCTACGCGGCTATTCTTGCGAAGTACAAAAAACATGAGAGGTAAACGGTTCTTATACTTTTTAGGGTCACTCCTAATCTTGCACGACTATTAAATTACCCTTCAATGAGTTTCATAAAGTTAGCAAACCGAACAACGACAGCCAAACCCATAACCGAAACCACCCTGTTCTACAACAACAACCTGCCAATTCTTTGGCACTATCTATAGGGTAAAAGGGTTTAGATGTTTCTAAATATTACTTGATAAAAAGTTTTAGCGAAATCGCCCTCGCCCGACAGGAGTTATAATAAATTTTGCTTATACCGGATAAATTGGAGCCTAATAATATGAAAAGTCTGTTAACGTCTACCCCCGAACAGCAGGGTATAGATTCACAAGCAATTTCGGCCTTCTTAAATGAGGCTAAAGCTACCCTTCATTACTTGCATAGCTTTAGCCTGATGCGCCACAGACAGGTAATCGCCGAAGGCTGGTGGTCACCCTATGAACCTACCGACCCTCACATTATGTTTTCCGTAAGCAAAAGCTTTACCTCAACCGCCGTTGGTATGGCGATTGCCGAAGGAAGATTAAAAGTTAGTGACCCGGTTATTTCTTTCTTTCCTGATGAACTACCGCCAGTAATAAGCCCTAATCTCGCGGCCATGCAGGTTCAGCACCTGCTTTCAATGTCAACCGGCCATGCTATTGATACTACTTCTCTGATATTTGAACCAGGTGTAACCAGGGGAACCAGAGCCTTTCTAGCCGTGCCTGTTGAACATAAACCGGGCACCCATTTTCTCTACAACACCGGGGCCACCTATATCTTATCCGCCATAATACAAAAGCTAACCGGTCAAACCCTCCTCGAATACCTGACACCCCGCCTCTTTGAACCACTCGGCCTCGAAAACCCCTCCTGGGAAATCTCCGCCGAAGGCATCAGCACCGGCGGCGTTGGCCTGGGCATCACCACCGCCGACCTGTTAAAGTTTGGACAGCTCTATTTGCAAAAGGGAGTCTGGAATGGAAAATCCCTCATATCCCAAGAATGGCTAAAAGCGGCTACCACCAAACAAAGCGATAACTCTGCCGAAGCGAACCCCGATTGGCAACAGGGCTACGGCTACCAGTTCTGGGTTTGCCGCCATGGAGCCTACCGGGGGGATGGCGCCTTCGGTCAATTCTGCCTCGTTATGCCGGAACAGGATGCGGTCCTGGCGATAACCGCCGGCCTTGAGGATATGCAACCCGTCCTAAATCTAGTCTGGAAGCATTTATTGCCAGCAATGACAAACGAACCTCTTCCAGAAAACCCGGCAGCCCATCAAGAATTGTCCCGCCAACTAGAGGAATTGGAAATTTCACCCTTAAAAAATGTGGTAAATGAAACGGTAGCAGCCGAAGTTTCGGGTAAAAGATTCACCATTGCCGAAAATGATTGGGAAATTGGGGCAATTTCGTTTGATTTCACCCAACCCGACAGCGTAATAACCATAGAAAATGCTTCGGGGACCGCCCAGCTTACCCCTGGCAACGGTAGCTGGAAAACAGGAATAAGCACCATCAATAAGGGCTTCCCACGTAAAGTGGCCACAAGTGGCGGATGGACAGACAATCAAACCTATCAAATAAAGCTATTTTTTCTAACACCCATACTAACCCAAACACCACCCGCACTGACCATCCGTCCAATGCCCTTCGACCTAACGCTAACTTGCCGCTTCGAGGGCCAAGAGCTGAGTCTCGACTTACAAGTTGATATATCTTTTAATGGTACTTACGGGCAGCAATTAAAAGGGAAACTATAACTAAATCCAGGCACAAAATTATCAATACTAACTTTTCAATTCAAGCGAATGCACAAATAATAACCACTGACCTTTTTACAAATCACCGGGCAGGAGAGCATATTGGCAAAAATTTGAGCTCAAAGAGGCGAAAAAGTGGCAAAATTCCATTGATTGATTTTTAATCAGTGGGTCCCGGGTTCGAGTCCCGGAGCGGTCACCTTTAGCCCATTGTGAAGCCCCAAACCCCAACTACGCCTAATTCTAAAATCTCCGTTTTGGTTATATCAATAATCAGTGGGTCATTCCTAATTTTGTTCAGCGTCATTTACCCTACTCCAATGGGCTAGAAATTCACCTTAATTATCTCTGATATTAAGTCCTACTGATTCCTTAAAAGCCCGCTCCAGCCCTTCGTGTTGGGATAAAACGGCAAAAATTGAATATTTTTAACACAGTTGATTCATCATCCAATCTTCATAGACTGAAGATAGTAATTTTGAATCGGATGCTTATATTTTTTGACACATTCGCGACTAATTAACTTATTCAGTATAGAACTTTCCTAATGAGTTAGCTCACATGACTGAGATAGCCAGAGAAGCTCGCACATTTAAAGTTTCAATTCTGCCCAAATAAATAAAAAGTTAGAACAACTTTCAGCCTAATATCGAACGTATTTTTTGAAGCAGGGTGGTTGGAGTAAAGGGCTTTGCAAAAAGGTTATATTATCGTTATCGATAACTTTATGAATAACCTGTTTATCGCTGTAACCGGACATATACAATACCTTTAATTCGGGTTGGAGGGTTACTAACTGTTCGGCTAATTCCTTGCCATTTATTCCGGGCATTATTATATCGGTCAGTAACAAATCTATC
>JBBQZS010000141.1:0-5511 GCA_038207495.1 Chloroflexia bacterium
TGGCATCCCGGTTTGCCGAGCCAAGCACTGCCAGCACCAGTTCACCACGCGGTATGGTTGTTCCCGCAATTGTAATATCTTCACGGGCATAGCGTTCGGTTGCCATTTCCGCCGGGCCAGTAAAGCGGAGTAGTTCTTCAATTCCGGTTTTGATTAGGGCTGGCTCATTACGCAGTTTCGTCAACTGGTCAGGGTGTTCTAACAGGGCTAACACTCCACTGGGAATCAGGTTAAGGGTTGTTTCGTGACCAGCACTTAGTAATAAAAAAATCATTGCCAGAATCTCATCTTCAGTTAATTGGTCGCTACCTTCCTTGGCTAGAACCAACGCGGAAACCAGGTCATCTTTGGGATTAGCCCGCCGGGACTTGATGAGTTTCTTTAAGTAGCCCATAAAGCCCATAATGCTCGGAATCACCATAATTGGATTTCGACTTGTCCGCGCTGAAACAAAGGCTTTTGTCCAGCGGTGAAACTTTGGATTGTCCTCGGCGGGCACCCCCAAAATGCGCCCGATTACTATTAGCGGCACTGGTAAGGCGAAATCCGCAATCAAATCCATACTGCCCTTCGGCTCGGCTTTATCCAGTAATTCATTAGTCAAAAGCTGGATTTGGTCACGCATCTGCTCAATCATTCGCGGGGTAAAAGCTTTGTGAACCAGAGCCCGTAAGCGGGTGTGGTCGGTACTGTCGAGCCCTAGCAAATTTCGCTCAAGGGGTTTGAACATGGGCGGCATCCAGGGAGCCTTTTTTAATTGCTCAGGGGACATGGCATTATGGCGGTCTTTGGCAAAACGCTCATCTTTCAAAACATTTACAACATCATCATAACGCGTAACCAGCCAGGCCCGTTGTTTGGTAGGCAAAATCACCGGGAAAACCGGAGCTTCAGCTCGTAGTTGGGCGTAAAATGGAAAGGGGTTTGCTTTGAATTTTGCCTCGGTTATATTTATGGCGGCAAGGGAACTCAGAGTTCTATTTGCTAGTTCAGTTTGATTATTGGTCATAATTTTTTCCTTCCCAATCCTTCAATAATCATATCGGCTAAAAACTCAGGCAATTCAGCCCATTTCGCCTCCAGAGTTTTGTCGCCCATAATATGCTGAAAAATGAGGCCAAATACCATCCCCGATATAGTCCGCAAGGTAAGGCTAATATCAAGAGGTTGAATGGCCTGTTGCTCGGCATACTCTTGAAAGAATTTCTCTGTAAGCCTAATAGTAGGCTCAAGAATCTTTTGGTAGTAAAGCTCCCGAAGTTCCTGGTTCACCATAATTTCCGACATAACTACCCGGAACAACGCGAAATTATCGGCTTTGGGTACGATTAAGGGCTGTCGCAAATAGGCTACCAAAAAACTACGAAAGTCGGCGGGTGGGAATTTCGAGAAGTCCAAATCCTTTTTAGCAGATTCGGTCATAAGGTCAAGAATGCCTAACAACAGAGCGGTCTTGCTCTCGAAATAATTATAGATTGTCCCATCAGCGATGCCAGCCTCCCTGGCAATATCCTTTATGGTGGTTGGGTGAAAGCCTTTTTCGGCAAACACTTTGGCGGCAGCTTCAAGTATCTGGTTTCGCCGAGCGGCAATAAGCTGCTCCTGAATTGCATCTTTCATGGATTTTCCTTAATGAATGATTGTTCATTTATCTGAACGAGTGTTCATTCAAACTCTAGCATATCTTTTTTTTCCTGTCAAGCTCTGTTTTAATTTCTTGTCATTCTGAGCGAATGCGAAGAATCTCAATGTTTTGAACAAGACCCTTCGCAAGCTCAGGGTGACAATCTGGTGTGAAAATTCTAAATAAAAGTCTTAGCTTAAACTAAGCTTTTTTGCTGATTGACAGCTATATAGACAGGTCTGTATATTTAACGGTATGAAACCACACAATACCCAAAAAGGCACCGCTCGCGAGCATATTTTAGCAGTAGCCTCAGAGCTTTTTTATAAGCAGGGCATCCGCTCGGTAGGGGTTGACACCATTGTTGCCGAGGCCGGAGTCGCCAAGATGAGTTTTTATAACCACTTCAAGTCTAAAGATTTGTTGGTGGAAGAATATATCCGGCGGCGGGATGGCTGGTGGCGAAATTGGCTCCAAACCACCGTCGAACGGCTGGCAACCAGCCCCCGTGAGCAAGCTCTGGCGATTTTTGACGCGCTGGGCGAACGTTTTAATAATCCTGCCTATCGGGGTTGTGCTTTTATAAATGTGCTGACGGAACTTGGAAATGAGCCGGAGCATCCCGCCTATCAAGCTGCTCTGGAACACAAACAGCAGGTCTTGGCCTACATTCAGGGGCTTTTGGAAGCGGTAGGGGTTGCCGACCCGCCCCATTTAGCTCGCCAGTTTATGTTGTTGCTGGACGGGGCTCTGGTAACTGCCGGACGAGAGGGTACAACCGAAGCGGCAGGTTTGGCCCGACAAATAGCCACCCAATTATTAGAAAAGGAATAATTCAAAAATGCTGAAAAGAATAACGGGCGGACGCTTGCACTACGCCTGGGTCATATTTGGAGTAACTTTTCTGGTTTTGATTACCACTGCCGGAATACGCTCCACCCCCGGAGTCTTGCTGGTGCCATTAGGAAATGAGTTTGGCTGGGATCGGGCGACGGTATCGCTGGCGGTGTCAATTGGGTTGATAATGTTCGGGCTCTGTGGCCCCTTTGCGGCGGCCCTGATGGAACGGTTTGGGGTGCGGCGGGTAATGCTGATTGCCCTTTCAACTAACGTATGTGCTACCGCCCTGACTACTTTCATCCAGGCTCCCTGGCAATTGAATCTTTTATGGGGAGTGGCGGTTGGGCTGGCGACGGGGGCAACGGCAACGGTTTTAAGCGCGGTGGTGGCTAATCGCTGGTTTGTAAAACGGCGGGGTCTGGTGGTCGGCCTCTTGACCGCCAGCAATGCTACCGGGCAGTTGATTTTCCTACCCCTGTTAGCGGCTCTGGCAACCGGGATAAACTGGCGGGCGGCTTCCTGGGCTACCTGTATTGCCGCGCTGATATTAATCCCGATTGTAGCCGTTCTGATGCGGAACTGGCCGCGCGACGTTGGTCAGAAGGCCTATGGAGCTGACCCCGATAGTGAAGATGCTTACCAGATGCTCCGCAACCCCATGCGTACCGCTCTGAACACCCTTTTTATCGGTTTTCGTTCCAGCCAATTCTGGTTGTTGGCGGGTAGTTTCTTTATCTGTGGCGCGACCACCAACGGCCTGATTGGGACGCACCTTATCCCGGCTGCAATGGATCATGGCATTCCCGAAGTAACGGCGGCGGGTTTACTGGCGGCAATTGGACTATTTGATATTTTCGGTACAACCCTTTCGGGCTGGTTATCGGATCGCTGGGACAACCGCAAACTATTATGCTGGTATTACTCGCTGCGGGGTTTATCCCTATTATTTTTGCCTTATGCCCTGGGAAGTTCATTTTTCAGTTTGCTGGCTTTTATCATCTTCTACGGGCTGGATTGGGTCGCCACCGTGCCGCCTACCGTGCGCCTGACTACCGACAACTTTGGGCGGGTGAACGGGCCGATTATGTTTGGCTGGATTATGGCGGCGCATCAGTTAGGGGCAGCGTTTGCGGCCTTTACCGCCGGGGCTCTTTATAGCTGGTTGGGCGATTATCAGGTGGCCTTTATGTCTGCCGGGGTGTTGGCCTTGATAGCCGCCGGGCTGGTCATTCGCATAGACCGCCCTAAAAAGGATACGGATAAAGAACAAGATAAAGCAAAAGTTGCCCCAACTCGAGTGGCGGAAGCCTCTTAAATTGATAGGGAGTGAGAAATGAGAAATAAATCTCTAATATTTTCTCGTTTCTTACTTCCTTTTTTTCGCTCCCTCATTTCTCCCCGTCTTCTGGCAGTCATGGCCCTGGTAGCAGTTTTATTTTTTGGAATAACCGAACCGCCACTGGCTCTGGCACATGCCGGGTTGGTGCGTTCGCTGCCCGCCGCCCAATGTTATGAGCTAACCCAATGTTCGCAAAACCCGGTTTTAACTATTCCCCCGACCTCACTCCATTTGTGGTTCTCGGAGCCAGTACAAACGGTAAGGCACGGGGTTACTGTAATTTCGCCATCGGGGAAACAGGTCGAAAGTGGCCCAATCCAGTCTAACAGCACTGAGTTGGAAATCGCCCTGACCGCCACCGAAACGGGCACTTATCAGGTGTTATGGCAGGTAATTTCCGAGGATACTCACCCGGTGCGGGGACACTTCCTGTTCAGTGTGGGCGAGGTGAGCCCATCTTTAAGTGATAAAGTCAGCCAGTCCACACAGGAGTTGGGGGCAGTATCCAGCCTGGGGTTAGTTTTACAGGTTGCGGGACGCTGGTCGCATTTTGCTGGATATGCTCTGGCCTTCGGCGGGTTGGTCGGGCGTTTCTGGCTAAATCTGGGTGGGCTGACATTTAGTGCCGCCGCCACCAAACGCTTCTGGCGATTGATCAACCTGGGCATTCTGGCTTTGTTGGTGGCCGAACCTTTTGCCTTGCTCGGCCAAACTGCCAGTTTGCGGGTAGAGCAAATTTTTGACCCGGATTTAATCGGCGATATTCTATCTTCCAGTTTTGGGCGAGTACAGGGGCAACGCCTGGGTGCAGCAATATTATTATGGGTGCTGGTTGGTTTTGGGCGACAGGGCTCACGGGCAGCCGAGTTCGCCAGTTTTGGTTTAGGAATATTATTAGCTCTGGCAGACGGACAATCCAGCCATGCCGTTACTTCCGGCCCATTACTACCTGGCTTATTCGCCAATACTATTCATGTGGTAGCGATGGGAGTCTGGTTGGGAGGGTTGGCAGTGTTATTGGTATGCTCAGATTTAGCGGTTAATAGTCGGGCAAATTTAGTTCAATCTATCAGGCGATTTAGCCGTCTGGCCCTGGTTTGCCTGGGCTGGTTGGTAGCCAGTGGCCTATTGATGGCAATATTCCACTTAAACCAACCCCAAGAGCTTTTTAACACCAATTATGGACGAACTTTGAGTATAAAAACCCTGACGCTGTTTGGGGCAATCGGGTTGGCCTGGGTTGGGCTACGTCGCAAAAACCCGCCCTTTTGGTGGAAACTGGAACTGGCAGGACTATGTGGGGTGCTGACTCTGGCGGGGTTACTGGTTTCGCTGCCGCCGCCAGCCTGAAGATTGGCAACAAGCTGGTAAGTGCTATAATACTAAGTCCTGGTAAGTGGTGTATAATAGACAGATGCCAAAAATAACCACAATAAAAGAACACCTGAATGAAGAAGAATTGCTAAACCGCTATCGCCAAGCCGAGAATCCCGCTGAACGCAGCCACTGGCAGATAATCTGGTTACTAGCAAGTAAGCAGCGGGTTAATCAGGTAGCGCAAGTAACAGGTTACACTCCCGGTTGGATCCGCGAACTGGCCCGCCGTTACAATAGTTTAGGGCCTCAAGGATTAAAAGACCGTGGCCAAACTATCGCTGGGGCTAAACCTCTTTTAGACCAAAACTTACAAACTGAGTTAGAGCTAGTG
>JBBQZS010000142.1:0-5293 GCA_038207495.1 Chloroflexia bacterium
CCATTCGATCCGGATGCGCCTTATCCCAAAAATGCTTAAACAGTAGGACTTTCGCTTTGGAACTCGCTAATAGAAATAAATTGCCACCAATTAGACTCGAAAATTGGCCTCAAGCGAAAGTCCTAGATAGTTTTTTCTCAAACATTAATGGCGAAATTCGCAGGGATTCTAAATATTTAAAGTAGCTGGTGAACTAGTGGACAGTCCAGCTAGTTGGCTACTCGGGGTGTCAAGTAGTATTCTTATAGGTTGATTAAGAAAACTACAAAATATCAAATATACTTCCCAGTGGTGAGTAAGAGCAATTGCTGCAAATACTAAGACAAGGTAAACCAAAAGCTAGAGAAGCCACGCGCGCCCAGATTCTACTCAAGGCGGATTAAGGTTATAAGGATGGAGATATCGCCCAAATGCCCAATGTAAGCACGGGCACTATCATCCAAACTCGCCAGCGCTGTGTCGAAGGGGACTGGAAGTAACCATCAAAGATAAGCCTATACTAGGTCGTCCTAATAAATTCAATGGACGACAAGAGGCCCATCTAGTAGCGGTAGCCAACTTCTAGGTTCAATAGTTGTAATCGCAATGAACGTTTGTTCTACTCTTTAGTAAATTTTGTTGGGAGTAAAAAATGGAATCTTTAGGTATTCGGATAGATAATTTCGAGGGTTTGAATTGGATATGGCACGATGCAGAGTTATATAGTGTGAATATTATTTGGTCAGATGAAGGGGATATCAATTTAAATTTAATAGCTGTATTGAACCCATATGAGGATAGGAAAAAACTAATCGAATTAGGTATACAATCACTTAATATAGTAGCAGAACTTCAAATGATCCATGAGTTTAATTTTACAAGCCCAGGTAATTATACAGGTCGTGAATTTTTATCAACCTGGGAAATTAAGGATGCGCATCATCCAAAAGTGAAACGCCACCAGATTGAGTTTTCAGGTGGTTCGTCTCTTTCTTTCACCTGCTCTTCTATCTTCCTCAAAGAATGGGAGAACACCTAAATTAGAATTAGTTATAACTCAAGGTAGTAAAGTGATAAAGCGGTAAGTATATCTGCGACACCATCAGCAACCTGACCACTAAAGCCGGAGTGAATCACAGCTACCCAACAAGTGGTCAGGTGCGACCCCATACCCCTAACTCGGTAGCGGGGGTCAACCGCACTTACGATGCCAATGGCAACCTGACGGGCGGGGACAGCCGCAGTTACACCTGGAACTACGACAACAAACCCTCAAGTGTCACCGGGATTGATGGGGTGCAGGAGCAATATGGCTACGACGGGGATACCAACCGGGTCTACCGCACTCGGAACGGTATCACCACCTTCTACCTGGGCCGAGAAGCCACTAATTCCCTCTTTACAATTCCGCCGAAACTGACAATTTCTCTGGCACAAACTCACCAAAAATGAGATATGTATATAAACTATTTTGTCGGGAAATAGGGATATTTTTAGAGGCCCATCCCATTACGCACGGAACGGGCCTCTTTAATTTCATCTTTTACCCAACCTGGGCTGCCGCCTTCTGCCAATCCCGCCGATGAGCATTCAAATAGTTGGTAATCTCTATAACTTTTGCGCGGGCTTCCGGTTGGTTGTAGGCCAGGGGGTCAGGGTAACTTATAATTTCAATCCAGCCGTTTTCTAACTCCCTGACCTGATGCGCCGGAATATTTAACATTTCCTCCCGGCTAAAATATGGCTCATAACCGAGTGGGTTAATCAGGTGATACCACTTCAAAAAACTGTTAAAACATTCAGGCAACCATTTAAGCTGTTCGAGCTTGTAGAAATCACCCGGTTTGGCTTCCGCACTAATTTCAGCTCTCTCAAATTTTGGCATTAACTTTGCCAATTCAAGTGTATAGTCAATTAACCTGGGTAAATCGAGTTCTCCTAAAGTCTGGTTTGTTAGGCCCAGCGTGAGGGTATTGCGTGAATCGCCTTTGGCAATAGCTCCCCGCCAGTGTATGAGGGTTTGGGTACGCAGCGTCAGGCTCGGCTCTTTCCCTTTTTTGAGGGCCGCCAGAGCCTTTACTCGGTCATAGGGCTGCCAATTTTGAGAGTAATTAAACTCCATCTCGGCAAAACTGGCAAAAGGATTTTCCTCTAATTTTGTTAGAATTGCCGCCGCTGGATTATCGTCCTGCCAGCGGTTATTTTTTTCCAAGATACTTACCGTTGCCATCTGTCGCTCCCTGGTTCCCTAATCCGGCAATCTATCCCCGATAAAAGTTGCCACTACTTCGTCCAGCTCATTTAATTCTAGCAGATAGACCCCCACTTTGGAACTGGCACCGCCCGGAAAAGCTCCAACATAATAAACCTGAACAAAAGGGGTAAATTGTTTGTCGGATATTTTGCGGTAAGCTCTGGTGGCGGCTTCTCGGGTTTTACCACTACCATCTGGCAAAAAAAGATAATCGTGACCCTCCAGCCCACCACCCTCCAGCCCTAATTCCCCAAGTCTGGCTTGAAGCGGGCTGCTGGAAGCCTGTTGACTAGCTTGAACCAATAAGGTGTACCGCTCTAATTGGTCATCATCAATCTCCCCTTCGCTGTAGCCTACCTTTACATCCAAAGTCCGACGGCTCAAGGGTCTAAGCATGTCCGGCTGGATATTTTTGTCTCCGCCATATAATTCCTTTGGGAAATGGGGCTTGCGTCTTTCCAGGCTGGCGGTTTGTTCCCCCGCCACAAAACGTCGGGCAAACACCTCGCCCACGGCTCCCCGGCTGCTGTTCTGGCGCACAACCTCCATGACTTGCTCAAATTCCGCCAGGTCACGAAGCTGATAGCCCAGCCGTTGATTAAGCCGCTTTATCAGGGGTAGCCGCGCATCTTCCAGGTAACGAGTGCGGGCCACTATTCCCGGATTTGCCAGCAAACTTTCAACCTCGGCTTTAAGATGGGCTGGCAACTTTTCGAGTAAATCTGGCTCGCTACTACGCAACAGAGCCTCGGCTTGCTGCCGCTCGCTTAACTCCTCCCAATTTTTAATCTCGTCGGCGATTAAGCTTTTCGCCCCAATCGCCACCTTATAACCATTGCTGCCAACATACTCGGTAAAAGAAGCCTGATGTAGCCTACCAGTTTCCAGACCCCGTTGCCATTTGCTCCACAACCGCTTGATTATAGTTATAGGTTTATCGGCGGAATACTCCACCAGCAGCCGTTGTAGTCCCCGACTCTGGACAATCTCCAGCCCCAACTCATGCGCTAAATCGGTCGGTAGTTGTGCCAGGGTAAAGCCAGGGTAATATTTTATCTCAACCTCCCCTTCCCGGTCACTTACCTGGTAGCCACCCTTAACCGGGCGCACCTCCACCCCTTCGCCCTGACTTTGGGCTAACCGTTTCAGCCAGATTTGTCCCTTACCCGCCCCACCCTGCCTGGTCGTACCCGGCTTTGGCCCAGGCTTCTTACGGGGTTTTTCGATAATCCCAGCCGCTTGCTCTACCCCTTCCCAGATTTTTTGCGCCAGACTATCCAGCTCTAGCTCTGGCAAAGGTTCGTTGGCCTCCTGAGAGCTTCCGCCGGAACTCTTACCACCGCGCCCACCCACTTGCCACCTCCTGCCTGCCAACCCCTGAAGCTGAAAGTCCAACAATAATTACAAGCTGCTCAGATACGCGAATCTGCCTGCTCAAAAACTCATTCAAGTAAGGGATACTCCACTTCATCTTCCCAATCATCCTGACAATCAGGCGATAAATAGGTGGGCAGTTCGGCTGATTCTTCTAACCTTGGCGGAAGGTTAAGTTCTGGGGCAATATTCCCGGTATTTTCTCCGGTTTGTATCTCTCTATTCTCACTTTCTCCCGCCTTAGCCCCCCTAACTGTAATTTCATCCACTGGCGAAGAAGCCTTAACCTCATCGGCTGGTGAAGAAACCCTGCTCAAGTTGCTATCCGAGGAGTCAAAACTTTGGTCAGGAATTGGGGCTAAGGAACTAACCAACCCCGCCGAATCAGGAAATTCCTCATGTAATCTATTTGAGGAAATAGCGGTTTTAGGGGGGTTGGTTAGTTTACGTACCGTCGTGAGGGTATTAATTGGTAAATTCCCCACCGGCTCATTACACAAAATCAAGACCCTGGCCGGAGGCAAGTGGTTTGGTCTTAGGGCAGCTCGTAACCTGCCAATAGCTTGAATAATATGGGAAGCATAATCGTGCTCGATGGCGGCCTGCACCTGGGGGTCAGGCTGAGATTGCCGCCACAGCCCCGCCCCAAAACCCCCCGAATTCTGGTAGTTATACAACCTGAGTTTCTGGGAGGTTGTCCCGCTCTCCGCTACCACCCGGTCAGAGTCAACCATCAGCTGAATTGCCCTAACCTCGGCAATAATCCGGTCAAGCGGCCTCAGATGATGACCGACCACCGCCAAACTGTCACAGCCGCTAAACTGGTTAGTGGCCCGGTGAAGTCCCCAGTGCTCGACTTTAGTTCCCGAAGGAAGTGGCAGCGTACTCTCCCCTTCCCTGAACCTGAGTGGCAAAATGGTCAGGTGGTTCTGGCTATTGCGGGAAAAATCAGCAATCGCCTGCCCGATAGCACGCCGGGTCTGAGGTCGGTAAAGGTCGTTGTGAGTGTACAGAGCATTGGTAATCTGGCTAATTTCCAGGGACTGTGGCACCTGATAGCAGACTTCTTTAAGAGCGGGTAGTAGCATTTTAAGTTGAGGTGGTAATGTACTATCCAGCACCACCACCGTCTTACTCTCCAGAATTTTAACCAGATGCTCCCTGACCTCAATCAGTTCCAGCCGGAAAGCCCCGCTATTATCTTTCAGACCATAAAGAGGCGTGGAGGAATTGGTTAAACATTTAATAAGGCTAGTAGCAGCCCGGTAGGGTAGTAAAAGTTGGGCATTATGGCGATAGGGAATCTCAAACTGATAAGCCTCATAACGTAAAACCTCGGCCAAACCGGGCAATGCTTCACTCTCACACTCCTGGGCCAGGGCCACCAAATCCTCAGCATTTTCCTGGGTTATTCTTTCTAAATAAGGTCGAATATCTAGAAGCCGCCCTACTTCAAGTTGTTGCTCCTCTCGGCTAAGGCTATCCAGAGTCAGCTCAATAAGGCTAAACAGCTTCTCCCAGGCCGGGGCTACTAAACCCCGTCGCCCGATTTTATCTCGCCAGCTCTGTAAAACCTCGCTACTAACCGTGATGCCACTTTCAAGCAGGAAGGGCAAGATTTCTTCGTCGCAGATAATAACCCCAAATTTAGCCAGCTCTTTGGAATTGTTTAGAAAGGCATCTTTG
>JBBQZS010000143.1:0-5068 GCA_038207495.1 Chloroflexia bacterium
TGAACTCTGGGGGTCAGCGGCAAGCTCCCTGGCACTGTCACTCTCATTGCCACTTGCAGCTGTGGGATTACGCTCATTTTCTTGCCCCCGCCCTAACTGCTCGCGAAATCTAAAGGAGGTTCCGACAAATTCCAGAATATGGGCGCGGTGGGTGAGACGGTCGAGTAGGGCGGCGGCTAGACGTTCGTCCCCACCCAGCACGCTGCTCCATTCGGCGAAGCGTAAGTTGGTAGTCACAATTACCGCTACCCGCTCATAAAGACTGGATATAAATTGAAAGAGCAACTGTGCGCCGCCGCCCACAAAGGGGATGAAGCCTAATTCGTCCAGCACGATCAGCTGCTGTTTAAGAGCCGCATTCATAAATTGACTAAGCCGGTAATCTTGCTGGGCCGCCGTAAGCGCGCTTACCAACCCCGCCGCATTGTAGAACCGTACCCGCTTTCCTTGTCGGCAAGCGGCTAGAGCCAGGCCAGTCGCCAAATGACTTTTTCCCAATCCCGGATTGCCCACCATTAGAATGGGTTCGGCTCCCACCAGGTAGCCACCTTGGGCTAATTCTAAAACCCGGTTTTTAGATAAACTACTGACTACCGAGAAATCGAACTCGGCTAATTCTTTGACTACCGGAAAGCGGGCTTGCCGAATACAGCGTTCAATGGTGTTACGCTCCCGCTGCCCCACTTCTTCTTGCGCCAGTCCTAACAGGTAACGCTCATAAGGCAAGTTGTTACGGGCTGCTTCCTGCGCCAGGCTGCCGTACTTCTCCGCGAAACAGGGTAAGCGGAGTTGCTTGAGATAACTATCTAATAGAAGCTGCTGGGTCATAAATTCTTAACCTCGCTTTTCTTTAAGGAGTTGATCATAGCCACCTAAATCTAACGGTTGGCTACCCACCAGGGCTAATTCGGGTCGCCCACTAAGATCGAGCAGCGGTAGGGTCATTTGAACTGGCTGGCTTTTTTGATACAGGCAATGGTTTACCCCATCGAAGTGGACACAGCCCCATGCTAAGGCCTGGGTAATGGCCTCCTCCACCAGCGCGGCGGGGTGAGTTTGATGGAGTTTGAGAATCGCAATGAATTCCTTGATCCCACGTCCTTCAGGCCATTTGGTTTTGAGACGTTCTAACATTCGATGATAGACCGGCGGCCAATCCTCCCGCCAGCGTTTGAGCGGTTTAGCATATTCAAAAGCTCCGGGCCGTTGCTCTAATAGTTTCAAGTAATGCAGTGGATTGAAAACATCTTGCTCTCGACCGTAACAGCGCGGATGACTGGCTATTACTTGCGCTTTAATCAGCCCACTGCTATCAGCCTCACGCAAAATGTCTACTCGAAATGGATAAGCCTTAATGATTAGGTTAGCCCTGGCCTCTTCCACCGGTACACTGTAACGATTTGTTTCGTAGCTAAGTTGGCTGTAGGGAGTGAGCCGCGCCTGCCGAGTAACACAGCATTCAAACTGGCGCAATGGTAACGGTCTAAGCTGGGGTTTTTCCATTTGCCAGAGCTGCCCAATACTGGCCGATTGCCCAGCCACCACCCGCCCATCATCGCTAAGACACTCGGCCAAAAGATAAGCATTCAGTTCCTCAAAAGAGCCAGCCTTAGGAATAGGTACCATAAAATTGCGCCGGGTGAAACCCACCGCGTGCTCTACTCCACCCTTTTCGTGTCCCTGTCCCGGAGTGCAAAAATGGCTCTGGAATAGGTAGTGTGAGCGGAAAGCCACAAAAGACCGTTGCTCTTCCCGCACCCGCCCTTCTACCAGAATTTTAACGGCTGCCGCCAGGTTGTCATAGGCTAAACGCTGCGGCACTCCCCCAAAATGTTGGAAAGCCAACACATGGCCTTCAAAGAAAGCTTCTTGTTTCTGGGCTGGGTAAGCCCGAATGAAAGCCCGCCGGGAGTAATTGAGGCGCATTACAAAGATCTGGACGGTCTGCTTTATTCCACCAATCCAGGCCTCGGCCTCACCCCAATCTACCTGACCATCCTGCCCTGGTTCAAATTCCAGTGGAAGGAAAGTTTTGGGCCGCTGGTAGCTCTGCTTCAAATGACCAACGTAGGCCCGCACATTCGATTCACTACCTCCGTAGCCTTCCTTTTGAAGCAGTTGAAAAATCCGATGAGCGGTGTAGCGTTGCTTGCGCGGGAGAGTTTTGTTCTCACCCAGCATCTGCTCAATCCGCTCCTTAAAGGGATCAAGGCGGGGTTTAGCACGGGGTTTGCTTAAAGTGTAGACCGGTGGGTCGTCCTCACTTATGGCTTTCCGAACACTCTGGCGTGAGACTTTGGCTTTCCGAGCTATTTCTCGAATAGGGGTCTGTTCGTGGTAATACATCTGGCGTAGGGTTTCGCGTTGTTCCACTTGTATCATTCTCCACCTCTCTACTAGCGTCTGGTTTAGAAATCTAACCCTACGATAGCAGAGAAAATCCTCATTTGGTCAACTTTTCGACCATCGTTTTTTCCCCAGGTGGTCACTATTTAATTTATCACAAACAACCTTGTAACTTTATTATCACAGTTAGCGAAAATGAATCATCAATAACCCTTCTTTGCTTTGGCAAAAGGGTATTCTTTAGTATGCCCTGAAAAAAGGTATAGATAGGTGTTACAAATGAAGGATCGAAATGACCCCGCAGAAATCTCCACTTCCACTTTCTTTCCCCATGCCACTGCAAGTAATAATAATGAGCAGCCTCCAGCTTCTAATCAATACAAAACTGAACTAGATTATGAGGCTTTTGCCCTTCATCGGCTGGCCCGTATTCTCATTAAGATTGCAATATCCCCAGCAACAGCACAAGAACAAAATAATGAGATTGAAACAGCGAGCTAATTATACCTAGCTTTTTTGTGCTAAATATTGTAGAATAGACTATGGAGAAAGCCTAAATCAATTATATTGAATAGGCTTTTTAGAATAAATTCTTTATAACAGTAGGGAGAACGCGCAATGAGCAAGGATGCTATTTCGGGACAGCTTAATAACAAATCCTCTGGATCTAAACGGTGTGTAGGATATTTTAGGGTTTCCTCAGAGGAGCAAATGGATGGGTATAGCATCGCCGCTCAAGAACGGGCTTATAGACAATTTGTGGGGGCACATAACTTCACCTCAGTAGCTGAATACCGTGACGAAGGTAAAAGTGCCCATACTGACCACATTAAACGCCGCCCTCAATTTGCCCAGATGCTGCAAGATGCCCAATCAGGGCTTTTCGATACAATTGTAGTTCATAAAATGGACAGGTTTAGCCGAAGTTTACGAGTAGCAGTTCAGTCATTTGAACAACTCGGTAAGTGCAACGTAGGCTTGGCCTCTATATCTGAACCCAACCTGGATTATTCCAGCCCACAAGGGCGGCTATTCATTCATATGATGTGGGTACTAGCCCAATTCTACTCGGATAATCTTTCCACTGAAACTAAAAAAGGTAAAACTGAGCGACGACAGCAAGGCTTTTACAATGGTATCTTGCCTTTTGGATTGATTAAAGGTGAAGATGGCGTTCCAGTACCTGATGAGTGCCAGTCGGAACTTACCAATGGCCGCACAAATTACGATGGGTTAATATTGGCTTTTAAGATGGCAGCGCAAGGGGATTCATGTCGTTATATAGCTGAAAAATTAAATGACCTCGGTTTTCGCACCACTGGCAACCGGGGAAATAATCTCTTCACTAAAGACTCAGTAACCGGAATTATGAAGAACCGCTTTTATTTGGGTGAATTACCCGACGGGGAATATATAGAAGGTCGTAGCAGGCGGGGAAATTATACTAAAGGTTTGCAGGGCAAACACGCTCCGATAATTCCGCTTGAATTGTGGGAGGCCGCCCAAAAAGCTATGGCGAGTAACAACAAGCGAACGGGCAGACCCGCCACCAATGGCAATGCCCGGATTTATTCACTTTCCGGGTTGCTGAAATGCTCGTATTGTGGTGGTAAACTGCATATACATTGTGGGCCGAATGGAAAACCAAAAGTTTATTGTTACCAACGTGGGCAGGGCATTGCAAAAGATTGCAAGCAAAGCTCAACCTTTCTCTCCACTTACGAGAGCCAGCTAGAACAATATCTATCTAACATAAAGCTACCTGAAAATTTCCAGCAAATTGTAATAGAAGCTTACCAAAAAGAGGATAATGAAGGGCCAGGGTTTGAAAAGCAACGAGTAGGCTTGGAAAATAGACTAACACGTCTTAAAAAACTGTATGAGTGGGGAGACCTATCACCTGAAGAGTATAGGCTACAACGTGACCAACTACGTGGTGAATTGGCGGCTTTGCCACCATCTTCTTCAACCAAAAGCGAAACACTTAATAGACTTAACAATTTTTTGCAAAATGTTGGGGAGGCATGGAAACAGGCAAATCAGGAGCAACGCAATAAACTCGCAAAGACGCTATTTGAGAGTATTCGGATTGAAAATACTAAAATAAAAGGTGTGACTCCTCAAATAGAGTACACACCTCTTTTTGTCTTAAATAACCTTGAGTGTCAAGGTTCAGGTCGTAAGTACGGAAGCGACGGGATTCGAACCCGCGGTCTCTTCCTTGACAGGGAAGCATGTTAGGCCGCTACACCACGCCTCCACACCTTTTTTGGTAAGCAGTATAATAGCAGATTGATATAGACCTGTCAAACAACCAGGCTCTTTAGCCAGGGCGATTGCAAGAAAATTAAGAAAAAAGGAACTTGAAAGCGAGGGAGGGGTTGAAAGCAAATTCACGCCTAGCCTTAGCCACATTCTTAACCCCCCTTTTATCTAAAAGGCTCAAAACGGTATTGTTAAGGGTAGCTAAAACCTGGGGAGCTTGGGGTATGTCAATAGGTTTGGTTCTCCCTCAACACTCGTGCTAAAGTAGCACTCGACCTTCCCGGTATAATATAAGCCGATACTAATTTTTTATGTAAGGGTATGTCAATAGGACTGTGTAAATGGGATTTGTCACCTAACATCAGAGTTTCAACCTACCCTCATAATGGATGGCTAACTGGTTCAAAATACTGGCCCAATTGTGCATGGGAGCGGTCCAGTCGCTGGTGATGTCCCG
>JBBQZS010000144.1:0-5056 GCA_038207495.1 Chloroflexia bacterium
TTCAAGAAGTGTCCCATTTTAGACCGTTGGGACCAAAGGTGGGTTGGAACCCTGTTAATCTGGAAGAAAAAACCCAAACTAACCGACCCTCCCGCGGTGATTGGATGTGACCCATTTTTGCCCGTACTTCCCCCACACCCCCTGCCGATATTCCCCCTTACCTGGAGGAAGTTCAGACCATTTCTGCACTTTTCAGGCAATTTAAGCTTGACCTTGAGCAATTTCGCAAAGAATTGCGGCGACTGATAGGGGCGGGCAATTATTCACGCCCGAATAAAAAGGAACATATTTCACGCTCCCCCGAATGCCGAAATGTTTACGAGCGAGCCACCAAGTTTGCCGAAACCAAACAATCCCCCAGGATAACGGTTTTCTATCTTTTGTTGGCTTTGCTAGAGGAGGCTAATATCCAACAACTCCTGGTAAAGTCCGGGATAGATTTGACCGAAATAAGTCAGGTTTTAAAAGGTGAGGTAGTATTACAACCCCAACAGCAAAAGGTGGAACTGGAAGATACCATCCCTATAGACAAAGTGGTTTCTGAAATGGCTTTCTTTGAAACAAAATATAGAAAGCTGCTGGATAGGATTTCCAGGATTGCAAACCATGCTCAACATATCCAGGCTCTCTTAGAGCGGGTGATCGAAGCTATTTCGGAAGACTTTCCAGGGGCAGAGCGACAAACAATTGCCCTCCTGGAAGAGAATGAACTCGTGCCGCGAGAGTTCTGGCCGCCGGGTCAGGCTTTTATTGATTTCGCCCTGGCAGAGCAAGCCAGTAAAAATGGTCAGGTCATGCACTGGGTTACAAAAGCGTCCGATTCAGAAGAATTTTCCTTTGGTCGCCTGGAGTCTTTGTATGCCCCTCTGTCTTTTCAGGGCGAATTGTTGGGGATGTTACATATTGAGTCGCGCCTCGCCCACTTTGGGAGTGCCCACCTGCAACTTTTACAGATACTAGCGGGAATTCTTGCCCCGGCCATTAAGGTTCGGCAACCGAACGTCTTGCCCAAACTGCCTACGGTTTTCATTTCTTATGTAAGGGAAGACCGTCCCCTGGTTAATTTGCTGGCGGCGGATTTGAGACGACGAAAAATAAAGGTCTGGTATGATTTAAGGTTGCAGGTTGGGGAAAATTGGAGCGAAAAAATTGACAGGGCCATTCAAACTTCCGAAGGTTTTATTTTAATAATGACCGAACTGAGTGTGACCTCGCCCTATGTACTTCAAGAATTGGAAGCCGCCCTACGCTCTCGCAGACCAGTGCTGCCTTTGCTTTTTCGAGATTGCCAGCCGCCTCTAGTAATTGAGCCTATTCAGCGCATTAAAATGAGTGGGCAAAATTACGCTGACGGGTTAGAGCAACTGGTCAGGTTTGTGCTGCGGCTGCCAAAATAAACCTGACCCGCATCTGCGATCACTGGTTCGGGCAGGTTTTACTATAAGGCTCCTCTCCAAGAAATTGCGACCAGTCCCCCTCGGTTAAACTCCGCCCTGCTATCTCACAAGCTTTTCCCTTCAAGAAACTTAAATCCAAATCCCAGAGTATAATGGCTTTATCCAGCCCGGAAGTAGCCAGGATTTTCCCATCAGGACTAAAAGCCACCCCATAAACCTCGCTGGTATGTCCTGCTAAAGGCTGTCCTATCTGTTCCCGCGCAGCCACATCCCATAGAATAACTGTTTTATCATAGCTGGCAGAGGCCAGGGTTTTCCCATTTGGGCTAAAGGTCAGGTTTCGTACAATCGAGCTGTGGCCCTTTAGAGTTGCCGAAGCTTTTTGTTTTGCTAAATCCCACAGGATGATAGTGCTATCACTGCTACCTGAAGCCAGAATAGTTCCGTCCGGGCTGAAGGCTACCGCTATCACATAATCCGAATGGCCCTTTAAGGGTTGCCCGATTGGTTGGTGAGTAGTCACATCCCACAGAATAATTGTTTTATCTGCGGCCCCAGAGGCCAGGGTTTTACCATCTGGACTAAAAGCCACGCTGGTAATAAAACCACTATGCCCGATCCAGGGTTGCCCAATTGGTTGGTGAGTGGCTACATCCCACAGAATAATCGTTTTATCCGCCCCTGCCGAAGCAATTGTTTTACCATCGGGGCTAAAGTCCACACTCCAGATGTTGTCAACATGTCCCTTAAAGGGCTGTCCTATCGCCTGACCAGTCCCAACATCCCAAAGTATCAGGGTTTTATCGTAACTGCTGGAAATGAGAGTTTTACCATCGGGGCTAAAGGCCACTTTGCTAATAGCGTTGGTATGACCATTCAGCTTGGCGATAGGTTTTTTTGTGGCTAAATCCCAAAGGATGATAAGGTTATCGCTCCCCCCCGAAGCGAGAAGCTTGCCATCGGGGCTAAAAGCCACCGAACGAACATTATTGGTATGCTCCAGGAGGTATTCCCCTAGTCGGTTTTCAGGGCTAGTTTTGCGCAGAATAATAGTACCATCTCTACCGCCAGTAGCCAGAGTCTTCCCGTTTGGGCTAAAAGCTACCGCATAAACATAGTCAGAATGTCCACTAAGTGGCAGACCGATTGGTTGATGGGTCTGTACATTCCAGAGAATTACATTTCGGTCATAGCTGCCGGAAGCGAGGGTCTTTCCGTCTGGGCTAAAAGTCACTGCCCATACCGCATCGGTATGCCCCGTAAGTGGTTGCCCGATTGGCTGATGGCTGACTACATCCCACAAAATGATACTTTTGTCGTTACTGGCAGAAGCGAGAATTTTACCATCCGGGCTAAAGGCGACCCCGTTAACAAGATTTGTATGGCCTATAAGTGGTTGCCCGATGGCCTTCTGGGTTTGGTTGTCCCACAAAATGACCGTATTATCCTGGCTTCCCGAAGCAATGATTTTCCCATCGAGACTAATTGCTACACTATATACCGCGTCCGTATGCCCCCTAAGTTCGCCGCTTTGCTTGAGACTAGCGATATCCCATATTTTAACGGCCCCGGAAACATTACCAGACACCAGGGTTTTACCGTCCGGGCTAAAAATAATACTGATAGCCGAATCAGAGACAGTCCCAAACTGACCCGTGCGTTTGCCAGTTGCTACGTCCCATAAAAATATCTCATAATTGTTGCTGGAAGAAGCCAGAGTTTTCCCATCGGGGCTAAAAGCCACACTGGTCACATAATCGGTATGGCCTATAAGGGGTTGACCGGTGGGCTTACCAGTTGTCGCATCCCAGAGCCGAATGGTTTTATCCCAGCTGGCTGAGGCAATAAGTTTGCCGTCTGGGCTAAAAGCCAATCCTGAAATATAATCGCTGTGACCCCGCAAATAAGCGAAAATGTCGGGATGTGAAAGAAGACCGATTAATAAACTACCCCTGGTTTCGGCTGAATCGTTTACCCGGATTGCTTCCAGGCTCAATAATAAGCCCAGGTCGAAACGGTCGGGAAAACGGTTCCGGGCTTGCGCCGAGAGTTGTCGGGAAAGAGCTAATCTGGTTTGGGCTTCGGCTCGCTGTTTTTGGGTTTCGGCTTGCTGACGCTGATTATCGGCATCCTGCTGGGCTTTTAGGGCGGTATCGCGCTGATTATTGGCTTCGAGGCGCGACTGAATAGCCGCGTCACGCTGGCTATTGGCCTCATTCTGGGCATTCACCGCCACTATACGTTGGTTTTCGGACTGTTGCCACTGGAAAACCGCCACAATTGACAGAGCCAGGGTAACTATAAGCCCAATGGCAAGTCCAGCGGTAAGTGCCCGCCTGGCCCGACGGCGACTCGATCTCTCCCGCTCATCTTGTATTATGCTGGCCTGGATAAATTCTTGTTCTTTTTTCCCAATCAGAGCGGCGTGCGTTTTGAGGTATTCGCGGGCTTCCACCAGAGGCAACCCTCTTAACAGCGTTCCATCATCCTTTGTGATGACATTCCATTGTAGCAGGGCCGCCCGCACCCGCTCCTGCCAGGTTCGGAAATCGCGGTCAACCCGCAGCCATTCTCGTAGCCGTTCCCAGCGACTGATAAGGGTTTCGTGAACTACCTCGACCGTTTCCTGGGCAGTGGCCTCGTTCCGGCTACTTACCAGGAGTCTGCTTTCGACCAAGCGGTTCACAACCTGCCAGTTTGCTTCACCAAGTTCCTGGCGGGTAGCCACTCGACGAGTATCCTCAGTGCCTTCACCCGGTTTTACCAGTTGCAGGAAAATCTGACGGACTAACTCCTGTTCAGCAGGGATAAAGCGAGTATAAACTTCGTCGGCGTATCTTACTAACGCACCTTCTACCCCACCCAAATCGTCGTAAGCCGCGTGGGTCAAAGTTCCATTGGTCTGCTTACCCCACAGCAGAGCCATGGTAAATTCCAGTAAAGGCAGGTCGCCCGGTCTTTCACTTACCGCCTCTACAATGCGGTCTGCCAGACCTTTTTCAATTCTTACCCCAAGCAGTTTGGCGGGTTCTTCCACCACCGCTCTGAGTTCAGCCCGATTTAGCGGCCCAAGTTTCAGGTCGTTATATTGTAAGGCATCGGCCAGCGGACGGTAGGTCAGGGTGTAGCCCAGGAAATCGGCCCGGAGCGTAATCAACAGGTTAGCAAGAAATAACCCATTCCCGGCTTTCGGCTGATTCACCAGCGTCATGATTTCCTCAATGAACCTTTCGCGTTCCCGGCTGTCCAGGCATAAGGTGTATAATTCCTCGAACTGGTCTACAAACAATAAAACCCCCGAAACAGCGTTGGTTTCCCGCAAACGAGCCAGTATTTGTACCAGGCTAATTTCTTTGCGCGAAAAAAGCTCGGCCAGCTTGTTAATTTCTACTAGCCGCTCTGTTTCGGTCATATTTGGCTGAAGAAATGGCACAAGTACCCTGGCAAGCGAGTGCAAAGGGCGATCTCCCGGACGTAGCGGCAGCAGCAGCCAGCTACCTTTTGCCCTTAGACGTGGAATCCACCCTACGACAGGATACCTGTAAAAATTTACCATAAGGTTAAAGTTAGGCTGGTTAAGAAGCTTTTTTAGGTGTTTTAGCCCCTTCTTTGGTCTTATTTGCTTCAAAAAGCTCGAAATCCTCATTATATTTGGTATT
>JBBQZS010000145.1:0-4729 GCA_038207495.1 Chloroflexia bacterium
GCAAATCGAGGCCATCGAAACGGAACGCAACCGCAAAGGAGCGATGATCCACTGGCAATTTACCAATGTGATGGCGCGTAGTAAGTTGCAGCGCCTTTATCCTATTGTTGATACTCATTCAAATCAGGACTAGATACTAGCTGAACTGGCTGGTCATATATTGGATTAGAATAACGGCACGAAAAAAGTAAAGCAATTTAGGAAGGTTAGCTTCGGTTTGATAATGTATTCACTCCGGGTTTTCTACGAAAAAGTAGTAAATTTGTTTGTAGTTCTACCAAGTTCTGGTGTTTCCTTTGCCTTTTTGGATGGCATCAGGGCTTTTGCCGTACTTTTCGTATTAACCACGCATAGTTGGTGGCTGTCAGGTCATCCTAATATTACTTTCAGGCTACCTATTGCAAATAACGAAATAAATATTACCCCGCTATTCGCAATGATGAGTAATGGGGTGGATTTGTTTTTCGTATTAAGTGGCTTTTTACTTTCTCAGGCCTGGATCAGGGCCGATTTTGAAGGAAAACCCCGACCGAGCCTAAAAAAGTATTTTAAGCAGCGCTTCTTTCGAATTGTACCGGCCTATTATGCCTGTCTATTTCTAACCTTACTATTTTTTACGCCTCAACTAATCAATCCAAATGAGATTTATAGTTGGATGGGTCTGCGTAACCTGTTCATTCATATGGGTTTCCAGCAATATAATTTTCTGGGTACCACCAGTTCTTACAATATTAACGCACCATTCTGGACCCTCACTATAGAAGTAATGTTTTATTTGATGGTTCCGTGGGTTTCTTGGCTTTTCTTCCGTAACCGCTGGATGATAGCTTTGCCAGGCGCAATTGCTTTGACAATCATTTGGTTGGTTTTATGCCGCTATTCGCTTAACCCACTAATTGACTTTTTGATCTCCACCTCTGGTCGCAAGGATGTTAATAACCTAGCAGTGCGGCAGTATCTTTCTACTGAATTTCCGAGTCATCTAGTAGCTTTTGCTGCCGGAATGACCGCCGCCAATTTTGTTGTTCGTTCGCAGCTTAAAATTAAACAGAGCCAGTTTTACCAGGTGCTGATTAGTCCCCGGGCTGGTAAGTTTTATTTTGTGGCAGGCTGGTTAATCGTGTTGTATTTTATGAACAAACTTGGCTCGCTTGCTATTCATTACTGGGCTTGGCAGAATTTCAAGTTGCAAACCGATTATAGTTTCGATAGCAGCCTGTATTACTATATGGAAAGAATACCTTTCGGTATTGGTTTTAGTCTTATAGTAGCAGGTCTAGTTTTGGGTGGTAAATGGCTTCAAACCTGTTTCAGCTTTTTCCCACTACGTTTCATCGGATTGATTGGCTATTCTATTTTCCTATGGCACAATGCTATTATCCATCTTTTTATTACCTACCCAGCAATTATCAATGTACCTCTGCCGCAACGGTTCCCAGCCCTTTGGGGTGCGGCTTTTTGTGCAGTAGTACTGATTGCTACCGGCTCCTTTCTGGCAATTGAAAAACCTTTTATGCTTTACGGCAGACGTAAAGCTAAGTCGTCCTTACCTGCTAAACCAACCCACAAACTTGAGCTTGAAATGGTCAGTTTAGCGCTGCCCCAAGAAGAGTCTAGCCTGGAAAAAACCAGGAGCTAACTGTCTACATTGCCTCCGATTATAAAGTACCAGGATTTTCGCTTGAGAAACATTCTCAACTTCCTTTCTAAATAGGTGGCTGCAATTTTCAGTTTCGCAAGCGAAAATTCTAACTTCAATTAACCAATAACCAATTTATTACTACTTCTTTTGTTTATCCGCCCTGATGTAGAAGGGCGTTTTAACGACCTTCGCTTCAACCGCTTTGTCGCGGATACTTATCTGTAGCGGCGTGCCGACCGCACTCAGAGCGACCGGGACATAGGCCAGCCCGATATTCTTGCCTAGCGTCGGTGAGGGCGCACCACTGGTGACTTGCCCGACGCTTTGCCCGTCCTGGATAACTGGGTAGCCGTGCCGAGCAATCGCTTTGTCGAGCATTTCAAAGCCGACTAGCTTACGCCGGACTCCTTTTTCTTTGGCCTTGAGCAAGGCAGTTTTGCCACAAAAATCACCTTTGTCCAGCTTAACGGCCCAACCCAATCCGGCTTCGAGCGGGTTGGTAGTTGCGTCGATGTCGTTGCCATAAAGAGCCATCTTGGCTTCCAGTCGCAAGGTATCCCGCGCTCCAAGTCCGACCGGTAGCAAGCCTTTGTCCTGACCGGCTTGCTGAACTAAATTCCAGATTTTTTCGGCGTAGACCCGGTTGAAAAAGAGTTCAAAACCGTCCTCGCCGGTATAGCCGGTACGGGCGATCAGGGCGGGCGCTTCCCCGATTTGCCCCTGGGCGCAGTAATAATAAGCGATCTTGCTCAGGTTAAGGTTGACCAGTGGCTGTAAAATATCGATGGCGCGTGGCCCCTGGATCGAGATGAGGGCGGTTGAATAGGACTGGTCGCGTAGAGCTACATCAAACCCTTTGACGGTCTGGGTTTCCTGTATCCAGCGAAAGTCCTTCTCGATATTGGAGGCGTTGATGACCAGCAGATATTTATCAGGTTGCCGATAAATAATCAGGTCGTCTACAATGCCGCCATCCGGGTAGAGCATAAAGGTATATTGAGCCTGCCACTCTTGCAGTTTGGAAACGTCATTGGTGGTCAAGTATTGTAGAAAATCGAGTGCCAAATGTCCACGCACCTCGATCTCTCCCATATGACTCAAATCGAACAGCCCGGCAGTAGTCCGCACCGCCCGATGTTCTTCGATGATACCACTATATTGCACCGGCATCAGCCAGCCGCCAAACTCGATCAAGCGGGCGTTGAGCCTTTTATGTACGTCGTAGAGGGGGGTCTTTTTCAAGTGGGCATTTTCAGCTTGAGCCATAAGAAGTTTTTCCTTTTTGATTGGGCTAATCAGATTTCTTTGCAGTTTTTGCACTACCTCATATTTTAACGGCCTTCCAACCCTGAGTCAAACTGATGGAGTACACCCCTCTCTAAAACTAAGCCAGAACCTGACATCTACAGACATTGCGCTGCGTTCAAAACAAAGCTGGATGTAATTAGCGGTTAAGCCATCTCAATTGCGTAGGATAAATCCAATCTTAAGCGTGTTAAAAGCGGCACATTAATAAGCAAATAGTCTAAGAAAGCGGTGAGAACCGACTTGAGGTATGCTTGTGAGTGTCTAAATCCCAAACATAATGATTAAGGAGGTTCTCACATGGATCAGCATACCACACCCCGCTTCTTTCACCAATTGGTCAGACCCATTATGGAGTGGCTGCCCCAGCTCACCCAAGAGTGGCAAGGCGATTTCGGCTACCGCAAATTCTTTACCCACACCCACGTCTTACTCAGTCTCTTTGCCCATTTGAGTCGAGCCGAGGGAGCCAACGATTTAGCGACCCAACTGGGCGACCCTAGCCTGATTACGGCCGAATTGGTTGGTCACACAACGGGAGCCATTTCGCCCAGTACTTTGAGCCGAGCTAACCAAAGCCGCCCTTACCAGATTTAGCAAACTCTTTTCCTTAAACTTTATCAAAAAGCCAGCCCCCACTTTAAGCAGTTGGATCTGGGTGGTTTAGCTGGGTTGAACCAGGTGCGTTTGGTCGATGGCAGTTTGTTCGCCGCGACCAGTGCGATGCTGTGGGCCAGCTATCGTTCTACTAAAAATAAGCTCAAAGGACATTTCTTTCTCGATTTGAACGGCTTGCCTGATTAGCTCATTGTCAGTGAAGGCAAGGCCAGTGAACTAGCCGCTCTTTTAGGAGCAGTAGTTGCCAAAGTAACCTATGTCTTTGATCGCGGGGTTCTTACGCAATTTTAGTGGTGGAAGAAAATCAGCCAAGCAAAAACGGCTTAAATCAGCTTGAATTCGCCAACACTAAATTTACCACCATACTTTCTCGGTAATGCTTACCACTAAAATTGCGTAAGACCCGATCGCGGTTACAATTCTTATGAGTTATTCGCTCAAATCGGTCTCAAACAAGCCTACTTTGTCACCCGCTTGCTCGATAATGCCTGCTACAGCCTAGTCCAAACTTTAGCACTAGGGTGCGAAGAAGCAAGTCTGGGAGTGTTGCTTGATCAGTTAATTGAAGTAGCTCAGGAGGATGGCACTCCTTTACAACTTCGGTTGGTCACCTTTCAAACTGAGCGAGGCGAAATCTACCGCTATTTGAGCAACTGGCTCGATTTAAGTGCCTTGACCATTGTGCGCCTTTATTTGTGGCGCTGGGAAATCGAATTACTCTTTGCCTGGCACCCAAAGGGTACCCGACGCCATCTGGTATTTTCGCATTGGTATAGCGAAAACGAGAATGGAGTACGCATTCAACTCTTCGCTGGTCTAATTTGTTATATCTTGTTAAGGATGTATGCCGCTAGTCGAGGCGAGCCAAAAATCCGAATAGGACTAATGCGCTGGATACGACAGCATTTAAGTTTAGAAGTTGAAGAAGCGGCTTTGCTCGCTTATGAGCAAGCCATTAATTCCATTACTAATCTTGATTATTGTTACACTTTTGATCCATTACTTCAACGCAATTGAGATGCTCATCTACTATCAAATGACAGATGTCTAGGATTACTTCTTAATGGCTAAAACGGCTATTTGATAAGCCTCTTTTACCTTGCTCCGACCTGCTTCATCCGGTAGACTAGCATAACTACCCTTACTAACCAAATCGGCTTGTTG
>JBBQZS010000146.1:0-4685 GCA_038207495.1 Chloroflexia bacterium
CGCGGTGCTGGCCGAGCTTTGGGGCGTTGGCTTCGTCTTTACCGCCGCGGGCATAGCGCTCGCACTCCTCGGACTGGTGGTGTTCTTTCTTCGGCCGACCGTCGCAACGCAGGCTGCAACAGATACTGCCGCGTTGCCGACCAGTGCTGCCTAGCTCTCCTGGCCAGTTGGGGTAACCACATCATTTCGGGAAATGTGTACGCTACGGCGCCTCATGCGAAGGCTGCCTGCCAGCGGTCTGCTTCGCGGATGAGCTGCAGCGCCCCCTCCAGATCCCAGGCCATCTCCGCGAAGCCCCGCCGCGCCACCTCCTCGTCATCCAGCAGCGCAAGCCAGCGCCCCACCCACCACAGCAGTTTGAACGTGGGCTGACGCTGTGGCTACGTCAATGGAGGCTCATCATTCTGCCACGGCATGTGGGTCTGCCTAGCTTTTGGTGAATCGGTCCGTATATAGTGCGGCGAACCGTTTGTCAACATGAGCCAGGCGCTCTATGTAGCCAACGTCCCCAAATATAGGGAGACCCACATCCTCTGTCTAAGTGCACGACCCAAGACCAGACTTCAGCGGCGATTTCCATCCGGCGAGTCGCGAGATCAGGCAGGAACGTAGGTCAACCTGATCACATCCTCGCCCATCCGATCATTAGCTATTAGGCGGAGCGGGGGTCGGGGGCCGGCGAAATAGGGCTTGCCGTGTCCAAGCACGACGGGGTGCAGGTAGATTCGATATTCATCGATCAGGCCAAGTTTGGTGAGGTTATGGGCCAGGTTTGGGCCAGCAACTTCGATTTCCCCGTCGCGTTCGGCCTTTAGTGTGCGGATCGCGGTTTCAAGATCATCCTCTATAAGTATGGCGTTGGGGCCGACCGACTTCAACGAGCGCGAGACGACCCATTTCGGGTAGTTACGCCAAGCTGCGGCGAAGGCACGTTCTTCGGCATCCCATTCAGGCTGGTCGTCGTCCCAATAACGCATGACCTCATACATTTGGCGACCGTAGACACTGCCCGCCTGCTGTTGAGCCTCCTCGATGAAGTGGCGGAAGAGGGTGGGGCCTGGCGCAAATGCTGTATGGTCAACGTAGCCGTCCAGGGATTGGTTCATTCCGAACACGAGTTTAGCCATAGTCAGTTCCTTTCTTTAGGTGGTAAAATTCTAGAGCTAATTATACTGCTTCTCTTTCTTCTTGAATAGTGATTTGACCAGCCAGGGTGAGGGAATAGGTGGGTGTTGCTGAAATAGCTATAGTGGCGCCAGTTTTAACTGGAATAAAGTTAGCACTTAGAAGCTGTTTAAGGGATAACAAAATTCTACCAACGGCCTTGCAACTGGTTAGCCAGCGTTCAATAAGTTGGCGCATGGGGTCGGTGTCGGGTGGGGAATTGGGGACAATCGCAAAGTTACCTGAGCTGGTTAATTCAGGTGATTTCTTATAATCAGTGATTTTATTTGACATTTTTCGCCTCTTTTTTGAGAGGGCGAACAAGGGAAAGAGTTTAGTGGTGGGTTAGATGGGTCGCCAGAGAATCGAACTCTGAACCCACTGATTAAGAGGATTTGGGACTTTGATCCCTCTTTTTTGTTCTACTTTGAACCTAAATTATTAGGACATACCCCGATTTTGCACAAAGTATTTTAAATAGTCAGTGGGACACCTTATATGCCAAAATCGGCTTAAATAGCTTCAGCAATTGATAATTGATACGTAAGAGTAAACCTTTTACGCTTGCTTCCTACTACAATTTTATCAAATTATGGGTTTGTTTGCCAGTCTTCCAGCCTAAGTCCATTTATTTGGCTAAATTCGCGGGTGTTATTCGTTACCAGGATCAAGTTATTAGCCAAGGTAATTGATGCAATCAATAGATCCAAAGGGCCAATTATAATGCCCGCTTTTTCTAAACAGGCTCGTTCCACTCCATAGATCAGGGCGGCATTTTCGTCAAAGGTTAGGGTAGAGTAAAGATTCAGGAATTCGTGTTAAGTGGCTAAGGTTTTGACAGGATTGGTGTGTGAAATCAAACAGACTGGTTTTGCCAATGAAATAATCAAGTTCAATGTCTATATTGTCTAATTGCCGAAATCGTTAGTCTGAAAAAGTTCGTTAACGTAGGTTAGCACTTCCTCTATTTTCATATTCCGACCGCTATTAAAGGCCGTATTGAAAACCTCTTCACTCTGTCCAGCTCTGGCTTCGGCTATTACTTCCTCGTAATAATCTTTATCTGGTTGATTCAAACTGGCTCCAGCCGCGGCGAGGGTGCTCGACACAATTCCACATAAACTGGCTGTGTCGAAGAAACTGGTTTTAGAATAATTAGAAGCCCTGCTTTGCCTCAGCAATAGTCTGATTATTCCTACTAAACATTCGCACAGTTGCAATTTACTTTGAGTTTCCTTAAGCAAAGTGAAACTTTCTTTGAAGTAGTCGAGGGCGATCCCATATTCACCTAGTCCTATCAGAGTGTTGCCCAGATTATTGTACTCTGCTGGTAAATCTTTGTTAACGCCGATTCTAATTTTTATTTGGATACTATCCTCAAAATAAGGTCGGGCAATAGTATAATCCTTTCTCATTAAGGCAATTAAACCCTGTCCGCTAATGCTTCCCGACACACCTATCAAATCCTTAATCTCGCTAAAGATGGATTGGGCCTCCTCAAAATACGTACGGGCCAGAATAAGATCCTTTTGCTGTAAAGCGACTGCCCCCAGCATATAGTTGGATAGACCTAATAAGTGTTTATCTCCAATATCACGGGCTAATAGTAGACATTCCTGAAAATAACTGGCAGATTCCGCGTTGTTTCCGCTATAAAAAGCAATTAATCCAAAATTCTGAAGAGCACTGACAATTCCCAGTTTGTTGCCAAGTACTCTAAATACACTCAGGCTTTCTTCAGCTAATTCCCAACTTTCAGTGTGTCTGTTCATATGCTGGGTGATTTTGGCTGCCCAGTATAAAGTTCGCCCCCGTTCCTCCGTCTCCAACTTTTCGACTGACAACTTCAAAGCTTTGCTTAGTAATTCAAATCCCTCACTGGTAAGACCCTTGGTGTCCCAGAAATAACCCAACGCTGCCCCTATTCGTAAAGCTAAATTTGAATTTTGCTTTTCAATCGCCCATTCCATTGCCCACCTGATATTGCTGTACATTCTACCCAGGGTTCTATCTTCTTCCTCCTGATAATTTCCCTCCTTCTGTCCAAGGCTCTCGGCCAGGGATAAGAAATAATGGGCGTGGCGGCTTTGTAACTCTTCTTTCTCACCAGCCTTATTCAGTATCTCCCAACCATATTCCCTTAAGGTTTCCAGCATCCGATATACTGAACTGTTTCGCTCGCTCTTCTCGGCAATTACCACCGACTTCTCAACCAATTGAGAAAGGAGGTCCAGCACCTCGTATTCTTCCACCGGGTCGCTGCCACATATTGCTTCGGCGGCTTCCAAACTCCAGACCCCTGAAAATACGGTTAACCGTTGCCAGAGTAACCGCTCCTTCAAACTTAGCAGGTCATAACTCCAGTCAATTGCCGCCCTCAAAGTCTGTTGGCGAGGCAATCCTACTTTATTTCCCCCGGTTAATAACCGAAACCGATCATCCAGTTTGGTAGCTATCTGCTCTACTCCCAATACCCGCATTCTGGCGGGGGCCAGTTCCAATGCCAAAGGGATCCCATCCAACCGGTAACACACTCTAGCTACCGCCCCAATGTTGCCGGGGTTAAGGCTAAAATCAGGTTGGACCGCTCTAGCCCGCTCTTCAAATAGCCGAATCGCCTCATACTCAGCCAATTGCTCATATTTCTGTTGTTCTACCCCGGTAATATCCGGTAAGGAAAGGCTGGGTACCCGCCAGGATATTTCCCCCGCCACTTGTAAGGCCTCCCGACTGGTTGCCAATATTTTTAACTTTGAGGTTGACTTGAGTAGCTCGTGGCTGAGACGAGCTACCACCTCCACCAAATGCTCGCAATTATCTATTATTAGCAGTAGTTCTCTGGTTTTCAGATGGTCGATCAGAGTGGCTTGGGCTGGACGGTCTGATTCTTCTTTAAGCGAAAGTACCTGGGCGATGGTTCTAGCAAGTAGACCAGGGTCAGTGAGGGGCGCAAGTTCCACCAGCCAAACCCCATCCTTTAATTCTCCTACCATCTCTGCCCCAATCGCCAGGGATAACCGGGTCTTTCCCACCCCTCCTGCTCCCAGAATGGTCAGAAGTCGAGTTTTGGACAACAGGCCCTTAACCTCCTCAATCTCCTTTTCCCGGCCAATAAAACTGGTCAGTTGTTCCGGCAGGTTGTTGGGGAGAGTTTCAAGGGTTTTTAAGGCTGGGAACTGTAAGGGTAAGTCGGGGGCTAATACCTGAAAAACTCGCTCTGGTCTAACCAGATCCTTGAGCCGTTTTTCTCCCAGATCCTGTAACTTTACCCCTTCTGGAAGATGATCCTGTAAGAGTTCGGCACTTACCAGCGAAACCAAAATCTGACCACCATGGCCGACCGAAAGTAAGCGAGCAATCCGGTTTAAGGTTTTGCCGAAATATAGTATCAAAGGTCATAAAGTGAGTTTTATGGTAGAATAGCAGCAACGAATAAGAAGGAGGTTAAAGTTGTTGCAGCTAAAGTTTAATGAGACTGACCTTAAAGAAATAGAGTACCAACGTTACCATCATCCTCACCC
>JBBQZS010000147.1:0-4649 GCA_038207495.1 Chloroflexia bacterium
AGTAGCATTTCCCACCGCTTTTTCAAGCTAATACACCGGGCGGATGGCTATAGCTATCAGGTGGCTTAAACAAGGTTTACGCGCTGCCCCAGGCATAAATGCCGGGGTTACTCGCGCTAATAAGGAAGGTTTTTGATGTCAGCCAATTAATGGGTAACTATAGCGGTTGTGAGGGAGCCAGGTATGTGTTGCACAATGCGGTGCGGGTGGACGGCATCAGCCAAGCCGCCGAGCTGCGGTGGCAAAAATATAGCCTGCATTCCAGGTACAGGTGGTTAAGTTTTTTGAAACAAAATAATCCGAGAAGCAGTAAAGCCGAGATTCAAGCTTTGCAAAAAGAGCTTGATACCGAAGCACATATTTTGGCTACTAATGATTCTTCGGTGCTACCACCGTCCACTACCTTGACGCAGTTGGAGCTTTTTAGGTGATTTTGCTTTCTTTGGATAGGAGGGAATTTTGTGGCTATTCTCGGTAAGTGGGCAGGGTCGTTTCAGGGTGGAGGCTCAGATAAGGTCTGGGCAGCCTGGTATGACAGCACCGGTCTGTATGTAGCCGGCTGGGGTCGGCGTGGTCAACGCCTCCAGCGCAAGGAGGAATTGCTGGGGCTGGGATTAGCCCGGCAAAAATTTGTTCAGAAGATGACAGAAAAGCAACGGGAAGGCTACAATACTGTGCCTTTTGGGGATAGCTACTACGCTATTCCCGACCCTGGCCCGTTGGGTCTGCCCAACGCTGTCAGGCCGCCAGTGGCCCAACCGCCTGTCCAGATCCCACCTGTCACCAGGGCAACCCCAACATCCGTGCCGACAGCTACTCCTGCACCTGTAGTTCCTGCTCCGGGCAGAAGGGGTCAGCGCAAGGGCGCGTTCGCCCCCGTAAAGCCTGTTTTGATTACTCGAAAGCGAAAGGAGTGGTAGCAATGCTGGAAAACGATTATTTCGGTTTGCGAAACCGCCCGGATTTTAACGAGGAGTGGGGAGCGGTAGCAACGTACAGTTTTTTACCGCCGGACGCGGGGGAGATGGAGCCGGAAGAGGTAGTTTCGCTACTGCCCTCCAACCCATATTACGGGCTATCTTTTGACGTGAACGCCTATATCCCAGGCTTACCGTGGAAATTGGGCGAGCTTATAGGCAGTCGGTGGGTGATATTAGGCCATCCTGTGCCAAAACGAGGCGGCAGCTCTGGCGGCGATCCAGAGCTATATTCGGCAAACTGCCGACGATTACTTCGCTGAATATGGGGAGTACATGGCCCCAATCGCCTTTGTGTCCAGCCAAGAGGCATATAACACCCGCAAACTTGACGAGTGCCTGGTGGCATGGCGGTGGGAGTTGGTGCGTATTGGGCGACGTGGTGCGGGTCGAAAGCAGCCCCGCCGCATCATTGCCTTGCGTTTTCTGGGTCGGAAACTCGGCGCAGAGCTGAAGCTTTTTGAGCTTCTAGCTCCCTTTGTCGTCTCCGGCAGCCGCATCGCCCTGGTGGGGGAGGACGGTCAAAGCTGGAATCTGTTTTTTGAGGAAGAACGGCTTAGGATTTTGGACGGCGATGATCGCCTGGTCAACAGCATCAATCCCTGGGCAGATTAAGTGATTACTCCCCAGGCGTAAACGCTGGGGCTTTAGGGGCTAGTCCCTGAGAGCTATGCTTACCAGACTCAGCTAGAAATAGCTACGCTTATAGGGTCACGACACCAACGGGTGCTTCATCAGTCCGTTGTTCTGTCTCCCGATCGAGGTGAGTTTTATTCACATAAATTTTTTGCTGCGTGAGATTTTACAAACCGTGAATTTTAGTTTCCCCTTACGTGTGCTATCAAACAGACAGCTTTATATATTTATTTTAACATAATTAAGCAAGATAGAAATCGCTACCTTTAGCCTTATAAATGAATAATTTCAGGTATTGCCCACCTTATGCCTAATTTATTTGCCTGGAACAAAACAACACCAAAGGTGCGATGCCGAAAGCCACTTTTCATATCACGAGCCTGGTTAGAAAATTAAGAGTTAGTGATGGATCGTGAAATAAAGCAAAATAAAGCAGTAATCGGTACTTTCCGGCTTGAAGGTGGGATTTCCAGAATTAGCGCGGAATAAACAAAAATTCCAGAATTAGCGCGGAAAAAGTACGCCTGTGGGTTTTATTTTTCCAGAATTAGCGCGGAATAGAATTAGGTAGGAGGCTGGATTAGCCAACTTCCTATCTAATTCTATTGTCTTTGTAACAAAAGATTTTGCCCGATGTTTGATGGTTGGCTCGGCTCGGCTCGGCCTCGCTGGTGTTTCTCTACGCTAATTTTGGAACCATATACTTTTTCCGCGTTAATTCTGGAAATTGGTACTTTTTCCGCGCTAATTCTGGAATTTTCCGCAGGAATATTAGGGAAATACAAGCTTGTTGAGCGTATTCCATTCCGCGCTAATTCTGGAAATCCCAGAAGCTGTTAAAGCTTGAATTGGAATGTCTCAGCAGTATTGAGGAAAAGGAAAAATTTCCAATGGCAGAGTCAAAAAATGGCACGGCCCAAAGCCTGGACAATGGCAAATCGGTGGCTCAACTTATCAGTGAATTGGCAGACTTGCGCCGCCAACTTATAGCCCAGGATTTAGTGGCTTTGGAGCGGATAGAAGCCCTTGCCCGTGAAAAAGAGCACCTTTCTATAACCTTGAATAGTATGGGCGATGGCGTAATTACCACTGATACCGAGGGTAAAGTGTTGCTATTCAATCCGGTGGCACAGAAGTTAACGGGTTGGTCTCAGGATGAGGTTTACGGTAAAATTTTAGAGGAATATTTTCCCATTGTAGATGAATATACGGGCGCAGTGGTCGAGAACCCGGTCAAGAAAGTGCTGAAATCCGAGCAAGTGGAAGGACTGCCAAATAATACTATGCTGATTGCGCGGGACGGCACTAGCCACCTCATTACCGATAGTACCGCCCCTATCCACAATCCTACTACTGGCGAGGTCAGCGGGGTAGTCTTTATTTTTAGAGATATTACCCGCCAAAAGTTGCTGGAACAGGAATTATACAAGGCTCAAAAACTGGAAAGTATTGGCGTGTTGGCGGGGGGCATTGCCCACGATTTTAATAATATTCTGACGGCTCTCACCAGCAACCTCTGGTTAGCGCGAGTCCAATTAAAGGCCAGTCTTAAATTAGATAATGATGATAGGGGAGATAAGCACCAAAGAGCTGAGGCTTATAGCTCCATGCAGGAACTCTTGACGGCAGCCGAAGAAGCCGCATTCCGGGCCAAAGACCTGACCAGGCAACTACTGACTTTTGCCAAAGGGGGAGAGCCTATCAAAAAAGCTATTTCTCCGAGCGCACTCCTGGTAGAAACTGTCAATTTTGCCTTACGTGGCTCTAATGTGCGGGTAGCCTTTAACTTGCCAGACGATTTATGGTGGGTGGAAGCCGATGCTGGTCAACTCGGTCAGGTCATAACTAATCTGGTCATCAACGCCGAGCAGTCCATGCCCAATGGCGGTATTCTTAAGGTTAGTGCCGAAAACATCAGTGCGGCTGATACCAACCAACAATCCCATCTTTTGACGGTACCGCTCAAGCAACTTGATTATCTGAAGATACGCATAGAAGATCAGGGAGTAGGGATTCCTGACCAAATTTTAACCAAAATCTTTGACCCTTATTTCACTACTAAACAAAAGGGTAGCGGTCTGGGTTTGGCGACTGCTTATTCCATCATCGCCCGCCATGAAGGGGTGCTAACGGTCTTATCCAAAATGAACAAAGGCACCACTTTTATGATTTACCTACCAGCAGTTACGTCTATTCAGCCCGCTCAACCCCCTGTAAAATCGTCAGAGCTTGAGCTTATTACAGGGCGGAGTGAACGCTTGCTTATTATGGACGATGAAAAACCCATTCTAACCATTCTAAAGCGGATTCTAGCCAACACAGGTTACAACGTGGATACAGTGGCGGAAGGGGCCAGTGCCATTGAGTTATACCAAAAGGCTCTAGCCGAAGAACAGCCTTATAAAGTAGTGATACTAGACTTAACTGTACCGGGTGGAATAGGTGGTATAGAAACTATCGCCAGATTGCAGCAAATTGACCCTGATGTTAAGGCTATTGTAATGAGTGGCTATTACGACAGTGATGCGTTGAGTAATTACCACGAATATGGTTTTGCCAGTATCATATACAAGCCATTTAGGGTGAAAGAATTATACCAGACCATTGAAAACGTATTATTAAGCAGCTAAAACAGAATAATCATTTGTAGTAGACGAGACTTAATTGGACAGTAGTGACTTAACTGACAAGTTGGGTTATCAGCTCTTGACTAACTGGCTTGGTCTCCAGCAGCTTGTCGAGCGGCTTTTGGTCAGCCAAATGCTTGCTATCCCGAAAGGTCTGAAGAAGGGTCTTGCCATCGCAATACCGCCCACTATGCGGCCTCTCCCGATTATATATACCTCTAACCATTCGTCCACATCAGCCTGCAACTGTTGGGGTTGAGTAGTAACGGACACTGTTGCCGAATTCCAAATGGAGGCTGAAGGGGTTGAAGGGACTGATAAAATAGAAATAGTGGTAAATAATAGCTTAAAATAATAATTGTGGAGGTCAGTATGTCACTCCAACCCCACCCTATCGACCCTATTCCAG
>JBBQZS010000148.1:0-4595 GCA_038207495.1 Chloroflexia bacterium
GGACATCACCAGCGACTGGACCGCTCCCATGCACAATTGGGCCAGTATTTTGAACCAGTTAGCCATCCATTATGAGGGTAGGTTGAAACTCTGATGTTAGGTGACAAATCCCATTTACACAGTCCTATTGACATACCCTAAAACTTTGGAATGAGGCACCAGCCTGACTGCAAGGTCGGGATTTTTAGGTTATGGTAGATTGGAAGATAAGTGACCACCCTACGGGCGGTCACCCGCCTCATCTGCCCAACCACCGGAGGGTACCAGGGTTTGGTTTGGAGTAAAATGGTGGTTGGTCTCCTTCGGCGGTATAAATATTTTGGCCTTAAATTGGGGCTTGACTTTTTCCTTCATCGGTGCAAAGCCTTTTTCTTTAAGCCTTTTTTGGAGTATCTAGTAGCACCAAACGAGGCTAAAATTAGCACGTGAACTCGAAATTCAGTTTACACTAGCCTTAGCGACGTTTCTGTCCGACTCGTGTCGGTACCCGAATATTGCCGATGTATTCAGAATTATAGCAACATTTCCGGGATAATCTGGAATGGCACTGCTTTCTCGCAGGGGTCGGTTTTCTTTAATAACCCAACCTATGTGCTTGGGCACCCGGTCACTGAGCCTTATTGGATCCGGGCAGTAGTAGCTGGTACTGAAACCTCAGTTTTGGTACAGTTGTTTGAATGACGGGTCTTGACCTATACTCCCGCTAACCCTGATGGTTTTAAGTTGGAAATGGGGAATGTCGGTCAACATTACTACAAATGGCGTTACAGCCCTCAGGTTACTGCCCCTAGACACTGGCCTCATTCCACTCCTGTAGCGGCCCAGACTGGTTTACAGGCTACTCCAGAACAGGACTGACTATGCCGGGACAGCCTTTCCAGATAACCGGCAGTGGCTTTACCCCTGAAGAGTCGGTTAAGCTCTGGGAAACCGCTCCGGATAGTTCTGTAACTGGTTTGGTCTCGATCCTGGCTGACTCAAATGGCAATCTAAATTTTACTTATCATAGTAATGGGCCGTTGGCAGGCGATTGGAATATAACTGCTCATGGTTTGACGGTTCTGTCAGGATTCAGGATAGCTTGGCAAAAATGGCCAAGCTATCGAAGCTCTAAAATAAAAATTTTCGACTTTTGTTGTGCGACTTAGCTAATATAAATTGACCAATCCCCAGCGGAGAGAATTTCCAGATAATAATCGCCAGGTTGAGCCGAAAAAGCTTTTTGCCCAGTATAACTTCCTAATCCGTTGTTGTTAGCAAGCGTAGCCACGTTTCTACCTTTGCTATCAAAAACGACAACCACAAAATTGCCCGGTCCACTATAGGCCAGCTGGAAAACGTTCAAACTCACCTGCGGTGGCGTAAATTTCAGGGCAGCATCTCCCCGGCCCTTGAAAAAGGCCCCGGATTGGGGTGGTTGTTGCTGCAAGCTCAGCATGTCCTGAATATCAACCTTCCAGTTGCCATCGGCAGTAATTTCCAGGGCATAACTGCCATTTTGCGGCACCTCGATAAAGGTGCTGCCCTGATAGGCTCCACTGGTATTAACCGGGAAAATTAACAGGTTGCCAGCAGAGTCTATTAATTTGATAACGAAATTTGACTTCCCATCGTGCGAGCTACTCATTCGGGCAATGCCTACCGATAAATTAATTCCTTGTACCAGCTTGCTGCCGTTCCCGATCAGGCTGAGGGGTGCAGGGATATTTAACAGGTATCGCCACTGGTAATAATGTTGCCCAATATTGCCCATCTCTACTTTAAAACCAGCGGGGTTTGAGGGGGTATAGGTCAGCACTCGCCGTTCGTAGAGTTGGATTAAAACGTCTTTTTCCTGTCCGGCCACCACCGCTCTCGCCCAATACGGCTCGGCAATCGGGTAGCCAAATACGTTAGCGATTGGGTTAGAGGTATAAATCTTGCCGGTAATATAATTTACCCCTGTCCAGACATTACCGTTCAGGTTTTGGAATTCCAAGAATACGCTCGGAATATTATGGCCTAGAGTGGGCTCATAGCTGGCGATGGTAACATTTACAGGTGGATTAGTCAGGGTGGAAACAGTGCCATCCCTGGCGATAGCTTGATTGACAGTTTGCCCGGTGCGGGCGGGCGCGGTATTCTCTCCCGGTTGGAAGGTTACCACTCTCTTGAAGCTGGCGTAGGTTGGAGCAATTATATTTCCCCCGCCAGAATTCTCATCTCCGGCTACCTGAATGGTGCTAGGTGTTAGTGGGGTAAAACGACTATCCCCATCCTGCCGCAAGCCCGTTACCAGTTCCTTGGTCAGGAGGCCGTTAGTAACTATTTGACCATTTGCGGAAAGTTCCATCCGGCTTTTATCAAAATATTGCACCTGGCGATGACCATTCTCTCCCTCCTGATATTCCTCGGAAAACGTCCCAAAGGTATTGGGCCCCCAGGTATAGCCCCGCCCTGCTCCGGGTTGCTCATCCACCAATTTATCGCTATATTCCCATAATTGTTTGAATTTGGCAGTGGCATAGTTGGGAGCGGAGTAGGCGGGCAGTGGGAGGAGGCTGATTAATAAAAAAACTAAAAATAAAGCGGTAACAAAACGGTAAAAGGATGGTCGCATAGTTTTTCCTTTTGAAACAGCTTAAATTTGGCATTAGTTGGCCCTACGAGAATATAGCAGTCACCCAGAGCAGTTTGGAGGCACAATTAAGTCAAAAATGCTTTAAGGGCCATAAGTTTATAAAACTTGGTGCTATCAGTGACGTAGTGCCGATAGAAGGCTTTTAAAAGTTAAGGTTTAACCAGAAAACAGAACTTTTGAGTCCAGTAAATCTAGCTATATTGCCCTGGGTGACCACTATATTCTCCCAGGGTTTATTTGTAATATTTTCTTCAAAGAGTTGTTACCCCCTGTTCTCAGGAAGATGAGGTCGATCTTTCCCATTATCTTTGGGCAACTTTCGCAAACTAACCCCAGGATTATACTTGTGCCAAATTTGGGCGATTCGTTGCTTTGACAAACCTTGCTCTTCAGCAAATTTTTTAACTGAAATTCCTAGATTAATCTGTTTAACGATTAAAGTATTTCGGTCATTTTTTACAGTTATCGCCTTTAAGGGCTTTGGTTCTGGGTATGGTTTTGGCTTCTCAGCATCCGAAATACATTGTCTCGCTTGCTTATAAGTCAGGTGATTTGCTACTATATTATATACTCGCCGCTACTCTTGAATTCGTATACACACCACAAACGCTCATTATTGGAGGCCGTGCTCTCCATATAGGAAAATTTTTTCAGATCTCCTGTCAACGAACCACTAATCGCTAAAAACAATTTACCCATTCTTTCCCCTGGTCAGAAGGTCGTAAAGAGGCAAACCAACCTCTCTGTTTCCTGAATTAAACGGACTAAACCTAAGCTATTAGATAATTGTTCCCCTAAATCCAGCCTTTTTGTAGAGCATACATAGCCGCTTCGGTGCGGTCTTTAACCCCTAATTTCTGGAAAATTGAGCTTATATAACCTTTAAGGGTAATTTCACCGATACTTAGTTTATTGGCAATCTCTTTATTTCGGTCACCTAGCGCAATGAGTTTCAAAACCTCCAGCTCACGAGTGGTCAGGGAAGGCAGGGTTGTATCTTTCACAATGGTTTTGGACAATCGGGCAGAAATGGTTGGTCGAATCAGGGGTTGATCCAGATTTACCAGACGAATAGCTTGATATAACTCTTCTTGTGGTACATCTTTGAGCAAATAACCGCTGGCCCCGGCTCTTAACCCTTCCACAATATATTCCTCAGTAGCATAAGTGGTTAGAATTATGACTTTGACCGCAGCATCTTCATTTTTTAGCTGTCGAGTGGCCTCAAACCCATCCAGGTAGGGCATTTGTAAATCCATCAAGACTACATCAGGGTGGCATTTTCTAACCAAATTTATCGCTTCAAGCCCGTCACTGGCCCAGCCTATCACTTCAAGATCAGGTTCGGCATTCAGTAAATAGCTTAACCCTTCCCGTACAATCCGGTGGTCATAGGCAATCACAATTTTGATTTGTGCCTCAGGTTGAGTTGCTATTTGTGAATCTGTTGTCATAATACGTCCCTATTTCCGGCGTGGAATCTACGGGATTATTGGCCCAAAGAAATCTAACCATCCCTATTATCGGCGTAGGAGCACTCTTGCAAAAATGAAGTAATTTGGGCCCAACCGGTTGCTGCTCCTCCAGGGATTAGGTCAAATATTAGGTTTTATGCTTGCCTTTTATTCTTGAAAAGCACTAGGAATATAACTCCGCAATAACTATAGTGGTTTTATTAGCCAAATTAAAGCTGTAAGGGTGGGAAGTTTTACTGACTAAAGGGTGAAAAGCCTCCATACTATAGTACCCGTTTGTTTCGCTAACTCGATCCTTTTATAAGGTCCTATAAGGCAACGCAGACTAGTACACCCCGGGAGGCTTTGGTAGGGCAAGGGGTTGCGGCACCCAAATTTAGCGCAAAAGAGCAGTAAATTGCTTTTCATACTTCCCACAAGAACTAAAAATAATAGAGCCGAAAGTTAGCAATTTGAGTTAAGCTTAAGTTTGACCAACTTCAACTGCCACTGCTTGGCCT
>JBBQZS010000149.1:0-4395 GCA_038207495.1 Chloroflexia bacterium
GCGGTTGGGGCCAGAACTAAAGAAGCTTTAGAAAAAGCTTTAGAGGAAGCTTTAACTTTAATTACTTCCCAAGATGCCCTGGCCTGGTTTAAGCATTGTGGCTACAATATCCCGGCTCTATAATTATGCAACTTGCTATAAAATGGAGTATCTTAAAAGAGAAGGTGCAAATGGATTTAAGGAAAGCTTCCCGGCTGCTCAGTATTTTCACCGGGATTATCGTTGGTGGCTATGGGCTCTTCTTGCTGTTGGGCTTCTTAGGCGGGCTTTTGTTATATCGCGTTATTATGCTCAGTCCTTTGACTTTATTTCTGTTTGTCCCGTTGGTTATGGGGATAGCCTTAATTCAGGCCGGGTATCGGGTCTACAAAGAACCCCTGAAAATGGGGGTTTATATGGTGATTTTCGGCCTCATTTTCGGGATAATTGCCCTGCTATTTCGTCAATATTATGTACTGCTGGCGGCATTGCCCTGTTTGCTGGCGGGGGTGCTGGCAATTTCGAGTTACAATAATGTACCCGGTCAGCCTTCGTATCAAGTCGTGCCAAACAATTCAGGCTGGTATGCTACCCCGCCGCTTCCGCCTTTCATAGCCACTCCCTCCGACGACCCTGAATTTAAGCTGGCTTTAAATAAGGCCATCTCTCTGGCTCAATCCGGGCAAAAAGGTGAGGCTTATCAACAATTGCGCGGCTTGGCCTATTATCATCCGCAAGAGGTAAATTTATTACTGTGGCTGGCTTTTACCGCCCCCACTCTGGATGAGTCGCGCTATTGTATCAGTCAGGCTCAACGCCTTGAGCCGTTAAATCCCAGTGTGGCCCAGGCTATAATTTGGCTTAACAAACAGGAGCAAGTTAGGCTGAATAGCTGATAGTTCGGTAGGGGTTCTCGTTTATAATTAGTTGAAGATTAGACGTAATTTGCAAGTTCGCGAATGGGGGATGGGGACGAGGAATTCGTAGGGACAGACTGGCTTCTGTTCGGGATTAGTTCAATTTATTTATGTTCAGACTTCATTTAGTTTAGCCGTTAAATAAATAGGAATAAACGAATGTATATACCAAACTCATTTCGGGAAGATAAACTGGAAACCCTGCACCAATTGATGCAGCACTACAACTTTGCCACTCTGATAACCTTGCAAGAGGGGCAACCGATTGGTAGCCACCTGCCTTTTTTGCTGGATGCTAAACGGGGGCAATATGGCACTTTGATTGGACATATGGCGCGGGCCAATTCGCAGTGGCGCACCCTTGACCCACAGCAAGAGGTGCTTGTAATATTTCAGGGGCCTCATACCTATATTTCGCCCTCCTGGTATGAGGTTTCACCCAGCGTCCCGACCTGGAACTATGCGGTGGTACATGCTTACGGCAAGATTCGGTTAATCGAAGACGGGAATTTCGAGGAATTGCACACCATCCTCAAATCGCTGGTGGAAACCCACGAGGCGGGCTATGAACAACCCTGGGAAATGAACCTGCCCGAAGATTATATGCATAATATGATGCGGGCGATAACCGGCTTTGAAATCGAGATTACTCGGCTGGAAGGCAAGTTCAAACTTAGCCAGAATCGCTCGGAGAATGACCAGTACCGGGTAATTGCGGCTCTCAAGGATAACTCCGACCAGCTAACCGCCGAGGTTGCTAACCTGATGGAAAAGAGGTAAGAAATTGGATTCAGAAATTAGTATAACTCAACAAACGATTTTTACACGGTATGGTATTGAATTAAACTGTTGTTCCTGGGACAATAACATCCTGAGTTCAAATTTTCCTACTCCGTTTTTCTTGTTGCATGGTCTGGCTTCCAGCCTGCGTATTTGGGATAAGGTGGCGGCGGAATTAATAAAGTTAACAAATGCCCCATACGTGGAAGCTCTTGACCAACGCGGGCATGGTTTGAGCCAAAAACCGGATACGGGTTATACCACCGAGCAAATAGTTGAAGACGATTTTGACTTCGCTTCAGCTAGTGACCTTCTACGAGACCGACACATTATTGTAGGACATTCCTGGGGCGCGACAATTGCCCTGGCCTATGCTGGAACTTATCCCGATAAGGTGGCAGGGTTGGTACTGGTGGATGGTGGGTTGGGCAATATGAAGGATCGCCCCGGTTTTGAGGATTGGGAGCGGGTAGCGAAGGAATTAGCCCCACCCGATTACGCTGGAACGCCCAGAGAGGTTTTCCTGGACTATTACCGCAAAAACCCGTTACTGAACTCGGTTTGGGATGCTCAACTTGAGGATATGATACTGAACATTGTGGAGTTACGGGATGATGATACGGTTGGGCCACGCCTGAGTCGCGCCAACCATATGCAGATTTTACGCTCGCTGTGGGAAACCGATAATTATGCTCTGGCTGAAAAGGTAAGTTGTCCGGTCTTGATGATAAGTGCCGAAACCAACCCATCACCCGATTTTGTGCCTGAAAATGAGAAAGAAGCCACCTGGCTAAAGGCCAAACGAGACGGGGCACAGAAATTAAAAAACGCTCTGGTGAACTCGCCCCGTGCTGAGTTCGTGATTATGAGCAATACGATTCACGATATTCCTTTGCAGCGTCCGGCAGAGTTGGCAAAGCTGATTTTCGACTTTTTTAGCACAGCTGAATAAAAATATCTTGGGCGAAAATTTGTCACAAAATACATTACCGACCTGCATATACAACTGACCTGATGTCCGATATGATAACTGTCAGTGGTTCCTTAAAACTTTAACTGCAAAGGACTAAAACTATGAGTAAACAATTTGCCTGTCGGGATCTTGGGATGGACTGTGATCATGTGGTAAAAGGTGAAAACGAGGAAGAAGTGATTAAGGGCGCAATGGAGCACGCCACCGCGGTTCATGCGGATGTGCTGGCAACTATTACTACCCCTGAGCAAATGGAACAAATGCAGAACTTGCTTGTAAGCAAAATTGTGGATGCTTCTGACAGCGCACAAGCTAGCTAAGAATAATTTAAGAACTAAGCCGGGGTGAATAGCCCCGGTTTTTGTTAGCCATAAACTAAAAGGAAAGCAGCTAGGAACCCATCAGGCTTCTAAAATTTAACCTAACTCGGCCCGCACTAGCTTGGCTCCTTCTACCATCGCTTTCAGTTTGCCAAAAGCTACCTCACGCGGCAGATACTTCATACCACAATCGGGCGCGATAATCAGACGTTCCGGCTCGACATACTCAAGGGCGGCCCGGATGCGGTTTGCCACAATTTCAGGGGTTTCAATCTCTAAATCCCCCAGATTTAAGACACCCAGAATAATGGTTTTATTGGAAAGGGCTTTCAGGCTGGAAAGGTCAAGGTTAGGTTGGGCCGCCTCAATCGAAATTTGCTGTACGATACAATCTTTGAGTTCTGCCAGGAATTCGTAATGGTTGCTGCGGTTGCGGACGAGGGCGGCATAGCCAAAACAAATATGCAGGGCGGTTGTACCCTGCACCCCTTCCAGAGCGCGATTGATAACTTCAACACCGTAGGCGCGGGCTTTATCTGGGCGGGACTGTAGCCAGGGTTCATCAATCTGTACAACGTCCGCGCCCGCTGCTTGTAAATCCTTAATCTCGGCATTGACCGCCAGCGCAATATCCAAAGCCAGAGCCCGGTCATCCGGGTAATAATCGTTTTGGGATTGTTGGGTAATAGTAAAAGGGCCAGGCACGGTTATTTTTATACGACTGCTTGTATTAGCCCGCAGGAACTTAACATCCCCTACCTCAATGGGTTGGGGGCGACTTACCGGGCCAAAAATCCGAGGGACAGGCACGGGCTCGCCGGAACGATTAAGGGTCGTACCGTGATTGTCCAAATCCACCCCTTCAAGGGCGGTGGCAAATCGGTTGGAATAACTCTCTCGTCGGATTTCGCCATCGGTGATAATATCTACCCCGGCTCTCTCCATATCGCGGATAGCAATCAAAGTGGCATCTTCCTGGGCTTGCTCCAGAAATTGGGGAGCTACCCGCCATATTTCGCAGGCGCGAACTCGCGGCGGCATTCGGCTTTGTAAATTTTCGCGGTCAACGAGCCAATCCGGTTGGGGATAGCTACCTACTACCGTTGTTAGCAGTTTCTCAGTCATTTAAATTATGTTCCTTTTGCTTATTACAAGTTGAAAGATTGAAGAAAAGGGCTGGGAAACATATCCAAGTCAGATTTCCCAGAAATTAAGCCTATTATACTAAGTCCTGATAAGTAACGCACATTAAAAAGCCACTTTGGGCCACCAATAGAAACAAGTAGTACCACTTATTAAGCAGGATTGTTGGCTTAAAGCTAAACAACGCTGGCTTTGGACCTGTTCAAGTTCGTCCAAGTCCTTAAAAGAGCGATTGGCAATTCCTTCGTTTGTTAAAGGCCATAACTTCTCGACTGGTTGCAGT
>JBBQZS010000150.1:0-4116 GCA_038207495.1 Chloroflexia bacterium
TTGTTCCATCAAGTCGTCAATCATTACAAAAATCGTTATAATCCATTCGGCACTCATAAGTTCCTCCTTTACGTAGATTGGTTTTGGTCAACTCAATTTTGTAAGGTTTGCTTATGGGTGTCAACTAGCAATCAAGGTATAGCTTAACCTGTGTGACTGCGCTCAAGAGTATAGCGAACAAGTTCTAGTGTTGTGGTTATGTCTTCTGGTTCGGCATCAAGGTCGGGATTGTGCCGCCCTATCCAGGCGCGGTCAATGAGTGGTTTCCAACTTGGATCAAGCGTTTCCTGGACCCAACGCGCCGCCGCTGGTTTTGAAATAATATCGCCGTATTCCAAAGTATAGAGTATTCGGCACATAGAGAGTACCGTATACGACTGCCCTCCCCGTTGGCGAATCCATTCAGGTTCTTTAGGAAGTTGTACAGCCCAAACGGTCATTAGTACCCGCATGGCCTGACGTAAATCATCAGCGGAGACGGGTTCAATCATTGGCTCAAGTGCTGGTCCCTTCACTACAATTCCGCGTGTGCGCAAGGCATATCGTTGGACAATCCAGTCGCTACCGTGCTGTTTCCAGTGTAACACTTCGCCTGACCCACGATCCAGATGTAGATGATTGGCATGGGCGGGATCATAGCGTTTGAGATTAACTTGAGGTATATAGGAGATTTCGAGCTGAATTGCCCATAGGGAGTCACGACTTGCTAACTGTTGGTGCATTGCTTGCAGTTCTACAATAACCATATCGGTTAGCTCCCTGTCAATCACCACAAGTACGTCAATATCGCTATCCTGGTCGAAATCACCACTGGTCAGAGAACCAAACAAATACATTCCAACAAAATGCTTACCTAAAATCTCCTGTACATTCTCTAAAATCTCCTCCAGCAGGTTATTTACATCATGAAATTGTGTAGGGAAATCCATAGACTCTCCGATTTGCTTTACACTTTCAACTTGCGCCGAATAATACTAATACTAAGTTCTGATAGGTGCTAAACAAAAACAATTGATTTTCACCACAGGGGCACAGTAAAAATCAATAATAAAAAACTTTGTCTCAGTGCCTCTGTGGTAAATAATTTAGTTCAAATCAGCCCAGGTTTGAACCTGGCATTTTAATTACTAATTAACCGAACTTAGAATTACTCCTCGAAAATGGCAGTGACTTTTAATTTGAAGTTCGGTAAAATATTTTCACCTTCAAATTCTTGCTGGCTATTTCTGGTTTCAAATTTGAGGTTGGTACTCAAACGATAAATGTGGACTTCCTGCTTATCGGGGTAAACCTGCCAGATTAACGCCACCCCCGCCTTTTGATATTGCTGGATTTTGCGGCTAATTTTGGCACTTTCATCGGAAGGGGAGGTGACTTCTACTACCAAGTCGGGGGGTACTGGCACTGCCCCTTTGCCGGTGGGTGGCACACGCTGGCTGACCACAAACGCGACATCAGGCGGGCTCCCTGATAGTAGGTTTGGTTGAGCTGGAGTCTATAACAAAGCCGGTAGTTACCCAGACTTTACCAAGATTATGGCGACGGGCAAAAGCGCGTAATTCACTGGCGATATTAAGGCAAATAACCCCATGCTCATCTCCGGTTGGTGGCATTTCTAGCAATTCCCCTTCTACCAACTCAAGCCGTTTAGCACCAAGCGGCAAGTTCATAAACTCTTCGATAGTATAAATTTTCTTATTGGTTTGGGTGGTCATTTTTACCTGCCTTGTTAAAACTCGTAATATCTTCCCTTAAATTATAACATATTGGGTTTTGCTGTTAGGTTGCTATTTCTAGAGGTATTTTAATTTGACGTAACTAAACCACTGTGATAATATCTATTTATAACATTTGTCTGACAAATAGACTTCAGGCCTAAATATCAAACAAATGAATGGATACTACGGCTGCTACTGTCGCACCTTAACAGAAGGTTGCAAATCCAGACCCCTGGCTATTTTGGAAGTAACTCTACTAAATATCGCAAGGGCGCAAAGGTAACTTACCTTGACTAATGAATTTGCACTGCCAAAATATAATCAAACTGCCGTGCCTGCCGAAGATGCCTCTACCTCCAAAAAGGGTCGTAGCACTGTAAAACTTGATACTCTGAAAGTACCTCGCGCCAGTGAACTGGTAGCGGAAAGACTCCGCGAACTAATCGTCAGTGGCTCTGTGCCGGAGGGTGAAAACCTGCCGTCGGAAAAAGAGCTGGTTATGCAATTGGGGGTTAGTCGGGCAACCCTGCGCGAAGCATTACGGATGCTTGAAACCGAAGGGTTGATTACCACCAAAACCGGCCCCAAAGGTGGCGCAACCGTCCATCATCCCAATTCCTCCAACCTGACCCGCTCGCTGGCTTTGCTGCTTCAGCTTGAAAAGACCCCTCTCCAGACCATATTGGAGGCACGGAGATTGCTTGAACCATTATGTGCTAATCTGGCGGCTGAAAGAATTACGCCCGCCGAGTTGGAAGAATTACGGGCCGCTTTGCAAATGATGAAAGAAAATCTGGCTGATACCAGAATGTATGTGGAAGCCCAACTACGCTTTCATTTGGCAATTTTCGCCGCCACCCATAATGAGGTATTGCGACTATACACTACCTCGGTTGGTGAACTGATTACTGCCCAAACCGCCCGCGTAGGACTGAGTGAGGCCGCCCGCAAGACTGGCGTTAAAGCTTGCGAAGGTATTCTAGTGGCTCTGGAGAATCGGGATGGGGGCCTGGCAGCCCGCCGGGTTGAAGCCCATCTTAGAGCTTTTGAGACTCTCTTACTGAAGTAAGAGCAATCTCACCTTTACATCCGTAATTTAGCTTATCTGGAATTCGCCAATTCCAGGGAAATCTGGTTCTGTTAGTGATTAGTGTATGACTAGACCCTTTTTAGGTCAGTCATTTGTATTTGATAAAGGAGTTTACCTTGTTATTTTCCGAACTTTATGACCGTCTTGAACGCGCCCGCTGGAACATGAATAGTATACCAATGGACAGTATTGATAAAACAAAAATAGACCTTGATATGATTCACGATATTAAGCATGTCACATTAACCGAGTTGGGGGCAGTCCCGGCTACCCGCATGTTTATGCGTGACTTTGCGCTGGATATTGATTTTCAACGGTTTGTGGCGGTCTGGAGTTTCGAGGAAGCCAAGCATAGTTTGCTTTTGGAACGCTGGCTAAATGCTGTCGGCGAGGAAATCCCCGAAACTGATATGGTTAAGGTTAATATCGAATTTGAACCTGCGCCCTGGATTGAAACACTTGCAATGCACTTTTTGGGCGAACAAAAATTGGGGATGTGGTACGCTGCATTCTGTGGAATTGGCCCTGGCACTGACTCTGACAAGGCTTTTAAAGAGCCAGTATTGCGCGAATGTTTCAAACTGATGGCGCAAGACGAATGGCGACACGCCGGATGCTATTTCGCTTTTCTCAAGGAAGCGGTGGCGACCCAGCCCGAATATCTGGAAAATATCGGCAAGATGATGTTGTGGATGTTGCGGGGACGTTATCGCCATCCTACGAATATAACCGAGCCTTCGGTAATCGGCCAACTGCCAGACCCCGGTTATTTTAGCAATTTGATTGACCGCGCCTTGACCACCGAAGCCGAAAAAGCCATGGAAAAGCGCATTTTGAGTTGTTACGGTATCCTGACGGGGCAACCTATAGAGTCGCAAAAGGATATTGCGCGCTATTTGCGTAACAAGTTCGGCTCACGCGCCGCCGAGCAAATCCCCGCCTAAAACCATAAAAATCTTTGTAGGGACAGGTTTTGCGCCTGTCCTTTACTATTTATCTTTACCATATTTGATCCCCCAGGTATCGGGTTTGTTCAACACCGGATGCAAGGTCTTGCCAGAATTCTTTGCGTAACTGTATAGGGTAAACCTCATTTTCTTTTGTTTCTTGTTGGGTAAACCAGCGGGCCTGTCGAGTTAACCCCGTGTCTACTAATTTCTGTGGGTGGTCAGACAGTCCCTCAATTGTGTGGTAAAAGCCGTGAGTGAGGCTTTAACCAGCGGCACTTAGACAAGTTAATCATCACGAATTGCAACCAGGGTAGGCCATTTAACTCTAGCCCAGCCAGCTCAACCGGGCTAAAACCTT
>JBBQZS010000151.1:0-3873 GCA_038207495.1 Chloroflexia bacterium
GCTTCACTCTAATTGCCCCGTTGAAGGGGACTGAAACAATAATCAGGCCCGGTGGTGGGTATTGTCCTCATGGAATCGCTATGAAAGGCTGCCAAACCCCCTACCACTTTGATTGAGAAGAGGGCAAAAGCTCTGTCCAAATTGGGTATGCTGGATAGCTGCGCCAGCATGGGCGCAATCAAATCCAGCATACAAAGCGAATCCTTGACTTTGATAGAACATAGACAGTATGGTCTGGGCTATCAGCACTATAAGGATAGGGATTTTGGTTATTGCTGCCAAAAAATGTTGGCTGGCATTGCAACCAGGGGGCGAGGGTAAAACCCCTAGAAAATTGATAGATGATGCAATGGCACAAGAGCAGCCGGACGACTAGTATTGGAACGGATTTCTACGCATCAAAAATAGTTCTTGTAGAAGTTTGTAGATTTAGGCATGCTGCTAATTTAGGGCAAAAATCGGGTATAACATCACTTATGAGAAGGAGACTTCTCACAAGTAATGTGTTAAAATGGGGAAAAATAGCCCAAAAGAAGGTGAATTTGCGGGGTAATCCTGGCAGACTGGTGGCGAGGTACTGATCAGTTAAAGGGTGGGTAAGAAATGTTTGTAGCGAGTAGCAATCCAGCCAATTTTTTACGAACCACAGAGCGAAAAGGTAGAAGGTAAAACCAGTGTCCGAACAAAGTATTGAAATCGTACCTGCCCAGGAGACAACCCTGGTGGTACTCTCCCCTTCCACTCCTCCACCCGCAGACCAGAACCCGGCTCTCCTTTACCTGGTTACTCTTCGTCCGACTGGCAGACGTTCTCAGGCCCAAGCCTTGAATGTCATCGCGGGTCTTTTATCCAGTGGACGGGAAACCGCCATATCTTTCCCCTGGCACACCCTACGCTACCAGCACACTACTGCCGTTCGCGCTCAACTCGCCGAAAAGTACAAAGCGGCTACCGCCAACAAAATGCTGGCTGCACTTCGCTCAGTTCTCAAGGAAGCCTGGAGGTTAGGGCAACTCACTGCCGAGGAATATCACCGGGCCATAGACGTTAAAACCGTGCGCGGTCAGAGTCTGCCCAAAGGACGGTCTGTCAAACCCGATGAACTTACCCAACTGCTCGATGCTTGCGAACGGGATAGCTCCCCGACTGGTAGACGGGATGCCGCAATGTTGGCGGTGCTGTACGCTGGCGGGCTAAGACGCTCGGAACTGGTCAATCTGAAATTGGCAGATTATAACAGGGAAGCAGGGTCACTCCAGATATTGGATGGCAAGGGGGGTAAAGACCGCATGTGTTACGTCAGTGGTGGGGCAACCGCCGCCCTAGCGGAATGGCTAGAGGTACGGGGATTAGAAGCGGGGCCGCTCTTCCTTCCTATTAATCAGGGTCTCAACCCCCTTTTGGAGCTAACGGTCTAAAATGAGATAATCCAATGGTTAGAATGTTGGGTTCAGGCGTAGCTGTAAATTTCTAACTGTTGGGTCATTTTCAGAAAGCCGTACTCGAAAGCTTGAGCTAGGGCCAATCAATTGTCTCATTTCAGTCCGGTGCTTGTACAAGAGGGTTGAGACCCTGATTAATAAGGCGAATGTCCAGACCAACAAGAAGCTGACCGACCAGGCAGTGCTTTACATTCTGGGGGAAAGAATAAAAGAGGCCAGGATAGCTGGATGCAGCCCTCACGACTTCCGGCGCAGCTTCATCTCGGATTTATTGGACGCTGGTGCGGATATTGCGACGGTGCAGAAGCTGGCCGGGCATGCCAATGTTACCACCACCGCTCGCTATGATCGCCGGGGGGAAGTAACCAAACAGAAGGCGGCGGGGTTGTTAAATGTACCTTTCAAAATGGGCGGCGAGAGCGAACCAACCGTTGGTTGAGTTGGCGTTTCCCTCCACTAACCTCCCAGCCAATGGGGTAGTATTAATGCCGGCAAGTTTTGTTAGCTTAATACTAATATAATTCCAGAGAGGATGAGATTAAAAAAGCTCCCTGCCCTATCACCCTCCTGAGTACAGGGGGCAGGCGGAAAGGGGGAAGGAACCACCGAGGGAGAACACAAGGTTTGCCCCTAGGAAGGGGAGGGGAGACTCTTCGGCTTTGCCTCAGTATTGCATGCAAGAAACCCTGTCAGGTGGGTTGGGGGGAAAGGGATGGGAAGTAGTGAGTATGATTTCAAATTTGATATGGCGGATCTATCTGAATTTTGCGATAATAAGTTGGGGTTAGCGTTGAGGTATATGGTTAGTTATAAGTTGGCAAACCGTTCTTAATCAGGTAGAAGGGATATTTGCAGATTTGATGAATAACGATGAGTTTGCGATTGTGCGATATGAGGATGTTCCTGAACCTAATTATGAGTTACCGGATGATATTTTTGTGGCGCGGGATCGCCAGGTGGAGGATTTTGGTAACTGGTTGAATAAGGTTGCCAGGAGGGTGGCGGAAACGTCGGTACCTGCAAATCCAGCAGAACCCTTCAAACCGAATTTATCCAACCCGCTTAAAAGTCCGCTGGTGTTGATTTACGGGCGAGGGGGCTATGGTAAAAGTACCCTGCTAGGTAAACTTCATGAGGAAGCTAAAAAGTTCCAGGACGGGTTTTTTGAGGTGGTGCCGCTTATTGATAGTGAAAAGGTTTTGTCTGATAGTGAGCAAGTGTTCTTACGCCATCCTAGCTCCCCGGAAGCGGCTTCTACCCCGCAGCTTGAGGAATTAGAGCCTGGGCGGTATTACGATATTTTGCACCAGATTCTGTGGGAGAAGATGAACAAAAAGCCCACTGATTTTAAGGAATACGATGAGGCCAAGAAAGCAGTAGCCACGCAGTTAAAGAGGCTCGATGGGGAAATTGATAAACTTAAAACCGATGACAAGTATCAATGGATTGGTAAATATTCCGGTACGGTTATTAAATATCTTTTGAAGGCGAGCCCAGCCGGAGGGGTTATCCCGGATAAGGTGCTGGAGACGGTTGAAAAGACTAGCGGGGTGGCAATTAACTTTTCGGCGGCGCAGTTGCATGAGGTACGGCGCAAGCTTAACGATAAATTAGCCACAGAGCTAGGGGATTATCTCAGCCCAGAAACCAGATTGGGGCGGGGGTTGGGGCGTGACCTGTTCCGATTTGCCCGTTCCAGGCCGATGTTACTTTTCTTTGATACTTATGAGTTGTTACGAGAAGGGGATGAGTTATTACGGTTAGTGCTTTCGGTAGCGGGGGAGCGGGTTGGGCTCGTAATGGCGGGGCGGGATGACCTTTACGCCTCTCGCAATAATAGCGGGACAAACCTGGCGGGTTATCGAAACATTACTTCGGCAAATTACACGGTGGCTATTAACTTTTTAGATGGAGATGATGGCAGTTTCTCGCCACTAAATTTAAAGGAGTATTTTGAGGAGCTGGCGGCCCGTCGCCCACATATTGCGGCACTTTCGGATGAGGCAATCGAAAATGTTTTTGATTTAACGCTGGGTATCCCGCTGGCGGTGCGGTTGGTGGCGGCTACCTATCTTGGCAACCCTGACCAGAGATTATTTTTACCTGAAGAAAACCCGGATGGTTGGCAGCAGCGGGAAGAGTTGGAGCGGCTGGTTATTGAGGAGGTGGTGCAACGGTTTTTGGTGCATGCTCAGGTGTCGCCGGACGACAAGTTGCGGTTATATGCGCTGGCTTTGTTGCGCCGCCCGATTGAAGCGCAGGAGGAGGATTTACGGGAGGCAACCCTTAATCCGGTTGGGGTGAAACTGAAATTACCGGGGGAGGGCGAGCAGTTTTACCGTTTGCAACGGCGGTATTCTTTTGTTTTTCAGAAGGGGGTGCCAGTATTACACCGGGAAGTGCGGGATTTTTTACGACGCTGGTTGCCGGA
>JBBQZS010000152.1:0-3339 GCA_038207495.1 Chloroflexia bacterium
AAGCGTTAGTAGTCGAGGACGCAAAGTAGCACAAGCCTCGCCACTTAAACAGGTCGCTTAATTGAACTGACTCAAGCTTTTAGGGCGATGCCCTCGAAAAATGCTGCTTCCAAACGTTTATTCCGCAGTCTCGCGATTACCTTTTCAGTATACCCCGCGAAATGACAGTCAGAGCACGGAATCCTTTTAATCAGTGGGTCCCGGGTTCGAGTCCCGGCGCGGTCACCTTTAGCCCATTGTGTAGCCTCAAATCCCAATTCCCATTTTTCCAAATACCCATTAATTGGATAGATAAATAATCGCTGGGGCACAGGCTCAAATCCCAGCAAGGTCATTTTATCCCACTCCAATAAGATAAAAGCACCGTTTACCAGCGTAATTCTTCAAAAAGGAGCCGCGTATAAAGAAAAGACCCAAAGATATTCTAAAATTCCCTTGCAAATTCTGAATGTATTATAAGTGTGTTGGCTAATTCGGCTATCTAAACTGATACTATGGAATTGTTGAACTAGGATGCCCAAGACAGCCAGCATACTCTTTGCCACGCACTAGATGCTATATTATTTTTTATTGAGGGTACTTACAGCAAGAGTAATCCGCGGGGATATAGTTAACTCTGCCAGTAATACATTTTGTCAATTAAGGCTTTATAAGATTGAGGTCAAATAAGTGTCAAAAAACCGCGGAAGCGAACTTTTGTCGATGCTTCGCTTCCGCACAAAGAAAAAAGACCACTATATAGTGGTCTCCATTGTTTTTACTACTATATCTTGTATAGTAGATTGTGAAATTATTAACGGAAGCGACGGGCATTGCACCGTTATCTGCGACATTTTCAAAATTGCATGCTAGGCAAGAAATTGTTGATCCCATTTTGATTGAACTTCCACCCTCAAATATGCCCAGCACCGTACCTCGTAATTCTATACCACAAGATAAGTGGGGTGAAATCGTACAGCGTAACGTCAAGGGAGAAAGCCTTCGCAAGTTGGCTGAAGATTTTGGTGTATCTTATGAAACGATACGTCAGATAATAAAGAACCAGAAAATTTATCAATAGGAGAGTGGCTATAAAGACTCAGAAATAAATAGGTATATCTATCAACGAAAGTAACCCAGATAGGATAGGCATGGGCTTAAAGAAATCTGGGCTTTGACGCTTATTGCTCAATAAGCGTAAAGAAGCATGCAGGAGAGGAGCCACCGCGCAAGCTCTTTAATAACATTTGGTCATCGGTTTCAATCGGCACCTAAAGCCATGGCTTGCAATAATCATCCCTTTTTTACCAACCTCCCATCCCTCAAAATTAATAGAAAGATTTTTGTACAGTTTCCCTCAAAACCTGTTCATACAAATAAAGCACTGACTTCAGAAAGATTAACTTAGACCCTTGGTGGCTGCCCTGGTTAATTGAAATTTTCGCGAGCTTAAATTGACCAACATATCAATGGTTACTTCTGCCAACTAAAAACGCTAACAGAATAGCAAACTAGAGTGGAGCTAGACTTAAATGCCACAAAAGCCAGTAACTGTAAGGACTGAGCCGAACCCGGTGCATCTGACACCCGGGGAAACTATGGATATAACCATTACCCTTATTAACAACAGCCAGGAGGTAGTGCGCTACGAAATAGCCGTTACCAATATGAAGGCAGATTGGTTCAAGCTGGAACGTTCTGATATGTTGCTCTACCCTGGAGAACCCGGTAACGAAGGTACACTTACTCTTACAATCTCCCTTCCGGCGGATGCTTCTCCCGCTAGTTATCTTCCATCTATTCAGGTAACCAGTAATAGATGGTCAGGTATACTAGCTACTTCCCCTATCAACCTGGCAATCAAACCGCCAAAATTAGCTGCACCTGATATAACCCTTGAGCCAGAGGTGCTAAGGACGAGGCTAGGTACCGCTATTTATCGGGTTAATTTGAAAAATAACCAGAAACAACCCCTTAGTGTCCGACTATACGTGGAACATGAGCAACGCAACGTACAAAGCAACCTTATTCCACCGGTGATAAGGTTAGCCCCCAACAGCTCTGGTTTCACCATGCTTAAAATCCAGCCTCAGCGCCGTAACTGGATTCGAGCTGATAAAATCTATAAATTTAGGCTTGCCGCTGATGATACACCAGTTGAGGTTATTGGCACGCTCCGCCAGAGTGCTGCTTTACCACAGGTGCGCGCTATTATTAGTAGCCTCGGTTGGTCGCTTATATTAGTAATGCTCCCGCTTATACTTTCGGGCCTGCTGATTACTTTTGTTTTATGGCCTCGCCAAGCAACCAATATCAGGCCTAACTTCTTTACCGGGCCAGTTTCCTGTGTCCAAAATAGTTCCAAAGTCACCGCCAGCCTGATGATGCAAGGCGATAAATCTATAATTGAGATTGACCTGGGTAAAATTATTGACCCGCCCCCAAATCCTGATGCTGAGGAAGCCTTCAAACCTATTTTAGGATTTAGCCGGAAAAGTTTACTACAAACAGATGAGGTAAATAATACCATCATAAGAATTAGCACCAACGATGTCACGCGCTTACCCGGTATTTTCTCCAGTTTAATTTCTGTTTCCCCTAATGGTCGGTATGTGGCTTATGTTACCGCCCGTAACCAACTCATGGATGACACAATAATTAATATATATGACACTGAAACACGCAAACAACGGGCGGTAGATCGCATTAACAGTGGCTTCTGGCCCAGTCACCCTATTTTCAATGGTGATGGATCCAGGTTGGTTTATACCAAAAAGGTTGATTCTCAGCTTGAGTTGTTTGGTCTTGATACTACCTCTGCTACAACTGAGCCTCGCCAGCTAACCAAACAACCCAACTTCCTGACCCCCGATTTATATTATGGCGATAATGCGCCCGGCCCTGTGTGCTTTGCTACTGATGGCAATCAGGTGGTTGTGGCTACCCCTAACAGTCCAACCCAAACTCAGGTGGATTTTAACACTGGTTTAAACTCTCCGCCTTTTACCAACCAGCATTCCCAGACCGCCCTTGAGCCAATTACTAACATTCGGCAGCCTGCCCCTGCGCCACTCAATCGTGGTGAGTGTTTTGTACCCACCTTTAGCCTGAATGCTTTGGAGTGGCGTGACCAGCAAATGAAATCTCGTAACGACAAGATTGGTGAAGCGGGTTGCCCCCTGACTGCCGCCGCGATGGTTATGAATTATTACAAGGTAGATAAACTACTCCCCAATGTCAAGACAGCAAAAGAGCAAAATACAAGTGGAAAGTTCGCCAAAAGCTAAGGAGAATAGAGGGAAGCCGGCCACCGCTTTCGACCCTTTTTGGTCCGACCCAGTTTAGGTTGGAAGATTTCCA
>JBBQZS010000153.1:0-2790 GCA_038207495.1 Chloroflexia bacterium
AAATTAGTTGCGCTGCTCGTCAAACGCCTGACAAAATCGTTCTGCATTTTCTGGATTTTTGAACCTGCGCATTGGTTTGTACCGACCTTTCACCCCCCGATGATCCTGTTCGAGACGATTATTTCGCCCTCTCCCTGTCCGCTGCTCCTCCTTTTTCCCCACGTGCCAATAAATTAGTACCCCTTTTTCTTTGTAACGCGGATGCCAGCGGGCTAATAAATTGCCTTCCCAGGTGCCGAAGAGGGTTGAGGCACTGGCACAGGTAGTGCTACTTTCTCTCCAGATAGTAGGTTTTCGGGCGGCTAAGATGGCATTGGCTACCTGATTAACAGCGGCCCTCAGATAATCTTTCAAGAGGTAGCGCTGTCGCACGTATAACAGATCATCATAATTCTCACCGTGGTCGCCGTTATGGCCCGCTTCAGCCCCGAATTAGTCCCCAGTCCATACAAACACAACAACAAGCGTTTTTGTAAAACCGAGCGATCCAAATGTTCCCTGACGGTCTCGGTTTTGAAAAGAGTGCTTAGGCCTACCCGTAAATCGGTCTCCTTGAGGATATCCAGCAAATTGTTCATGCCACAGCGGCGGGCGGCTTCGGCCTCGGCGGAAGTAGTGGGTGTGTTTAGCCAGCTTCTAAATGAGGCGGCTTTGCCGGAGCGTTGGCTTGAGGTAGACTCCTTTGTCGCGTTGGTGGCGCAGCTCAACCCTCGGCTCTTTCTGGGAAAACACAGTGGTTGGAGCCGGGAAAAGTTGGAGCAACTGCAAAGAGACTGGCTACTTCATTTTCTAGGCAACGGTTTAGCCGGGTTACGACTGGTTGAAGTGGGCCTGGACCAATCAGGTCTTTTCAAAGCCTTTCGCTTCAGCCAAACGGGTCTGGCAATGTTGAATGTCCCACCCTTTGAACAAAGCCAGAGCCGACAGCCAGCTTCTGGCAAATGGCTGCTAGTCCAGCCTAACTTCGAGATGGTGTTATATTCACCCCTGGATAATGCACCTTTACTCTACCGCCTGGATAGCTTTGCCGACCAGACCGCCATTAGCAATGTGGCAGTATATCGCCTGACCAGTCAGAGTGTAGAACGGGCTGTAAACCAGAAAATAACTGCCGGGCAAATAGTGGAAACCTGGAGTTAGTTTCCCGTAATCCCCTTCCCCAAAATGTGAAAGTAACTATGGCTGATTGGGCTAATCGGTTGGAGCGCGAGTTTCTGGTAGCAGGGGCACTAATATTGGAAACCTCTGATCCCCGAACTATGGATGGTATGCTAAAGAAAAAGAACTTGCCCCTATCTCGGCACGCGGATCAGCCCCACCCTGGCCTTACTCAAACCGGTAGGGGCGAAGATGCATCAGGCTCTCAGGGTATTGGGTCGCCCCAAAGATGCCAGTGCTGGAGCAGCCATATTTATCGAATACCAGGAACTAACGTCAGGTAGCCTCAGTTTTAAGAAACCGGGAAATATTGAAGTGAAACCGGCCAGTGCCAGTGCCTACCTCTATTACTGCCTGGGGCAGATTGGCGAACTGGTGAGGTGGGAGGAATGGTCGAAAAAGGGGCGATTTCAAATAACCCTCATCAGTTGCCAGCAAGCCAAAACTGTCGGATTTGACCATCAGAAAATCCTGGAACTGCTGGAAAGGTGCAAAGGGCCACGCACTGAAATCCCGGCTGGGTTAAAATTTCAAATAAAAAGCTGGAGCGGTTATTATCAACCTCTAACCAGTAACCGAATCCTGGCGGTAGAGGCCCAACAACCTGAATTCTGGCAGGAACTATTCGGTTTGCCGGAAATGGCCTGGCTCAAAGAGAAAATCAAACGCACAGGCCGTTAAGGTGTGATGTCAGAAGAAGTATATGGGGAGTTACAACTAATCCTGGGACGACTGGGAATACCTCCGGCACTACAAACTTTGAAAGCGGAAAAGCAACAGGTAAGCCCGCCCCTTTGAAAAACTAAAATGGTGTCAGACAGAAAAGAGCCAAAAGAAGCCTTAACCAACAGGAGTAGGCAATGAGTTTTAGGCTAGAAGTGAACGGTAAGAAACTCAAACTGGGCTTTGTGGTAAGAGTTTCTGAAACGGGCAGCCCCTTCTCTTATGGGGTGGAGGTAGTCAGAGCCACCAAAAAAGGGCTTGAGCCAGACTGTTTAAGCCAGATAGGTATTGGTTTGGAAGAATATTTGGAGGACAACCCGGAGGCTTATCGGTTGGGGGAGGGCGAGTTTTATCTGAGAGATTACGATAATCCAGAGTTGGTAAATAAACTGGTGGAGGAGGGCTGGATCGAACCAGTAATCGAAGCTAACCCGCTCAGAAGCGGCTATGTAAACTTCTGGGTTTACCGACTAAGCACTAAAGCTCTGGAATATACCCAAAAAGTGTCGGTTTAATTTTGCAAACAAGCTTGAATTATTCCAGTAGGAAGTGCCTTTAATACCAGGAAATACAAAGGCAGGTCAAGGGGCATTTGCTTGATAACCTTTGCGTGCTCAAGACTTTTCTTTGGGTGGGTGGAGATTGCCCAGTCTACTCCATAATAATCTGAGGGGTACTTTGTGGCCAATCTACTTTTGATAAGATATATCTATTACAGGAAGCTATCAGGAATTTACTGATTGTAAGCCTGTGCATTTAAAAACCGGAACTATAGACCTGAGCTAAAAGAACTAAAGTTGGCATACAAAATGCTAACTTTAGGAATATGAATAGTAAAACAAAAAGCCAAGACTGGCGAGAAGCCCGTCGCCTCCAAGCCCTCCAGTTGCAAAAAAAGGGCTGGAAACA
>JBBQZS010000154.1:0-2100 GCA_038207495.1 Chloroflexia bacterium
TGATGAACTTGAGCAAGCTCAAATTCAACGTTGTTTAGCCTTACAACAACAAACCAATTTAATCAAAGGCTCAACCCTTTTCTATTGGTGGCCCAATCTTGCTTCTTAATGTGCATTACTTATCAAGACTTGGTATAAGTTGTCGGAAAGATTACGCGAGACTAAAGCCCCCGCGCTAAAAGAGCATATATTTTTTACAAAGAATTAAACAAAAACGAGTCTCGCTACGAAGATTGTAGGTTCTTTTAGCCCGGTGATTTATTGCCGGGCAATTCGACTAACACAAAAAACCAAATTATTTACCAACAACTAACAACCAATAACTAAAAAACAGGCCAGCGACTCTTATTGGTAATTCCAGCACGGGCATAGACCTGCGTGGCGTGGGTGCGGGCTTCTGCCTTGACCTTTTCCTCGTCCAGGGTTTGGAGTTCGCGCTTCCAGACCACCCAACGCCCGCCAATCATCACACTCTCAACATCGCTGCCCTGTCCGGCGTAAATCAGTGCCGAAACGGGATTCTGGGTTTCAAAAGGAGTCAGGTGCAGACTGCTGGTATCAATTATTACCAGGTCGGCCTGTTTACCCACTTCCAGCGAGCCGATTTCGTCCAGCCGACCCATTGCCCGCGCCCCGTTAAGCGTCCCCATCTCCAGCACACTCTCGGCATCTACCACTAGCGGGTCAAGCGTTTTAGCCTTGTGGATTACCGCCGCCAACTTCATCTCGCGAATGAGGTCGTAGGCATTATTTGAAGGGCCACCGTCGCAGCCCAACGCCACATTAACACCCAAATCCAGCATCTCCGGCACTCGGCAAAAACCACTGGCAAGTTTACTATTGCTGCTGGGGTTGTGAGAGACAGTTGCGCCAGTTTCCGCCAATAACTTCAGGTCTTCGTCCGTAAACCAAATGCCGTGCGCCAGTACACACTTCGGGCCGAGGTCGAGCAAGCCCACACTCCCGGCATATTCCACCGGACTCATGCCGTACTGTTTGCTGATAAAATCCATGTCAGATTTCACCTCAGCTAGATGCACCGTCAGACCCATCCCCCGCTCTTTAGACAGTTTGGCGGCTTCACGGTAAAGCTCAGGCGTGACCCCACCGGGAGTACGTGGCCCAAACCAGACCCGCAACCGCCCCTCCGCCCCACCGTCGTATTTGTCAAAAAGGGCCAGGGTATCGCGCACGGTAGTAACACGGTCTTCCACCAAACCGGGGTGCATCTGCCCGTTGCTCTCGGCGTAAGTGCCAATGTCCATCACGATTTTGCCGATGCTGGCCCGGATGCCGCTTTGCTCTACCACTTCCGCCACGCCCTCAAAGCCGTAACGCCCCGCCAACATCGCCTCGATAAAGGCGGTAGTGCCACTTTTAAGCATTTCAGCAATACACAGAGCCGCGCTGACCTTGCCATCCTCGTAGGTATAGTTGCCCTGCAAAGGCCAGACCCGCTCCAAAAGCCAGGGAATCAAGTTCATATCGTCGGCGCAACCCCGAATCAAAGCCTGAGCCAGATGGACGTGAGTATCTATCAGGCCGGGGATCACCAGTTTGCCGTTAAGGTTTACCCGCGCGGTATCGGCTTCCAGTTCCCTACCAAATTCCACTTGAAGGTCATGATATTTGCCGATAGCAGCAATGCGCCTCTCTTTTATCCAGATAGCCCCATCTTTGAGGATAGCCCGGTCAGGCCGCATAGTTACAATTGTGGCATTGTGAAGCAAAGTCATGTGAAAAATACCCTTTTCAGGAACAAGCAAAGTGCCAAATATGAAAAAGCAGTTAAAATATCCCTGATTATAACGCAAAACCCAGTTCTGGAATGAGTTAAAGAAGCAACAAACTGACCAAACTTTAGGACAGGATTTTTGGCAAATTGCCTATAGCCGCCTGGGGTGAGGCAATCTATAATCCTGAGAATTTGGTCGAGCGGTTGTCGGTGGTCAGTAAATTAACCGTTAGTGCAATAGTGTCGTACCAACCAAGTTATCCTCCCAGCGCTCAACCAGCTCAGCCAGATATTTTTCACTATCACGCTTGAACCGGAATCTTTTAAGCTGATCCTGTTGTTCGAGGCGGTCATTTTGTCGCATT